>SVSP01000010.1 GCA_015064255.1 Oscillospiraceae bacterium
GCTGACGTTTTTGATACGTTATAGGTTCTGCCGTCTATTAACGTGAAAACCCTTGCTCGACCGATAACATCGATAAAATGTATAAAATACTTTTCACCGCCGCGTGTAATACATACGTCTTCTTTTGCTTTTACACCGAAAAACGAAGCAAGCGGAAGCCGCTTCAGTTTGAATTTATACCCTTCTTTCGAGCAGACTACAAAGAGTTTGATATACCATTTGATTCTTTTAAAGACAAATCTTATAAACGAAGCAAATACGAATACAAGCACTAATGGTATAATAACGCGTATCAGTGTTACATATAAAAGAAATACAAATGTCGAGAGATCTGTAACAATACTAATCGTGATTACATTTTTCATAGTAACAATAACATCTCCGTTCGCTTTAGTGCTAAGAGAAAATTATATTCTCTTTAAAAACTTTATAAAATCCTCAGCCTCATAATAGGTGATATTGCCTATACTATATCCGCTGAATAACGGTTTAGGTACATTGTTTTCGATATACCTTACTTCCATCGGAAGAGGGTCAACTATGATAATGTGTTTTCCATCGTTTTTATCAAATTCGGGAATAGTATTTTTACTGCCGTCTAATATTACTCGTTTTGCCGAACTAAAACTCATATCAAACAGCGGCGTTATTGTAGCACCATTCGCTGCCGTTTTTGATACGTTATAGGTTCTGCCGTCTATTAACGTGAAAACCCGTGCTCGACCGATAACATCGATAAAATGTATAAAATACTTTTCACCGCCGCGTGTAATACATACGTCTTCTTTTGCTTTTACACCGAAAAACGAAGCAAGCGGAAACCGCTTCAGTTTGAATTTATACCCTTCTTTCGAGCAAACTGCAAAGAGGCTACTATAACATTTGACTCTTTTAAAGACAAATCTTATAAACGAAGGAAATACAAACACGAGCACTGCTGCTAAAGCAAGCCATATCAGAGTAATGCCCTTTATAGAATCACGACCCATAAGATCAATATTTTGTTCAATCTTAGTACCTCGTTCCATATCACCCAAAAACATAACTATGTTTGAAATTGCTACAAGAACCACGGGTATCAGAATAACTGTAATAATAATCCGAATAATGATTTTTTTCATAAGATTTTCTCCTTGTTGACATCTTTTATGCCGTTTGACTATCGTTACATATCATCTTCTGATTGTATTGTATCATATTTCGAACTAATTGTCAATAGTTTGTCAATAAAATACAAAAAAATTATATTTATCGCGAATTACTCAGGGTTTTATGTCAATATCATATGTATTTTGATTTGCACGAAACTTCTTTGCTTCTGTGATGACTATCCAAAGCATCGCGAACACGAAGATCATCAGCGCCGAACAGCTATAAAGTCCTGTACGATAGCTGCCAAGTTTATCAAAACAGAGATTCATCATCGGTGAGCCGAGTGCGTATCCCGTCGTATTTACGGAAACAAAAATTCCGAGTACTTTATTAAACGATTTTTCACCGAAAAGCTCTCTTGCATATATCGGAAGCATCACGGTTTCAAGAGGAAGCGCCGCCGAACAAAGTATTCCGTACAGCATAGCAAATATTCTTCCCGTCATATTATCGGTAAGAGATGCCAGAATTATCGAAACAACGATCGCACAAGTTATACAGATATTGACACTTACTCGCAGTCCTGCTTTATCGTACAAAAATCCTGCAAGAAATTTAAAAAAAGCAAGTGATATCGAATGCACACTCATAACAAGCGCTATGTATTCGGCGTCAATACCGATATCCTTCATATGCGCCGCCGATATGCCGTACATTCCCTGCAGAACGAGTCCTGTAAGGAATATAGATACGCAGGCGAGATAGAAAAAACGTGTTTTACGGACTTCTTTATATTCGACGCCATCCCACTCGGGAATCTTACTCTTTGACTGCGTTTTTTCCTTTTTTTCTTCCGATACCGCGCTTATCTTCGGATCGTTTCTGAAAAATATCATTACAAGCGTTCCTACCGCAAAAAGTATCACCGCTATCAGCAGATATGCTTTTCTGTACCCGAAAATATCGTTTTCTCTGTATATTATCGGAGAAACGATCTGTGTTGCGACCGCACCGCCTATTCCGTTTGCCGCAAGTACAAAACCCATTATCGTACCTTTGTTTTCTCTGCACCACTTATTCACAACGTAACCGACCATCGTGGTAGTCGTCCACGAAAGTCCTATTCCGAGCATAACGCCGCCTACGCAGAAAAACCATATATTATTTGCAAAAGCATATATGAGCATCGCAGATATAAGCGAGAGAAATCCCGCGCCTATCAGCTTTTTGGCACCGAATTTACACACGAGCGTACCGAAAAATATATTTATTATTGCCGTTGAAATAAATCTGCAGCTATCGTTCAGCGAGAACTTGCTTCTCTCTATTCCAAGTGCCTCCGTTATCGGTGACAGGAAGAGCGTTCTCACCGAACTGCCAAATCCAAGTGTGGTAAGCACCATCAAAAAGCATAGCGCCACTATCACCCATTTATATCCTATCTTTTTCATACTTATCCTTTCGATGACCAATTTCACGGTCGCTTATATCTCTTTTCCGCGTATCTTTGCCGACTTTACGAGCTTCTTCGTATATACCCAATCTGTCATTCCGGGACAGAATCTATACATACCGAGAGTCGCAAGGATATACCACGCAGACGTAGTTCCGTTATCCTCGTCGCCAGGATATCCGTTATCTGCCGATGAAAATGCTTCTTTTACGAGCTTTTCTACGTAATAATCGGTCTTTTCCTGTTCACCTAAAAGAGCGTAAATAAATGGCAGATGGAAGGACGGCTGATTTGATATCGCCATCTGACCGAAATCTACGAGTGCCATTTCTGTCATCTCGTGTATCTCGTTATTATATCCGAATACTCTGTATTTAGGCTCCGAGGTAAAGAGCTCGTCAAGCTTGGCAATAAGCTTTTCTTTACCGCCGTGAAGCTCTGCAAGACCTAAAATATCGTGCGGAACGGCAAATGAATTCTGCCACGCCGAGCCTTCCGTATATTCACCGCCCCAAGAACAGGGATCGAAAAACTCTGCCATCTTACCGTTTTTGTCCTTTCCGCGCATAAATCCGCTTGTTGGATCAAATATGTTCTTATAATTCTTCGAACGCTTCATATATTCATCCACAAGTTCTTCTCTGCCGAGTACCTCTGCCACTTTGGCAATACAGAAGTCGCCGTACGCCGAATCCTGCGTGAGATTTACAGATTCGTGAACCTCCTCACGCGGCATATAGCCGTATTTAAGATATGAAATAGCTCCGTTTCTTCCGTATCTCGGGTCATCTGCTTCATTATTTGCGTGATGGAGCATTCCTTCAAGTGCTGTTTCGAGCACGCTTCTCTTTCCTATTCCGTTTACTGCCGCCTCTGCGATCACTGCATCTATAAGTGTACTCGGCATACATCCTACCTCACCCATAGCCGTCCATCGCGGAAGCCATCCGCATTCGGGATAGTCGGTAACGAAACCTTCGAGAATTTCGGCAAACTCTTCCTTTGCCATAAGGGTATAAAGCGGATATACGGTGCGGTAAGTATCCCAGAAGCCGTTATCCGTATAGCGTACACCCCTTCTTACACTTCCGTCAAAGGGAGCATAGTGCAGAATATTTCCATTCTCGTCATATTCGTATGCCTTATGAGGGAAAAGGAATGTTCTGTACAGACAGGAATAGAAGGTCTTCATCTGTTCGCTGTCCTCTGTTTCTATCTCGATACGGCTGAGCTTTTCTTCCCATTCTTTTTCGGCAGACTCTATTATTTCGTCAAAGCTCTTGTCTCCGCATTCGCGCTCTATTGCAAGAGATGCAAGCTCGTGGCTTATATAGGATATTCCTAGTCTTACTTCAACTTCTTTTTTTGTAAGCGCGATGTGTACCGCTGTATTTCTGCCATCGCCTCTTTGATAGCTCTTATCAAAATCGACCGAATCTTTATCAAAGACTACTGTAAAATACATATTGAAATTAACGCTTCTGTCGCCCGAATGACCGTTTGTCTTTCCGTAAAGGATACAGTTTTCTTTATCAAGCGTATAAGAATATTCACCCTTTGTAGGGAGAAAAGAGAGATATGAGGGTCTGTCATCGCCGAAGGTGAGTTTTACGGCGGCGCATCTTTCCGTTGGTGTTATCTCAAAGGTACAGTTAGAGCGAAGCATATGAATTTTCAGATAATCGGGACGGAAAACCGCGTCCTTGATTCTGTAGCCCGACCAAGCACCACCTGCGTTATCCGAAACAACGTCATTCTGAGGTGTCATAAGAAACGTACCGTAGTCATTTATCCACGGACTTGGCTGATGTGTAAGACGTACACCTTCAACGAACTCGTGTGTCGGGTGAAAAAACCATCCTTCTCTCGACTCTGTCTGCGGACAAAATGACACCATACCAAACGGAATCTGTGTCAGGGGAAGTGTATTCCCGTACGATCTTCTCGGGTGCGATGCTGTACCCATTTTTATATTTACCAAAGGAATGTATTTCATATTTGCCTCCAAAATTGTATATTTTATTATGATTATATCAGTTAAGCTTAATTTTGTCAACAAAGCACACGGTAAGTTATAGTTTTTTCGCAGATTATTGACATTATGATAAAAAAATGTTATTATAGAAAAAAGGTAAAATCAACAAAGCGAGGACAAAACAAAATGTATATATCTGACAAGCGTTTTTTCTGCGAGGAACTTTCCTCTGATTATCCCGAATTAAAAAACATAGGTGAAACATATCTGCAAAACGGTCTTGAAGCCGCTGAAAAGCAGCTTGCGGATTTTGTGCGCGGATTTATGAAGCCTGAAGATTATTTTAAAATCCCCTATTATGAAAGAGAAAACGCGTGGGCGCTCAGCAGCGACGACGATTTTGCAGCTGCCGAAAAAATACTTCGTGCCGAGCTTTGTTCCTGCGGTACCTGGTACAAATTTCCGGACACAAAGCACGTCGATTGGGAGTCAAATCCTACGTACAACGCATACAAAGAATGGCCGTGGCAGCTTTCAAGACATCACGAATGGAGATGCCTCGGATGGTGTTACCGTCAGACCGGCGATGAAAAATACACCAAAGCTTTCATCGATCTTCTTATGAGCTGGTGTGCGCAGGCTAAATTTTCAGACAACGACGGATCGGGTGCTACTTGGTGCTGGAGAACGATCGAAGCAGGCATACGAATGACGAAAAACTGGCATTACGCTTTCCACGCTTTTCTTCATTCCGAATATATGACCGACCACGTTATTACAACTTATATGAAATCGGTTTGGGAGCACGGACACAGACTCTTTACAAAATCGACCAACGGTAATTGGCTTATAATGGAGATGGCAGGTCTTTCTCATATCGTAATGCTCTATCCATTCCTGAAAAAGACATCCGAGTGGAAAGAATATGCCTTTAAAAGACTTATCGGAGAAATTGATGTACAGGTATATCCCGACGGATTCCAGTACGAGCTTACGACCAACTATCACAACGTCGTTGTACAGAACTATCACTGGATACTTTGTACCGCCGAAGCTATCGGATATACTGTTCCCGATGCACTTTTAAGCGGCATTGAAAAAATGTTTATGCTCAACGTGAACATTATCTGCCCCGACAGAAGATTTCCGAGTCTGAATGACGGCGGAAGATCTAATGTCAAGCATTGGTGTAAGATCGGAACAATATATTTTCCCGACAATCCATATATCAAATATTTTGCAACGGACGGCAAGGAAGGTTCTCTCCCAAGCTATACCGACGTAGCTCTTCCTTATGCGGGACAGGCTTATATGCGTACTTCCTGGGATGAGGACGCCGTATGGTTCTTTATGGATGCAGGTCCTCTCGGCAGAGCTCATCAGCACGAGGACAAGCTTAACGTCCTTATGTTTGCTTACGGCAAAGACGTAATGCCCGACACCGGTACCTACATATACGATTCTTCAAAAATGCGCGATTTTTGTCTTCGCACATATGCACACAACAGCGGCCTTGTTGACGATCTCGATCAAAACAGAAGAAAGAATTACAAATGGCTTCCCGAAATGATAGCAGAGCGTTCCGATATGAAATGGTCGTTTACTGCCGACGTTGACTCTGTTGAAGGAATGTACAGCGAGGGCTACGGAGCTGATCTTACAGGCGTAACGCACAAGCGCAAGGCTCTTTTCTTTAAAAAAGGTCTTAACGGAGCACTTCCCTTTGCTGTAATCATTGACAGATATACTTCAAACGACGCTTCCGAGCACAAATTTGCCACCTCTTATCAGATGGATATACAAAATTTCTCGGTAGAGGATACACTCTATACTTCCGATCACGGCGACGGAGTCACTATGAACATCATAGGAAGTATCGCACCCGAAGTAATTATCGCTCAGTACGAACCGTATTATATCGGATGGCGTATGAAGGACGGGGCTGACAGCGAGAAATTCGAACATTCCCACGCGCCTTGCCTGCAGTATATCGCAAACGGAAAAGAAGCAAGAATCGTTACCCTGCTTTATCCTTCAAACAAAGAAGAGCTCGCTATAACAAAAGTTATCGCAAGTGAACGTATAGAAGATACCAAAGTAACACTCATTATCAACGGAAAAGAGACCGTTATCGACGAAAACGACTATCCGTGCTTCGACAACGCACCGGAAAGACTCTGATTATTTTAACTTAATACCCATTAAACGTCAAAATCTCCCCGTGAAGCCTCACGGGGAGATTTTATGCTTTAGATGTAAAGTCAGTTTTCATTAAAGAGATAATGAATCATCCTTTCGGGATTTTCCATAAACTGCTTGGTTATCTGATAATGCTCGGTATCTTTATAGCTTACGTTTCTTAACCCGTCTGAAGAAAATTCAAATATTTCAGCATCCGGAAAAGCCATAAGTATCGGAGAATGTGTTGCTATTATAAACTGTGAATTGTTTTTTACAAGAGCGTTTATATCTGCCATCAAGGTGAGAAGTCTCATCGGAGAAAGTGCGGCTTCAGGCTCGTCGAGGATATAGAGTCCTTTACCTTTGAAGCGTTTTTGCACTATCGCAAGAAAGCTTTCTCCGTGTGACTGCTTGTGAAGCGAAACTCCACCGTATCCGTTTATAAGCGGTGGACCAAATGCCGGAAGCTTATCCATTTCGTCAATGCTTGTCGCCACGTTATAAAGACTTTCGGCTCTTAAGAAAAATCCGTCCCTTGCGTATTCCCTTTTGATAAGCGTGATATGGTCAAAAAGCTCCGAGTGAGTATCGTTTGTAGAAAAAGAGAAATTACGCGATCCGCCTTCGGGATTAAATCCGTATGCTACTGCGATGGCTTCAAGAAGCGTGGATTTACCCGTACCGTTTTCTCCCACAAAAAAAGTAACATTAGAAGAAAACTCAAGCTTATTTTCTTTTGACAAATGCCTTACCACAGGCAACCCAGACAGATACGACCGCTTGCTTACGTTTCCGTCATAGATTATACTGCTTATATAATTTGCGGGCATACCAACACTCCTTATTATACGTTATTTATCCAAGCTTAAATTCTGGGTATGATTTTATAAGTACCGCTTGTAACAGACTTGGTATTTTTCAAATCTTCAAAGGTGTATCCCGCCTCAAGCTCGGCTGACGCATTTATTCCGGCGGGAATTTCGAGAGTAAGAATAACATTCTCGCCCTCTCTTACCCAAGAAGATAAAATCTTACCCGACGGAGCCATATGATATGCCGAAGCATTATCAAGAGCAGAAATAAACGCAGGAGCTATTTTTAGCTCATTAACGTTATGCTTATCGGGATTAAGACATATTCCCGCAATACGCTTGATAAACCAAGCACTGATATCACCCCAGAAATGATGATTCATAGAAGAAACGCCGTTTTCGTGAAAATCTTCCCAAAGTGTAGTTGTACCGCGTTTCAGCCAGTTTCCGTACGAGGGATAATCATCTCGTGTTATCATCTTAAACGCCAGATCGCTGTAACCAAACTTGCCAAGCACGTGGAATATTACTCTTCCGCCGAGTACACCTACGTCTATATGATCGTTTTCAGCGTGTATCATTTCAAGAAGCTTTTCAAATGCATCAGATTCTTCGGATTCATCGAATACACCGTAGAAAAGGCTCATAGCCTGGCTTGTCTGGCAGTTTCCGATAACGGTCATCGAAGAAAAATCAACAAGGTTTTCTCTGATGGATCTTCTGTATTTCGCAAGCTCTCCGCGCGCAAAATCCGCTTCTGCTTTCATATTCACGCCATCGAACATATCCGCCATCTTTGATGAAATATCGAGTGCCATAACCGAATCTGTCAGAATAAGAGGTGATTTGGGCGTTATACCGCCAACGTGGCACCAGTCGCCAAGTCCGATGGCGAGAAGTCCGTTTTCATCCGTACGCGTTCCCAGATATTTAAGATAGGAAACAAATGCTTCTGCCGAGTCTTTTATCATTTCCGTTTCACCGCGGTAAATATACGTGTAGTACGGAAGATATGTCATAACCGAATCCCAAGCAGGACCGTTCCCCCAATGAAATCCCCATCCTGTTGTCGGAACTATTCCGGGAAGGCTTCCGTTTTCGAGCTGTGCTTTACGGATATTATTCATCCATTCGGTGTAGTTTCTTTCGGGGTTAAAGTTGATAAGCGCAGCTTCACAAGAAAGTGCCGCGTCTGCTGTCCAACCGTTTTTCTCACGCTGAGGGCAGTCTGTCGGGAAATGATGGAAATTTGAAAGAATACTGCGGCGTGTTATCTTTTGAAGAGTGTTCGTAACGTCATCCGAACATTCAAAACCACCGCGTGTTTTAAGGTCAGTATGATATACGAGATACGTGAGAAGATCCTTTGTAGCCTGTTCTTCATTTATACCGCTTACCTTTACGTAACGGAAGCCGTGGTATGTAAAGGTTGGCTGATAGACCTCTGTACCTACGCCCTTACAAACATAAGTATCTCTGTGTACGATATTTTTATCTCTCTCCCACATTTCGCGAACAAACCATACCTGTCCCAAATTGAGATCTCCGTCAACAAGCGAATCTGCGTGACGAAGCTCTATTTTTTGCCCTTTTGTTCCCTTTATTTTAAGACGGCAAACACCTGCGTTTGACATTCCGAAATCGTAAATATAACCGTCATCTCTTTTGGTAATACTTACAGGTGTGATCTCGCATTCTTTAACGATAGGATCAATATCCGCAATACGTATTTCGCCGCTTGGTGCGCTTGTTTTGAGAGCATTTTCCCATTTTGAATCGTCGAAGTCCTTTTGATTCCAACCGTCTATTTCGTAATTTGCATCGTAGTATTCGCCAAATCTGTAATCGTCGCTTCTTATGGGAGATGGCGCAATTTTGAACTTTTCGTCGCTGACAAGCAGGATTTCTTCATCCGCTTTTTCAACTTCAAGGGCAAACATCGGTGCGCTTCTGAAATCGGCTTTATCAAAATCCCAAATATATCCGCCCGGATTATTCTGATAACCGTTACCAAGCAGGATTCCGATAACGTTTTCTCCCGAATCAAGAGTAATATCATATTCATCGCTGTAAATATAATCGTTTGTATTGCTTATATATGGCGAAAGGAATCCCTTTGTTATACGTTTGCCGTTAAAATACAGCTCATAAAATCCACATACCGCAACCGTTATTTTTGCTTTTGCTTCACTTTCGGAAATGAATTTACGTCTGAAATAATATTCGGGTACGTTATTTTCAAAAGTATTGTATTCTTCGGTAGCTTTGATAAACATATTTTTCAATAACATATCTCTTACACCTATCTTAAATCTATTTTTACGTATTGTATCATATACTTTTATTTATTTCAACTTATTTTATAAAAAATATTGCTTTTTACGATATATATATATCCAAAAAGTATCAAACATATTGACTTATTTATAAAATAAAGTTATAATTAATAGAAATAACAAAAGCAAGGGGGTAGTTATATGTATAAGAATATATTGTTTTTACTCGATATGGAAGGTGTCAACAACGTAGTCGGAACACCTTATTCCGGACTTAGTACAGACAACGAGCAGTATCCGATAGCAATTCATCAAGCGGCACTTGAAATCAACGCGGCTGCTGATGCGCTTTTTAGTATCGGTGCTAAAAAAATAGATTTGTGGGACAATCACGGTGGAGGTCATAACGTTATTCCCGAAGAGCTTGACAAGCGTATAAATTTACTTGAAATCGATCCTTCGCGTCCCCGTATGTATTTTGCCGAATACGGTAATTATAACTGTGTGTGCTTCTTTGGTTATCACGCTATGGAAGGTACACTCGGAGGAGTACTTGCCCACACAATGAACAGCAAGGCTGTTCAGCACTACAAATTAAACGGACACTATATCGGAGAAGTAGATATGGATTCGTATATTGCCGCATTTCACGGAGTTCCGACCGCCTTCTTCGCTGCAGGAAATATTGCCTGCTCACAAGCAAAGCGTATCCTTCCTCACATCATAACCGTTACGACCAAAGAGGAGCTCTCGCGCAACAAGGCAATATTCCGCGACAATGATGAGCTTTTTACTGATATTCGTCAAAAGATCACCGAGGCAGTACAGCTTGATATGCCCATAAACAAGCTTGAATTCCCTGCCACCATAGAAAAATCATTCAAGCGTGTTGAAGATGCGGAAAAGTATCTTACAAGACTAAAGTCTCGCAGTATTGATGCCGATTACGTAGATAATGATATACTTGGCAAGGATGCTCACTCTGTAATATCTACCGTATATAACATCAGCGAATTCATTATATGTATATAGACTTTTTCAGTTTTGACTATTTTTATTGTAATAGCAAATAAAATCTGTAAACATAAAAATATTATAAATTTTAATTAACGGAGGTATATTTTATGGAAAAAATTAAAAATTACATCGGAAGAAAGCTTGATAACATCTGCTTTCCCATGGGTGGAATAGGTGCTGGTATGGTCGGCATTGAAGGTACAGGTATTTTCGCCTCGATATCGATCAGAAATCATCCCGACATTTACTGCGACCCAAATATGTTCGCCGCTGTTTCCTTTGAAGGCGACAGCGTTGCACGAATAGTTGAAGGTCAGGTTCCTATGAACCACTATTACGGCTACAAGGTACACGGATGGTGCGGTCCCGGTAACGGTATGTCTGACAAAAACTACGGATTTGCAAGATTCAAGAACTGCACATTCTCTTCTAAGTTTCCCTTTGCAAACATTGATCTTTCCGATGATTCTATGCCTTGCGACGTAAATATCACAGGTTATTCGCCTTTCGTTCCCACAAGTGCGGACGAGTCTTCCTTACCAGTTGCTTCTGTAAAATACACCTTCAAAAACAAGACCGAATCCGAGAAACGCGGCGTTTTCTATTTCACGTCACTTAATTTTATAGGTCTTCCCGGCGGTGACAGATACAAGTCTGTAAGACCTATCAAAAACGGTTTTGTCCTTGAGCAAAACGAATTTGACGGCAGGAAAGACACATACGGTGCTTTCGCCGTAAGTACTGCGGAAGATGCCTTTGTCAACGCCGACTTTTACAGAGGCGGTTGGTGGGACACTATCACTATGCGTTGGAATACCATTGAAAATATGGAAACAAAGAACGCGACCGCAAGCGATCTCCGTTCTCCCGGTGCATCCATAGAAATTCCATTTGTAATGCCCGCAGGCGGCGAAAGATCGATCACAGTCAACTTCACGTGGTACGTACCCGAATCAAATCTCCACGAAGGCGGAGATGCACCATCCGTTGTAACAAGAGATACTTACAAGCCTTGGTACTCGGGACAGTACGCATCTATTGACGAACTTACAAACGACTATCTTAAGCGTCACGATGAGCTTTACGCAAAGACCAAGCTTTTCAGCGACACACTTTACAAGACGGATCTTGACAAAGAACTTCTCGATGCTATAACGGCAAACCTTTCTATTCTCAAATCCCCCACAGTAATGCGTCAGACAGACGGACGATTCTGGGCTTGGGAAGGCTGTGCGGATACTTATGGAAGCTGTCACGGCTCTTGTACTCACGTTTGGAACTATGCGCAGGCAGTTTGTAACCTCTTTCCCGCACTCGAAAGAACGCTCAGAGAGGCAGAATTCAACGAGGATATGAATGCAGAAGGACATCAGCAGTTCCGTTCCTGCCTTCCTATTCGCGAAAACATTCATGATTTCCACGCCGCATCTGACGGTCAGCTCGGCGGTATAATGAAAATGTACCGTGAATGGAGAATTTCGGGAGATACCGAATGGATTAATTCTTACTGGAACAAGATGATCACTTCTCTCGAATTCTGTATAAGACTTTGGGACCCCGACGAGATCGGCGTACTTATGGAACCGCACCACAACACATACGATATTGAATTCTGGGGTGCCGACGGAATGTGCTCTTCTTTCTATCTCGGTGCGCTCAAAGCTATCAGCGAAATAGGAAAAGCGCTCGGAAAAGATGTTACAAGATACGAAGATCTCTACGCGAGAGGAAAAAAATACGTTGAAACTATTCTTTGGAACGGCGAATTCTTCATTCAGAAGCAGGAATGGAAGACTCTCAAGGCAAAATTCGAAGATTTCGGCGATCCCATTCTCGTAAAAGAAGGTCCTAAATATCAGTACGGTGCAGGTTGTATTTCCGACGGTGTTATGGGTGCTTGGCTTGCAAGAGAATGCGGACTCGGTGATATTCTTGATCCCGAAAAGACAGAAAAACATCTTCTTTCTGTATATAAATACAACTTCAAAAAGCATCTTTACGACCATTCCAATCCTCAGAGACCGGGATACGCGCTCGGCGAAGAGGGCGGTCTTCTCCTTTGCACTTGGCCCAACGGCAAAATGCCTTCTCTTCCCTTCGTATATTCAAACGAAGTCTGGACGGGAATTGAATATCAGGTTGCCTGCCATCTTGCATCATTCGGACATTACAGCGAATCTCTTGACATTGTAAGCGCTGTAAGGGCAAGATATGACGGTGAAAGACGAAATCCTTACAACGAATATGAGTGCGGGCACTGGTATGCACGAGCACTTGCAAGCTACGGACTTCTTGAAGCCTTTACAGGAGTAAGATACGACGCTGTCAGCAAAACTCTTTATGCTGACAAGGGCAACTACACAGTATTCCTTTCTACCGCAACAGGTTACGGTACTGTAAGCGCAGACGGCGACAAGATAACTCTTGACGTCGCGTTCGGAAACATCGATGTAAAGGAAACTGTAATAGGATAAGCCCATATTCAAAGGCGTAAAATCATTTCCAAAAAAACAAAATGCACTTGCGACTCATCGGGCAGCAAGTGCATTTATTATATTTTATATGTCTGTTGTATCTACGTATTCGTGATATACTTCGGTAATACCATTATTTCCGATCTTAAGAACCGTACCGCCATTAAGGTTAGCTTCCCAATAACAGCCTGCACCTGTTTTCAGTGCATAGATCATCTTAATACCTTCGTATCGGATCATCCAGTTATTTATGTGATCGTGACCTACTACAATATGGCTGACAAGTCCTGCGCGTTTGAGCATATCAAGTGCTCCTTCATCTGCGGGATAGCTTGCAACGCCCTCGTGTTGTACTCCTATGCTGTCTTCATAACCGACATTCCAACATTCTGTTCCCATAGATTGTGCAACTGTCAGCGCTTTATGGTCTGTTGTGTCCTTATACGCTGCGGCAGATGCAAGTCGGAAGCCGTAAATCGGGATATGCTGTATGATAAGCGCATCCGAGCATCCCTCGTTTTTCAGTTCTCCGCAGAGATTTTCCACCCACTCTATCTGATTTTGACGAAGCTTTCCCCACGCACTTTTCTCTTCACCCTCATCGTTTATATAAGGTTCTCTATCGTGAGTGTCAAGCATAAACAGCGCACAAACCGTATTATCCTGATCCTTTATTTTTAGCAGATAGTTTCCGTTGCCAAGCTCGGCAGGTCCGTCATCGTAAACGCAGTAAGGATGCTCTTTATAGCGTGCGGCAACGCTTCTGATATATTCCTCACCTTTTTGATTATCGTGATTTCCCCACACGGGTGCCCACGGAATTTTGAAGCTGTCCAAAAAATCTGCAAGCATATCGTAAGCATAGTCGTGTCCAGCCCACGCAAGGTCACCCGAAACGGTAATAAGATCGGGGCTCGTGCGCTTTACAAGCTCTTTTATCGTATATTCAAGGATTTTTCTGTTCTGTGCATCCTCTGCCCATTCTTCAACGCCAAGCTGCGGGTCAGTCAGATTAAGTACGGTAAATTCTTTATCGGTTTTCTTTTCCAGGTTCATTTGTTTATAACAGGTCCTTTCTTATAAGTATATCTTATACACAGTAGGATAAACATCATAAGCTTATTTCAACAAATACTGCGCTTTTATTTTACTGTTTCTGATGATCTGCAGTTTTTTATTCTCAAAGCTCAACGCCCTCGTTTACAAGCAGATCCCTTATACGGTCTGTACTGAGCGTAAGGGTATTTGTATTCGTCGTCTTCATAACGTATGCTGCAACACCTGCCGCCTGACCCATTGCCATACATATTCTCATAACTCTGTATGACGAATGTGCTACGTGTGTTCCCGAAATACATCTGCCCGCTGTGATAAGGTTTGAAACTCCGAGAGGACACATCGCCGCAAAAGGAATATCGTAAGGCTTCGGAGTGCTCGGGCACTTCTCATCGTTCTCTGACTGACCGGGTCCGTCGGGATTATGTATATCAAGAGAAAATGACGCTTTATGAACAACTGCGTCGGGAAACTCTCTTCCACTCATAAGGTCTTCCTTCGTGAGAGTATATCTTCCCTTTATACGTCTTGATTCGCGTACACCGAGAGTGCTCGTACTGTACTTTATGAAAATATTCTCAAAGCCGGGAATATTGTTCTTAAGAAAATCGACTACCTTGCTCATCTGACGGCGAAGTGCTACCTCTGCACGGTATACAGCCATCGGATCGAGAGGATCTATCTTGTTTTCCTGTGTGGCGTTGACCATTCTTTCGGTAGGTCTGCCTGTTTTGTATAGTCTTACTATATTTACGTTTTCGGGAAGCTCACCGCTTTTACAAGCCTTATGGCAAAGGTCAAGATACTCTCTGCCGTCGCCAAGATCGGTATAATGCTCCTCGTGACAGCAGGTTAGAGTCTGCTCGGGATCGATACCGTCTATAACGAACATAATAGTGGTTGGCTGAACAAGGCCGTCGCCCTCGCGTCCCATCTCCCACTCGCATCCGCACTGTACCGCAAGATCGCCGTCACCCGTTGCATCGACAAAGACGTCTGCTTCAAAAGAAAGCTCTCCGCCCTTACCGTATACCTTAACCTCTGTTATTTTATCACCGTTTCTGACTGCGCCTATAACCGTCGTCTGAAGATAAAGATCGACACTCGCAGAATATATAAGGTCTGTGAGGAATATTTTTGCCCTTTCGAAATCGGGAACAAGTCCGCGCTCCTTGCACAGACCGTCCTCTATATTTCTGAGCATCGGGTTTTTGGAAGTACCGCCCAATATCGGACCTATACATCCGATCGTGAGGTTTCCTCCTACACATCCGTATCTTTCTATAAGTGCTACTTTAAGTCCGTATCTTGCTGCCTGTACGGCGGCGCATATTCCCGCAGGACCTGCTCCTGCAACGACGAGATCATATTTATTCATAACCTTTTCTCCTATATATGCTTCAAAAGCATTATTGCATAGATGTCGGGATACTTTATTTAAGTCAGTATATCATAAATAAAATCCTTTGTAAATAGATTTGAAAAAATTATCCATATATCAGCAGAAATTCAGTCGCACAAGTTCTTCCTGCGCCGATGTTGACTTTTTACGTCAAACGTGCTATACTTATCGTCATAAAAGAACTAAAATATTCGTAAACTCAGTGAGGTGTACCTATGAAGCACATTTTACTTATAACTACGGGTGGAACGATCGCCTCTGCGCAAGGCGAAAACGGGTTGACTCCCGCTATCGAATCTGATCGTCTACTGTCGCACGTTCCCGAAATTGCAGAGATATGCCGTATTTCAACCGTTCAATTATACAGCCTTGACAGCACAAATATGAAGCCCGAATACTGGCTGAATATTGCCCGTCACATACGCAAGGTCTATGATGACTACGACGGATTTGTTATCACTCACGGCACGGATACAATGGCATACGCCTCCTCTATGCTTCACTATCTTATACAAAACAGTCCTAAGCCTATTGTTCTGACAGGAGCACAGTTACCGATAGAACTGCGAGATACCGATGCACGAGAAAATCTTACCGATGCTTTTCTCTATGCCGTAAATGACACTGCCTGTGGAATCAACATAGTCTTCGGCGGCAAGATAATAGCCGCCACACGCGCACAAAAGACACGCACCAAGAGCTTTAACGCTTTTTCGAGCATTGACTATCCCGATATTGGATTTATCCGAAGCGGTACCGTAAAATTCTACATTCAAAATCATATTGTCGGTCCGGTTCGTTTTTACGATAAGATAGATCCTTCGGTAATCGTTATAAAGCTTATTCCCGGTATGAGCGCGGACATATTTGATTTTGTTGCAAAGCGTTATCACGCTGTGATTATCGAAAGCTTCGGAGTCGGAGGACTTCCCTATTATGACAACGACGAATTCGCCGAGAAAATCGAGTTTCTTATTGAACACGGAGTGCGTATCGTAATTACAACGCAGGTACCTCACGAAGGAAGCGATATGTCTGTATATCAGGTCGGTCTGCGAATCAAGCAAAAATACGAGATTCCCGAGGCTTACGATATGACTACCGAAGCTGTAGTTGCCAAGGTAATGTGGACTTTGCCTCAATGCACGACTGCTGCGGAATTTAAAAGCATTTTTCTTACACCTATCGGAAACGACAGAATTTGATTTATTAAAAAGCAGCCGATGAGATCTCTTTCGATTTCTCATCGGCGTTTTTTCAGGCATAAATTATTTAACGGCTTTTAAAGTAAAGGTTGCCCCCCAGTGATTCAAAACTTCTACCGTTGAGAATCCCGCCTCAAGCAAAGCTTCTGTTTCGTGCTTTATAGTAAGCGGTGTGTCATAATGATAAAGCTCATTATCGCAAATACCTTGTTCCGATTTTAAACTGTTCAAGGTTTGGCGGTGAAGTCTTTCTTCTTCATCAGACAAAGCAAAGTAATCTGTCAGTATGAAATAGCCGTTATCCTTCAATGCGCTATAGAGCTTTGAATATAGAGGAACTTTTTCCTTTTTAGTAAAATGATGCAGGCTTTCAACAGACACAGCCGCATCAAAACTGTCTTCACCAAGCGGAAGGTCAAAATACGAGCCAAGCACCAACGTAATATCTTTATCGGTAAATTTTCTTTCAAGAGTCGAAAGCATTTTCTCTGACAAATCAATACCCGTCACCTTTGCCGTAGGACACAGCAGAAAATATTCTTCAAGTTCGAGTCCCGTACCGCACCCTAGATCAAGAACACGGCTATTTTCGGAACAAGGAAGCAGACTTGCCGTAAAAGGATAAAACTCTCTTGCCGACTCTATATTGTTCAGCATATGCTGATCATACCCTTCAAGTCTTGCTTCGAAAAATGCACTCATTTTTTCGAGCATAGTTATATCTCCGTCATATTATAAAAGATTTTCATATAATGCGCGAACTATTTCAAGATGTTTGCCTGCAAAAATTCTATACCATGACATAAGATGCATACCTATGACTATCGATATGTTATTTGCCGGATCCGCCATAATATAGCTTCCTGCCGCACCGTCCCAACCGAATTCTCCTTTCGGAAGTCCCCACGGAGTATCTACCATTCGCACCCTTACACCGAGTCCGTATCCGTAATCCTTGCCCTGAGCACAGACAAACTTGTTTTTTATTGACATTTGCCCGATCTGTTCGCTTCGCATAAGCTCAAAGGCTTCTTCACTTATAAGTCTTGTTCCGTCGGGAGTAAGACCTTTTGCAGCGAGCATACGTGAAAATTTCGAAAAATCTTCGATTGCAGCTACAAGACCTGCACCGCCGCTTTCGTAATTTTCGGTAAATATAAGTCCGTTTTCGTTACCTGTCGGAACGATTTTATCTTCTGCGTCAAGCGTGTACATTTTTGCAAAAGGTACTTTTTTATTATCAAAGAAGGAGTCCTTCATTCCAAGCGGATCGAATATTCTCTTTTTGACAAATTCGGAGAAACGCTCACCGCTTGCAACCTCTACAACTGCCGCGAGAACGTCGTGACACAGGCTGTACTGGAATTTTTCTCCCGGCTCAAATGATATGGGCGAATTGACAAACGCTCCTATGAAATCTCTGAGAGATGCTTTTGGGTCTTTGGCCGCGAGTTCTTTTATGGGAGCTGCATTAAAATCATACGTAAATCCTGCCGTCATTGTAAAAAGGTGACGCACCTTCATTTTATTTTTCGGATTTTTTCTGACGTTATTTTCATCAATTATAAAAGCATTATTTATTTCGGGAAGATATTTTGCTACGTCATCATCAAGAGAGAGCTTTCCCTCATCGACAAGAAGCATAGCAGCAAATGCCGTTACCGGTTTACTGCAGGAATACATCTGCAAATAGGTATTTTCGGGAATATCGTAACCGAAAATATCCTTATAAACGGTTTCTCCGTTTTTATTGCAAATAACCTCGAGGTATGGTACATTCACCGATGCGCGTATTTCATCTATGCGTTTTGATATTTTATTTTCTGTCATCATAGTGTTTTTCACCTTTCTGTTTTAGTGAATATTTTGGATTTACTCACAACTCTACATAATAAAAATTCTTACTTTCTGAAGTTTTAAATAAAATTCCGTCGTTTTTCACAATAATTTTATTTGAAGCAATATTATTCAAATTCGCACCTATCTGCACTTTCATTATACCTATTTTTTTACATTCGTCAAGTAGCAGAGAAAGTATTTTGTTTCCATATCCTTTTCCCCGCTCCGACATACGAATTGCATATCCTATATGACCGCTTGTTCTTTCAAGATTATCGTTCAAACAGTGGCGTATTCTGCCGTAACCTATCGGTCTTTCGTCTTCATACAGCCAGTACGAAGTCTGCGGAACCATCCAGCTTTCAAGGTTTCCGTTATCTACCGAGTATTCCTTTTCAAGCCATACTTTGAACTCATCATACGTCATACCGCAGGCTTTATTATGAAAACCGTTATCGTTTGGCAATATTTCCTGAAGCATATCATATATATCTACGTCATCGTTTGGAGATATTTTTTTCAAATATAACATTTAAAATTCTCCTTATAATGCTTTTTACTACTGTTTTTATATAGTATCACACATTTTTAAAAAAATCAATATTTTTTGCATCTGAGTTGTATTCTCCGCTTATTATTCGAGCTATTGACTTTCCAAAATGGCTGTGTTATAATCAAACATATTCATAAAACACCATATTTATAAAGGAGTTTACTTATGAAAGCCGTTCGTTTATCCGAGTACGGTATTTTACCCAGTACCGATATAACGCTTAAACTGTTTTCTTTATTTGAAGAAAACAAAGAGGATACTGAATTTATATTTGAAAATGCAGATTATTATTTTTCACCCTGCGATGCACAGCGCGTAGATTTTCGCATTTCAAATTCCGATGTAATCCCCTTGCGCACACTCGCTGTATTCCTAAAAAACATGAAAAACTGTACGCTCAGAGGAAACGGTGCACGCCTTTGGCTTGCCGGACAAATGCAGGTATTCACACTTGATCACTGCGAAAACGTAAAGCTTGAAGGCTTTACTGTCAACTGGAAAAAGCCTCTTGTAGCTGAAGGTCGCGTTATGTCAAAAAACGGGTCTGAAATAGATGTTTTCGTTGACCCTGAGCTCTTCCCCCACCGTTTTGAAAATGAAAACATCGAATTCGATACAGGAAATGACGAATGGTACACATTTGTCAAGCATATTATCGTTTTCGAACCCAACTATCTTCGCACGCGACGCGATGTGAGCGATGTAGCAATAAAAAACATTACCAAGATCGGCGACTCCCTTTACCGTATGAGTATCAACGGAAATGCAGATATTCGTACAGGTGATCTTATCAATATGCGTCATAATGCACGTATCCACGCGGGAATCTTTACCGAAAAATGCTCTGACATTACTATTGAAAATGTGACATTTTATTCCTCGGGCGGACTCGGATGTTTATCACAGTTTTGTCACAATATGACATATCGCGGAGTTCATTTTTTAGCTGACAAGCACTTAGGCAGACTGGTTTCAAGCGGACGTGATGACGGAATGCATATCACCTGCAATTCCGGAACAGTGACTATCACAGAATGTACATTCCACGCGCTTATGGACGATCCTATAAATGTCCACGGATGCTGTGTAACATCTGATGAGGTAATCGATGACAGAACTCTCCGATGTAAATACCGACATCATCAAGCGTGCGGATTTTTGTACTGGGCTGAAGCAGGTGATGAGATCAGTTTTATCTCTCGTGATACTATGGAATCTATTGGTACTTCCCGCGTCATTTCCTATACGCTAGAAGATCATATGACATTCATTTTGAAATTCGACAAATCTCTACCCAAGGAGATTTTAGAAAAAGCTTCTATCGGAAATTCACTCGCATTGGACAATCTTACACACACAGCATCTTTTATTTGCACAAAAAACCGTTTCGGAAGCTGTCGCGCACGCGGCGTTTTGATCTCTACTCCCAAGCCAGTCCGTATTTGTGACAACTATTTCGAGTCTTCCGGGTCCGCTATACTTGTTGCGGGCGACTCTAATTACTGGTTTGAATCTGGTGAATGCCACGATGTTGAAATATCTCGTAATGTATTTACCGATACCTGCCTTTCCTCGATATATCAGTTCTGTGATGGAATTATCAGCATTTCGCCTGTCGTTCCAAAGCCTGATATGAACAAGCCTTTTCACAAAAATATTAAAATCACCGATAATATTTTCGACACGGTAGGCGTGCCGGTGCTTTGTGCTTTTTCCTGTGCTGATCTTGATTTTTCAAATAATAAAATTTTCAAGAGTGAATCAATTTCTTATGAAATAGAGCACAAGCCTGCGATAAAGATTTCGTACTGCAACAACGCTAATATTTCAAACAATAACTGGATCGGAAATTTTGATTTGATCGAGCTTTCTGAAAACAATTGTCAAAACACAAATAGTGATATTTGAATCAACTTATTTATATAATTTCATTAAAAGTTTATAAATTAAAATAAAAAAATCGCAGAGTCATCTCTGCGACTTTTTTATTTGGTAAATTAAAGATTATAATACTTCTCAAATTCAGCGGGATGAGGAATCTTGGAAAGTTCCATACATTCAGCACGCTTGGTCTTGATAAAGTTGGCGATAAGCTCCTTCGGGAATACTCCGTTTGCTGTGAGGTAATCGTTATCTGCTTCAAGTGCATCGAGTGCTTCTGGAAGCGATGTGGGAAGTCCCTTGAGCTTTGCCTTCTCTTCTTCGGGAAGGTGGAAGAGATTGAAGTCATAAGGTCCCCAGCCGTTTTCGTGCGGATCTATCTTATTCTTGATACCGTCAAGTCCTGCCATAAGAATTGCCGCATAGCAGAAGTAAGGGTTACAGGTAGCGTCGGGGTTACGAAGCTCGAAACGGCGCTTTTCGGGACTCTTTGCGTATGCGGGAATACGAATTACCGCAGAACGGTTAGACGTTGCATATCCGACTGTAACGGGAGCTTCAAATCCGGGAACAAGGCGCTTGAAGGAGTTTGTAGAGGGGTTGGTAATAGCGCAGAGAGAAGCTATATGCTTGAGAAGTCCGCCCATAAAGTAGTGAGCAGTCTTTGAAAGATGCGCATATCCGTCATCATCCGAGAATACAGGCTTGCCGTCCTTCATAAGAAGCATATGAACGTGCATACCGCTTCCTGCTTCGCTGTAAATAGGCTTGGGCATAAAGGTAGCTGTCTTATCATATTTAAGAGCAGTATTATGAATTATATACTTTATCATCATTGTTGCGTCTGCCATATGAACGACCTCACCGAGCTGAGGCTCAATTTCAAACTGACCTGATGCGGCAACCTCAGGGTGATGATAGTTGATCTCAATACCCGCATCCTTCATATGCATACACATTTCGCTGCGGCATTCAAAGGAAACGTCGAACGGCTTTGCAATATGGTAGTTCTTCTGCTTGGGTACAATAACGCCCTTGCCGTCAAGATTGCTGTTCCAGTAAGACTGTGCGGCATCAACAGATGCGCTTACCGATCTTTCGCTTACGTTCCAGCTTACGTTATCAAAGAGATAGAATTCAAATTCGGGAAGAATATACATCGTGTCAGCAACACCGCTGTCCTGCATCGCCTTTACAGCAGCCTTGATGATATTTCTCGGGTACTGAGGAAGCGGACGGTTTTCGGGATTGTCGATTATCATAGCGTTACCCGTCATAGAGAGTGTGGGGATCGTGCAGAAGGGATCGATCACAGCTGTGTCGGGATCGGGAATGAATACCATATCACTCTTCTCAACGACTGCATAGCCGTAGTTGGAAGCGTCAAATCCGATACCGCTGCGCATAGTATCTTCGGAGAAATTTTCCGCGGGTATAGTTACGTGACGGTACTGACCGTTAATATCGACCATCTTAAAGTCAACCATTTTAATGCCATTCTCTTTAATGAGAGCAAGAATGTCCTGTACGTTTTTTGCCATTTTTATTATTTCCTTTTTATTTTTATTTGGTACTATAAAAACATACCGTTTTATAGTATATTTATATCACAAAAGTAAGTGGTTGTCAACCCTTTTGTAAAGAGGATATAGTCATCTGTGTTACCCATATCGTCATATATATGTAGCTTTATTTTAATTACATATCGCATCATATCGCGCATACGTATGATCGTACTGATTAAAGCAAGTACTTTTTACAGTTACGTCTTTTATACGTTTACCGTCTTCGGTACACCGCCGCTTAGTCTGATTTCCATTTTGCTGTCACCGAAGATGACTTTTATATTCTGTTCCTCTGCAGATTCAAGTGTAAAGCTTGTGATCTTTGAATCCTTCCACTCGAAGGAAACTGTAAGAGCATCCTGTGCGCAAAAGTTCTTGACATATCCGTTTTTCCATTCGGAAGGAAGTGCAGGAATAAGGTAAAGTTCTCCGTATCTTGACTGCATAAGCATTTCGCATACTGCGGCAGTACCGCCCATATTTCCGTCTATCTGGAATATTCTCGGCGGGTGCAAGTCAAGAAGAGATACTGTTGCAAAATCGCATATAAGCCTCTGAAGATGATGCATAGCTTCTTCACCTCTCAAAAGGCGTGCCATCATACAAGCAACCCACGAACGGCTCCAACCGGTATGACCGCCGCCGTATGCCATACGTGCATCAAGCGACTTTTCAGCCGCAGTCCACTCAATGCTGTTACGTTCAAAGAGCTGGCTTGGGTGGAGTCCGTAAAGATGAGAAAGATGTCTGTGTCCGGGTTCGACCTCTTTTCTTTCTTTATCCCACTCGTTAAGTCTGCCATTACTGTCTATCGTGAGCTTTGGCAGTTTCGACAAAATCTCTGTCCAAAGTTCTATTTTATCCGAGTCAACAGAGAGAATTTTTGCACTCTCTATCGCATTTGTAAGAAGCTCTGTTACAAGCTGTATATCCATAGCGCTGTTTACACAGAGCGATACCGGAAAATGTCCTGTTCCTTCAAATCTGTTTTCAGGCGATTGTGACGGAACGATCCAAAGTTCTCCGTCCTTTTCGTACAAATAATCCTCGAAAAATTCGGCACATTCCTTAAGAACGGGATAACATCTTTCTTTGAGGAATTTTTCATCCTTAGCATAGCGCCAATGCATAAAGAGGTGCTGACAAAGCCAAGGTGCGCCGCCCACCCAGACAGCCCATCCCTTTGACTCGGGTGTTACCCTTCCCCACACGTCTGTCTGAAGAGTAAAGGTTGTACCTTTACATCCGTAGAGATTTTTCGCCATTTCTCTTCCGTAAGGAACGTATCTTTCAATGAGATAGAAAAGCGGCTCTGTCGCTCTTCTCATTCCGAGTGTTTCTGAGAACCAATAGCACATCTGAAGATTTATATCAAGATGATAGTCTGCATCCCAAGCCGGTGCGAGATCTTCATTCCATTTACCCTGAAGGTTTAACGGAAGTTCTCCTGCCGAACCGCTTGCAAGAAGGTATCTTCCGTATTCAAAATACAAAAGCGGCATAGAAGGGTCTTTCCCTTCTCGGAAAAGCTCAATCCTTTTATCTGTCGGAACAGAGTCAAGACTCGGAAGATCTATCTCAACACACGAGTTACCCATAATTATTGCAAAGCTTTCTTTATGTCTTTCAAAAAGCTTATCAAAATTATTTTCTGCCGGCCATACTATCTCTTTTGAAGGAGCGTTTCCCTTTGCATCTGTTCCAATATTAATAAGCACAAGCGTTTCGCTTGCATCTTTTACCGATATTTCACCTATACTCGAATTATCTTTTACAAAAGTTCCGTTTGTATTTATTTTTATATGTGCTTCAAAAGAAATTCCGTCCTTGAAAGAGCCTTTCATAACAAGTCCGTCTGAAATATCTTCATATGAAATCGTACACAAGGGGTCAAAAATTCTCGTAAGCTTTACAGAAAAATTCGAAGAAAGTTCTGAGGAGATCTTAAGCACCATACATCCGTCTGCCATACTTACGAAAAGGTCTTCGCTTATCCTTCCGTATTTTGAATTAAATGAAGTTGAAGAAAGACCGCTTTCAAGAGATAGAGATCTTGTATAGTCCGAGATTTCTCCCGCGTCAAATGTTACGTAAAGGTCTCCGACAGGCTGATACGGATCAACACGGTTTTTAATTCCGCTTATACCGCCGAGTCCACCGAAATATTCGTTTGCAAGTTCTGTTCCCTTATAGAAATCTCCTGCGAGAAGCAACTCTCTGACCTCGCCGATGTGGCAGGAAACATCTTCTTGCTCACGGAAACGGTTTTCACCTCTCCACATCCATTCGTGATTGAGTGCAATTCTGAGCTTTTCGGGAGTTCCGAGCATCATAGCTGCAAGTCTGCCGTTTCCTGTCGGAAGTCCTTCCATATATTTTTCTGTGTACGTATTATAAAACAATACTTTATTCATACCGCTTTCTCCTTCAAAAATGAAAATTGCCGTAATTTACTGTTCGCTGAGAAATTCTGTTTTTACTCTATTTTACAAGTTCAATATATCACACAGCATAATATTTGTCAACAGATTATTTATTTTTGGAATAATGTTTGACAAAAGATATTTGTTGTGATATAATTCTCTTGCATACAGCAAATTTTTGCCACCATAAGGAGATTTCATTATGTCAGAAAACAGAATTAAGCTTTGGGAAAAGAATATTCCCTTTTATGATGAAAGTATCGATCAGATACCCGAAATTGAGCCTTATCTTGTAGAAAATCCGAAAGCTTGCATCCTCGTCATTCCCGGCGGTGGTTACACATGGCTTGCTTACGAGCACGAGGGTATCAAGGTTGCAGAGGAATTTAACAGACGTGGATTTTCCGCATTCGTTCTCACTTACAGAATCAAGCCTTACAAGCATCCTGTTCCTCTTACCGACGCTCTGCGCGCTATAAGAGTCATTCGCTCGCTTGCCGACAAACACGGATACGATCAGAACAAGATCGCGGTAGTCGGCTTCTCTGCAGGCGGACATCTCACGGCGTGTACTGCAACAATGTTTGACCGCGAGATACCCAAGGTTGACGAAATAGACGAGTTTTCCTCAAGACCCGACCTTGCTATGCTCTCTTATGCGGTAATCGATTACGTTGGCCACCCCGAAAAATCCTCTTCAAGATATATGATCGGTGAAAATACATCCGCTTACGAAAGAGCCGAATTTTCGCCCAACTACAACGTAAGGGAAAACACACCTCCCACGTTTATCTGGCACACCGAGGAGGATTCTCTCGTTTCGCTTGATCATCCCATCAAAATGGCTGAATCACTCTTCGCAAAAAAGGTTCCCTGCGAGCTTCACATCTTCCCTTACGGAGATCACGGTCTCGGAATAGGTGCAAACGATCCGTACAACGGAAGATGGGTAGATTTTGCCGAAGCATTTATGAAAAAGTATCTTAATTTCTGAGTTGACTTTTAATTTAATATCTTAAAACGAAAAACACTCTTGCGCAACTGTCGCAGAGCATATATAACGGTATAACCGTATAAAAACGGTTATACCGTTTTTTCAACTCTCGTTAGAAAATTTCTCTCCGAATGAGTTATTGTTTTTAGGAAAGAATCTGCTATAATATTATCAGGATGAGCGCTGATCCAAAACAATTCGGAGGAAAAACTATGATAAGACTCGGAGAAAAAATTAAGTCTTTAAGAAAACAGAAAAACATATCTCAAGAGGTTTTTGCAAACTATCTCGGTGTGTCCTTTCAAGCCGTTTCGAAATGGGAAAACGGGAATACGATGCCCGACGTAACTATGATCCCCGCTATTGCATCATTTTTCGGCGTTTCCACCGATGAGCTTTTTGATTTCAATCTCCTTGAAATAGAAAAGGAGGTTGACGCAATATGCTATGAATCCTGGAAATACCGCGATGATGATCCTGCAAAAGCTGAGCGTATTTTGCGTGACGGTTTACAAAGATTTCCCGGTAATGACATCATACTCAACAACCTGCTTTATACGTTGGATTATCAGACGAGAGCAGATGAGGTAATCTCTCTTTGCAAAACCCTCATTGAATCTACCAAAGATGATTCTGTAAAATATGATGCCTGCCGCATTCTTGCATCTTGTTATAAAGAAAACGGTCAGAATGATCTGATAAAACCGACTCTTGAACTCATCCCGGAAATTTATTTTTCCAAACTCGAGTTGATGGCATCTCTTTTGGACGGTGAGGACAGCTATGAGGCAGCGCAAAAGCAGAAAAATCTTTCCGCAGAGGATCTGATCGATATGCTGATTGTCGCAGGCAAACGTTTGAAAGAGATCGGCGAAATAGAAAAAGCTAATTCTCAGTTTAGAATTGCACTTAAAGTAATGGATGCTTTTAAAGAAGATTTCATTGAAACCAAGTGGTTTAAGGCAACAATTTACGATTATACAAGTACAAGCGAGCAAAGAGCCGAAATAGATAAGCTTCTAAATAATTAAACTATACCGAAATAAAGAGGAACCGTACAATATTTTTGCACGGTTCCTCTTTATAATTTATTTAATGCTTTCAAGCTGCGAAACTAAACCTATAAACCAATCTTTGTTTCGGTATTCGTCAAAGCATTCCCACATCAATTCGTTTTTTAAATTCCGCACAAGCTGTTTGTTATCGGTCGGAGCATCCGCGACCTTCCAACCGCACACCAACGGATGTGTGAGCTTATGTGCTTTTACTGCCATTGACTTAGTAGCACATTCAACCGCACGCGAAAGATGCTTTCTGATAAATGCTTCGTTCTTTCCGATGGATATTTCGTCCTCAGCAATACAACGATGCAACGTACAAAGCTGCCCCAAGGATTCATAACTCATATCATCATTCGGATATGCCGCCTCAAACATATCGGCAACAGCCATACTGACTTTTTGAACATAATCCGCTCCGAAGCATTTCACGTTACACATATTCAAACGTGCCGTCATATAGAACAGCACCTCCAGATACCAATGATTCGCAAAGCTGAATGTGTCGGTAAGCCAATCTTCTTCGTCGTGTATCTGCATAAAAAGCATTTCCTGACAGTGATTGATTTGATGTGCGCGACGAGCCCACTTGTCTGCTTTTTCGGGATTGCCGTTTGCATAGTAGGTACACGCGATCTGCCCGATTGCCTGCCCCTGATAATAGCTGTTTCCGCCTTCGGCAGCATTTGCATTATAAATTTCTGTGCCAAGTTCTATAATCTCATTTTGATATTTCACTTTATCGGTATCAAAATATATTGACATCAGCATTTCCTTGACACGAATATCGTTGGGGAGCTTTTTATACGCTTCTCTCCAAAGTGGAATGATTTCACTTCGCTTTCCATCGCGGAAAAGAGCTTCTGCTTTCAAGCAGACCTCCTCAAAGTATCTGTCGGCATCGATTTTTTCTACTTGCAACAGTTCATCCACAGTGATTCCGTAATATCGAGCGATATTAGGCAGCAACAGAACATCTGGGGAAGTAACACCGTTCTCCCATTTGCTCACCGCTTGATAGGACACGCCGAGGTATTCGGCAAACTTTTCTTGGGATATCTTTTTTGCTTTACGAAGCTCTTTTAATTTATCTGCAAGACTAACGTTCATATAATGTTTTTCCTTTCTCAAATTATTGTAGCTACGCTTTTATTATATCAAAACAATGTGAAAAAACAATAACCGAGATGTATAATTATCGTCGAGAAGCTCAACTAAATTGAGAAAAAGGAACCGCGCTTTCGCACGGTTCCTTAATTTCAAAGGTGTTATAATTTCCGAATCCGAAAAGATAGCGCTCTTGCGGTATAAGGACTTACGAACCCAAATCGACGCCTACGATACATCTTCCCTATCTTGTTTTTTCGTCGATCAGCATATCCTTCGGATTTGCGTGATTTTTCTTTTTTTGATCTCGTAAAAAAATAAAAGACACCTTTCGGGTGTCTTTATTTTCTATTGCGGGGGAAGGACTTGAACCAACGACCTCCGGGTTATGAGCCCGACGAGCTACCAACTGCTCTACCCCGCGATACATTGTGTCCCTTGCGGAACATTCATATTATAGCACAAGGTTTTCGTTTTGTCAAGTCTTTTTTTAAAAAAGCTTTATTTTTTATAATTTAATTTTCGGCATAATACGACAAAAAGCTTCTTACATCTTATTTTCCGAGAATTATTACGTTCCAAGAATGCTTCTCAAGCACAGAGGTGAGAACCATATTGTCAAGAGTAGAATTATTCGAAAGTCTTTCCACAACATTAAGAGGATTTTCCTCTGT
Source organism: Oscillospiraceae bacterium (assembly GCA_015064255.1). GTDB lineage: Bacteria > Bacillota > Clostridia > Oscillospirales > CAG-272 > SIG672. Next base: position 29,038 of record SVSP01000010.1, read on the forward strand.
GTTTACAGCTTTAATATCCTCGTGATTCAGAACGATATGCTTCTTTACACTATAACCTTCAAACTGTCTGAGATCAACCGTAACCTCGCAATCTTCGTCAAGGTCGCGATTTATAACAAAGAGCGCGAGATTTTCGTTTTCTTTATCGTAAACTATCGAAGACATTACTGTAGGAACGTCCGTATATGATTTAGAATCGTATTTATCGCACTCTACGACGTGATAAAGTGTTGTTCCCTTTGCATATTTACTGCAATTCATAAAAGGATAGAATATAGTCTGACGCCACGCGCTGTTATCGGAAGTCATAATAGGCGCAATTACGTTTACAAGCTGTGCAATACAGCCTATCTTTACTCTGTCCGAATGGTTCATCATTGTAAGAAGCATACTTCCCACAACAAGTGCATCTTCAAGGCTATATACGTCCTCGATCTGATGAGGCGCCTTTGTCCATACCGTATCGGGAGGGATCTTTCCGTGCGGACGGTAAACCACGTTCCACTCATCTACGGAAAGACCTATCTTTTTACGTGATTTTTTCTTTGCACCCGCGTAGTCACACGCGGCAATTACAGAGTTGATCTGTCTTTCGAAATAGAGCGAGCTTGCAAGAAAATCTCTGCTGTCATCGGGTGTTTTACATCTATTATCAAAATAAGTATGTACCGAAAGATAGTCTATAAAGTCGTAACATTCTTCCGCAACAGTTGCATCCCACGCGCCGAAGGTCGGAAGCTTCATTCCCGCGCTTCCGCAAGCTGCAAGCTCGATTGTAGGGTCTATATCCTTCATTATCTTTGCCGTACGTGCCGCAAGGCTTCCGTATTCACGCGCTTCAAGATGTCCTATCTGCCAAGGGCCGTCCATTTCGTTCCCAAGGCACCAGAGCTTTACGTTATGCGGTTTTCTGTATCCGTGTTTGATTCTGAGGTCGGAATAATAAGTTCCGCTATCAAAATTGCAGTATTCAAGGAGATTTCTTGCTTCATCTATGCCGCGTGTACCGAGATTTACGGCAAGCATAGGTGAAATAGATGTTTTTTCGCAAAAATCCATAAATTCGTTCGTACCGAAGCTATTATCCTCGATGTTTTTCCAAGCGGCTTCAAGTCTTACGGGGCGAAGCTCTTTCGGGCCTACGCCGTCTTCCCAATTGTATGCAGAAACCATATTTCCGCCCGGATAACGCACGACCGAAACACCAAGCTCCTTTATCATTTCAAGCGTATCGGTACGGAAACCGTTCGTATCGGCAAATTTATTTTCGGGCTGATATATTCCTTCGTACACTGCTCTCCCCATATGCTCGAGGAACGAGCCGAAAAGACGCTTATCAACCTCTGAGATTTCAAAGTGAATATCGGTAAAAATTTTAGCTTTTTTCATCTTTATAACCATACCTTTCACAAATATAATATCTGTATTTAAGATAAATTACTGAATACATTATAAATCACGCAAGGGCAGTTTTACAATGTTAAAATCAATATATTATTTGTAAAAAACGATACTGAAGTGTTTTATTTTTTTACCGTCTTGGCAAAAGTCAGAGCATAAACACGCTCTGCGCCTGCACTCAGAAGTGCTTTCGCGCATACCGAAAGTGACGCTCCCGTTGTAACGACGTCATCACAGAGAATAAAGGTTTTACCGTTAACGCCGCATTGGGCATTTTTATACATAACGTACGAGCTTTCTGCGTTTGTCGCTCTTTCCTCTGCACCAAGTGTCTTTTGCTGTATTTTTCCTCTTTTCCTGAATATTTTTTCGGTTTTGAGTGAAAAAATTTCAGCTACGTATTTCGCAAGATATTCAGACTGATCGTGTCCCGTTTCATTTTTTCTTGCATGCGAGCGCGGCACGTAAGTAACTATAACATCTTCTGTCGAAGGTATCTCAGCGTACGCCGCCTCAGACATTTCCCTTGCCATAAATTTGAAAAGCTCTTTATCCTTACAGTCTTTTGCGTAAAGCACGATATTATCGGTAACGCTGCCCGAAGATGTATAGGGCGCAACGCTTATCAGCATTTCCGTAACACCCTTGCAGCTTTCGGGAGTACAGCGGCAGAATGCGATAGCTTTTCCGCATATACGGCATTTTGTTTCTTTTTCGGACTTCCACCTTTCAAGGCATTTATCGCAAAAGAGATCTTCGCTGTAATACGGAAGAATTTCCTTACAGGAAATACATTTCGGCGGAAAAACTATATTAAATATTCTTTTTAGTATGCTTTTCACGGTTTTGCCCTCTTATTTATCAAAGGCTTCAAGCATATAGCGAAGACCTGTATATCTTTTTGCAAGACGCTTATTTTCTACCATCATTCTGACTATTTCTGCTCTACCCACGATTATTACCATCCTTTGAGCACGTGTTACCGCGGTATAAAGGAGATTTCTCGTAAGAAGCCGCGGAGAATACATATATGCCGGGATTATAACGACGGGATATTCACTTCCCTGACTCTTATGTATCGTTATTGCGTAGGCGTGTTCGATATCGTCAAGCTCATCGTACGAATATTCTGTAAGCTTACCATCAAAATCGATATACATTTTCTCGTTCACGTTATCTATCGATTCTATCACACCGATGTCTCCGTTGAACATTCCTTCGCCTTCTTCACCCGCACGAGTCCACTCTATTGAATAGTTATTTCGTATTTGCATTACCTTATCGCCTTCGCGGAAGGTAACGTCGCGAAATTTTTTCTCTTTTTTATCTTTAGACGGAGGATTCTGAACATTTCTAAGGCGTTCGTTAAGTATTTCCGTACCCGCAACACCCTTTCGCGAAGGTGTTATTATCTGTATTTCCGATATTATATCCTTACCGTATTTTTTAGGAAGTCTATTCATACAAAGGTCGGAAATAGTTGTAGCTATCTGCGTTTCGTCTTCTCTTGAAATAAAGAAGAAATCCCCCTTTTTATCGTCGAGAATGGGCAGTTCACCGTCATTTATCGCGTGAGCATTTGTTACTATTCGGCTTTCCCTTGCCTGTCTGTAAATTTCCGTAAGGCGTACAGAGTGGAAAATATCGCTTGCAAGCAGGTCGCAAAGCACATTACCCGCGCCAACCGACGGAAGCTGATCGGCGTCTCCTATAAGAATAAATCTCGCACCGGGCTTGACCGCCTTAAGCAGAGATGCCATAAGCAGAGTATCCACCATCGAAGCCTCATCGACTATAACAACGCTTTCTTCAAGAAGATTATCCTCATCACGTCTGAAATGAGGTCTGTCGTCGGCTGTATATTCCATTTCGAGAAGTCGGTGTATCGTTTTAGCTTCTCTCTGCGTTGTTTCTGACATTCTTTTTGCGGCACGTCCGGTAGGCGCGGCTAGAGCCACCTTTATACCTATTTTATCAAAAATGCGTATTACCGCACGTATTATCGTTGTTTTACCTGTACCCGGACCACCTGTGAGAAGCATTACTCCGCTTGAAATAGCCTCGGATATCGCTTTTTTCTGCAAAGACTCATATTCTACGTCTTCTTCCTCTTCGACCATTTTTATAAGCGAATAGGCATCCTCAACATATGCCGCACCGCTTACTTTATCTAAAAGTGTGAGCTTTTGAACTATATATCGCTCAGCATCGTAATATTCTTTCAGATAAACACATTCCTGATCAAAGTACTTAACGATTACCGTTCTTTTTTCTTCGGTAAGGATATCAATAGCATCCTCTGCGGCATCGGGCGAGCATTCTATCATACCCGCAATATGCTCTGCAAGTCTTTTTTTAGGGATGAAAACGTGACCGTTACCCATCGCATTTGAGTTAAGCGCATAAACCACACACGATTTTATTCGGTATGGCGATGACACGTCACCACCGAGCGAAAGAGCGAATTTATCCGCGCGCTCAAAGCCTATTCCGTAAATTTCATCGCAAAGTATATACGGATTTTGCTTTATTATGTCAACAGATCCTGCACCCCATCTTTTGTATACCTTCATTATTGTTGACGGACCGAAATATTCTCTTAAAAAGATCATAATATTTCTCATTCCGAACTGATTTTTAAAGGCTTCGCTTATTTCCTGCGCTTTTTTAGGTTTTATCCCCGGAATATCGCAAAGAAGGTGAGGGGCGTTCTCAATAACGTCAAGTGTTTCGTCACCGAACATTCCTACGATCTTTTCAGCAGTTTTCTTTCCCACGCCCTTTATCGCGCCTGACGAAAGATATTTTATCATCGCGCCGCCCGTTGCGGGAAGCTGTTTTTCATAATATACAACTCTGAACTGCTTACCGTAGCTTGGGTGTGTTTCCCATTTTCCCTGCGCTCTTATGATTTCTCCCTCTTGAGTACAAGGCATAATACCAACTGCCGTAATAAGCTCGTCCTCGGTTTCAAGAAGACAAACGGTATAGCCGTTATCTCTGTTTTCAAACATAACCGTATCTACTGTTCCGTCGATGACTATCAGTTCTTCATTTTCGAATTTTTCGTCCATACCGTTTTCTCCTTTCGTAATTCTAAAGTTTTTTCGATTTGTTTTCCTTATTATCAGTATTATCTATATCGGATTTGAATTTATTTTCCGAATCTTTGCTTTCTTCCTCACTTACGGAGGTAATAATATTATCACCGATAAAAATTTTTCTGAACGCAAGATATACAAGAAAAACTGTGACAAGTGCCAAAAATATTTCGCATACAAGTTGCAGCATAGAAATTCACCTCGCAGTGTATTCTATGCTGCAGTCTTATTTTTTGATATTAAATTATTCAGACAGCGTTTCTTTTATCTTATCAGCAATATCTGTCTTTTCCCAAAGAACGTTAAGTTCTTCTCTTCCCATATGTCCGTATGCCGCAAGAGGCGCATATATCGGCTTTCTGAGGTCGAATTTTTCGATAATTGCTGCAGGTCTGAGGTCAACAAGCTTTGAAATTACCTCTGCAATTTCTTCGCCCGTATATTTTGAAGTTCCGAACGTTTCTACCATAATCGAAACAGGTCTTGCCACACCTATTGCATATGCAAGCTGTACCTCGCACTTTTTAGCGATTCCCGATGCAACTACGTTCTTTGCGATATATCTTGCCGCATAAGCCGCTGTTCTGTCAACCTTAGTCGGGTCTTTTCCCGAGAAAGCTCCGCCGCCGTGTCTTCCGTATCCGCCGTATGTATCAACGATGATCTTTCTTCCGGTAAGTCCGCTATCGCCCTGCGGTCCGCCAATAACGAAGCGTCCCGTGGGATTTACGTAAATCTTTGTTTCGCCGTCAAGAAGATTCTGAGGCACGGTAGGCTCTATTACGTATTTAATAATATCTTCTCTGATCTGCTGCTGTGTAACGTCGGGATCGTGCTGAGAAGATATAACGACAGTATCGACCTTCACAGGCTTATCATCTTCATATTCAACGCTCACCTGTGTTTTTCCGTCGGGGCGGAGATATGAAAGTGTTCCGTCTTTTCTTACCTCTGTAAGACGTTTTGCAAGCTTATGTGCAAGAGAGATCGGAAGAGGCATAAGCTCGGGAGTTTCATCGCAAGCAAATCCGAACATCATTCCCTGGTCGCCTGCGCCCGTATCGTATTTATCATCTTCTCCGTTTTTTGCTTCGAGAGATTTATCAACACCCATCGCGATATCGGGCGACTGACTGTGTATCGAGTTAATAAAAGCGCAGGTATCGCAGTCAAAGCCGTACTTTGCTCTGTCATAACCTATTTCTCTTACTGCTTCTCTTACTATTTCCTCGTACTTCACTGCTGCGCTTGTAGTAATCTCGCCCATAACGTAGATTATACCGGTAGTAGCGGTAGTTTCGCAGGCGACACGCGCCATCGGGTCCTGCGCGAGAATTGCATCAAGTATAGAGTCGGATATCTTATCGCATATTTTATCGGGATGTCCTTCGGTTACAGATTCTGATGTAAAAAGTTTTTTCATTTTTGTTGTTTTACCTTCCGTTATTTTTATTTGAAATCCGGCAAACAAAAGAGCGTCAACAGTTTTTCCCGCAGACGCTCGCATTTATTTTGCTCTCATCTCTTAGGAATTGGCACCTTTCCGCGCTTTTTGCGGCAGGTTGCTGTAGGATCAACGGGCCTATCCCTCCCCTACTCTTGATGAATTATTATTTTTTATTATTATATCACAAAAACCTACGTTTTGCAATAGCTTTATTATTTTTATATAATTTTTCAGGAGAATATTTGAAATGCCGCTACCACTCCGTAAGACGCAAGTGACATTACAGTCCCAGCTATTAAGACGCCGATGAAACAGGAAAGTAATGCTTTCCAGAATTTCATATCGATAAACGCCGCAACGAGCGACCCTGTCCACGCACCTGTCATCGGAAGAGGTATAGCAACAAAGATACATACTCCCCAAAATGAATATTTTTCTATTCTATCGCGGTTCTTCTCTGCCTTACGTATAATCCAATTTGCAAGTTTATTAAAGAAGCTTATACGGCAGGAGGACATCCACTTAATTATCTTTTTTATAAAGAGCAGTATGAACGGAACGGGCAAAATATTCCCAATTACCGCCAAAATATAACACAGCCACCACTCAAGTCCGAGTGCAGCTCCAAGCGGTATCGCGCCTCTGAGTTCGATTATCGGAAGCATTGAACAAAAAAGCACGCACAGCTCTTTGCCGACTGTTTCAAGGAAAAAGTTTTGAATAAATTCTATCATAAAAACACCGTGGCTTCACGAAAATTATGCGTGAAGGAGTTTTGAGAGGCGTTTGTACAGAAGCAAACAGACCACCGAACAAAGAACGCCTTTTATAAGATTGAACGGAACTACCGCAAAGAGTACAAAAGTAACTTTATCGTGTATAAATCCTGTTATTGCCGCACCAGCGTTTATTATATCTTCCATCGGCATAAACGCTGAGTACATCGGAAGCATAATGAAATAATTCACAAGTCCGCCCGCGATTGCAAGAGAAACTATTCCGACCGCCATACCTACAAGTGCGCCCTTTATGCTTTTTCTGTACTTATATATGAGCGCCGCGGGAACCGTAAGGCAACATCCGGTAACGAAATTAGCAAATTCGCCTACAAAGCCTGTTGAAGTTCCGTTTATGAGAATGTTAAGGGCATTTTTGATAAATTCCATAATTGCCGCCGCCACGGGACCGAGTGCAAATCCGCCCATAAGTATGACCGACTCACTCAGATCGAGCTCATAAAAGCTCGGTGCCACGAAGACGAGAGGAAATTCGAGCAGCATTATTACTACCGAAAGTGCAGAAAGAAGTGCTATTTTTACTATGTATTTTACTTTTGTGTTTTTCATTTTATTTCTCCTATATTAGATGTAATATCGGAGAAAAGACAGTATAAAATTTGCCGCAAATACGGGAAAATCAAGTTCTATCTTTTCTCATCCGGACTTTACCGTCGGTACAGGAATTTCACCTGCTCGGCACCATTTTCGGTGTTTGCGGACTTTAACCGCCGGTGTGGAATCTCACCAACCCTCAAAGTATAGTATATAAAAATATACGGCGGACGGTTACCCGCCCGCCGTACGCGTTCAAGCTTTAACTTTTACTAACAAATTAGTCAGCGATTTCAGCAACAACGCCCGATCCTACGGTTCTACCACCCTCACGGATAGCGAAACGGAGACCCTTTTCAATAGCGATAGGTGTGATGAGTTCAACGCTCATATCAACGTTATCGCCGGGACGGCACATTTCAACGCCTTCGGGAAGGTTGATTGTACCTGTAACGTCTGTTGTTCTGAAGTAGAACTGAGGTCTGTAACCAGCAAAGAAGGGCTTCTGACGTCCGCCTTCCTTTTCTGTAAGAACGTAAACCTGACCAACGAACTTGGTGTGAGGCTGAACAGAACCGGGCTTACAGAGAACCTGTCCACGTTCGATTTCGTTCTTTGCGATACCACGGAGAAGTGCACCGATGTTGTCACCAGCCTGAGCTTCGTCAACGATCTTATGGAACATTTCTACGCCTGTAACTGTTGTGGACTTCTTTTCATCGGAAAGACCAACGATTTCGCAAACGTCACCGATCTTAACTGTACCACGCTCTACTCTACCTGTAGCAACTGTACCACGTCCGGAGATCGAGAATACGTCTTCAACAGGCATAAGGAAAGGAAGGTCAGACATACGGTCGGGAGTAGGAATGAAGGAGTCAACTTCGTTCATGAGCTCAAGAATAGGAGCGTACTCAGGGGAGCTGAGGTCTGTAGATGTGGATTCGAGAGCGTCACGTGCGGATCCGCGAACGATAGGTGTGTCATCGCCGGGGAAGTCGTACTGAGAAAGAAGGTCACGAATTTCCATATCAACGAGGTCGAGAAGTTCTTCGTCATCAACGAGGTCTGTCTTGTTCATGAATACAACGATTGCAGGAACGCCAACCTGACGAGCGAGAAGAACGTGTTCACGAGTCTGCTGAAGAGGACCGTCTGTACCTGCAACAACGAGGATAGCGCCGTCCATCTGAGCTGCACCTGTGATCATGTTTTTAACATAGTCAGCGTGTCCGGGGCAGTCAACGTGTGCGTAGTGACGTTCGTCTGTTTCATACTCAACGTGACGTGTGTTGATTGTGATACCTCTTGCTCTTTCTTCGGGAGCGTTGTCGATCTGGTCGTATGCCATGAATTCAACTGTTCCTGTCTTGAGACCAAGAGTCTTTGTGATAGCTGCTGTAAGAGTTGTCTTACCGTGGTCAACGTGACCGATAGTACCAATGTTAACGTGAGGCTTTGTGCGCTCAAACTTAGCTTTTGCCATTGTAATTATTCCTCCTGAACAATTATTTATTTTTATTTTTTTGTTTTTTTATTTAAGCTTAATTAAGCTTTTTTCTTTATAATTTCTTCCTGGATGCTTCTGGGCACTTCTGCGAAGTGGCTGGGCTCCATAGAATAGTTGCCACGTCCCTGTGTAGAGGAACGAAGGTCTGTAGCATAACCGAACATTGTAGAAAGCGGAACTTCTGCAACGATTTCGGCTGTACCCTTGTTGTCTTCCATAGAAACTACGTTTCCGCGGCGAGACGAGAATCCACCGATTACATTACCCATGTATTCGGAAGGAACAACTGTAACAACCTTCATAATAGGCTCTGTGAGAACAGGATCTGCCTTTCTCATAGCTTCCTTGAATGCCATAGATCCGGCAATCTTGAACGCCATTTCCGAAGAGTCAACTTCGTGGTAAGAACCGTCGTAAAGTGTTACCTTAATATCAACTGTGTTATATCCTGCAACTACACCGGTGAGCATTGCATCTCTGATACCCTGATCAACTGCGGGAATATAATCCTTGGGAACTACGCCGCCGACGATAGCGTCGATGAACTCGTATCCCTTACCGGGCTCGTTGGGTTCAAGCTTGATCTTAACGTGACCGTACTGACCTTTACCACCCGACTGTCTTACGAACTTACCTTCAGCCTCAACAGCCTTACGAGCTGTTTCCTTATAGGATACCTGAGGCTTACCGATGTTAGCTTCTACTTTGAATTCTCTGAGAAGTCTGTCAACGATAATTTCAAGGTGGAGTTCACCCATTCCGGCTATAATTGTCTGACCTGTTTCTTCATCAGTATAAGTTCTGAAGGTCGGGTCTTCTTCTGCAAGCTTTGCAAGAGCGATACCGATCTTTTCCTGACCTGACTTAGTCTTAGGTTCAATTGCAACCTTAATAACGGGTTCCGGGAATTCCATAGACTCAAGGACAACCTCATCAGCGCCTTCAAGGCAGAGGGTGTCACCTGTCGATGTATTCTTAAGACCTACTACTGCGGCAATATCACCCGCGTAGCAAATGTCTATATCCTTTCTGTCGTTAGCGTGCATCTGAAGGATTCTTCCCATACGCTCGCGCTGTTTCTTAGACGAGTTATACACGGTAGTTCCTACGGGAATTGTACCGGAATATACTCTGAAGAAGCAAAGCTTTCCGACATAGGGGTCTGTCATAATCTTGAATGCGAGAGCTGAGAAAGGTGCGTTATCGTCAGAAGGACGTTCCACCTCTTCACCGTCTTCGTTTGTACCGCGGATAGCGGGTACGTCAACAGGCGAAGGCATGAAGTCAACGATAGCGTCAAGAAGCTTCTGTACTCCCTTATTCTTATAAGATGTTCCGCAAACTACGGGAACGATCTGGTTAGCGATAGTAGCCTTACGGAGAGCAACCTTAAGTTCATCGACTGTGATTTCTTCGTCCATAAGGAACTTTTCCATCAGGTCGTCATCAGTTGCCGCGATAGCTTCTACCATCTTCTGTCTGTACTCTTCAGCAAGCTCTACCATATCTGCGGGGATAGGTTCAACTCTCATGTCCTTACCGAGGTCATCGTAATAAACGTCTGCCTCCATGTTCATAAGGTCAACGATACCCTTGAAGTTTTCTTCTGCTCCGATAGGAAGCTGAATCGGTACGGGATTTGTCTTGAGTCTGTCTACGAGCATTCCAACAACGCGGTAGAAATCAGCACCCATTATATCCATTTTATTGATGTAACACATTCTCGGAACCTGATACTTATCAGCCTGTCTCCAAACTGTTTCAGACTGAGGTTCAACGCCACCCTTTGCGCAAAGAACGGTAACAGCTCCGTCAAGAACTCTAAGCGAACGCTCAACTTCTACGGTAAAGTCAACGTGTCCGGGGGTATCAATGATGTTTACGCGGCGGCCCTTCCAGAAGCAGGTCGTAGCAGCGGAGGTAATTGTAATACCTCTCTCCTTTTCCTGTTCCATCCAGTCCATCGTCGCTGTACCTTCATGGGTATCACCGATCTTGTGATTTATACCTGTATAGTAGAGAATTCTTTCGGTTGTTGTCGTTTTTCCGGCGTCGATATGCGCCATAATTCCGATGTTACGAGTATTCTCAAGTGAATATTCTCTAGGCATAGACTTTTTTTCTCCTTTATTTTAATCAAAGCATTTCATTATAGTATCTTTTGTTATTTAGGCTGCCCTTCGAAAAACACAGCCGCTACAATTAATATCTGTAATGTGCAAACGCCTTGTTCGCCTCTGCCATTCTGTGTGTTTCGTCTTTTTTCTTGATTGCGCCACCCATATTGTTGGCAGCATCCATAATCTCGCCTGCAAGACGTTCAGCCATTGTCTTTTCGCTACGAGTTCTGGCAAAATTTCTGATCCAACGAAGTCCAAGGGTCTGTCTTCTTTCGGGTCTTACTTCCATAGGAACCTGGTAAGTAGAACCACCAAGACGGCGAGCCTTTACTTCGAGAACCGGCATTACATTTTCGAGAGCTTCGGTGAAAACCTCAAGACCGCTCTTTCCTGTCTTTTCTTCGACTTCTTTGAAAGCGTCATATACGATTTTCTGAGCCACGCCTCTCTTACCGTCATACATTATGTTATTGATAAGCTTTGTTACGAGCTTAGAATTATACATAGGATCCGGTAATACGTCTCTTTTGGAAATTTGTCCTCTTCTCGGCACTGTACTTCCCTCCTTCATAATAATTAATGATATCATAGGTACTCGAAAGATTTCTTCCGTAAATGCAAAGTCGATAATGTGAAATATAACAGTAAACGTTATTTAAAATCAACAGTTTCGGCACTCTGCTTTAAACGATAAAAAATTTAATACCTTTTTCGGATCTCTCCGAAATCAGAGCTTACTTTTTCTTAGCTCTCTTTGCACCGTACTTAGAACGGCTCTGCATACGTTTGTCAACGCCCTGTGTATCAAGTGTACCGCGAATGATGTGGTAACGTACACCAGGGAGGTCACGAACTCTTCCTCCGCGAATAAGCACTACCGAGTGCTCCTGAAGATTGTGTCCGATTCCGGGAATGTAGGTTGTAGCTTCAAGTCCGTTTGTAAGTCTTACTCTGGCGATCTTACGAAGAGCCGAGTTAGGCTTCTTAGGGCTGGTTGTGGAAACCTTTGTGCAGACGCCTCTCTTCTGAGGAGAACTCTGGTTTGTGGGTTCATTCTTCAGTGTGTTGAAGCCCTTCTGCAAAGCTGCAGCCTTGGACAGATAAATCTTGTCGTGTCTGCCCTGTCTGACAAGCTGGTTAAATGTTGGCATGTGGCACCTCCTTACCTGCTGATTTTAAGTTTAATATTATATCTCAACGGCATAAACTTTATCGGCTGACATAACTTTACACCATAAGACTTTAAGATTATACCACTTTATCTTCAAAATGTCAAGTATAGTTTTTCAGCTACAATATTTTCTACTATTTGCACAACTTTTATACTTTTTTCAAACATCAACTTGCACATTTTTTCATTATTTGCACAATTTTACACAATAAAAAGCGTGAGCTTCACAAAACTCACGCTTTTATATTGATTATTGAATTATTCTTCTTCAACAGGATTCATAAGATCGTACCAGATCTCATACTGAATTCTGAAAGAATATGTAGCTTCATCGGAAACGTCTATTGCTGCCCAAACGTAATCGTTACCCGAAAGCCACTTAGTAAGTCCGTCGTAGAAAGTATTAAATGCAATCTGCTTACCGGTTGTTTCATCAATCAAATCCGCATAGCCTTCAATCTTTATAAGAAGCTCTTCATAAAGCATTTCAAGATTGTTTTCTATATCCTTTACGAGATACTTGCTTTCTGCGTTATTCTCATAATCGGAGATTTCGTTATACTCAACTTCAAATCCGAGGTAAGGTGTAACGATGAGCTGAGAAAGTGCTGTCTTAGCGTGTTTCCAACCGTTAGCAGAAAGTTCAAGTTCTTCTGCTGTCATATCTGTAGACTGCTTTGTAAGGAATACGTTACCTACACCGTATCTGTTCATGCTGTAGCCGCTGCCTTCGATCTTATTAACCATACCGCTTACAGAGTCCAGAGTATAGTGCTGATTTACAACACCGTAAAGAAGTGTATTTACAAACTGAGAGTTTGTATAAAGGAGAGAAAGCACCTTAAAAGCACGTGTGGGGTCAGAAGAGTATGTAGAAACCGAGAACATAGAGTTGTAAACAGACTCTGTTGTTGTGTGAGGTTTATATACGGGGATAACGTAATAATCTTCCTCGTACTGTTCTACCAAAGCTGCTGTGCCTGTAACGTAGCAAGCACCGAACTTTTCGGAGAAGTCAACGTCATATGTATGCTTGGGCATTGCACCGCCGGCTGCTCTGAGGTTACAGATTGTGGAGATCTGAGCCTTAACTTCAGGGAGACCGAGAATACTTGTGGGAAGGAATGTAGAAGTATAGAGCTTTTCCTGGTCAACTTCGGAAATGTACTGACCTACAACGGTATCACCGTCGCCTGCGAGGTTGGTAACACCCATATTCGTTACGTTGTAAAGAGGAATTATACCGCTTTCATTCTTAGCGAGATTTACAAGGTAATCGTTTATAGAATCAAGTCCTGTGATTTCGTCTGCAGTAGTTGTTCCCCATGTGCTGTAAAGTTTTTTATCAACAAGAAGATACTGATAATTTTCATATACCGAGTTTCCGGGGATAGCGTAGAGGAATTCATCTATCATACCAATCTGGCGAAGTGCTTCGGGAATATGCTTGGAAATAAGGGTTCCTTCGCCGTCCTGAGAAGCCATACAGTCTTCACCTTCAAGTTCATAGAGCCAACCGTTTGCAGCGAACTCTCGAAGCATAAGAGCATCGTTAACAAGAAGAATATCTACCTGGTTAGGATATGTATCGGGATACTTAACCTCATCACGTCCGAATTCATTCTTTTCATATGAATCGTTGTCGGCGATAGAAGTGTAGTCTATGGATGTATCGTAATAATCTTCTTCTCTCGCTTCAAGCTTATTTGTTATAGCAACGCGATATTCATCGGGTGTATATATGTCAAGTCTGACTTCTATACTGTAAAGCTGTTTTGTAATTGTGCTGAGAGCGTCCTCAACAGCAAGTCTTGCTTCTTCTGTGGGCTTTTCGTCGGATACAAGCGCAATCACAACAGTCATAGCTTTTGCGGATGTACTGGACGCAACATAGCTGTCGTTACATCCTGCAAACACTCCAACGAGCATAACCAAACAGAGTATCGCGGCAATTAATCTTTTTTTCATTATTGGATGTCCTCCTTGTCAAACATACCGCCATCTTGCGGTATAGCTTTTATAACATTACTATTTTACACTATCTGAGTAATTCTGTCAAGAGACTTTTTCGTCCTTTGCAAAAACATTTTTGCGGGCTTTTGCATCCAAACAAGCATATTCACACTTTGTTAATTCATTTTAACCAAGTAATCACAGATAAATTTAAGCAATTTTACCATCTCTTTTGTTAAAGTATAACAAATTGCAAAGTACTTTATTGGAAACTATGCCGATTTTTTTACGGATCGAGATAATCTTTAAGTCTTTTCGATCTGCTGGGGTGACGAAGCTTACGCAAAGCTTTAGCTTCGATCTGACGGATACGTTCTCTCGTTATATTAAATTCCTTACCGACCTCTTCGAGAGTTCTCATTCTTCCGTCAGTAAGACCGAATCTGAGCATAAGAACGTGTTCTTCTCTGGGAGTGAGCGTATGGAGCACTTCGAGAAGCTGTTCTCTGAGCATTGTCTGCGAAACTGCGTCCGAGGGTGCGGGAGAATCGTCATCCTGAATAAAGTCACCGAGGTGGCTGTCCTCTTCTTCGCCTATCGGCATTTCAAGAGAAACGGGGTCAAGTGCTATCTTGGAGATCTCGCGCACCTTTTCGGGGGATATTTCCATCTTCTTTGCGATCTCATCGATAGTGGGTTCATGACCGAGCTCCTGAAGAAGCTGTCTTGAAACTCTCGAAACCTTGTGTATCGTTTCTACCATATGAACGGGAATTCTTATTGTTCTTGCCTGATCAGCTATAGCTCTTGTTATAGCCTGTCTTATCCACCATGTTGCGTAAGTTGAGAACTTATAGCCTTTACGGTAGTCAAACTTTTCAACCGCCTTAAGAAGTCCGAGGTTTCCTTCCTGTATAAGGTCGAGGAAAGAAAGTCCTCTTCCCGAATGTCTTTTAGCGATACTTACAACAAGACGGAGGTTTGCTTCAACGAGGTCATTTTTAGACTTTTCGTCGCCGTCAAACATTCTCTGTGCAAGTTCAGCCTCCTTTTCAGCTCCGAGAAGTGATACCTTACCGATTTCCTTAAGGTACATTCTTACCGGGTCATCTATTGCAAGACCTTCCTGTGCAAGCATTTTTTCCATATCTTCCGCAGATTCATACTGTTCGATCTCGCTTTCGATCTCACTTGCGTCTCCGTGCTTGATATAGCCGTCGATCTCATCCTCTGCAAGCTCGTCATTTCCATCGAACGCCTGCTCGATATGCTCAAGGTTAAGATCCTCGTCCTCAAGCGCAGAAATAAGTCCGCTTTCCGAATAACACGGTTGTGTGTCTGCCTTGCCGATTATGTCATTGACATCGACAATCTTATCTTCATCAGTGATCTTCATTTATCTCTTCCTTTCTTTATAACGTACGCACTTTTTGTATTATGCATATTACCCTTTCTTTAAATTTCCCGAGCAGATGTCGAAAAACAAATGCTCTTTATATAAGCCTGCCGTTTTAATCAGCAAGATTATTTTTTCAGTTACTTTCTTTATCCGACTTTTTTCGCTTCAAATTTATGATATCCTGTATATCGAGCTCGGATTTAAGTTTTGCACTCGCGAGAGTCTTTCTGCACTCTCGAAGAACCTCAAGAGTATTATTTGTAAGAGAGCGTCTTGCGATGCACATTTTAGTCACGCGAGCCATCTCGTCGACCTCTAAATATTCTCCAAGTTTACCTTCAAGTTCCGAACAGCTTTCTTCACCGTCTTCCAGTATCGAAAGTATCGCCGAGCATATTTTTTTTCCGAGCGAGGTAAACATTTCACCTGCTGTCAGCGGATTTCCGTTTTTGGAAATTTCGCGCAAATATTCCGGATGAAGTATTACGAGCGCGAGAATTGCTTCCTCTGCGGCTGCGGCTTTCGGATTTTTTATATAATCGGGATTTGTACGGTCGCCGTAGCCTTCGCTTTCAAGCATTATTTTTTTCGACGCCTCTGCCGCCGCTATCTTATCGCGCCTTGATATAAATCGGTCGACATCTCTTTTCATAACGTCTGGTGTGATACCGAGCTTCGGCGCCGCAGCGTGAATATATATTTCTCTTTCCGCCGCCGACATTACCTGAGCTATCAGCTTTTCGCTTTCGTCAAGTGCCTTTATTTTTTCTGATGTTATACCGAAATCATATTTTGACAGGATCTTTCCGAATTTATATTCAAATTCGGTTTCCGATCCTTCGATAAGCTTTCTGAAGCTTTCCGATCCGAATTTCTTTATGTATTCATCCGGGTCCTTCGCACCGTTCATACGAAGTATCTTGGTTTCCACACCGACTTCACCAAGAAGCTTAAAGGCTTTATCAGCCGCATTCTGCCCTGCACCGTCGCTATCGTATGAAATAATAACCTTTTTCGTATATCTTTTCAGCATACGTGCGTGCTCCGGTGTTATTGCCGTACCGAGCGTTGCCACCGCGTTTGTAAATCCCGCGCAATGAAGTGCAATAACGTCCATATAACCCTCGCAGAGTATTATCTGCTCTGCGCAGTAGTTTTTAGCGAAATTCATCGCAAAGAGGTTTCTGCTCTTTTTAAACGCAGGCGTATCGGACGAATTAAGATATTTCGGCTTTGAATCGTCCATAACTCTTCCGCCGAATGCAACAACGTCTCCCGAAACTCCGAGTATCGGAAATATTACTCTGTTTCTGAAATAGTCGTAAGGTCTGCCCGTTTTCTGGCTGACACCGCAAAGAAATGCCGATGCCATTTCGTGATCTGCATACCCCTTTGAACGAAGCAGGTCTGTCAGCGCACCAAAGCTGTTCGGTGCGAATCCGAGTCCGAAATGCCTTATATGCGAAAGAGAAAGTCCTCTTGATTTGGTAAGATATTCATAGCCTGATCTGCCCTCGGGCGACATAAGCTTTTCGTGAAAGAATCTTGCCGCAAGCTTATTCATTTCGAGAACGCGCTCTCTTCGTCTTGCTTCCTGTTTATCGTTATCGTTTTGTGCAATTGTTATACCGACACGCTTCGCAAGAAATTCAAGTGCCGACCTGTAATCGAGATTTTCCGCGCGTCTTATGAAGGTTATTACGTCACCGCCCGCACCGCATCCGAAGCAGTAAAAGTTACCTTCGTTTGAAAATACGGTAAAGGATGGCGATTTTTCACTGTGAAAAGGACAAAGACCGACGAGATTTGAACCTGCCCGCTTGAGCGTCACATACTGTGATATAACGTCTTCAATATTATTTCGGAATTTTATTTCTTCAATAGCTGCCTGTTCTATCGCCATCTCTTTCTCCTTTCTATTATTTTACTTAAGAAACTTTTTGAAAAAAGTTTCTTAAGAATCTTCAAAAACTTTTCTGAAAAAATTTAGCACAAATGAAATACAAGTTAAAACCTTATATACCGAGTATTTTATTTACAGCACCGTCTATATACGCCGCAACTCTTTTCTGCGCATCCTCAAAGCTTTCGTTTTCAAGCTGATTTATGCCGATAACGTAGCAGTTTCCGTTTTCATCAGGATAAAAATCGGTAGTTCCGATACCGTCAACCGTAACTCTTCCCGCTTCACTGAGCGTATAGAGGTCTCTGTTTCCTTCAACCGCCCAAAGAAGCGTTGCAGGGTCCCAGGAAGAGCGTCCGACAGAGTTAAAGAAGCTCAGAAACGCATAGGTAAGCGGGGTTTTATCTCCAAGTGTTTCTACCGCATATTTACCTGTTATCATCGTATGTGCCGCCTCGTGAGGAAGCATATATATATCGTTTTTACACAGCTTAAAAACCTTTTGAGAGCTTTCACAGCATATTTTAACATTCCACTCGGGTCTGTTTTTACCGTTTTCATCCGGAATAAATCCGCCTGCCATAAGAACGAGTCTGCTGCATTTTTCTTTAACAAGCTCTGTACCGCAAAGATGGCTTATTTCATCCGCAGGGCTTTCGAGAAGGTCTGCGATATTATTAAGCGGACCTATCGCACAGAGCGTAACGTCACCGTCCGACTGTGCAAGAGCTTTTCTGAGTACGTTTACGGCACTTTCCACGGGTGCAAGGTCTTCTTCGATTCCGAATTTTTCGTATATCTTCTTGCCGTAAAAATCATCTCTCGGATTCTCACGCGTCATCTGACCCATAACGGGAGGCTGTACACCGTAAGAACGGTAGAGAGCGCGTATTCCAGCGCAAGCGTGTTCGGCGGGATGAGAAACCGTTATTGCAAGCGGCTTTACAAGTCCCTTTTTTTCAGCGGATATCATATAAGATATTGCCATTATATCGTCGCAGTCGCTTCCGACGTCGGTATCAAGAATGAGCTTTATTTCTTTCATAGTCTGCTCCTTTAAAATTTAAAAGCCGATCCAGAGCTTTGGTACGTATATTTCGCTGTAGGTACGTATTGCGTATCTGTCCGTCATTCCCGAAATATAGTCGCACGCCGCGCGCTCAACCCCTTCATTATTGACTGTCTGTGTGAATTCTGTGGGAAGCTTATCGGGATTTTTCACGAAATATGTATATAGTGTTTCAACTACCGCTTCTGCCTTGTATTCTTCTGATTTTGCTTCCGAATTGAAATAAACCTTAGCAAACAGGAAATCCCGCAGCTCTTCGGTAGCCTTCAGAAATTCGGGCTCCATTATTATATCGTTTTTATTTTCACTTGCCTTTACGATACTCATAACCATCGAGTTTATTCGCTCGCCGTGTGTCTTTCCGAGCACGTCGGTCGCGTTTTCGGGGAGCATTTCCTGTGAAAGTATTCCTGCTCTCAGCGCATCGTCAATATCGTGGTTTATATACGCAATTCTGTCGGCAAACTTTATTACCCTGCCTTCGAGCGTACACGCCACGTCCTTTCCGCTGTGCATAAGGATGCCGTCGCGAACCTCGTACGTAAGATTTAATTTTTCAAGCTTATCGGCAACACGCAGGCTCTGCTTGCTGTGTGTAAAATCTGCGCTGTAGCATTTCTGAAGCACTCTCTCGCCCGCGTGACCGAACGGTGTATGTCCGAGGTCGTGACCGAGTCCAACAGCCTCTGCAAGATCTTCGTTAAGGCGAAGCGAACGGCAGATGGTCCGCGCTATCTGCGTTACCTCAAGAGTATGTGTAAGACGCGTTCTGTAATGGTCGTGTTCGGGCGAAAGAAAGACCTGTGTTTTATGCATAAGTCTTCTGAAGGATTTGGAATGAGTAATTCTGTCTCTATCGCGCTGAAACTCTGTTCGCGTATCATCAGAGCTTATCGGATAAAGCCTGCCCGCAGTATTTTCCGACAAAAAAGCATACTGTGAAAGCGTTTCGCGTTCTCTTTTCTCAAGCACACTTTTTATACTTGTATTTTCTCTGTTTATCCCATCAGCTTTTATATACACGGTTATATCCTCCGATACAAAAGATGCAAAATAAGCATACTTAAAATTTCAAAATACATACTGTATATTTTTTGAAGCACGGTGACAGCACGGCGGTAACGCATCAGAAGGATGTTGTTACGCCACTAAACTAAATTACACTATATAATATACGCAAATATTTCAAAAAACCCTTTTTTATTATATTGACAAAAGTATCTAAATAAAGAGATGTCTGTAAATGTTTACAGTTAATTAACATTTTTTCGCAGTCAACAAATACTTCCACACACACATTATTAACAATTTTGTTTTAAAATTTTACCGTATGACAACTTTTACTAAAACTCAAACCAAACTGAAAAGGTATAAAAGGGTATAAAATTGATAAAAGTAAAAAATCTTACCAAACGTTACGGTGACCTCACCGCAGTAAACAATATATCATTTAACATCGAAGACGGACACATTTACGGTCTGCTCGGCGCAAACGGCGCGGGAAAATCGACAACAATGAATATGATAACCGGCTGTCTCGCACCCACGTCGGGCAGTATTACGGTCGGCGGACACGACATAGCTTCCGAGCCCGAAAAAGCCAAAGCTCTTATCGGATATCTGCCCGAACTGCCTCCTCTTTACACAGATATGACACCTCGCGAATATCTTTCGTTTATAGCGTCCGCAAGGCGTATGAAGAGTGATGAAGCTGAGGACCACATCGAAGAAATTATTAAAAAGACAAAGATTTCGGGTGTTGCAGACAAGCTTATAAAGGATCTTTCCAAAGGTTACCGTCAGCGTGTGGGTATCGCTCAGGCAATAATCGGAGATCCTCAGATAATAATCCTTGACGAGCCTACCGCAGGTCTTGACCCGCGTCAGATAATCGAGATCCGCGAGCTTATTGCCGAGCTCGGAAAAATCCGCACCGTTATCGTTTCAAGCCATATTCTCACCGAAATTGAAGAAATGTGCGATAGAATAATAATCATCTCATCGGGCGAAGTCGTTGACTGTGACACGCTTGAAAATCTTTACACCAAGTACGTAGGTCCGGACATACTTACCTTATCTGTAAAAACTTCACCGAAACAGGCTGTCGAGATTCTGAAAAAGGTTGGAAAGCTTGGAAAAGTATCACTCGAATCGGTCAACGGAGTTTGCGAAATAACGATAGAAGCTCCGAAAAACAAAGACATTCGCGAAGATCTGTTTTTCGCTTTTTCCGAAGCAAGAATTCCGATAATCGCTATGAATAAGCAAAGCGCTACCCTTGAGCATCTCTTCCTCAAGGCGACTGACGGCGAAACCGCCGAATACCCCGAGGATTTCTCCGAAGACGGTGACACATACAGTGCCATACCGTCTATAAAGGATTTTCTCCGCAGTTCTTCACGTTCAAAGAAAGACGATGACGATGATGATGAAGATGATGACGACGAAAGCGACGGTTACAAGCCGCTTTTCGGCAAAAAATAAGATTTAACTATGAAAATCAGAAAGGTCAGAAAGGATTAAAATATGTCGGCAGTTTACACGCGTGAAATGAAAAGCTTTTTCAATAATTTCACGGGATATATAACAATAGCGTTCTTTCTTCTCTTTGCAGGGATATTCGTTACTGTAAACAATTTTTTTGTAGGAAGCTCTGCTATCGAATCTTCTTATTCAAGCACGGTACTTGTATATCTCTTCGCAATTCCGATACTTACAATGAAAACAATGTCCGAGGAAAAACGTGCAGGCACGGATATTCTGCTTCGTTCTCTTCCTCTTAAAACCACAGACTATATTCTCGGAAAATATTTTGCCGTAATCACTATGATCCTTATTCCTACGGTGATAATATTCTCCTACACGCTTATACTTTCTTTTTACGGAAGCGTAAATATTATCTCTGCAATATTCGGAACGGCTGCGCTCTATCTGTGCGGATGTGCTCTTGCCGCTGTCGGTCTTTTTATTTCTTCTCTGACAAGCAGTATGGTTACCTCTGCAATAAGCTGCTTCGGTGCTATGCTTCTCATCTACTTTATGCCCGCGCTTACTATGCTTCTTCCCGCAAGTGCGCTCGGCTCGCTTATCGCATTTACTCTTATTATCCTTTTTCTCGGAGTGCTTGTATATAAAATATCGGCAAATTCCACCTTTGCGCTTGGTTTTACCGCTGTAGGTGAACTTATACTTCTCGGAGCATATTTTATCCGTTCGGAGTGGCTTGAGGGTGCTGTGAGAAAGTTGTTTTCCTTGCTTTCGGTAACGAATAGAGTGGAAATATTCACGACCTCATCAATACTCGACCTTTCGGCAATACTCTATTTTGTAACCGTAGCTTTTATATTCGTATTTTTCACAGTTCAGTCTGCCGAAAAAGCCCGTTTGGGTTAACTTGGGGAGGTGAAAATAATGAATAAGACTAATAATAAAAATTCATACGGAACGTACGGTATTATACTGACGGTTATCGTTTTACTTACCGCACTTGCCGTAAATCTTCTCTTCTCTCTTGTCCCCGATTCAATAAAAAGAATAGATATTTCCACAGAAAAGCTTACCGAAGTATCCGATGCAGCAAAAAAACATTTAAGTGAAAATCTCGACAGCAATATTCATATGTATCTTGTTGCCGAATCGGGTATGGAAGACAGGTCTGTAAACGAATTTCTCAAAAATCTCTCCAAAGCAAATTCGAAGATAAAGTTTTCAACTCTTGACCCGACCGTAAAGCGCAGTTTTATTGAAAAGCTTATCGGAGAATCCCCCGACGAGATCGCAGACAACACGATTATTATACACGGGCAAAAATACGGCACTGTCAAGGTGATCTTACCCGAAACCCTTTACATCTACGAAGCGTTTATAATAAACACCGAAAGCGAGTCCTTTGAGTCCTATGGGGAATTTTCGTACGGCGAATTCGTTTCTCTCTACTCATCAATGTCAGACTATTTTGAAAGCGGTTATGCTTATTACGAAACAAAATTCGGCGGAGAAACCACGCTTATTTCCTCAATAGAATACGTTATAACCGACTCGAAGGATATGCCGAAGGTATATTTTACAACGATGCACGGAGAAACTGCCGCAACCGAGGCTCTCGCCGATCTGCTTGAGCTTTCCAACCTGCCCGCTGACTGGATAACTCTTTCAAGCAAGCTTCCCGATGACGCGGGAGCTGTCGTAATGAACGTTCCGATAACAGACATTACGGATAGTGAAGCAGAAATACTTGAAGATTATTTAAACGGCGGCGGCAAGCTTGTCCTTACCACCTCGCACATACGTATAGCATCACTTGAAAAGCTTTCCGCGCTTCTTGAAAAATACGGATTGTCGGCAGAAACAAACGAGCTTCACGAATCAAATTCGGCGTATTTTTATCCGGGATATACGCACTTTATTCTCCCCGCGACAGATATGCTTTCACAGCTTTGCGGTGTTGAAAATCATTATTTTCTCACATCCTCGGCACACGCTGTAAAGACTGACTCTTCGCTCGATGACGTAAGATATACTACTCTCTTACAGACAACTACCGGTGCATATTACGAAAAAAACGAAGAGGGCGAAAAGAGCGAAAGCGCACAGTACGCTATTGCGGTATCCGCTTCAAAGAAGAATGCGGGTGAAATAATCTGGTTTGGTGCCCCGAACATCCTCACAGATGAAGACAATACGATAACAGGCGGCGGAAATTATTCTTATATCAGCGCACTTCTTGCAGTTCTTTGTGAAAAAGAATCAGCCTCGTTTGCATCAAAGCTCCTTGAAGAAGACATACTCACGATTACTTCCGGTCAGGCAAGCTTCTGGGCTGTAATTCTTATTGCCGTTATCCCCTCCGTATTTGTTATCTGCGGTATCGTAAAGGTTAGAAAGAGGAGGCTCGGCATAGCTTGAAAAAGAAATCGACACTTATAATTTCCGCTTGTGTCTGCATTATTATTTTCTCACTTTACTTTATAATATCCTCTCTCCCGACAAACGAAGACACACCCGACAAAGAAGAAAACGCCTATCTCTATATCGACCAAACGCATATTCACGACGTGATCGGATTTTCTTTTGCGGGCGGAGATTTTGACCTTTCTTTTGAAAAAGACGGTAATGATGTGTGGAAATACAGCGTAAACACTTCTCTTCCCGTAAGCAGTGATTTTATTGAAACAACCCTTTCGCAAGTCGAGTTATTTCTTGCAGCCAAAGAAGTGGCACGAAATTTGTCCGAAACAGGACTTGCCGAATACGGTCTTGACAAACCGTCATATATCCTCACGATCTCACTAAAAAAAGAGGACAAAACCTATATTTTCGGCGATTATATAGAGTCTAAAGGACTTTATTATGCATCTGTAAAAGACTCGGGTGTCGTTTATCTCGTCGAGCGCGCATACGTTGATGCTTTTTCTCTCGACGTTGAAGATTTTCTTACCTTTGACACATTTCCAGACATCGATGCCGAAAACGTAAAGCAAATAAACATCATATGCGGAAACTATTCCGAAGAGATACTGCCCAATAGTAACTCGGCTGAATTTATATCTTCTCTATGCGATATAACGCTTAAAGAATTCGTCGATTTCGGAAGTGAAAAATTCGGAATCTACGGTCTTTCGGAAAGTGATGCAGTATGCGTTTACATCAAATATTCGGACAGCGGCGGCAATATATTTACACTTCCGCTGAAATTCGGACTCGGAGAAAGTGAAGAGCTTAACTATCTGCTCGTAGGAAATACTCTCAAAAACAGCGGCGGCAACTCTTATACGTATTCAGAAATGGTATATCTGCTCTCTTCGTCTGAAAATGATATTATCTACAGATATATAAGCAAGGCATTTTCCGAAAAATAAACATTCGGACAGCACAAAACGTATTTTACGGATTGTGCTGTTTTTCTTTATAAAAAACAGACACTATTCTGAAAATAACGGACAAAGTATTGACAGTATTACTCGAGGATGTTATATTATGCTTATAAGGATCACGGCTTTGAAAGAGGATAATATTTATGATAATCATTCACGCTTATTTTAAAGATTACGTCGATAGGCTTTTTGAATCGGGAATCGCCCGGAATGGTGACGGATTCAAGATAAATCAGATGTACAAAGCGCCCGAAGAACTCAAATTCAATATAATTGCACAGAAAGACGGTGAGTTTTTCAATCTCGTAAAGAACTGTGCGTCCTGCTTCTACGTTGACCGTTTACAGGGCGGCGTATTTTACAGCAGATACGATTTTTCAAAAGAGCTTATAGACACTTACGAAAGTGACACGAATGCAGAGTTTTTAGGTATGCAGGTACACGAGCTCGGAAACACACGCGGTCTTGATTGGAAGCGCATACAAAAGTGTCTTGCCGCCGAAAATCTCGAATGGAATGAAGAAAATATTTATAATTCCGTGCGAAATATCTCGGCAGACAAGGATTTTCCTCATTTTTCACAGGGTCCCGCATCCGAATACGCTGCTCTGACACCTCCAAAAACCGTCAGTGAATTTGTCGCAGACCTTGATTACGTGCTTGCAGCGCGTCAGAAATCCACTTGGGGCAACGTACTCAAATGCGATGACGGATTTATGTACTGCCGTTCTGAAGACAGTCACAACATCAAAAACACCTTTATAGAAGTAGGCGGACAGCGCCCGCAAATACGTCTGCAGTTCGCACTTCGCCGCGGACTTTCACGCAGGTCAAATAAAAAATGGGGAACCTATATTGAACCGTGGGCAGGAAAATGGGGCGTAACATTATGTACAACCTACGTTTACGAGCGTGACGGCGCAAACGACTGGTTCAGACCAAGACTCAGCGTGCCTATGGAAAACAGACCGTTTATTCATACTGTAGGCGAAAAGGGCGGAACCTCAATTTCTCTTGCAGGAAGACTTATGTTCTACGCTCTGTTTGCGGGCTCGGATTATTTTGCAGAAGAATGGGGTGCCGGAAATACGTTCTATTCCTGGGAAGAAGGCGGACTTACCCCCTACGGAATATACAAAAAGAAGCTGGCTGAGTTTTCCAAAAAGCTTAACAAGGTAAAAGCCGATATTCCGATAGCAATAATACTTCCCAAGGAGTATGCTCTCGTACTTACGCACGGCGGAAACGTTTCCTTTGAAAATGACGTTATTCCCGGTGCTTATCCCAACATCGTACAAAGAATAAACCGTCTTTTCTTTAACGGAAATATGCGCGGCGGCGAGGACAATCTTATGACGGTCGGACGCTACGGAAGTCTTTTCGATATTATTTACGAGGACAGCTACGAGCATCCCGAAGACGAGTATGACTTTTTGGTTGATTTTTCGGGCAGATTTGCAGGAACATTACCAAACGCCGTAAACGCATACGAGGAAGACGAGCTTTACGCAAGACTCGACCGATTTGTTTCCGAATATCTTCCCTTCACTTACACTTCCAAAAACGACGTAGATTACACACTGTTTGAGAATGACGGCAAGAAATACTGTGCATTTTTCAATCACAGCGGACTTTCAAAATCTGTCGAAGAGGGTGAAAGACTGAATCCCGATTCAATTACAGACGTAAGCATAACCATGAAAAAAGCAAACGTTGCCGAAGTCTTCGACATTTGCGAGATCGGATATTCTCTTTCCGAAGGTAAGCGTATCGACGTACGGCTCGGTTGCGGAGAATTTATTCTTTTCAGATACGAATGATTTAACCGAATACAAAGTAAGCCTCACGGATTTTCGTGAGGCTTATATTTTACCGTATAAAATATATTTTTACAAAAAGCAGACACAATATTGAAAAAACAGCAACCGTATGCTATACTGTAGGTGAAAAATTATATATTTCACGGAGAAATTATGTCAGGCAGCTTAAATATCGAAGCGATAAAACGTCTTAATATTTCAGACGTCGATATCTGCGAAAATTCCATTTCTATACTGTGGATAGCCGCAGCCAACAGATCCAATCGGGAAAGCCTTACTTTTCGTTTTCATACGCACACCTTTTTCGAAATACACTTTATTATCGAAGGTCAAATACGCTACGGATTTGAAAATGAAAACGTAATTGTTAAAAAGGGGCAATTTATACTTACCGCACCGCTTCAGGCTCACTCTGTCGCAAGCCACAGTGATGATTTCACAAAAATCACGATCGCGTTTGAAGCGGACGAGGAAAGCGATATATTTAACATACTCAGCAGCAACAAAAAGCAAATATTCAGTATTTCCAAAGAAATCAAAGATGACCTTGATTTTATACTTTCGCGTGCAAAAAACAAAAGCAATTATTCGGAAATACTCATAAAAAAGCGTCTTGGCGAGATAATCTATCTGATAGCGGACAGTATGCCGCACACAAAAACCGTACCTGTAAAAAGCAAATATTCGGACGACCGGATACTCCAAGCGAAGAAATATATTTACGACAATCCGAATATATTTTTCACCACAAGCGAAATAGCACTTTTCTGCGGTATCAGTCCGAAGCAGCTCGGAAGACTATTCGAAAAATACGAGGGCAAAACCGTGCTTGAATTCATCCACGAGCAAAAAATAGAGATCGCCAAACAGCTTTTGCTCGAATCGGATGAGCTTCAGGAAACGATAAGCAAGAAGCTCGGCTTTTCAAGCGTACACTATTTCAACAAATTCTTCATTTCGCATACCGGAATTACTCCAAGTAAATACAGAAAAATGGCTTCAAGCGCCAACTGAAATGTCTGATTGTTCATATCAGACATTTTTTGTATATTTAAGACATTATATTGCATTAGGTGAAAATAATTTATATAATGATGGCAGATATAAAGAAATTTCGGACTATTATCCGAGTTAAACGAAAGGATCAAAGTGCTATGAAAATACTTGTAATGACAGATATAGAAGGAGTCACGGGTGTGACGACCTTTCCGCAGGCTGAAAAAAGCGATTTCGGAAAAGAAATGCTTATGAATGATCTCAAAGCCGTACTTCGCGGTATAAAAGATGCAGGTGCCGATGCGGTAGTTTACGATATGCACACCGACGGACGAAACATTGACATTTCACAGATCGACGTTCCCGTCGTTATGGGAAAGCCAATTTTGGGAGATATTTACCGCGGTGTCGGAAGTGATTTTGACGGACTTTTCCTGATTGGGCTTCACACTATGCAGCACGTTCACGGTGCGCTTCTCGCTCACAGCTATCTGCGCGAATACGATTCCATTCACATTAACGGTATTCTCGTCGGAGAGATAGGAATGGAAGCTGCACTCGCAGGAGAACAAGGTATTGCGCTTAAATTCGTTTCGGGCGACGATCTCGGATGCAAGGAAGGCAAAGCCCTTATTAATGATCTTGTCACCTGTGAGGTTAAAAAATCGCTCACAGAGGACACGGCCATATGTCTGCCTCCCGAGGTGACCTCAAAAATGCTTACCGAAAAAGCTTACGAGGCTGTAAAAGCCGACGTAAAGCCCTTTATGATCGAAGGTCCTTATGAAATAAAGATCAAATACTCCGACTGCGATTATCTTAAAACTATGCAAAGAATTCATCCCGAAATTTTCGAAAACGAAAATACGGTCGTAATGCGCGGAGATAATCTGCTTCGCACTTGGTCAGAGTATCTCAAATACGAAAAGGAGATGGTAAACGCGTGAAAACTATTCTTGGAATCAATCATCAGTTTCTCTATCCCGAATCGATGACAAACGAAATAGCACACACCGAAACACTAAGAGAAATAGTAAAATTCGAAAACGTATCCGCGCTCGACTGTTGGGTATGGAGAGGAAACGAGCGCTCTCGTGAGGAAATAAAAATCCTCAAAGACAGCGGAAAGATAATAAACTACAACATCGGCGACCGCTTCGGAGAAGACCCCTGCTTCCCTGCTTCGCCCTCAAAAACGGAAAGAGAGCGCGCTTATTCCCTCATAATGCGCGAGATCGGATATGCACTTGAGCTGAGTTCAAAGAAAATAGTTATCGGAAGCGGTCCCGATATTCCGAACGACCGCGAAGGCGCAAAGGAACGCTTCGGCGAAATAATACTCCGCATCGGAGAAGAGTTACCGAGTGACGTAGAGCTTGCTCTTGAGCCTACCGATTGGGATATTGACAAGCATTTTCTTTTCGGTCCCGTTAAAGAAACGACCGATTTTATCCACAAAATACGTACAAGCGGATTTAAAAATTTCGGTATGCTCCTCGATATGTCCCACATTCCGATAATGTACGAAACGCTTGAAACAGCTATCAAATCCGCCGAAGATACTATTATTCACATTCATCTCGGCAACTGCATTATAAAAAATCCAAGCTCTCCGTATTACGGCGACAGGCACGTACCTTGGAGTTATCCCGAGTCGGAGTACACCGAAGAAGACGGAATAAAATTCATACGTATGCTAAAAAACACAGGTTATCTTGACAAAAAAAACAACACAGTTTCCTTTGAAATGCGAAGATACGAGGGTCTTTCTGACAAAGAAAGTCTTGAACGCTTTCTGGCAGTTTGGAACGAAGCGATATCTATATAAACAAATATAAACAAATATAAACAAATTAGGGAGTAAAATTATGAAATACGAAATAGAAACCAAAGATTACGGAAAATACGACGTCGTTGTTTGCGGCGGCGGAACATCAGGCTGCTTTGCGGCTATCGCGGCGGCACGAAACGGTGCAAAAACAATTCTCATCGAGCGAAGCTTTACCGTCGGCGGTATGCTTACGGTCGGAAATGCGGGAATAACAAAATTCACCGAGCATTGCAAGGATGTTGACAAGTACAAGAAAGAAGTCCTCGACGTTTTGGCTACCAATCCAAAAAAGGTACAGGTAGTCGGCGGTATTCCTCACGAATACGTTATGCGAATGATAAAAAACGGAGTTGCTCTCGGAACAAAAGGTGAATCGGGAAGCTACGTATTTACCGAAAAAAGCGAGGCTCAGATCACGCTGATCGAAATGCTTACCGAAGCAGGTGTGGAAATACTTTACGACACACGCGTATGTACGGTAAGCAAAAACAGCGACCGCATAGACAAAATAATAGTTTGCAACAAGGACGGTTTCGGAGAGATCAGTGCCGAATACGTAATAGACTGCACGGGAGATGCAGACGTTGCCGCTTTTGCGGGAGTTCCCTGCAACAAAGGTGCTACCGAAGCCGATATTGCCTCCGGCGGTGCAAAAAAAGTGGGTGAAATGCAATCTGCGGGTATAATGATAAGAGTACGCGGTGTCGATTTTGACAGACTCTTTAAATTCCTCGAAGAAAATCCCGACAGGTTTTATCAGCACGAATTCGGTGTTATGTCACTTGAAAACGCAAAAACAAGCTATTATAACGGTGAAATGTCGGTATT
This sequence comes from Oscillospiraceae bacterium, assembly GCA_015064255.1. GTDB lineage: Bacteria > Bacillota > Clostridia > Oscillospirales > CAG-272 > SIG672. Next base: position 58,791 of record SVSP01000010.1, read on the forward strand.
CCGTGTACTTGCGGAAGTCAGAAATCTCGGACTCAGACCTGTACAGGTATATAATCTTCCGCAAAAAGGCGAAGCTATTCTCCTCGGAATAGACTGCGGTACGGGTTCTATTGATGCACTTGATGCACGTACACTAAGTAACGGGCAGAATTTCGTACAGCTTCTTATGCGCAAATTCTTTGAATATATCGTAAAGGTTCCCGGATTTGAAAAGGTTCAGCTTACCTATGCGCCCGACATCGGTGTGCGCGAATCACGTCATATTATCGGAGAATACACCATTACCGAGCTTGACGTTGTAAGCGGACGCGATTTCGAGGATTCTATAGCCTGCGGAGGTCACCCCGTAGATATACATCCCATTCCCGACGAGATCAAGAATATGTCTATGGATCATTGGAGATTTCATATTCCATACCGCATAATGATTCCAAAAAACATTGACAATCTTCTTGTTGCGGGACGTTCTGTATCGGCAACAAGAATAGCCTCGGGTGCGATACGTCCTACCGCACAGTGTATGGCTATGGGCGAAGCGGCAGGAACGGCAGCGGCAATCCTAACAAACAGCGGTCTTGCCACACGTGATATTGATATTAACACTCTGCGCGAGCGCCTGAAAAATAACGGAGCTGTTATATAACGTCATAAAAAACAACGCTGTGAAATCACAGCGTTGTTTTGTGCTTAAATTTCTATTTTATACATATCGAAAATATTCAGAGTACGTGTTTTAAAAATAGTATAACCGTCCTTGAAGGTGAACGGAACGTCCTCTTCACTTGGAAGAAGAGCGACTCTCTTCGGTTTTGCGTTAGTCTTTATACGTATCTCAAAGGGTGCAACTGGAACGGTTTTAATTTCTTCGCAAAGCACACAGGCGTTTACTGTAAAGCTGTTCTCGTCCTTATAGCTTACTAACTCTACATTGAACGGAGCGTCCGAATATACGGAATACGCCTGTTTAGAAACAGAATTTATGATATTTAAAAATATATCTCTGTATTCCTCGTATTCCATAGCCTCTATCGGAAGTGCAGACCATATCACCTTTCCCTTTCCGTAAGCGTTCACGATAACGGCAGGAATATCTGATGCTCTGCCGGGAGGATCCGAGTGTATGGAGGCAAATTTCAGCTCGTACGGCTTTGTATATGGGAACGTAAGAGTTGCAAGCACGCGGCAATTTTCGCCCGCCCTGACAACAGGAGCACAGCCTACGAAGGCAAGCGGATATTTCTTTGTAAATCCGCCGAAAAGGTCTAAGTTTCCGTCTGTCGGTGCAATATACAGATTTCTTTCTTCTGTCATTTTCTCGAAGCGGCTTCCCGTAAGTTCTTCTGCGAGCTTTCTGTTTCCGCAACCGCTTATATAAAGAATACCGCCGTTTTCGACATACTTAATAAGTCTGTCGTTGTCCTTCTCTTCTAACTTTGAGAGCATCGGAGCTATCAAAACGGAATAATGTTCTATTTCCGAAACACTTCCCGTAACGCCGAAAGGAATATTCGCGCGTATAAGGGTTTCGGAAAGGACTCTGCAGCACTCTCTGCTGTTATACTGCTCATCGTTTACCCTGCTTCTAGTGCCGTAATATATTCCTATATCTTCAATACCTTTTCCGCTGAAATATTTTTCATACGGCTTCTGAAATTCAAACACTTCGCCGATTCTGTCGTAAACTCGGCTATCCATCGTACCGATCGGGTCTATAGCGTCAATTACGAGAGTTGCACCGTGGTGCGCCATCGTAATGGAAAGTGCGGTCTTCATTTCATCGCTGCTCTTTGTAAGAGTGTGCATCCAAAGCGCAGGCTTACAGCGCGAAAACATCTGCTCAAACGGCTGATTTTTACTTACGCTTCTGAAATATTTGCAGGCAAACGAATGATTATACAGGCTTCCGTAAAGGTCTCCGCCTACGTAGTCGCACGCCGCATTTACTTCTTCTCCGCATCCGCAGGCAGAGGATGCCGCTATCGACTGCGCATAGTTATGCTCTATCGGCATATCGGGACGCTTTTTCTTTACGTAATCTGTGACCGACTGTATAAATTCACCCATAGCTTTGTACTTGAACTCTATGACTTCGTAATATTCGGGCGTATTATTATAGATCTTTTCGGGAATCGTGTGTCCGTTATAATCAAGATATTTTTTACGGCAGTTTTCACAGTAGCAGGTATGCGGCCAGAAAGGCATATCAAAGAAAAATGCATCGAAATCAAAGAAATCAAGCATTTCGTCTATCTGTGCATAGACAAACTCTCGGTATTCGGGATTATTCGGACAACAGAAACCGTAGCGTCCGCTTTTTGCCGATGCGAAATCAAGTCTTTCGGTTCCAAATTTACTTTCGCGCGTAGACTGTCCGTTTGACGAGATCATACGCCACGTAGGATGCTTATCGTGCTCGCGTGTGTTATATATAAGGCTGTAATATCCGCAAACGCGTATATCGTTTTCACGGCAGAGATCAACAAGATGCTTTATCATATACGGATCTTTTTCAAACGCCGCGTGCATTGTTCCGATTTTCGTCGGGAAATAGCAAAGTCCCGCGTGCGACTGAAAATATATCATAGCGTAATTTATCTGCGCTTTTTTCAGATTATTCAAATATTCTTCTGCGGAAAATTCAGAAAGAAATTCGCTGTCCCAATCCTCAATGTGCATATCAAGCAGATGGCGTCGGTAAAGGTCGGAATACCACATAAAAACACTCCCTATTAAGTTTTATTTTAAATTATTATATCAGACGGTAAAATATAAAAACATACGGTTATGATTAAAAAATCAGTAATTCGGAATAAATATATTGATATTTTTGAACGCTTGTGCTATAATTCACCTATAAAAAGGAGGGATTACCATAAAAAATATTGAAACCATAAAAAGAATATGTGACGATATATACGTAATGACAGGTATAAAAAGCGTACTTTACGATGCCGATATGAACTGTATTTTCGGTCATCCATACTCTATGTGCGATTTTTGCCGCACTGTACGAAAAGACAGAGAAAATTATGATAAATGTATAAAATGCGACCGAACAGGCTTCGAAAGATGTCGTGCCACCGGTGAAACGGTAATATACAAATGCCATATGGGGCTTACCGAGGCTGCGACACCTATACTCGATAACGGTGTAATTATCGGATATTTTTTATTCGGTCAGCTTTTATCCGAAAATTCACGCGACAGTATAAAAGAAAAAATAGAAAACGGTAATTTTTCCGACAAAGATTTACTCATAAGCTATCTCGACGCGATTCCCGTAACAGATGACAAGGTAATTCACGCTTCTGCGCGGCTTATTTCCATGTGTGCTTCCTACGTACATTTAAAAAACATTTTAAATCTCGAGCAGGAAAACATATCGGTTCACATCGGAAAGTATATTGCAGAAAGCATTTCAGATCCAAAGCTTTCCATAAGCTCCTTATGTTCATATTTTTCATTCTCCAGAGGAACTCTTTACAATATAAGCAAGAAATCATTCGGTATGGGAATAACGGAATATATACGAAAGCTGAGAATAAAAAAAGCAATAGAGCTTATAGAAAACGGAAAAGATCCTATATACAAAATTTCAGAAAAGGTCGGAATTTCTGATCCTAATTATTTAACCAAGCTTATAAAAGAAGAAACGGGAGAAACTCCCAAAAGGCTTCAGATGAAAAAACGAAGCTATGCAAAAAAAGACAGATAACGGACGAAAATCTTAAAAATCATAAAAAACTATTGAATTAGACAACTTACTGTGATATACTAATCAGAGATTTTAAATTATATTTGATCTCTATCGTCCAAACAGTTAAAGACAAGAAAGGAAGATTAATGATATGAATTTTGATTTTACCTATCATACCGATCTCTCATCTCTCCACGTAAACTGCGAGAAGCCGAGAGCTTATTTCATCCCGTACGCTGACGAAAAAAGCGCGCTTGCCGACAACCGCGCAAAAAGCGCGAATCTTATTTCACTTTGCGGTGACTGGGATTTCAAGTATTACGACTCTTACCGTCAGATAGACGATTTCCTCTGCGATGAATTTTCTACCGAAAGTTTTGACAAAATGACTGTACCGCGCTCTTGGCAGACCGTTGAGGGCAAAGGCTACGACAAGCCTGCTTATATAAATGACGGATACGTATTCCCCATCGATCCTCCCAACATTCCGACAGACATTCCCTGCGGTCTTTACGTAAGAGATCTTTACGTTGACAAGAAATTCCTTGAAAAAGAGGTTTACATAAACTTTGAAGGTGTTGACTCCTGCTATTATCTCTTTGTAAACAACAAGTTTGCAGGCTACAGCACGGTAAGCCATATGACAAGCGAGATCAACATTACAGAGCTTTTACATCCCGGTATGAACACGTTCAAGGTGCTCGTTCTCAAGTGGTGTGTTTCCAGTTACCTTGAAGACCAGGACAAGTTCCGTATGTCGGGTATTTTCAGAGAGGTATATCTGCTTGCACGTGACATGGATCATATTTCCGACATTTACCTCAAGACCTCACTTAACGACGGCTTTACCTCCGCCGATATCAAGATAGAGATCACCGCCGACAATGCTCTCGAATACTCTTACCGCCTGCTTGCATCCGACGGAAGCGAGTTGCTTTCAGGCAACGCGACCGCAGGAAAGGACGCTGAGCTTACTGTTGCTTCTCCCAAGCTTTGGAGCGACGAAGATCCTTATCTCTACACACTTCTTATACACTGCGGAAGCGAATTTATCGCACTTCCCGTAGGACTTCGTGAGATAAAGGCTGTCGGCAAAGTAATTTACATAAACGGAAAAAAGGTAAAGGCTCGCGGAGTAAACCGCCACGACAGCCATCCCTACCTCGGATATGCTACTCCTCTTGACCATATGTGGAATGACCTTTGCATTATGAAGGCTCACAACGTAAATATGGTACGTACAAGCCACTATCCGAATGACCCGAGATTCCTTACCCTCTGCGACAGAATCGGCCTTTACGTATGCGATGAGACCGACCTCGAAACACACGGTATGGGCAAGGCAAATTATTGGGATATGCTTACCGACAGTCCCGAATGGACACACGCATATCTCGACCGTTGCCGCCTTATGTTTGAGCGCGACAAGAACCACGCATCTATCATTATGTGGTCACTCGGAAACGAATCGGGCATCGGACGCAATCAGAAGGAAATGTACAAATTCCTTCACGAAAGAATGCCGAACTGCCTCGTCCACTGCGAAGACCCTTGCAGAAGACATCTTCTTCCCGAAAATCCCGCGGCTCACTGGGGACAGGATGATTATCACCTGTTTACCGACGTTTTCAGCGTAATGTATAAAAACCCAGAAAACTGCCGTGAGCTTTCTTCAAGCGCTGAAAAGGTAGATATTCCATACTTCCTTTGCGAATATTCTCACGCTATGGGTAACGGACCCGGCGACCTCAAGGACTACTGGGATGTTATATACGAAAATGACGGCTTCTTCGGCGGTTGCGTATGGGAATTTATCGACCATTCGGTTGCAAGCGGAGAAAACCGCTACGACTCACCCAAATATCTCTACGGAGGAGACTTCGGCGAAAGATTTACTCAGCATTCGGGCAACTTCTGTGTTGACGGACTCGTTTTCCCCGACAGAAGACCTAACACGGGACTTCTTGAGCACAAAAACGTTGTAAAGCCATTTCGTGTTAAGGACGTTGACATTTTCGGCGGAAAATTCACGGTAGAAAGCCTCAGAGAATTCACCTCCCTTTCCGACTGCGACATCAGATGGAAGCTCGAACAGAGAGGCAAAACAGTTCGCGAAGGAAGATTTTGCAACCCCGACATTCAGCCTCGCGAGGAAATGACCTTCACAGTAGACGTTTCCGGCATTAACGAAAAGCTCGGAGGCGCACTTACGATATCTCTTCATACAACAGAGGCAAAGCCTTGGGCACCTGCGGGTTATGAGATCGGATTTGAGCAGTTCTGCGTTGCAGAAACGCTTGAAAAGACTCCTCTTCTCTCTGTCAAGGATATTCTCGTCTTCAGCGAAACGGACAATCTCATTAAAGTTTCCGACAGAACGACGGTTTATACGTTCGACAAGAACATCTCCGCACTCGTATCCGTATGCGACAACGGACGCGAAATGCTCGCTTCTCCTATGCTTCCGTCAGTTTGGAGAGCTCCCACGGACAACGACAGAAAGATCCGTGGCTCTTGGACTGATGCAGGCTACAATTACGGACTTATCTGCTATCACTCGATGCGCACACTCTCCGCAGAGGAAAACAAGGTCGTTATCGAAGCTTCTATGACTCTCGGCGGCGGTGTACTCAGAAGACCTTATCTCAAGCTTAACATTCTTTACACAGTATGTCCTAACGAAGGTCTTGTAGTAGATACAAAGGCAGAACGTACAGACTTCAAATATGATGTTCCCTCTCCTTTCCTTCCGAGATTCGGCTACGAATTCAAAATGCCCGAAGAAAACGAAAAGCTCGTTTACTTCGGACGCGGTCCTATTGAAAGCTATATCGACAAGAAATGGGCTGCTGCTCAGGGACTCTACGAAACAAGCGTAAAGGATCATTTCGAGCATTACATCAAGCCTCAGGAAAATATGGCTCACATCGACACCGAATGGATGAGTGTTACAAATCTCTCGGGTCACGGACTTGCTATGCTCTCCACGGGCAAGAGCTTCAGCTTTAACTGCGCTCATTACACATCGGCGCAGCTTACCGAAACACCGCACGATTTTGAGCTTAAGCCCCTCAAAGAAACGGTTGTCAACATTGACTATAAGCAAAGCGGAATCGGCTCCAACTCCTGCGGTCCGGATCTTGCTCAAAAATACCGCTTCGATGAAACGACTTTCAGTTTCTCGTTCAGAATCAAGCCCACGTTTATAAACGACGAAGATCTCTTTGACGAGGCAGGAAGAAATTTCTAATGCTTTGAGAGCAAAAGGACAAAGAAAGGCGTGTCAAAACGATGAAACTTACATTTGAAGAAATAAAAAACGTAACCTTCGGTGCGCTTTCCGTTACAGAAACGGAAAAAGGAATCCGCTTTCTTCGCTCAACCGAAAAGCAGATAGACGCTTGGACCGATCTGTATATAGATCTCGGCGAAAGATCGCGTGTTCCCACCGGTGTTTGTCTTGATTTTCACACAAATTCAAGAAGCATCGCATTCGATGCTCTCAGCGGAAAATTCGAAATTCTCGTAAACGGTATGCAAGCCGCGAAGTACGTTATGGAAGAGCTTCACGAAAAAGGCGAAAGCGCACGGCTCGCAATAACGGGAGGCGAAAGCAACCGCATAACCATTATATTCCCGAGTCATAATGCAGAGGGTATTCTCAGGTATGTTGAGCTTGACGACGGCTCTCTTACAGCCCGTCACGAATACGATATGAAGCTCCTTTTCATCGGCGACTCTATAACACAAGGATGGGCATCGCAGTACGACAGCCTCTCCTTCGCTTGGAGAACTGCAAGCTTTTTCAATGCCGAGATGTTGAATCAAGGCATCGGCGGAGCATACTATCACGAAAGCACGTTTGACAAGCTCGATTTCGATCCCGATATCGTAGTTATAGCTTACGGCACAAACGACGTCGGACGTTACGCGACCGTCGAAGAAATGCAGGATCACGCACGTAAATTCCTTGACCTTATCAAAGCCGAATATGAAGGCAGAAAAGCCAAGGTAGTAATCCTCTCACCGATACACAGACTTGATCTCACGGGCGTGTGGCAGGAAAAGTATCTTGCTTGCTGTGCAGCTGTAAAAAACGAGGCTGATGCTCATAAATTCATCTTTATTGACGGCCACGAGCTCGTTCCCGCAAACAAATCCTTCTTTGCATCCGACGGACTCCATCCCAACGATCTCGGATTTGGTCTGTATGCGGAAAATCTCATTAAGAAGCTCACCAAAATCATATAACAGATTTTTCAGGGGACTTTTATAAAAGTCCCCTGAACGTCTGAAAAATTCAAATAGCGAAACAAATTCAGCGAGGCAAAATATGGTACTATACAACGGAAGACCAGAAAACACCGATGGCAGACTAAAAAAAGAAATACGATCCTACGATTTTCTCGATTCGATAGGAGTAAAATACACAAGAGTAGATCACCCTGCCGCTATGTCTATGGAAGCGTGCAAAGCAATAGACTCCGAGCTCGGAACGACTATCTGTAAAAATCTTTTTCTCTGCAACCGTCAGCAGACCGAATTTTACCTGCTTATGATGCCGGCACACAAAAATTTCAAAACAAGTATAGTTTCGTCGCAAGTAGGCTCTTCCCGACTCTCTTTTGCCTCACCCGAATTTATGGAAAAATTTCTTGACGTAACGCCCGGCTCTGTAAGCATTCTCGGCCTTATGAACGACAAAGGAAAGCGTGTACACCTTCTTATCGACGAGGATGTTCTTTCGGGCGAATTTGTCGGCTGTCATCCCTGCATAAACACTACAAGCTTAAGACTGCGCACCGAAGATCTGAGAAGCAAAGTAATACCTGCCTTAGCACACCCGCCCCGCTTTATAAAACTTCCGTAATTTTAAAAAAAAATATTCAAAAAAACGCAAAAAGGTCTTGCAAAATCTTTTTTGTTGTGGTATAATAGCTCTCGCGGTGCAAAAACCGCGGTAAACTGAATACGGAGAGATATCGAAGTGGTCATAACGGGGCTGACTCGAAATCAGTTTGTGCGCAAGCACACGTGGGTTCGAATCCCACTCTCTCCGCCAAATGCGGTTCAGAACCGCGAAAAGAAGCCGCAGAACATAGGTGTTCTGCGGCTTTTTACAATATTAATTCATTTATTTGGAGGAGTAATTATGTCATTTTGGGATATTTTTAGAATTGAC
>SVSP01000011.1 GCA_015064255.1 Oscillospiraceae bacterium
CCGTAAATTTGAAATCTGCACTTTGACGAGGACGATATACAGTATCTCCGTTCAAGAAATCAGTTTTCCGAGGAATTTCTTGATTATCTTGCTAATTTCAAATTTACGGGAGATATTTATGCCGTTCCCGAAGGAACTCCTATCTTCCCGAATGAGCCTATACTTACCGTACGTGCGCCTGCGGTTGAAGCGCAGTTTATAGAAACGTTTCTCCTTCTTACGATAAACCATCAGTCGCTTATCGCCACGAAGTCGAGCAGAATAGTGCGTGCGGCAGACGGACGTCCCGTTTCCGAATTCGGTTCGCGCCGTGCACAGGGAACTGCGGCGGCAATATACGGTGCGAGAGCATCATACATCGCAGGATGCGCAGGAACTGCCTGTACGATAGCCGATGAGCTTTTCGGAGTTCCTGCAGGCGGAACAATGGCACATTCGTGGGTACAGCTTTTCGACAGCGAATTTGAAGCATTTGACACATACTGTTCTATCTATCCGAACAATCCAACACTTCTTGTAGATACCTACAACGTACTCAAGAAAGGCGTTCCGAACGCTATTGCCGCATTTAAAAAGCACGGTATAACAAAGTGTGCCGTAAGACTTGACTCGGGCGATATTACCTATCTTACAAAGAAGGTAAGAAAAATGCTTGATGATGAAGGTATGAGCGATTGTAAAATAGTCGTTTCCAACTCTCTTGACGAATATATTATCCGTGATCTTCTCCATCAGGGCGCAGTTATCGACTCCTTCGGCGTAGGTGAAAGACTTGTAACGTCAAAGAGCGAACCCGTATTCGGCGGTGTATATAAGCTTGTTGCGGTTGAAGAAAAGGACGGAAATATAACTCCGAAGATCAAGATAAGCGAAAACCCGCAGAAGATCACCAATCCGCATTTCAAGAAGGTTTACAGACTCTACGATAGAGAAACAGGCAAGGCAGAGGCAGACTATCTCTGCGTTTACGATGAAAACGTAAACGATAACGAGCCTCTCACTATATTCGATCCCGTTCACACGTGGAAAGAAAAGACTCTCACGAATTACCGAGCAGAAGAGCTTCTTAAGCCGATATTTATTTCGGGCAAGCTTGTTTACGAACGCCGTACTGTTAAGGAAATAAGAGATTTCTGCGCACAGCAGATAGAGACTCTTTGGGACGAGGTTACACGTTTTGAGAACCCTCACGATTACTATGTTGACCTTTCAAAGAAGCTTTGGGATATCAAACACGACTTGCTTAAGGGAAAATAAGATAAAAAACAGGATACTGCCGATTGTCGGTAGTATCCTGATGTTTTTTTGGTAAAAATCATATCTTCTTCTGCTGTTTGCACCAGATATACATAATAAGTTTGTGTGGCAGAAGCTTTGTAAGCAGTACCTGAACTCGTACAGAAAATCCGCAGACAGAAACGTCCTTGCCCTTTTTCATATCGCGAATGGCGCGCTCAACGACTTCGGCAGACTCAAAATAACGGTTGTAATAGGTGATCGTATCGTCTTTAACAGCGTGGTTGAAGAATTCTGTCTTTACCCAGCCGGGGCAAACTGCCATTACGCGGATACCGCGCTTTTTAAGCTCAACGTTCATCGCACGCGAGAAGCTGAGTACGAATGCCTTTGTGGCGCCATAAACACCGATATACGGAACGGGCTGAAAAGCGGACAAGGATCCAAGCTGATAGATTTTCGAGCCTTCTTTCATATATTTGAGTGTTTTGTAGGTCATTTCGGTAAGAACGCGCGCGTTAAGAGTTATCATACCCTCAATATCGGAATATTCCATAGATTCAAATGACGAGAATTTTCCGTACCCGCCTGCGTTTACAAGGACCGCAACCTCTGCGCCCGTTTCTTCAAGAAGCTTTTCATAATTTTCAATGCTCTCGGGAAGTGTGAGGTCGCACGCAATCACGCGTATAGCTGCCCTTGTAAGTCCGACAAGCTCCTCAAGACGCTCTCTTCTGCGTGCTATTACCCATATTTCGTCAAACTGTTCGTCACGGTCAAGCTGAAGGACGAAATCCTTGCCCATTCCCGACGATGCTCCTGTAATTACTGCTATTTTCATATTTTTATTCCTTTCTCATATGGATTTTAAATTTAATATATCTTAGGTATATGCCTCTTGAAACCCTGCCAAGAAACTTTTTGAAAAAAGTTTAAACGATTTGCTTGAAAATCGTTTTGGAATCTCAAAAACTCTTCTGAAAAGGTTAACTGTTTCTTCTGAGAATTTCAAAAGAGAATATTGCCGATGCTGATGCCGCGGGGAGCGACTCGTTAAAGTCATTACGCCCGTATTCTATCCGCACGATCTCGTCGGCAGACGCCATAATATTTGACGATATTCCGCGCCTTTCGCCTCCGATTACCGCAAGAAGAGGCTTTTTGAGATTTGCTTCGGCAAGCGGCAGAGAATTTTCGAGAGCTGTACATACTATGCGGTAGCCTGCATTTTTGAAGACTTTGAGCGTTTTGTCAGAGAATATCATAGTGTCGATAAGCTCACTTGCACCTGCTGATGAACGGCATACCGTGCCTGCCGCGCTCATCCAGTTTCGCTCGGGAAGAATAAGACCGTCTGCACCTGCCGCATACGCCGCACGTACCGAAAAAGCAAAGTTGTAAGGGTCTTCAACTCCGTCGAGCATAATGTAAAATCCGTCTTTTTTGAGCATATCCGCTTTGTCAAGCGCGGGATAAGTCCTTTTTGTGCATACTGTAAGTATTCCGCCGTGAGAATTTCCGTTCGTCATTGAAGAAATTTCTTCTGCCTCTGTGAAATACACGGGAAAGGAGAGCTCGTGGCTCATCGCCTTTATGTAGGACAGATGCTTTGAGAGCTTCTGTTTCTTGTTTGTATCAAAATAGACAGCCTCGATTTTTCGGTCGGAATTTTTCTCACGTATCGCCGCAACGACAGCGCGAAAAGATATCATTCCTTCAAAAAAAGCGCGTTCTTCTGTGTTTTCGATAAATATATTTGAGTCGTTCATTTTTGTTTTACTTTCTTTTTTTGTTTTTTCGCTTTTCGCTCATTTACCGTTTTGCTTGCAAATCCGTTGCGTGCTCCGCCGCTGACAACCGTGAAATGATCCGTACAAAAGGCTTCTGCGGCGTTTATCAATACGTAAAGTCCGGGAACAATGGTCTGTGCGCGGTCTTTTACAACTTCTTCGGTGATATCGCGAAGCTCACCCGAGGTTATTTTCTCGCAGAGATCTTTTGCCTCGGCAAGAGTGATCTTTTTGGGAAGTGTGAGGTTATCGTTGTTTGCGAGCTTTTCGAGAAGTGTTGCCGCCGCGCGCGCGGTACCGCCCGTCACGATGAATTCTCTGTCGCTTGGAAGTGTTATACCCTGAAGATTTGAAGAAAACTCGTTTTTCAGATAGCTTGAAAGCTTTTTTAGCTCGTCAAAGTCGATATATTTTTTGGAAGCGAATTTTTTATACATTGCAAGCGCACCGACGTTAAGAGATACCTTGCGTTTTGACGTCGAATTTTCAAATAAAATAAATTCACAGCTTCCGCCGCCGAGATCGGCAAGTACACCGTCTTTCGGACAGCTTTCAGAGGAGAGCGCACCGAGAAAACACATTTCGGCTTCCTCCTCGCCGCTTAAAAGCCTGATTTCCATTTTTGTTGCTTTGCAAAGGCGCCTTAGAATTTCATCTCTGTTGGAAGCACCTCTTATGCAGGCGGTGGCAAATGCAAAGGTGTTTTTCTTTTTGCATCCGAATTTTTTCGACACGCGCTTAAGCTTGTTTACCGAGTCGATCAGAACCGAGATCCCTTTTTCACTCAACCTACCGTCTTTTATATGCGACGAGAGCTTTGCGTGCAAGGTCTTGTGAGATATTTCCTTAAGATTTTTACCGTCTGCTTTGAAGACGGTTGTTTTTATGGTATTTGAGCCGATATCTATAACAGAGAGGCGCATATATAAAATATCCTTTCAAAGCAAATATAAGCAAAAGCAGATGCATATCATTATTATACATCATAAATATCAAAATCGCAAGAGTATTTTGAATATAATTGTGTTTGGAGGTGCTTTTTTGCTCTTTTTTGAAATGCTTGCTGAGATGCTGACTCTGTTTTTGCGTGTTGATGACCTTTCTTCCTTCCCTCAACCCCTTTCGGCAGAGGAAGAAACAAAATGCTTCAGACTTATGAGGGATGGCGACGAGAAGGCTCGTGAAAAGCTGATACTTCATAACCTTCGGCTCGTTGCGCATATCGTAAAAAAATATTATACGACGTCCGAAAGTCAGGATGATCTCATTTCAATCGGAACGATAGGACTTATAAAAGCGATAGACTCATTCAACGTAGAAAACGGAACAAGATTTGCCACCTATGCGGGTAAATGTCTGCAAAACGAAATACTTATGTATTTCAGATCGCAAAAGAAACTGCAAAACGAGGTTTCGATGAACGAAACGATAGACGTTGATAAGGACGGAAATCCGCTTACATATATCGATATAATAAGCAGCGAGGACACTATAGCAGACGATCTTTTTGTGAAAATAAGCAGTAGGCGCGCGGCTAAAATAATACAAAATAAGCTTGACGAGAGAGAAAGGAAGATTATTATTTTAAGATACGGTCTTTCGGGACAGAGAGCTCTGACTCAAAGGGAGGTTGCCGAAAAGCTCGGAATATCTCGCTCTTACGTGAGCAGAATAGAGAAGACAGCACTTGAAAAAATATCGGAAGATTTGAAGCGTTCGGGAATACTGTAATAAAACTCGGAATATATTAAAATAAAACAATAATTTTGTGTGTTAAGGAGCAAGAATTTATGGAAAATTTTGTACCGTCTGCTAAAGGCAATTCGGAAATATATTCTCGCGTTTTTCAGAAAAGCAGAGAAATAATAGAATGCTCGCGTGATTTCATTCTTCCCGATTTTTATGCCGATATTAAAAGAATAATAGGCTCGTCGGGAAGTATTTCGCCCGAAAGCTGTTTCGTAGAGGGCGGAAAGGCGAGTATGAGCGGAACGCTTACAACTAAGGTTCTTTTTCTTGATGACGAGAATAAGCTTCGCGCAGTCACCTTTACGCAGGATTACTCGGCAAGTATTCCGGTGGGCGATAACGGAGCATACGGAGATATTTCTATGTTCTGCTGTCCGGTGCTTGAAAACGTTTCGGTAAAAACGGTAAATCCGAGAAAAGTAAGTGTGCGCGGCCGTATAGACGCCAATCTTAAAATATGGAAAAATATTTCGGTTTCTCCCGAAATGTCAAATATTTCGGCAAACGGAGATATTACGCCCGAAATGAAAAGAGAAGACATCAGATGTATAAGACCTTTTTCCGTGTGGGAAAGAGATCTTGAAATGTCGGAGGATATTATTCTCGAAAACGAGGCAGAAGAGATAATTTACTGTGATGCAAAAAGCGAGGTAAATGAATGTATTCCCGAAAACAATGCCATAATGGTAAAGGGAAATACTGAGCTTGACGTGATATATATGCCTTCAAACGCAACCGAGCCTATACATATTCACAGACGTGTGCCGTTCACACGCATCGTAGAAACAGAGTTTGCGTCACTTGACAATCTCGTTTGCTGTGCGTGCTCGTACGTACGCTCGACAGACTGTAATATAGCGGCGGCAAACGGCGGAGAAAATAACAAGATAGAAATTGACGTTGCATATTCTCTTGCGGTAAACGGTGCAGGCATAGTTTCGTGTCAGTACGTTTCGGATATGTACGTCCCCGCCTTCGCGGTAAAAAATGAAAGTGAAAAGATAAATTTTTCAAGCGATCCTATAAAAACCGTGAAATCGGTAAGAGTAGAATCTTGCACCGACAGTATGATACCTGCGGGCAGCACTGTTGAGCTTTCAATTGTCAGCCCGACCGTCGATTCGATCTCAAGTGAAGATGGTGTGAGATCTGCTTTCGGAAATTCACTTATAACGGTAGTTTATAAAGATAACGAAGGGCTTTACGGCTCGCAAAGCTTCAGCGGAGATTTTGCGCTTGAGCTTAAAGACCTTTCTGATTTTGACGAATATATCTTTCTTATCAGAGTATCGTCGGTAAATGCAAGAGTCGAAGAAGAGCGCCTTTGCGTGGGATACGATCTTGAAATTAATATTCTTTCGTGGAAGAGTGAGGTTGGCGAGATCATAAAGAACTCGCAGATACTTTCGGGCGAAAATTTCGAGGACAGAAAGCCTTTCACAGTATATTATCCCGCAAAAAACGAAACGCTCTGGGACGTTGGCAAAAAATACAACGTAACCGTTTCCTCACTTGTGTCGGCTAATCCGAGTTATACGGAAAATGCGGAAAAAATGCCGTCGGTACTGCTTATTCCGCGGCATAAGCAGATAAAAAAAGCGAATAATATTTGAGTCGGATTGTAAATGAATTTCTCATTTCGTTAAGAAGATAACAGCAGGAAAATGGATAGATCTCGGGAGAGATGGGTAAACCTTCGGAGCTTTAGAAGGTTTTTTCCATCTCTTCTGCTGTAAACAGAACAATATTTGATTTTTTAAAAAATCACGAAAAATGCAAGAAGATATTACAAGGGATAAATCGAGAAAATCTCCGCAAATTATATTTGTGTAAAGCTTGGGCGAATTAACGCAACTTGAGCGAATATATAGATTCAAAAAATCGGCGAAAAAGAAATAAAAATAAAAGATATAAGAGAAAATTCAAGAGGTAAAAAGTGGGAATTCGGAAAAAAAGCGGAAAAAGAGTATGCCGCACAAAAGCTTTGTCGGCTGTTCTTGTTATCGCAGCTCTTCTTTGTTTTCTTTGCGGAGGGGTGACCGTTTTTGCAGAAGAAAACGGTGCAAATGAAGAAAACGTGATAATAGGAGGAGATGTTTTCGGTACAAGAATAAGCACAAAGGGAGTGCTTGTGGTAGGCGTTACAAATTTTGTAAGCGGAGGAAAGGAGCGATCGCCTGCACGGGATGCGGGAATATGCTCGAAAGATATAATAAATTCGGTAGACGGAGTGGAGATAAAGGACAGCACAGACCTTATCTCCAAAATAGAAAAAAGCGAAGGGAAAACACTTGAAATATCACTCACACGCGACGGTAAAAATATGAGTGTTAATATCGTGCCACTGCTATCGGACAGCGACGGAGTGTACCGCGCAGGACTTTGGGTGCGTGATAGCCTTGCGGGAATAGGAACGGTGACCTTCATAATCCCGGAAACGGGAGAGTTTGCGGGGCTTGGTCACGGAATATGTGATCCCGATACGGGAATTCTGATGCCTGTCAGCAAGGGCTCGGTTTTTTCGGTCAAGCTCGGAGATATCAAAAAGGGAAGTGCGGGCGAGCCGGGTGAGCTTCGCGGACGTCTTGCCGAGGAGAAGACCGGCAGTATCACCGGTAATAATTACTGCGGAGTTTGCGGCGTTTTAAGTGAGATCCCGCAAGGGAAAAAATCTTATCCCGTAGCACTGCGAAATGAAGTGAAAACGGGTAAGGTAACGGTGGTTTGTACGGTCGATTCAAACGGACCGCGTGAATATGCGGCTGAAATTGAGAAGATCTGCGATGCAGAAGGAAAGATAAAGAATTTTATAATAAAGATCACAGACGAAAGACTGCTTGATCTCACGGGAGGAATAGTGCAGGGAATGAGCGGAAGTCCGATCTTACAGGACGGAAAGCTTGTCGGAGCAATAACTCACGTTCTCATAGATGACCCGACGAGGGGATACGGCATATTTGCACAGAATATGCTTGAACAGATAAAATAAAGACAAAAGCAATATCAAACCGACAATGTTGGAATGATATTGCTTTTCTTTTACTGTTTTTTATTCAAATGCTTTCTCAAATGTGAAGCATCATAAAAACCGCAACGCTGTGCAACCTCTGTGACAGAGCTTTGGCTGTCATTTAATTCTTCGGAAGCTTTTTTGATACGGTAAATGTATTATTTACCAAGTACAATCTTTCTGAAAAAGGATGGACTTGTACCGTAATAATTTGAAAACACCTTTGAAAATGACGGTACAGATGTATATCCGACAGAAAAAGCGATTTCCTTTACAGAAAAATTACTTTCTATTAATTTTTTCTTTGCTTTTTCCATTCGTGTTTTTAAAAGATATCTTTGCGGTGAAATGCCAAAATGTGCTAAAAACAATTTATACATATATTTTGATGATATATGTATTTCCTTGGCTATGTTTTCCATTTTGATCGGATACATATAATTCAGCTCTATAAATCTCTGTACCTTTTCCACGTAATTTACCGACTTATAGGTTTCACTTTTCTCCTTTATTTTAAGCAGAGGAAGGGCAGCTAAAAGAATAGATGGCGCGATAGAATCGTAAGAGTCTGTATTAGTGGATGTAAATGCCTGTATAGCACTTAAAAAGAGTGATTTGACAAAATCCGCATTTTCAACGTAGAATAATTGATGCTGATTCATTGAAAGAGAAAAAATGTCAAAGAGAAAAGGTACTTTGCTTCCGTCAAATCCGATCCAATAATGCTCGTAATTCCTGCTTGTGGTAAATGAATGAGATAATCCTTTGGATATCAGAAAAGCTTGACCGCTACAAGCTCTGAATCCTGAAAAATCACAGTAACCCTCTGTGACAAGATGTAAAATAAACTGCTCTCTTGCCCAAGGACCGACAGTTTTTGTTTCGGAAAGCTTGCTGTGACCTATTTCGGTTATGTAAAGGTCGGCATCTCTGAAAAAAATGTTTTTTATATAAATTGCCATATCGTTTATCTCCTTGTTTTATATAAATAAGTATAAATACTTTTTGAAAAATGTCAATAGAAAAGCGTGATTTGGATAACAACTGGAGAAATGTGCATATTGCTTTTTTGAAAACTGCATTTTATAATTATTATAGATTCTTTTGTAGGGGGAATAGATAATGAAGTATAATAGTTCAGAAAGCAGAAAAGACTATTTTCCGCCGGTTATTTCCAACGGTAATATATCCTTTGCACCCGATGCAGAGGGAATGATAGGGTACACTTTTTCTGATTACAGAAACAAAGGCGTATCTGCTTTTGACGGAATAGTTGTTCGTTCTGCCAGAAGAACGGGAATATGTAATGGGATGCAAGCAAGGCTGTTTCCGTTTGGTAAATTTTCGTTTTACGAAGGCTCTCCGCTTGATACTTGGGAGCAGGAGCTTTGTGTTGAAGACGGATGCTTTAATAGTGATTGCCACTATAATGATGGTGTTAAGATATATTCACAAGGATTTATACATCCGGAGCTTAACATATATGCACTTAAAAAGACATTTGCAGGTATGAAAACGGGTGATAGCAAAACATTTTCATACGAGGTAACTCTTTGTGGGTATGATCATAAGATTTCCGAATATATTAATATTCTATACATAAAAACCGAAGATAATGTTTGCCGCATAGGCTTTAAAATGTTTGGTATAAACGTATTTGTCGGTGAAATAAACGTATTTGTCGACAAAGAATTCAAGGCAGAACCTATCGAGAATGGTTTTAGAATCATATTTACTGCAAGTAATAATGAGTCTGTTTCTTTTTTCTATTATCTTGAAGACAATATGGGAGAAACTGATTTTTCGGATGCACTTAATAATTATAAAGCCTATATTGATAAGCTGGGTTTTGAAGGGCTTTTGCAAGAATGTAGATCTCATTTCAAGGATTTTTATGCCTTGGGTTACGTTAAAACTTCTGATGAAAGACTAAACAGTATATATAAAGTTGCGCTTTACAGTATAAAGAGCAGTACAAGTAAATCTATAGCCGTCGGATTTAATAACGGTGCGTGGGACGGCAGATATTTTGCATTTGATGAATATATCTCGTTCTTAGGACTTTGCGGCGCTAATAGATTACAACTTGCCAAGCGTGTACCTACTTATAGACTTAACAGTCTCGGTACTGCAATAAGAAGGGCAAGTGACAGCCATAGAAATGCCTATACCGAAGATATGGCGCGATACAATTGGGAATCCGGAGAAACAGATAATATGGAGCTTGCTCCGTCCGGATATTGGCTTGAACATATTTTTCATATGCCGCTCATAGGTATCGGTGCACTTGAATATTATGAATATTCTCAGGATAAAGAATTTTTAAGTGACTGTTACAGGATGATTCGCGCTTGTTCAAAATTTATGACAAAGCATATGATATATAAAGACGGTGATAAGCTTTATGTGGGTAAATGCACCGATCTCGAACGACTTGGTTCGTCTGTAGAAAGAGCTTTTATGACTACCTGCGGCGTAATAAGACTACTGAAGTCTTGCTCGAAAGTGGCAAATATGCTTGAAACAGATAAAGAATATGCCGATGAATGCGAAGAAGTAGCTGCAAAGCTATATGAAAGTTTACCTTACGAAGGTAATATGTACGTTCCGCATCCCGAATGCAAACAGAAAAGTATCGGAGTGTTTGCGTGCAAATTTCCGTTTGATGTTCTTGATGATGGAGATGAAAAAATGCTGAATGCATGGGAAGATTTTGAAATAAACGGAGCGGCTTTCGGAAATATGTATCCGAGTGGAAAAGGTATTTCTCCGTGGTACGCTTCGTGGAAGGCTTTGGCATATGCAAGATCTGTGCTGAAAGATAAGGCGTATCTGTCGCTCAAGCAGGCGTGTGATTCTGTCGGTGCATTTGACGAGCTGTTTGAAATACACGAAACAAACATTCTACTTCGTCCGTGGTTTACGACTGCAGCGGGCACATTTGTTTCGGCAGTAAATGAACTGCTTTTGCAAAGTGACGGAAAAATTATAAGAATTTTACCTGCATTCCCTCATTCGCAGGAGGTTTCCTTTAAACTTGCCGCAAAGGGCGGTGTTACCGTAGAAGCTAAAGTAAAAAACGGTGACCTTGTAGATATTATGGTTATAAGAAATGGGGAAAATGTAACAGATCAATTTGTTATCGAATTTTAAATTATAACTCTTTAAACGATTGTTTGACTAAATAAAGGCAATATCATTTCCGATACCTAAATCGGATTGATATTGCCTTTGTTTTTGCTGTTAAACAATACGCATAGAATATGTTGTCTTACCACTCCGCAACGCTTCCGTCAACGTGATGCCAAACGGGATTTTTCCAGTTGTGCGGAGTTTTGTTTTCTTCGATTACAAGCTCGCGGTTCACCTCTACGCCGATACCGGGGATCTTCGGCAGTTCAACGTAACCGTCGGTGAATTTGAAGTCTTCTTTGTTGTGTACATAGTCGAGAACGCTCTTGCCTACGTTGTAATGAATTCCGATGCTCTGCTCCTGAATTACGGCGTTGTAGCTTGTGGCGTCAACGCACAGACAAGCGGCAAGAGCGATAGGACCGAGAGGACAGTGCGGAGCTACGGCTATATCGTAAGCTTCTGCCATAGATGCGATCTTCTTTACCTCGGTTATACCGCCTGCGTGTGAAAGGTCGGGCTGGATTATGTCAACTCCGCCTGCGTGGAAAAGGCGCTTGAAATCGTATTTTGAGAAAAGACGCTCGCCCGTCGCGATAGGGATGTTGCAAGAAGCCGCGATCTCGGCAAATACCTCCATACTTTCGCAGAGAACGGGCTCTTCTATGAACATAGGGTCAAATTCTTCAAGCTTTTTCGCGAGGACCTTTGCCATAGGCTTGTGAACTCTTCCGTGAAAATCTATTGCGATACCGAAATGCTTTCCGCAGCTTTCGCGGATAGCGGCTACTCTTTCAAGCACGGCGTCGATTTTGTCGTACGAATCGATCATCTGAAGCTCTTCGGTGGCATTCATTTTTATAGCTGTAAATCCGGCATCCATTTTTTCCTTTGCGGCTTTTCCGACGTCAGATGGACGGTCGCCGCCTATCCAGGAATAAACCTTTACCTTGTCACGGCATTTTCCGCCCATAAGCTGCCAGATGGGAGCACCGAAATACTTTCCCTTAATATCCCAAAGTGCTTGGTCTATGCCCGATATCGCACTCATCATAACACCGCCTCCGCGGTAAAATCCCGCACGGTAGATAGTGGACCAAATGCCTTCTATGTCAGAAGGATCGTTTCCGATGAGATAATCCTTCATCTCGTTTACACAGGCAAGTACGGCTGCCGCGTGACCTTCAAGTACGGCTTCGCCCCATCCGACGAGACCGGAATCTGTTTCTATTTCGACAAAGCCCCAACGCGGACGCACGAAATAGGTATTGACGTTTGTTATTTTCATATTGATACCCTCTCTTTTTTATATTCGGAAATCTTATAAAAGAATTATAACAGTAAAAAAAGTGTGTGTCAAGGCTTTTTGTTTAAATACCGCCATTTGTTACTATTTTGAAAATTGTTTTAGTTTTCTATTGAAATTTGCCGTTATAAAATATATAGTTAAAATATACAAAGCACCATAAAGGAGATAAGTTATGAAAGCAGCTGTGTTTTTTGGCGAAAACGATTTGAAAGTGACTGAAATTGAGAAACCGACACCCAAAGCGGATGAAGTTCTTATAAAGGTTATGGCTTGCGGCGTTTGCGGAACCGACGTACATATCTTTTGCGGCGACGAGGGATGCTTCCCGACACCTTCGGGTACTGTTCTAGGTCACGAATTTGCGGGCATAGTTGAGGCGGTAGGCGAAAATGTAAAGAGAATAAAGGCAGGCGACAGAGTTTGCGTTGATCCTAATCAGCTTTGCGGAGAATGTTATTACTGCAGAAGCGGAATAGGACATTTTTGCGAAGAAATGAGAGGCATAGGAACGGGAGTTCACGGCGGATTTGCACAGTACTGTGCCGTACCGCAGTCACAGGTGTATAAAATTGCGGATACAACGACTTATGAAGAGGCTGCTATGACAGAGCCTGTTGCCTGCTGTGTCCACGGTATAGATATGTGTAATATTTCCTGCGGTGACACCGTGGCTGTCATCGGAGGCGGTATGATAGGAATGATAATGCTTCAGCTTGCAAAAATATCGGGCGCGGGAAAGCTTATAATGATAGAGCCTGTTGCCGAGAAGAGAGATATTGCAAAGAAGCTCGGAGCAGACCTCTGTATTGACCCGTTTGGCGAAAACGTAAGGGAAACTCTTGCGAAAAATAATATCGAGCGTATTTCCTGCGTAATCGAGTGTGTGGGCAGAACGAATACTATGGAGCAGGCAATAGATATCGCGGGCAAAAACTCGGTCGTAATGATGTTCGGACTTACTGCACCCAACGACACTATAACGGTGAAGCCTTTTGAAATATTCAAAAAAGAAATCGTTCTTAAAGCGTCGTTTATAAATCCTTATACTCAGAGCCGCGCACTTGAGCTTATTGATAATAAAAAGATCGACGTAAGCTCAATAGTATATTCTTACGAAAGCCTTGAAAAGCTTCCCGAAATACTTTCGGATGCAAAGCTTCGTGCAAAAGGTAAATTCATTATAAAGCCGCAAGTATAGAGTAGAATCTAAGGTGAAAAGATTATGAAGTTTAACGTTAAACCCAAGAATGTGTTTTTTGGACTGCTTGTCATTCTTATTGCGGGAGCTGCGGTTTGGTGGATGCTTAATAACAGTATAGACCATATAGAAGATACCAACGGCGGCGACGATTATTCGCTTTGTACGATAAGTGACGAAAATATTATAAACCGTGATATAGGTTCTAAAGGACTTACAGAGTCTTATGACAGCATAAGCGGCACGACCACGTATTCATCGAAAAAATATACGGGAGTAGACGAGATATACGGTATAAATATCTCGGCCACGAGATTTGAAATTACGGTACATCACGCACAGGTAGACAGCGGTAACTTTAAGATAGTTCTCCTTGTCGATGACGAAATAGTTCATACGTTTAATCTGAACGAACTTACACAAACGTACGTTATGGAAAACGTTTCGGGCTATGTTTCCCTGAGAATAGCAGGCGAAAGTGCGGAATTTATGTTTGATTATTATGTAGAATGAATAAAAGCGTAATGCGTTTACGTATTACGCTTTTTGCTTTGTAGTAGTTCGCAAAAATGGAGTAGAAATTTTTCCGTATATTTGGTATAATAAAATAAAAGTATTATTCGGACAAGGAGAAGAATATGTACGAGGTGCTGAAGTATATTCATGAAAATATAAAAGAAAATATGACACTTTCAGAAATATCCGAAAAATTCGGATATTCGAAGTGGTATTTCTGCACCAAATTTCGTGAATATACGGGAAGATCCTTCGTTAAGTATATAAGATATTTTCGCTTACACCTTGCCGCGGCAGATTTGCTTTGCGGATGTAAGGTGTCGGACGTTGCGTTTGAATACGGATACGAAAGCGTTGGAGGCTTCAATAAAGCTTTCTTGGCTGAATTTGGATGCTATCCTTCGGAATACAAGAAAAATACTAAGGAAGCACTGATTTATTACGAAAGGAAAAGACATACTATGTTTCAACTTAGCGACAGATGCGAGGCTTTGAAAAAGTGCGCGATGACAAGAAATGATTTCGAAGATTTTTACTGCGTGCAAAGGATAGTTTATACGTCTATAGGACAGAGCGAGGCGGCAAAAGAAAGTCTTACAAATGATGAAATACTCGCGGGCGGTATAGCACGTACGCTTGACAGTTTTACGCCGGTAATACAGCCCGATGAGCTGATAGTCGGCTTTAACTACGCAAATTCAAAATATCCCGAGCGTCTTATTCCGAAAAATGACGAAAAGGGGCTCGAAATTATGCGTATGAACAGAATTTCCGAGGCAGATATTGAAACTTTTTTCAGCGTGAGATATCCTTCTCTCGCCCGTGTTCCCATCAGGCAGACCGAGGCTGAGATAAATTCGAAAAAAGAATGGGCAGCTATGGGACGCTGTCAGGATAATAATCATTCTGTAATTGCTTATGAAAAGGTTTTGCGACTCGGCTTTAAAGGACTTTATGCAGAAATAGAAGCGTTTGAGAAGAAAAACGGTAAAAATAAGCTATATAACGCGACGAAGAGAATATGTCTTTCTGCAATGAAAATGGGAAAGAAATATGCCGCCGAGGCAAGGCGTCTTAAAGAAATAAAGGACGAGAGATATTCCGAAGCCGACCTTGACAGAATAATTTCCGTTTGTGAAAGAGTCCCCGAAAATTCCGCTACTACTTTCCACGAGGCTGTTCAGGCACTCTGGTTTGCACACATAATAAATACGTGGGAAGACAATATAAACGCAAACTCTCTCGGAAGACTCGACCAGATACTCTATCCGTATTATAAAAGCGATGTGGAAAGCGGAAAAGTAAGCAAGGAAGAAATCTTTGAGCTTATATGCTGCCTTTGGATAAAACTTTATCTGGGTTATGACGTTCAGCAGTCTTGTGTGGGCGGAACTTCTCCCGACGGTAAATGTCAGGTGAACGAGCTTTCATATATGATGCTTGATGCGACTGAACAGCTTGATTTTATCAGATGTCTTTCGGTAAGATATTCGCAAAACAGTGATAAAAATTTTGTTAAACGCGCACTTGAGGTCGTAGGACACGTTCAGAAGGGGGTTCCATTCTTCTTTAACGATGACGTTATGATACCGGCACTTGAGTCAAAGGGTATATCTCACGAGGACGCCTGTGACTATACGCAGATAGGATGCGTTGAAACTGTTATTCCGGGTAAATCAAATCCGCACGCCGTAACAGGAGAAACCAATCTGCTAAAAGCGCTTGAATACGTTTTCTGTAACGGATACAGTATGATGTATCCCGAAATGAAAAATGGATACGCAACGGGAGAACTGTCCGATTTCGATACCTTTGAAAAATTCTATGATGCGGTTTTAAGACAGATTTACGAAATTCTTGATCTTACCTGTGAAACGGTAAAAAGACACAGAGAATTTTCGGTCAATAATTCTCCTCGCCCATACAAATCACTTCTTACAGAGGGTTGTCTTGAAAGCGGAAGAGATTTTAACGATGCGGGTGCAGTTTACGATTACTATCAGATAATGCTCGGCGGAGTACCGAATCTTGCCGATTCTCTTGAGGTAATACGAAAATTCGTGTACGTTGACCGCAAATACACACTCGAGGAAATTAAGAATATCCTTGAAAACGATTTCCCCGATGAAAGCGTGCGTCAGGAATTTATAAACAAAGCGGCAAAATTCGGAAACGATATAGACAGCGTTGATTCGCTTGCTGTCGATATAGTTGATCGCTCGTGCGACTATCTCGATGAGCTTTCGGATAAATACTGCCTTTCCTTCCACGCACAGCCGTTTACATTCCTTTGGATGATAGACCACGGAAGAGAAAGCGCGGCATCCCCCGACGGAAGACGCAAGGGAGAAATTATTGCTTACAGCTGTTCACCTATGCAGGGACGTGACTTTAACGGTCTTACGGCGCTTCTCAATTCTATTGCAAAATTCCCGACAAAAAGAACTCCGGGTACTACTTCTGCAATAGTTGAAATAGATCCGAAGCTGTTTACCGACCGTAATATTTCGCTTCTTACAGACCTTCTTCTCGCAGCAAGCATAAAGGGGCTCAGCAATGTTCAGTTTAATACAATTGATGCAGATACTTTGATCGATGCAAAAAAGCATCCCGAAAAGTATAATAATCTCGCGGTTCGTGTTTCCGGATTCAGCCAAAAGTTTAATGCTATTTCTCCCGAAATACAAGATCATATTATTGCAAGGACGAAGCACTCATGTCTGTAAAAGCTACCGTAACAAATATTTCAAGATGCTCTATGCACGACGGACCGGGAATAAGGACGGTTGTATATCTCAAAGGCTGCGGACTCAGATGTAAATGGTGCCATAATCCCGAAACCTTTGAAAAATCTCCTCAGATAGCCTATATTCCCGACAAATGTATAAAATGCGGAAGGTGTATAGAAATATGCCCGTTGTGTCACGTAATTGACGGAGACAGTATGGCGTTTCTGCGCGATAAATGTACTTCATGCGGTAAATGCGCATTGCTGTGTCCGACAAAAGCGTTGACACTTATCGGAGAAGAAAAAAGCTCTGACGATATTTTTGAGGAGATAAAGAAGGACTCGGAATACTATAAAATGTCGGGCGGAGGTGTTACTTTTTCGGGCGGAGAATGTCTGCTTTATCCGGATTTTGTTGCAGAGGTCGCTGATAAATGCAAAAAAGCGGGCTTTTCTGCGGCGGTCGAAAGCGCACTCTTCGTTAAGTGGGAGAATGTCGAAAAGGTTATTCCCTATATAGACCTATTTATGACCGACCTGAAAATTGCAGACAGCAAAAAACATTCCGAATATACGGGTCAGCCAAACGATGTGATAGTTGAAAATCTTAAAAAGCTGTCGCAGACGGGGAAGAAAATTCTCGTGCGAATCCCGATAATACCGAGTGTAAATGACACGCAAGACGATTTCGAGGCTTTTGCAAACGTACTTAATTCTCTTGAAAAATCCAATCTCAGCGTGGAGCTTTTAAAATATAATTATCTTGCATCGTCAAAATACGGTATGCTCGGAAAAGAATATATCGCATTTTCGGATAAAAGCCAAAGCGATGCGGAAATGAAAGCTTTTTGTACTCTTATCAGCGAAAAAACGCGGCTTAATTGTACTTTTTAAAATTAACTCAAACTGTAAAAGTCTGTCGTAATTTTTAACGGCAGGCTTTTTGTCTGAAAATTTTGCTTTCCCTCTTGCTATTTTGACGTAATGAGTTTATAATAAAGAACAGTAATGATCTCAGACCGGGAGATGTAAAATGTATAAAATGGAAAATAAAGAGTTAGAGCGTATTTTTGATTATTCACTTTCGATGAGAAGACTTCTTCATCAGTATCCCGAGGTTGGATTTGAGCTTCCGAAGACGGTGTCAGTTATAGAGGAAGAATTAAAAAAGCTCGGAATAGAATACACGAACAAATACGGAAAATGCAGTATAGTTGCCAATATGGGCAAGGGCGAAAAGACTCTTGCAATAAGAGCCGATATAGATGCACTTCCCATAGAAGAAGCGAACGATATTCCTTATAGATCGAAGCATCGGGGAATGATGCACGCTTGCGGACACGATTCTCACGCGGCGGTACTACTCGGTGTTGCGAAATATCTTAAAGAGAGAGAAGAAATGCTTCCGTGCAAGGTGCGTCTGATCTTTCAGCCGAGCGAAGAAGGCGCTGTCAGCGGAGCAAAAATGATGGTAGATAACGGTGTTATGGACGGCGTAGATACCGTACTTTGCACCCACTGCGAAAACGAGCTTGACGTAGGAAAGGTCGGTATATGCTACGGAGATTATATGGCGGCGTGTATTCCCGCAAAGATACGATTTTTCGGAAAGGCATCTCACGCGGCAATTCCGGAAGCGGGAATTGATGCAGTTGCGATGGCAGTTGAAGCATATACCCGTATGAAAGAAGCTGTTTCAAACGAAGCAGGAGAAAATAAATATATCTGGAACGTGGGACACCTTTCGGGAGGGACAGTTCACAATATTGTTCCCGATCTCTGCGAAATGGATATTTCCTTCCGTTTTTACAATAAAGAATTTGCAAAGCGGGTTGAAGAAAAGGTAAGAGCAATATGTAACGAAACAGCAGAGCGTTACGGCGGAAAAACAGAGATAAGCTGGGTAATGAGCACGGGCGCTATTCACAACGACGAAAAGATCACGGCGGATTTTGAAAAATGCGTAAAGGAAAACGGCATTCCCGTAAAGCTTATGCCGCAGAAGAAGAGCTCCGAGGATTTTGCTTGGTTTCTTTCAAAAACCAAGGGTATGATATTCCGTTTCGGTACGCGTAACGAAGAAAAAGGATTTACCGCACTCGCTCACAGAAGTGATTTTATGATAGATGAAGACGGAATGAAGACTGCGATACTTGCATTCTGCTCGTATATTTTCAGCGTTGAATAAGTACTTAATAAGTAAAAGGAGATATGTTATGGATAAAAGCTTACAGCTCAGCACGGCGGCACAGAATGCTCTTCCTTCGGGTGTGCGCAGAATGTTTGAACTTGCAAAAAAATATCCCAATGCGATAAATCTTACACTCGGTGAGCCCGGATTTGCCACCCCGAAGCATATTGTTGATGCGGGCGTTCGCGGACTTTTGGAGGGCAAGACCAAATATACTCCGAATGCGGGAATAAAGTCCCTTCGCGATGCTATTGCGTGGAAGCTCAAAAAGGAAAACGGAATTGAGTGCGATCCCGACGAAAATCTGATAGTCACCGCAGGTGCAACGCAGGCGCTTATGCTTGCTATGGTCGCGCTTGTAAATCCTGGCGATGAAGTAATTTTGCAAGGACCTAACTGGCCCGATTACAGAGGTCAGATAGATATGGTAAACGCGAAGGCTGTTTATGTAAAGGTTGATGAGAAAAACGGATTCAAAATGACAGCCGATAAGATCGAGCCGTATATTACGGATCGTACAAAGCTGATCATTATAAATTCTCCTTCAAATCCGACGGGCGGAGTCCTTGACGAGGACGATCTTCGTGAAATTGCAAAGCTCGTAAAGAAATATAAGGTCTTCGTTATATCGGACGAGCCGTACGAAAAGCTCGTTTACGACGGATTTTATCAGAAGAGTCTTGCTGCACTCGACGATCTCAGCGAATATATCCTTACGATAAACAGTCTGTCAAAGACCTTTGCGATGACAGGCTTCAGAGTGGGATACATATGCGCAAACAGGAATATCATACAGAATCTTGTCAAGCTTCACGAAAATATGATAGCAAGTATTCCCGAACCGATGCAAATGGCGGCGATAGAGGCTATATATCACGGTGAAAACGACGTTAAAGAGATGGTCGAATATTATGACAGAAACAGACATCTGATAGTTGACGGTCTGAATTCGATAAAAGGATTCTCCTGTTACTGTCCTAAAGGGGCGTTCTACGTTTTTCCGAATATAACCGAGTTTGGAATGACTTCTGCCGAAGCAGCAGAATATATTCTTGAAAAAACGCACGTTGTAACTTCTCCCGGAAGTGCATTCGGACCGGACGGCGAGGGATATATCCGTATATGCTACGCTTCAAGATATGAAGATATCGCAGAGGCACTCGAAAGAATGAGAAAAGCTTTCGGTAGCAAATGAATTTTATATACAAAAAATCAGCATCGTAATCCGATGCTGATTTTTGTGTTTTATGACTCTTTTAACGATTTTTTCAGTTCACTCGGTGAAATACCGACTCTTCTTTTAAAATCGCGCGAAAAGTAGCAGGCTTCAAAATATCCGCAAAGGGAAGCGACCTCCGAAACCGAAAACTGTCCCGAAGAAAGAAGCCTTTCGGCGTAATTTACTCTCATTGATACTATGTATTCTTTAGGAGAAACGCCGAATTTGTTTATAAATATCCGTCTGAAATACGCTTCGCTGATGTTACACATATTCGCAAGCTGTGAAATTGAAAGATTGTTGTCGGTAAAATCTGAACTTATCTTTTTTACGGCGGGAGCTATCAGATCAAAATGCGAATCGGGCATATAGTCCTTCTGATGCTCGTTTTGCATTTCGATCAGAATGTCGTAAAGCGTGCGCATAACGTATATATTGCCCCTGTCGTGACGCTTCCATCTCTTTTCGGCATCACGGAATAATTTGAGGAAGCCGTCTTTGTTTCGTGTCTTTATGCAGAAAGGTTTTTCGTCTGTTTCCGCTTCGAAATTTATGGCGTAGCATCCGCCCTTTCGAATGTCTTTTACTACGTATGACGAGCCCTTGGGAAGATAGAAGAGTGAATTTTCGCTTGTGTGCATAACCGTACCGTCAGAAAAGCAGTAATCCTTTACGGATGTGTCATCGTTCAGCACAAGACCGTGGTACGGACGGTTGCTGTGTACGCTTTGACCGCTTCCGCTTTCGACGTAGATCGCAAGCGATATTTTTGTTATCACGATATCGTTTATATTCTTGAACACCGCTATCACCTCGCTTTTATTATATAATAGTGTATCGATTTAGTCAAGTGTTGTGATTTGTTTATTTACAAAAAATGCTTATTTATTATATAATTAAATATAAAATAAGCTTGGAGGCTGTAATATGGAATATATTAAGAATTGCGACTGTGAATATATCTCAAATAAATACCACGATACAACTAAACCTTTTGACAGTTTTCAAAGATTTATCCGTAATGACGCCATATTTTCACCCGATACGGGACTTGATCCGCAAAGCGTGTACGATATGCTGTCAAGCGAAGACGAAAAAATAAAAACTCTTCCGCATCCGATACGCAAGGCAAGAGCGTTTGAGTGTGTACTGAAAAATACAAGAATCTCTTGCGATAAGCGCGATATTTTTCCTGCGGTCAATATGACCGACCGCCCGATCAATAGGGCGCTTATACTCGCTTGGAAAAACGAAGTCTTTAATAGGATAATACCCGAGGTCGGAAAAAAGCGTACACAGCTTGAAAAAGACGGTATAGTTACCATATGGCCGGACTACGACCACAGCGTACCCCTTTGGGAAAGAATTCTTGAGCTTGGATTTGAAGGCGTACTTGAGGAAAGCGAAAAGGCACGTTACTCGCGTGAGCTTTCGGAAGAAGAAAATATATTCTTTGAGGGAATAAAAATAACTTATGAAGCGATAATTATGTTCGTTTCACGTCTTGCCGAGCTTGCATCAAAGACAGAAGGCTCCGAAAAGATGGCAAAGGCACTTAGAAATATAGCTCATAACCCTCCGAAAAGCTTTTACGAGGCACTTCTTTTCTCGTATATTTATTTCATTATAAGTGAGCATATAGACAGCTTGCAGGTACGCTCGCTGTCGGGATTTGACGTTACCTTCTATCCGTTTTACAAAAATGATACCGAAAACGGCGTGAGCGAAGAAGAAATACGCACAGACCTCGCATATTATTTCTTTCAGTTTACCTCTATCGGAAATTACTGGAATCAGCCCGTATATATCGGCGGAGAAAATGCTGACGGTACAAGCGTGATAAACGAGCTTTCTTATCTTGTTCTCGACGTTTATGATAAAATGAACGTCTATAATCCGAAAATCCAGATAAAGCTCAGCGAAAGCACTCCGCGACCTCTCGTTATGAAGGCACTCGATATGATACGCCGCGGTCATAATTCTGTCGTTTTCGTGTCTGATGCGACTATTCGCCGCGCGCTTATGAGAGTGGGTGTTTCCGAAGACGATGCAAGGACCTGCAATATCAAGGGATGCTACGAATATTCTCCAAAAGTATCTTTCAATACGGGAATGAACTATCTGAATATGCAAAAATCGCTTGAATATGCTCTTCACAGGGGGCACGATGGTGTTACAGGAGTATTTTCTGGAAATTCAAGCCCCGATCTGTCGGAATATAAGACATTTGACGATCTGTACAGCGAATTCAAAAGACAGCTTCTGTACGTAATAGATCTTGCCGTAGAAACGGTAAACGCTTTCGAGGGATACCTCGATTACATCAACCCGCTGCCGATGCTGTCGGCAACCTTCCCGACCTGTCTTGAAAGCGGAAAGGATGCGATAGCGGGAGGTGTGCCGGGCAACTCTACGATAGCATTCGGATTCCTTGCTACTGTCACCGATTCGCTCCATATGATACGTAAATACGTTTACGAAAAGAAAGAGCTTACACTTAAAGAGTTTGTCGATATTCTTGACAGTAATTACGAAGGAAACGAAAAATTCCGTCAGAAGCTTCTTGCAGACCGCGAAAAATACGGAAATAACAAGGACCGTCCCGATGAGATTGCCGCAGATATCGTGAACTTCATTACGGAAAATCTCTGCGGAAGACCGAATGCGCGCGGCGGTAAGTGGAACTGCGGATTCCACGTTGCGAGAATGTCTTATATCTTTGCGGATAAGACGGCATCATCCGCTAACGGACGTCTTATAGGCGAGGAGCTTTCGAAAAACATCTCTGCTTCGATAGGTCAGAACAGAGAGGGTGCAACTGCCGCAATTCTTTCGGCAACAAAGATAGATGCGTCCTCCTTCACCTGTGATGCCGCAATAGACCTCGGACTTCTTCCGTCGGCTGTAAAGGGTGAAGACGGTCTTGAAGCTATGTACGGACTTCTTATGACCTTTATAAAGCGCGGCGGTCACGCACTTCAGATCAATATTTTCGATGCCGATACTTTGAGAGATGCACAGGCGCATCCCGAAAGATACAGCGACCTTCAGATACGCGTGTGCGGATGGAACGTGCTTTGGAATAATATAAACAGGGAAGAACAGAACGGATTTATAAAACAGGCAGAGGGACTTTGCTGAAAATACAGATAATTGAGGGGTGAAATTCTATGATGAAAGAAATACCGAATACACTTTATTTTGGTCTGCGAAATGAAGACCTCGTAAACAGAGGCTATATAAAAGAGCTTGACTTTATAAGAAAACATATGAGCATAAACTATCTCGGAGTGGGAATGGGTGCGGGAGTATCGCTTCAGAACAGGCAGCAGTGCCATAAGGCGTTAAAGGAGCTGACAGAATATGCGCACAGCCTCGGTATAAAGGTCTGCATACGCCTCGTTGTCGAAACGGGATTCTATAACTGTTCTGTATTTTCCGAAGACCCTGTTGACAGACTTGAAATGTTTCCGATACCCGAACCCGATAAAGCAGAGGCTATCGTGAACGATATTGAGCTTGTCGCCGATGAAAACGGCTTCGTGGAGTATACTCATACGGCGGTCGGTGCGCGTAAAAAGTTTATGCCGATATATTCGCAGGTGCTTAAGGCATACACCTTTGAAAAAACGGCAGATGGATTTTATAAGGACGGAACGCTTGTCGACGTTACCGATGAGGTAAATATCACCGATTGGCGAACCTATAAAACGAGCTTTACCCTTAACCTCGGCAAAGAAAACGCGGGTAAAAACGTTTTCGTACTGCTTGCGTGGTTTTATAATATAACCGCAGTTACGGACGACTGGGAAAAGCACAAGAGAATAATCGACGATTACAGCGATATCCCTCTTGACGGCGTAATAATGGACGAATACGGATATATTCTTCTGAATACCGGACCGATCAGCCGCGGACAGGATGCTCCGTTCAGAGGAAGAATATATTCTATGGGTATGAAGAAGAAGTACGCCGAAAGATGGAATATAGACCTTGACAGACTGCTCTTTGATATGCGCTACG
This sequence comes from Oscillospiraceae bacterium, assembly GCA_015064255.1. Classification (GTDB taxonomy): domain Bacteria; phylum Bacillota; class Clostridia; order Oscillospirales; family CAG-272; genus SIG672. The sequence goes on from SVSP01000011.1 coordinate 24,102, forward strand.
CGCCCGAAAGCGACGAAAGCGTAAGAATAAAAGCAATAAACACTTATTTTGAAAAGCTTCGCGTATTTCCGCTTGAGATTGAAAAGAAGGTTTACGATTATACCAAGGAAGTCTTTGGCGAGGATGCGTACGTTTCCTGCCATAACACCTTCCATAACGTTCTCGACGGAGACGAGATATGGCGTACGGCTTCTAACTGGTGGGATATTCCGCGTGAGCTTGCGCATACCGATGAAAATATACCCTATCCCGTAAGACTCGGAATAATGATGGCGTGCGGCAGTCCTATCGATATAGATATGTACTATAATAAAGTAAGCGAAAGACATTATACGCATATGATAGAGGGCGCGCCGTACGGAACGAGAGAATGGCACCACTCGTATAGAGATTTCACTTGGGGAAGCAGCTTTACAGAGCCCGATTTTCTGAGCGATATCAAAAAAATAGACGATCAGGTTGCCAGACTTAATCCTTTCCAGACGGAATTTCCGAAGACAGATCTGCTTATTGTTTTCGGGGCGGCGGCGCAGGCAAGCTGGTATCCCGATTACAGTGCGAGAAGTCTGTTCGATATAGACGGCACTCTTCAGATCGTTCCGAGATGCAGAGAAATATGGAACGCGGGATATCTCAGCGCGCTTGCTCCCGACTATGCGATAGAGGACGGCAGAATAACGCTTGAAGACGGAAAAATAGTATTTAACGGTCACAAGTTCAAAAATTGCCTCTTCCTTTATCCGAAATACGCTAAAAAGGAAACCTATGATTTTCTGAATCGCGCGTATGAAAACGGAGTAAACGTCGCGGCTGTCGGAAGATGCGATATTGATTTTGACGGAAACAGAGCCGAGCTTAATATTCCGAAATACGAGAGCTACGATCTTTCGATACTTGAAAAGATGGGCGTTGAAAAGAATCGCTTTGACGGCGGATGTGTCTACGAGGACGGAAGCTTTTCTCTTATGAATATGAGCGTTCTGACGGGTGAGCCGACAGAATTTGATCTTACCGTTGACGGTGTGAGATATACGGGCGTTCATACGGGACTTCTTGCGTACAGAAAAGATAAGTTCGCACTTGCGACAAAGGGAAGCCGACTACTTGTTGATGGGGTAGAGATAGAGCTTTGTTATTAATGAAAACATAATATAATGAATTAAATGTTTGCTTTTTGTATGGTGCTATTATCAGAACTCCCTTTAAGATCACTGTATTTAAGGACAATGGCGTATGGAAGAATGCAGACAGATTTATCAGTACAGCTGCTTCGATCGGACTTCAGGCGGCATCTAACACTTTCTTGTATTGGGTTATAGGTATTATCCTTTCGCTCGCATCTTTTGCTTTCTTCTACTTTATCATATCATCACAGTTTGGAATTTGAATTTAACGTTTGATAAAAATAAGAACCGCTATGGAGTTTTGCTCCATAGCGGTTTGCTTTTTGTTTTTACTTTATCAATATTCAAACTCAGCAAAAGACATATGTTTGTTCATCATAACACGCTCGATGATTTTATCAAGCGGCTCGCTCGAATCCCAAATAAGCTCGGCGGAAAGAAGGGTCGGGAAATATATCCTGTCTTCAAAAATACCGTCTTCAACGAGAAGCTGAACGTCAAGCTCGCCGTTTTTTTCTTCGGTGAGAAGCTTTATCGTTTCATACGGATATTTTGCGTTTGCCATCCACTTTGACTGTATGTGACGCCAATAGCGGGATTTGTCCGCGGTACGCTTTTTTATGTACGCTTTGCCTTGTACACCGAGAAGATATGGCCCGCTGTGATGCTCGAATTCCGCCCACGAAAGAGTGGTCATTCCCTTGATAACAACACCGAATTTGTCATCTTCTCCGCGAAGCTTTGCTATTTTTTTGCTGAAAGTAAGGGTGTTTTCAAAATCGGCAACGTTCGACGGATTGTAGCAGTATGGAAATGCTCCGCAGTTTTCCCAAACGATCTCCATACGGTTATCAACCTTTTCGAGATAATTAAGATCGCTTTTGACCGACGTGGCGTGCAGACCGAACTGAATACGGAGCTGTGGATATTTTTCGAAGAACTTTCGTGCAACGAAGTTTACCCAATCGACAACCGCTTCGGCAATAACTACCCCGTCGCGTGTGCGCGCGCCCGTTTCGGTGAAGGACTGAAAATATATTCCGTCGGCACCTGTTGAGATGTAGGAGTCTTCATACGTCTTCAGTATTTGCTCGGAGAGCGATTCCCAGTTGTTTCTTGTGACGAGGTCAACGGGAGTTGTGTTCGAATTGTCCCATCCCCAAGCGTATCCCCATATAACGTCTATGCCGCGTGAGTGCGCGTAACTTACAACTTCGTTTGCGTTTATCGGACAGAAATCGTTCCAGATGACTATTTCATTAAGACGAAGCTCCGCCATATTGTCGAAAAATCTCTTGTAATCGTATATGCAGTGTCCCCAAGTCCAGAGGGCGCGTTTTTTTACTGCGGGAGAGGTAAGGCGAGAATATTCGGGCAGTTTTTCTTTGAAAGGCTCTGCAAATATTTTTGGTGTACGAAGCTTGTTGAAATCGTTTCTCCTGAAAACTTCGTTTGAAAAATAGTTGTTTATAAGGTCACACGAGCCGTAAAGCAGCCCTTTGTCGGTATTTGCCGAAACTATTATCATCTGATAGCTTTCGTTTTTGAAATTTTTCTCTACCGAGATATAATAACCTTCTTCGCCGTCGGGAGTCGGGATTTTTTCATTTTTGATAAGCTTATCTATGAAAGTGTTGGATTTCGGTGTTCCTATAATGACTGCATTTCGGTGAGAAATAAAATCCTCGTCAATGTTATTGGCTTTTTGTATTTCAACAAGATATTCCGTATATTCGGAAACGAGGTCGTACAGCTTATCCGCTGCGAGAGCTTCCATATTTGTGTAGTCGCCGACGATAAGAGTCCAGCGTCCTTCTGCGTTTACCATATAAAAATCTCCTTTTCTTAAGGTTTAGTTGATTTTACCATACATTTTAAATAATGTCAATCAGCGGAGAAATATTTGAAATGAGAAAATCAAGAGGAGTTTTGTCTGAATATGCCGAAAAACAGAAAAACAGGGCAAAATAAAATGTATTCTTTTTGTTGACAAAAATGGGCGCAGATATTATAATAAACGTACAGTTTACTTTTAAAACACGAGAGGAATACATAAATGCCGAAATTTTTTATTCCGGACGAATCGTTCGGCGATGAATACGTAACAGTTACGGGACAAGCTGCACGCCATATCGCATATTCGCTGAGAATGGCTAAGGGAGACAGCCTTACTCTATGCGATATGTCGGGAAACGAATACGACTGCGTTATCGATTCCTTTACACAAGAAAGCGTAAACGCCAAAATACTTTCTTCCTTCAAGGCTGCGGGTGAGCCGCCCTGCCGTATCGTACTTTATCAGGCTCTTGCCAAAGGTGAAAAGATGGATTACATCGTGCAAAAGGCGACAGAACTCGGAGTTTGCGAGATAGTACCCTTTGAAAGCGAAAGATGTATAGTAAAAAGCGATAAAAAGGGCGACGCGGCAAAGACCGAACGCCGAATAAAAATAGCAACCGATGCGGCAGGTCAGTGCTCAAGAGGAAGGATTCCCGAGATAAAGCAGACCGTGACGTTTAAAGAAGCACTTGAGAAGCTTTCGAAGAATGAACTCGCTTTTCTTTGCTACGAGGGAGAGACCACGCTGTCTTTGAAAGAGCTTCTGCCCGAAAATCCTCCGAGCGAGATAGGATTTATGATAGGACCCGAAGGCGGATTTTCCAAAAAAGAGGTTGACGCCGCATCGGCGTACGGAGTTAAGCTTGCGGGACTCGGAAAACGCATACTCAGAACAGAAACGGCATCTCTGTACGTGCTTTCCTCGCTGTCCTTCCGTTACGAGATATAGAATTTTTGGTTTTATCGGTCATTTTGACAGTGCATATGACAAAAATGCACAATTAAGTTTGAAGAATTTGAAAAAAAATAAAAAAAATATTCAAAAGCCTATTGAAATTTCACAAAAAATAGTGTACAATATTGTAGCAATATACAAAGACTGAAGAAAATTTGCGGTTCGCGTCTTGTCAATTTCTGTTTGAAGTATGGCAAGATGTGCAAATTTTTGTTCAAAATAAGTATTAATCTATCGTTTTTAGCTTGATGGTACAAAAAACAAATTTTATTAAGCCGTAAATTCGGCACGGAGGTTAAAATGTCAAATAGGCTGTTTCAAGGAATTATTTATCAAATGAAGGATGCTGTTGACCGCGTTATTGGTGTTATTGACGAAACAGGCGTGGTTACCTGCTGCAGCGAGCTTGTTAAAATAGGTGAAATCAGACAGGGCGTTCGTGAAGAAATGTCTTATACGTCCGACGTCGTTGTCATCGGAGGATATACATACCGTTCTCTCAGCTCTACTACCAAAAGCGATTATATAGTTTTCGTTGAGGGTGAGGACAGAAGTGCGGAACAGCTTTCTATGATGCTTGCGATATCTCTCAGCAATATTAAAAACTTCTATGACGAAAAACACGACAAGAGCTCTTTCATAAAAAATATTATTCTTGATAACATACTTCCAAGCGATATATACCTTAAATCAAAGGAACTTCATTTTGCAAACGATATTACAAGAGTAGTTTTCCTTATTAAATTCGGCGCTAAAAACGAAATAATCCCGTATGATATAATGCAGAATCTTTTCCCCGGAAAGACGAAGGATTTTGTTATAAGCGTCGGTGAAAACGATACCGTGCTCGTTAAAGAGGTTAAGCCTTACGACGATGTTAAGGAGATCGAGAAGATCGCTCGTTCGATAGCAGATACCATATCGGCAGAATTCTATACGAAGGTTTCTATCGGTATCGGTACGGTTGTTGAAAATCTCAAGGACCTCGCACGCTCCTATAAGGAAGCTCAGATAGCGCTTGAAGTCGGTAAGGTGTTTGATACCGAAAAGTCTATAATAAGCTACGAGGACCTCGGAATCGGACGTCTCATCTATCAGCTTCCCACAACGCTTTGTGAAATGTTCCTCCAGGAAGTATTCAAAAAAGGACCGCTTGAATCGCTCGACAGAGAAACGCTTCTCACGATTCAGGTATTCTTTGAAAATAACCTCAACGTGTCCGAAACGTCAAGAAAGCTTTTCGTACACAGAAATACGCTGGTTTACCGTCTTGAAAAGATCCGTAAGCTTACAGGACTCGACCTCAGAGAATTTGAACACGCAATTACCTTCAAGGTGGCTCTTATGGTCAAGAAATATCTTATGTCCAAGCCTGCTAAATATTGATTTGACTTATAGCTTGATTTATAGTAAATAAACACTCAACCTTCAGCTTGTGCTATCATAACCGGTGTGCAAGCTGAGATTTGTTCTCGGTGCTGAGAGGAGAATTTCTATGATAGAATTTATTAACGTCGTTAAAAAATATCCGAACGGTACTGTTGCCATAAATGAGCTCAGCTTCAACGTCAGCGACGGAGAAGCGCTGTTCATACACGGAAAAACAGACTCGGGAAAGACTACTCTCAGAAAACTTATGTTGCTTGAAGAAAAGGTGACGTCGGGAGATATATATTTCGATGAGGTGCCCATCAGCAAGATACGTACGGGAAATATATACCGACATCGCAGAAAGATAGGTGTAGTATTCCGCGAATCGCGTCTTTTTGTACATAAAACGCTGTATGAGAATTTTCTCTTTGTTTTGAGAGCAGTGGATTATAGGGGAAGAGCCTTGAAGGAAAAGGCACGTAAGCTGCTCGAATTTGCGGGACTTTGGGAACTTCGTAAATCTTATCCCGAAATGCTTACACCCGTACAAAGACAGCGCGCCGAGATAGCAAGAGCACTTGCAACAGACCCGAAGATCATAATTGCGGACGAGCCTACCGCATCTCTTGACGTACAGGGCGGACTTGAAATACTCGGTATGCTTATGAAGCTTAACGCCGCGGGAAAAACGGTAATAATATTTACCAAAGACGAAGAGCTCTCGGAGCAGTTCGGAAAACGTATGATAACTCTCGATTTCGGCGAGGTTGTAAGCGACCGTCCGGAGCTTCGTGAAAGCACCGAAGTCAAGAATGAGGCAGTTTGATCTGATGATGAAAAACATAAAAAGCTCAGTAATGCTGTGCGTATGCAAGGAGTGTGAAAATTAAAATGAAAAAAATCAGTTTGAAATACTCTTTGTCGGGCTGTTTGAAGCTTTTTTTCAGAAATCCGATAATGACACTTGCATCGCTTTGCCTTCTTGCAAGCACGCTCGTTGTTTTTGCCTTTACCTTTGCTGTGACACATAATATAGACTCCATAAGCGAAAACGAAGGAAACGTATGTATATTTCTTTCGGATGAATGTGATGAAGAAGGAATATCCGCGGTGCGCGATATTTTAAGCGAGCTTACCGATGAGGGCGTGGTCGATTACGTTGATTACGTTTCAAAAAGCGAAGCTCTTGAAGCACAAAAAGAAAGATATCCCGAATATTCAAAGCTTTTTGCATCGTTTACGGCAGAAAACAGTCCTTTTAAAGCAAGCTATACAGTAAGCGTGGTTGATGAATACGGTTACTCGAAGGTCAGAAGAGCAGTTAATAATTTGACTTTTGATAAGCTTGATTCGGAGGGAATGCCTGTTTTGTATGATCCGATATATCAGGTTTATGACGACGGTGAAGCTATTACCGAAATCGAAAACCTCGGAGATAATATCGTGGGAGTGCTCGGACTTCTTATTCCGATAACTCTGTTGGTTTGTATAGTTCTCATTTCCGCGGTAGTGCGTATGGGAATATTTGATAAGCGCGAGGAAATATCGCTTATGCGCCTTATAGGAACTACGCATAAATATATTTCCGCACAGTTTATTTTCGAGGGTCTTTTTATAGGTCTTCTCTCGTCAGTCGGTGCGATAATTGTTGTACGTCTTATGTATAACAGTATAATTACCAAAATAGCAGAGGGAATAAAGCTCTTCACACCGCTTGACTTTTCTCAGATAGCCGTAGGCGTTGGCGCGATATGTCTGATATTCGGCATTTTGTCGGGCGTCACGGGCAGTCTTATCGCTACTGCAAGATATATCCGAAAGGATTAATAAACAAAATTTCGGTTGAGGTGTATTATGAAAAAAATTCAAGATAGTAAATATTTCACCGCAGCCGAGTATAATGTGGCGGCAGATAAAAAACATATACGTACTCTTTTGGTGCTTATAGCCGCCTTGCTGACTTTGTCGGTGCTGCTTTGCGGAAGTATTATTTCTTTTGCTAAAACCATATACGCATCTGAAAATAAGAACGACAGCGAAGATGAACTGAATATTATTCAGCTTTATTCTGAAATATCGGAAGAAAATAAGAAAAAACTTGAAGAATTTGATGAAAACATAAAAGAAAAAGACGTGCTTATCAAGGATATTGAAAATAAGATTTCCGAATCTGCCGAAACTCCCGAAGACAAGCTTTACGTTGATGAGCTTTATGACAAACAGATAAAGGCGCTTTTTGATAAATATGAAATGTGCGCGGAGTATTCGGAGATATGCGCTGTGTGGTCGGAAGAAGCAAGAATTCTTATTGCCGATTCTGTTGCGCAGTATGAAAACTATCTCACGCTGTACAAAGAAAGACTTGCGCTGAATTATGAAATAGGAATGCCCGATCGCAGTGAAATATTCAGTACGTCCGAAAATATAATAGATTTTATAACCGGAGAAGCGGCATTCGATGAGCTGAAAATATACGATGAAGAACTTCGTATCAAGGTAGAAGAGCTTTACTCGGTGGTTGCAGACGGACTTGAGGTCGTGAAATATTACATTACAAAGGCAGATGACTATTCCAAAATATCGCTTGCCGCCTATGATGATCTTAAGAAAATTTCAGAGAAATCGGTGGGTTATCTTGAGAATATAATATCGGATAAAGACGTTTATAACTATTATTTGCTTTCTTCTGCAGAAAATCAGCAGAAGCTTGCCAAAGAGCTTTCCGAAAATATAAAAGAATTTTCGGGAACGATCAAGGATGACCCCACAAAGTTTATCTGGCCGCTCGGCACAGACTTTTTCTACACGGATTATATGGGAAAAGGTCACGGAAGCCGTTATGAGTGGAGCACAGTCCTCGGTAAATACGTGAATATTAATCACAGCGGAATAGATATATATACGTCAGGTATTAATACGGAGGTTCTGGCAGCTTCAAAGGGCGTAGTTATCTACTCGGATTACTGTCCGATAAAGGGCTATACGATTGCGCTTTTGCACGCGGGAAATGCAGTTACGGTGTATTCACACTGTACTGCACTCAAAGCAGAGGTCGGAAGCATAGTTGAGGCGGGCGACGTTATAGCTCTGTCGGGTATAAGCGGAGATGCCGATACGGCAATGATCGGATTTGAAGTGTTTGTAAAAGGGCAGTTTGTCGATCCTGCGGATTACATAATACTTCCCGATGTGTCGCTGTCGGAAAATTGATATACTAAAAGCAGTATATTACGGAGAATTTGTATGGAAAACAAAGAAAATATAGAAAACACGGAAAATATAGAAAACATAGAAAATACCGAAAATAATTCGGAAAACAAAGTGGGAAAAAATCCCGAAGAAAAAAACGAAGAGCAAAGACCAAAGGTGCCGAGAGAGCCTAAAAAAATAACTCTTCTCACAGCGGCAATAGCACTTCTTCTTGCGGTGCTGATCACGTTTATGACTACCTTTGCACTGCTTGATACAAAATATAAAGCAGAGCAGAACGCTCTTATAGAGGCGATCACAGGTGATGATTACTACACTCTTGAATACGTAAAAGCACTTTTTGCCAACTATTATCTCGGTGACCTCTCCGGTCTTACCGACGATGAAATAATGGATGCTCTTATAGAGTCGTATATTTTGAAAACAGACGATGCTTATGCATATTACTGGAATGAAGAAGAATATAAGGACTATGTAAAAGAACTTAACGGCGAGGGCGTCGGTATCGGCGTGCTTGTTAATTATCTCGAGGATAAGGGCGCGATAAACGTTTTGTTCGTTTATCCCGATTCTCCCGCAGAAGAAGCGGGACTTGAGCCGGGCGACCTCATCGTTTCGATAGAAAACGAAAATATAGCGGATATGGGTTACGACAACGCAGTAAATAAGATAAGAGGCGAGGTCGGAACAAAGGTCACCATTGGAATCGTCAAAAACGACGGAACAAATAAATCCGTTACGGCAACCCGCAAAGAGTTCACTACAATATCGGTAATTTCAAATATGCTTTCCGATAATAAGACGGGATATATAAGACTTCTGCAGTTTGACGGAACGACTACAGAGCAGTTTGCAAAGGCTTATCTCGATCTCAAAAAACAGGGAGCAGAGCATTTTATATTCGACGTAAGAGATAACCCCGGCGGAGCGCTTGACAGCGTTATGGGCGTTTTGTCTTTCCTTGTGGGAGATGACGTTCCGCTTATAGCTATCTCGGATAAAAACGGAGATACCTACACGGAAAACAGCAGCCGTGAGCTTTACTGCAGAGGTGAATATGCAGGCAGTGTGGGTGATGACTTTAAGCACAGCGGAAAAACAGTAGTTCTGACAAACGGAAATACTGCAAGTGCAGGTGAGCTTTTCACAGCGTGTATGCACGAGTACAGTAACGATATTATTACAGTAGGCGTAAAGACTTACGGTAAGGGCACTATGCAGAGATCGTTTGCACTTCCCAACGGCGGTGCATTAAAGCTCACTTACCGCACATATACAGCACCCGGCGTTGAAAATTACGACGGAAAGGGTCTTACTCCCGACGTTGAACAGAAGCTCAGCGAAGCGGCGTCGAAAAAGAATCTTCTCTCGCTTACCGAAGAAGAGGACGATCAGCTTCAGAAGGCACTTGACGTTCTTTACGGACAAAAAGTGGACTGAATCGGACAAAAACTTGTATTAAATTTTAAAATATATATTGTAACAGGAGAAAACAGCTATGGCACAGCAACTCACACTTACTAAAGAAGGTCTTGAAACACTTCAGAACGAACTGGAATATTTGAAAAATGTCAGACGTAAGGAGATCGTTGAGAGTATCAGAATTGCTCTTTCTTTCGGTGACCTTTCGGAAAACAGCGAATACGATGAAGCTAAAACACAGCAGGCAAAAGTAGAGGGACGTATTCAGGAACTCGAAGAAATGCTCAAAAACGTAAAGGTTATCTCCGATGACCAGATAAGCACAGACACAGTAAATATCGGTGCAAAGGTAGTTGTACTCAATACAAACAAGAACGCAGAGATAGAATATACCATCGTTGGTTCTACCGAAGCGGCTCCCCTTCAGCACAAGATATCCGACCTCTCTCCGATAGGAAAGGCTCTTATAGGACATAAGGTTGGCGAAACGGTTAAGGTTACTACTCCCGCAGGAGAAACTGTTCTCGAAATACTCAGCATAGCAAAGTAAATTTTTTGAAAGGTCCGGACGTAAAATGGAAGAAAACAGAAATGAAAATATACAGCAGGAAGCTGAAAATCTGAGCGAAATACTTCAGATAAGACGAGATAAGCTTACCGAGCTTCAGAATGCCGGCAAGGACCCCTTCGTGCTTACAAAGTATGACGTTACGGCAACAAGTACAAATATAAAGAACGAATTTGTTGACGATACCGAAATGAAGGTATCTATCGCAGGAAGACTTATGAGCCGCCGTATTATGGGTAAGGCATCATTCGGTCATATAAACGACGGAGAGGGAACTATTCAGGTGTATTTCCGCCGTGACGACGTAGGTGAAGCAGAATACGCAGAGTTCAAGAAGTGGGATATCGGCGATATAATCGGTATCGAAGGCTTTGTTTTCAGAACAAAGACAGGAGAAATCTCGGTTCACGCACAGAAGATCGTTCTTCTTGCAAAATCACTCCTTCCTCTGCCTGAAAAATTCCACGGACTTACAGACAGAGATACAAGATACCGTCAGCGTTACGTTGACCTTATCGTAAATCCCGAAGTAAAGGATACTTTCGTAAAGCGCAGTCAGATAATGCGTGAGCTTCGATCTTTCCTTGACGGCAAGGGATTTCTTGAAGTTGATACACCTATCCTTACACCTTTTGAAATAGGCGCATCGGCACGTCCTTTTTATACACACCACAATACACTCGATATGGATATGGTTCTCCGTATTGAAACAGAGCTTTACCTTAAGCGCCTTGTAGTAGGCGGTATGAATAAGGTTTACGAGGTGGGACGTATCTTCCGTAACGAGGGTATGGATACAAAGCATAACCCCGAATTTACATCAATAGAGCTTTATCAGGCATATACCGATTTCCACGGTATGATGGACCTCGTAGAGGAAATGATGAAGACTGTTGCTATGAAGGTTTGCGGAACGCTTCAGATAAACTATCAGGGCAAGGATATCGACCTCGGACATTGGGAAAGAATGACGATGATCGAGGCTGTAAAGAAGTATTCGGGCGTTGATTTCGGAGCTATCGCAACAGATGAAGAAGCAATCGCCGTTGCAAAGGAAAAGCACGTTGAGCTTCCCGAAATACCCACAAAGGGCGCGATCCTCGTAGAATTTTTCGACGCATTCGTTGAAGAAAACCTCATTCAGCCGACGTTCATTTACGATTATCCTGTTGAAAACAGCCCGCTTGCAAAGCGTAAGCCCGACGATCCCGCATTCACAGAGCGTTTTGAATATTTCATAAACGCAACAGAATTCGGAAACGCATTCTCCGAGCTTAACGACCCGATAGATCAGAAGCAGCGTTTCGAAAAGCAGGTTGCAGACAGACTTGCGCTCGATCCCGAAAGCAAGGCACAGGTTGACTACGACTACGTAACCGCACTTGAATACGGACTCCCCCCCACAGGAGGACTCGGATTCGGTGTTGACAGACTCGTTATGCTTCTTACCGACTCTGCGTCGATAAGAGACGTGCTTTTGTTCCCCACAATGAAGCCCCTTGATTAAAAAAACACAAACGGACTATGGAATTTCCATAGTCCGTTTTTCAATTCGATTAGTTACGAACTAACCGCACGGGTAAAATTCCGAAACCATATCGTAGGGACAGGCGTTCTCGACTGTCCGCTGAAACCATACCGGCAGGGGAGTGGCTTACTCCTCGCGCTTATATCATCATTAAATAATAAACGGCGGGAGCACAAGCCCCCGCCATACGAGATAAATTTAATCTTCCTCAAGCAGTTTCGACGGCGGCACGTTCAGCACCTGTGCGATTTTAAAGAGTGTTTCGAGCGAAACGCCGCGAACAGTCCCCGGTCCTTCGACCTGACCGACAAAGTTTACACTTTTATCAATAAGTTCTGCAAATGCTTCTTGCGTGTAACCTGCCTTTTTTCTGTAATAAGCAATTTTCAAACCCAAGGTGATATATTTTTCTGCAAACTCAGTTTTCATTGTCTCGCCTCCTTTATACTAATAGTTTACAAGGAAACAAAGTAAATTATAACTTTCCACAAGTAAATGATTATTGACTTTAAGTAAATGATGATGTATAATATGTGATAAAATATTTACTTGGAGTGAAACTATAATGCAAACAAATACCTGTTGTTTCTTCGGACATAGAACGATAAACGAAACCGAAGAATTAAAAATTAAACTGACAGCCGCTATTGAAAGACTGATTACCGAAGAAAAAGTTGACACTTTCCTCTTCGGCAGTAAAAGCCGATTTGACGCCCTCTGCCTTGAACTCGTGACCCGGTTAAAAGAAAAATATCCGCACGTAAAGCGTATTTACGTTAGGGCAGAATACCCCGAAATAACCGACGATTATAAAAAATATTTGCTTGAATCCTACGAGGACACCTATTATCCCGAAAATATTAAAGGCTCGGGCAGGGCTGTGTACGTGGAACGAAATTACGAAATGATAGACCAAAGCCGCTTCTGCATAGTCTATTACGACGAAGGGGGCGCTCCGACCACCCGCAAAAGCGGTACTAAGATCGCACTCGACTACGCCGTCAAAAATGAAAGAGAAATTATAACCTTTGCCGTTGAAAAATCAAAATAAATCTGCTATAATACATTACATAAAAAAATACAAATTAGCTGTGTTTATTCGCGAAAATTCGCTATGCGGTCATAACGGATTTATTGCTTTTCCCGATGATAAAGGAAAAAGCTTTAAAGGACTGCGTGAACTGCCGATAAAGGGAATGCACAGACCTTTTGCTGGCTTTCTGTCTGACCGAAGGATTCTTCTTTCATACCGCGAGCATCTTTCGTCCGATCTTCCTTACCGTGATTTGAAGATGTGTATATTCGAGGAAGACGATCTCTTCAAACTTGACCGTATTACACCCGAAAAATATTTGATCGACAGTAACGGCAGTCCGTTTGCCGATCAAGGTTATTCTGCTTGGTTTCGCTTTCGGATAACAGACTGCTTATGGCAAATTATATTGTTGACGATGCACCGAAAGCGTATATACGCGGAAATACTATTGATCTGATATAAAAGAATTATATTTATAATTAGTTTACGAGGATTTAAAAAATCTGTCTTGAAACTTCACATAAGCCGTGATATAATACGGTAAAATGATTGTAAAAATGAAAGGCTGACTCTGATATGGAAAAGCTTGAAAATACAGAAAGCACCCCTTACGTTGATCCGAACGAGATAAAGCGTCCGACGTCATTTAAGGCTTGGGTAGAAAATTATTGGTATCACTATAAATGGCACACGATAGTTGCGGTATTTGCCGTAATTCTCGGAGCTATGCTTGTCTTTCAGATGGCAACAAAGGAAAAATACGATATTAAGGTAATATATTCGGGTCCCGCACAGCTTGACGGCGGTGAGCTTGAAAAGGTGTCGAATGCTTTTACGGAGCTTCTTAAGGAGGACCTTAACGGCGACGGAAAAATCAATGCAATAACGTACGGAGAGTATCTTCTTTCTCCCGAACAGCAAAAGGCTCTTGAGGATGAGGCAAAGAAACAGAGTATCGCGGAAAATACCGAGTACGTTTTCCTTTATACAGCCGAAAACAGAAATAACGCGCTCAATAATACCAACACTCTCGTTGCCGCGGGTGAGGCTATAATTTGTCTTATGGACAAGTATAATTACGATATTCTTCGCAGTAATAACGCTTTTGCTACTCTTGAAGATATTTTGGGATACAAACCCGATTTTGCGAGAGATGATTACAGCGTTTATCTTAAGGATACCGATTTCGGAAAATATTTTGAGAGTGCGTTTGAGCTTTTGCCGGAAGACACGATCCTTTGCATAAGAGGAAAAGTTGTAGTAGGCGGCGACCGCGAGTATGAAGAAATATATAAGGGTCATACAAAACTGTTTGAAAAGATAATTTCTTTCGAGATTCCGAAATAATAACAAGTAATCCACAGCAATTATGAAAATGCTGTGGATTATTTATTATTTTGTAAAACCGTTTATTTCGGTGGGAATTTCGCTTACCATAAACGCACTTCGCAAAATGTATATTCGCACCTCGTCAAGAAGTGAAAATTCCGCAAGAAGAGTCAGCACGGTATATAAAATCAAAATCAGACCTATCGTGCATATGCACATTCTGAGAGTGCGCTCTTTTTCCGAGGCGCGTGAAAATACGGGATTTTTTCTGAGCATAAAATCTCCTTGAAATTTGGTTTTATGTTATATTTTATTTAAGATAAGGTTGTCTGATTACCGAGAAAAGCAAAAAAAGTATTAAGCGACTCGAATATTATTTTTGAAAGCTCAAGTACGGCAATATCGCTGTCCTTGAGGGTCACGAAAAAGCTCATTCCTTCTTCCAAGACGGGAATAAGACTGTCGGGCAGGTCTTCTATCCCTGCGCGCTCAAGAGCGTCTATAACAAGCGTAGCGCTGTCAACGACTGTTGGCACACCGATTGCCATTACGGGAAAACCTATCGTTTCGGAGTTTATTTGCTTGCGGTGATTTCCTATTCCCGAGCCGGGCGAGATTCCGGTATCTGAAAGCTGTACGGTTGATGCAAGGCGTCCGACCGAGCGTGATGCAAGAGCATCTATTACGATGACAAGCGATGGCTTACAGCTTTCGGCAGCACCGCGGATAAGCTCGACCGTTTCTATGCCGGTCTGGGCAAGAACTCCGGGCGCTATGGCGGAAATTTCGGGGAAATAACGGCCTTCACTCTCGGAGGCGTTTATGTGGCGTGTTATATTTACGTTGTCACTGCACAGCGGACCGAGTGAATCGGAGGTTATATTTCGGTTTCCGAGTCCTGCGACAAGTACGCCGCGAATGCCTTCGGGACACATACTTTGTGAAAGCCGATTTATTTCTTCGCTTACGGTTTTTATTAGCGACTCGCGTTCTGTATCGGTAAAATCTTGATATTGCCGAAATCCGACGGTTACGTATCTGCCTATCGGTTTTCCGACAGACTTCGCACCGTTGTCGTTTGTTACGTGAAGACGCGCAACCGTACAGGTGACGTAATTCTCCTCTTCGTATTTCGTTCCGTCTTGCGAGGAGTCGGGAATTTGGCTTCCCTCGGCGGCAAGGTCGGTACGTGAATATTTGTTTTTCAGATCGTTCATACTCTCTGCTCCTGTCTTTAGAATTGATGTCTGATAGTATCATTACCACTTTTTTTGATACTCAAACCGATGAGAAGCTTGAAAATGTTTTGTTTTTGTTAATTGTCATTGTTAAAATTAACGAAAAGTGAGGTCATTAATTGTGCAAATATCCAAATTAACGAAAGAAAAAAATAAGTTTAATTTACCCACTTGATAATTTCGATAACAGATGTTATAATAACAAGGAAATGTTATTGTCCGTTGCTGTCGGTATTTAAAACTGCTGTACAGCGGAGGCAGCAGCAGGTTAGGAGGAATATATTTTGAAAAGATTTTTAGCAATGCTTTTGTGTCTTGCGACCTTGCTTGTCGGTTTTGTCGCTTGCGCAAACGATGGTGAAGAAGAAGATAAGGGTGCGACCATTGATATTTATATGGACGAGACTTTCAGTTTCGATCCGGCGATTGCCTATAACGATGTCGGTGGTGCTGAACTGCTTTCTCTTACATATGAAGGACTTTTTTACCTTAACGAAAAGGGTAAGCTTAAAAAAGGACTTTGCAAGAGTTATAAGATAATAGATAACGATGACGGTTCGGAAACTATCGTAATTTCTCTCGGTGAGTCTTACTGGAGTGACGGTATCAGAGTTGACGCTGCAGACTTTGTGTATGCGTGGAACCGTATAATGGATCCCGAATTCAAGTGCGAAGCAGCTGCACTTCTTTTCCCGGTTAAGAATGCGGTCGAAGTTAAGAACGGCGACGTCAGAAGAGACGATATCGGCTTCTATTCGTCGGGTACTTATGAGATCACTATTGAACTTAACGTAGGTATAGATGCGGAAACATTCCTTAATAACCTTACAAGCGTAGCACTTTATCCTCTCCGTAAAGAGGTTGTAAGAAGTGTTAAGGATGAAAACTGGGCTTCTCTTTCTGCTGTTCTTGTTTCCAACGGTCCTTTCTACGTAAAGAACTTTGAGATTGTCACAGACAGCAAGACAGACCCCAAGTCGATCACTCTCGAGCGCAACCAGTATTACAGACGTGAGCCCGATGCTGAAAGCAGCATTAAGAAATACGTAACACCTTACAGAATCTGCGTTCATTACGTAACAGCAGAAGAGGCTTACGAAAAGTATAAGAGCGGCGAATTTGCATTCACTTCGGATATCCCGCTTGCAGAGCGTAAGAAACTTCTCAACGAAGTGACTATGCTTGATAATATGTTTACATATTCTTATATGTTCAACCTTAATTCGGAAGTTCTTTCGGATGCAAAGGCAAGACAGGCGCTTTCTCTTGCTATCGACAGAAAGGCTATTCAGGATATCGTTGTGTATGCTGAAGCGGCAGATTCTCTTATTTCCGAGCTCGTTTACGAAACAACAAAGGGAACGTCCTTCCATACAAGTGTTATAAGCACTTCCGCTAAGCTTGAAGAGGCTAAGAAGCTCGCAAGCGAAGCAGGTCTTAAGGGTAAGTCTATTACGCTTCTTATTGCTGACGAGGCTGTTGATATTGCTGTTGCCGAATATTGCGTAGGCGTATGGAAGCAGCTCGGCGTTAATGCAAGCTACGAAACCCTTACATATTACGGATATGACTATAAAGAAGACGTAATTAAGACAAACTCCAGCGGAAAGAAGGTTATTGAACAGGAAACGATTTACGAAGACGCTTGCGGCGATAAGCTCAGAGATGCTTACAACAAGGGTGAATTCGATGTGATCGCTGTGAACTACAATATGCTCTCCACAGATGCTTTTGCAGTACTTGCACAGTTCGCTCCCAAGTATTCGGGCGGTGCTTACGACTTCTCAAGCTCTGCAACAGAGTGGCCTTATGTTACTCATACAAGCGGATATAACAGCGAAAAGTATGCGGCTCTCATAGATGCAGCATATAACGCTAAGACTCCTGAAGAAAGAGCAAAGAAGCTTCACGAAGCGGAAAAACTTCTCCTTGCTGAAGACTGTGTAGTTGCTCCTCTCTACTTCGGAAGAACAGCATACCTTGTTAACGATAATATCAAGAAGCTTGACGTCAACTTCTCGGCTCACGTCGTTTGGACAAAGGCGAAGGATAAGAATTATGTTCCCGAAGTGGAAGAAGCTCCTGCTTCCGGCAAGAAAGAAGACGGCTCTGCTGCATAAATTCTCTTCTGAATATAACTGAAAATTTAATCGGGTGGGATTTCCCACCCGATTATTTGCCTTAAAATATTATGAAAGGGAGTACACCCTTAATGATAGGGTGCGGTATATAAATTATGATGATTGCACCGCTTAAGAAAAAAGACGATATAAAAATATTTATACTTTATCTTTTGCATAATCTCAATAAGCCGCTTGAATTCGAAGATATAAACGCTATCGTTATGCAGGACGGTGTGGTCGGCGGAATAGATTTCGCAGAGTGCTTCGCAGAGCTTCTCGATATTGGAAACATAAAAGAGTATAGCGATAACGGAAAGGTGTTTTACATTATAACAGACCGCGGACGTCATATAGCTGAAAATCTTCAGGGTGAAATACTCGGATATATCAGAACAAGAAGTCTTAAGAGCGCACTCAGATTTATTTCTTTCAAAGAAAGAGGATCGGAAATAAAAACGAGCTTTTCTATAAGAGCAGACGGTAAATACGACCTTTGCTGTCAAATAATAGATGAAAGACAGCTTTCTCTTGAAATAAAGCTTGTTGCCGATAATGTTAATCAGCTTGAGCTTATGATGCATACCTTTGATGACCGTCCGGAAGTCGTTTATCGCGGAGTTTTGGCTCTGCTTACAGGCGAAATTGACTACTTGCTCGACGATTAATGTGCAAATGTACAAAAAATCGCTTTGTTTTTATGTGTAAATCTACAAAAACTAAAAAAACGGTGAAAAAAATATTAAAAAAGTATTGACAAAATATTAAACGCTTGATATAATAAAAAATAGGATGAGAATAGAGTGTTGAAAAACGTGTCGGTATGTTGCACTTTTTCTGCTCGGAGGTTTTTTCGGTTTTGGAAAAAAGACTTGTAAAACTTATAGAAGATGTTAAGGGCGGAAGCGATCTCGCGTTTTCGGAATTGTGCGAAGACTTTTCTCCGCTTATGAAATCACAGGTACTGAAGCTGTTCGGTGATAATCCTTCCGAATACGATGACAGACTTCAGGATGCCGCGATGGCGCTTTATAATGCGGTTGTTACCTTTGATACGTCACAGGATAAAGTTACTTTCGGTCTTTACGCCAAGATTTGTATAAGAAATCGCCTTATTTCAATAAAACGCAAAGAAAAGAAAAATAATAAAAAATCTGCACCGTACGAGGATGCTGAAAAACAGCTTCGCGAAACGGGCAGGAGAGCATCTCGTGAAAAACTCGAAGACAACGAAAAAGTAATATCTGAACTTTCCTCTTACGAAAAGTCTGTGTTAATGCTTTACTTGAACGGACACTCGTACCGTGAAATCGGGTTGGCTCTTGATAAAAGCGAGAAATCGGTTGACAACGCCTTATATAGAATTAAAAGTAAGCTGAAAAAGCTGATTTGAAGATTCGTGGCAATTCGACTGTTTTAATTCTGTATAGGTGCCCGATTAGCTTAAAAAGAGCGTTGTGACTAACCATTGCAAAGGTGGCGGTAAAGTCCGCCTTGGGTAACATATAAATATTTAAAGCGAGGTAAAAGGAATGTATCAGGACATTACACTTAAGTGTGCGGAATGCGGAGCAGAGTTCGTTTTCACAGCAGGAGAACAGGAATTCTATGCAGAAAAGGGATTCAAGAATAAGCCCCAGAGATGTAAGGCTTGCCGTGACGCAAGAAAGAATGCAGCAAAACCCCAGGTAGAGATGTTTGAGGCTGTTTGCGCAGAGTGCGGCGGAGTAGCCAAGATCCCCTTCCAGCCCACAACCGATAGACCTGTATACTGCAGCGAATGCTTTGCAGCAAGAAGAGCTCAGCAGTAAGTGGTAAAAGCGGTAATACTAACTGTTAAAAGACACATCGTGCAGATGTGTCTTTTCGGTTTTTAAAAATATTTTTGTAAATTATAAGAACTTTTGTTTTATCACTATACAAAACACTTTTGATGTGATATAATACATAGAGTAAATTTTGTTTAAAGGTTTGGAAAATGAGAAATAACGAAAAAAACAATCAAAAAAGAAAAGAATATAAAAGTGATTTCAGAGATTTCAAAAAAGACCGCAGGGATCTTTCCGAAAATAAAGAAGAACCCGGAGAGGCGATATACGGAAGAAACGCTATTCTTGAGCTTCTCAAGACGGATAGAGAAATAGATAAGATATTTATTCTCTCGGGAGAACGCGAGGGCTCGGTGAAGCTTATTGAATCGAAAGCGAGAGAACGCGGTATTCCCGTGATAGATGCACCCAAGGAAAAACTCGACCGACTTGCAAATGGCGGAGTACATCAGGGTGTTGCCGCTTTTGCTTCGGTGGTTGAATATGTGGACGTCGATGATATTTTCGCACGCGCAGAAGAGCGTGGACACGCGCCTTTTATCGTTATTGCCGACGGAATAGAAGATCCTCATAATCTCGGCGCGCTTATCAGATGCGCTGACGCTGCAGGTGCAGACGGACTTATAATCCCGAAACGCAGAAATGCAGCGGTTACTGCCGTTGCCGTTAAATCTTCCGCGGGTGCGGTTGAACATCTGCTTATAGCGAAGGTTGCTAATATCGCGATGACGATTGATTCTCTCAAAAAGCGCGGCGTATGGGTTTACGGCGCTGAAGCAGGCGGAACTTCTGTTTATGATACCGATATGACAGGTGCATCTGCATTTGTTTTCGGAAGCGAAGGGGACGGAATATCGCGTTTGGTTACTGAAAAATGCGACCACATAATTTCGATACCAATGTACGGTAAAGTGAATTCGCTTAACGTTTCTTGCGCATCGGCTGTCGTACTGTGCGAAGCCGCAAGACAGCGTGAGCTTAAAAAGTAAAATATTATTTTTGTTTTTAGGAAAGGAGGCGCATATATAAATGAATAATGAAGATAAAAACGAACGCGATATAGGCGGTCTTGGAAGTAATGATGCGCCCCCGAGTCCGTTCGTAAGCAAAAAAGACGAGCTGTTGGAAAAGCTTCGTCCGCACAGCTACGCTGAAACGGTTGCAAAACCGGAGATACCCCGACGGGGAGAACGCCTTGAAACCGCCGAAGAGGAACGTCCGCAAAAAAATATCCGTAGCGCAAGTGTTATATCGCAGATGCGAGAGAATGTAAGGGCTATGGATAGCGCTGAAAAAGGCAGTACAGTCACAGGTACAGGCGATCCTTCGCGTGCGCTTATAAACGCAGAGCCGGAGGAAGAGCAGGAAACCGCCGTTCAACCCGAGCAGTATGATGACAAACCGAGGGACGACGGATACGATATACGAACTGTTTTCGGAATACCCGAAGCGGAAGATTCTGATGAAGAACACGATACCGAAGACGAAGAAACGATAACCGAAAACGATTTTGATGCAAAAAAAGAGTTTGCGGCACTGAAAAAAGAATTTTTTTCGTGTGTTCCGAAGATAATATTCTGTCTTATTTTAGCGGCAGGAACTTTTATTTTTGAAAATTTCGAGTTGCTCAGGATAAACAATCCGGTCTTTGTTCGCATATCCTCCAACGTGCTCGTATCGGCACTTGCGGGACTTCAGATGACGATATTTGCAATCGTGATAATGTTCAGGGAGATGAAATACGGGTTTGTATCGCTGATACGCTTCAAAGCACAGCCAGAAAGCTTTCTGACTTTCTTTGCAATTTTCCTTGTGTTTTATCAGCTTATCTCGTTTTTCGGCGGATATAATGAATTTGTTCCGTTTAATTTCGTGCTGTTTTTTGTTTCGCTTATGTGCCTTTTCGCGAAATGGCTCGATCTCACACGAAAATTGCATACACTTAAGATCGTTTCGTCAAAATCGGCAAAGTATTCTCTTATTCGAATGAGAAAGACCGAGTCTGCGCCGGAAAGGGAAGCGATCTCGGGAATTATGGACCTTTCGGAAGATGCAAAATATATAAGAGTCGTTCGCTCCAAAAAAGTTGTCAACTATAAAAAGAGAACTTCTGACAGAGTGATGTATAAACGACTTTCGGGAGTTTTCATAGTTGCGATTCTGATAGCGGTTGCGGTAACTCTTATTGTAACAAAAAACGAAGACGATTTTGTACAGAGCTTCAGAACGGCGTTTTCGGTTGTGATGCTTGTGACCCCTTTTTCACTGTATACGGTATTTTCGTTGCCTCTCTATAAGGTTTCAAAACGTGCATCGCGCAGCGGAACGGCAATAGTCGGAGAGGCGGCTACTATGGAATACTGTGCGCCTGCATTTGTCACCTTTAACGATACCGATATTTTCACCGAAAAAAACGTTTGGCTCGATGAAGTATCAATGAAGGATAGTGAGAGCTTTTCAAAAGGTCTTGCCTATGCTTCGGTCGTCTTTGAGCCGATAAGCGGTCCGCTTAATAAGGTGCTTTCGGGTGCGGCTGATTATGACGTTACAAACGAAGACGTTGAGTACGTTGATATTTCGGACGACGGACTTGAAGCTGTTGTGAACAGGGAGAGAGTTCGTATAGGTCAGGCGTCTTACTTCGTAAAGTACGGGTATATGCTTGAGGATGAAAGTAACAGAAACTACAGAATAATGTACGTTGAGATCGGAAATGTTATTGCGCTGAAAATAAGACTTGTTTACAGCATAGATAAGGATTTCGAAAAAATACTTCAAAACCTTTATAAAAGCGGAATGGGCATTGTTATACGTACAAGTGATCCTAATATTAATATTTCAATGCTTGAATCGATCATCGGTACGGGACGTTTCCCGATAAAGATACTGAAATACCGTACCGAAAAAGAAATGGACGTCGTACGCGAAACTGCGGATAGCGGTATAATCACCAAAGGCAAGACAAGACCGCTTCTTGAAACTCTTTACAGATGCGACCGTGCGGGCGCAGTTATAAAGTCGGGACTGCTGCTTGAGGCGGTGGCTTTTGTGGTCGGCGTTATAGCGGCACTGCTTCTGAGCACACTTGATGCACTTGGAGGAATAACCTCCCTTCATATTGCAATATATCACTTCTTCTGGTCGGCTCTTGTGTGGCTGCTGACTACATTCTTCGTCTGATAATATAATATGATAGTAAAAACAATACCGTCAGCTTTATGGCTGACGGTATTGCTATTATAAATTCTTATCACTGCTTGGTGAGCTCGTTTAAACAGTCGGGACAGATGCGCTTGTCCTTGAAAAGGGTAAGATGTTCTGTGGCATCGCAGAAAATGCAGGTTGGCGAATATTTTTTGAAAACTATGTTTTCTCCGTCCACAAATATTTCAAGAGGATCTCTTTCCGCTATTCCAAGTGTTTCGCGTATTTCTATCGGCAAAACGATTCGACCAAGAGAGTCTATTTTACGAACAATTCCGGTTGCTTTCATTACTTAACCTCCTTTCAAACTCTGAGTGCAGACATAATATACCATATTAACTGAAATTTGTCAATACTTTTTTTGATAAAAATGTCAAAAAAAGTAAATTTATGATAAAATTGGTTGCAAAAACTGATGTCAAATAAAAAATGAAGCTTCATTTTTGTGTATAAACACGGAAAATTTTGCGAAACGCACAAAAAAATCAAAATTTTTATTGTAAAGTGCCTAAAAAATTGTAAATATTCTGTTAACAAGGGCTTTTTTAGCAAAAAAATCGCGTGAAAATATTGACAACTGTGGGTGGTGTGTGATATAATAGTCGAGCTTGATGCGCTGATGGCAGAGGTTGCCGCGGGTAAAACGCGGGTAATTCTGCCGGAGTATGTCCGTATCAATCGGGCGAAACGGCACTTTGGGGCATCTGAAGCGGGTTTACAAATCTTATTTTGACTAATTTTCCGGATTTTATGTGGAAGAGTTGCACCACGTAGATTTCGGATTAATGCAAGGAAGGTTTGGAAACACACGGCAGAGTGTTACGAAGTCCGCCCTGCTTAACATTAAATAAGGAGGAAAAAAGCAAGTGGCAGTTAAAGAGAAGATCAGAATCAAACTTAAGAGTTATGACCATGCACTTATCGACCAGGCGGCAGAAAAGATCGTTGAAACCGCTAAGAGAAACGGCTCGGAAGTTTCCGGACCTGTTCCGCTTCCCACCGATAAGGAAGTAGTTACAATTCTTCGCGCTGTTCATAAATATAAGGATAGCCGTGAACAGTTTGAAACAAGAACTCACAAGAGACTCATCGACATAATCAAGCCTTCGCAGAAAGTAGTTGCGGCGCTTACGAGTCTTGAACTTCCCGCAGGTGTAGAAATCGAAATCAAACTCTAATCGATTCTCGCGCCTCTCGAAAGTTTTATGTCATGTTGACAAAAAGTCAACCAATAACTAAAACAGGAGGAAAAAACAAATGAAGAAGGCCATTATAGGCAAGAAGATCGGTATGACACAGATCTTTGATGACAAAGGCAACGTTATTCCGGTTACAGTAATTGAAGCAGGACCTTGCGTAGTATCGCAGGTCAAGACGGTTGAAACCGACGGATATGAAGCTATCCAGCTCGGATTTGAAGCCGTAGCACAGACAAAGAAGGGTGAGTATAAGGCAAACAAGCCTGCACTCGGACACTTCAAGAAGAATGATCTCCAGCCCAAGAAGCACCTTAAGGAATTCCGCCTTGATGATATCTCCGGATATAAAGTAGGCGATACCGTCACCGCTGATATTTTTGCAGCAGGTGAAAAGGTCGACGTTACCGGTATCACAAAGGGTCACGGATACACAGGTGCAATCAAGAGATGGAATCTCCACAAGCTGAGAATGACTCACGGTGTCGGACCTGTTCACCGTCAGTCGGGTTCTATGGGTGTTATCGACCCTGCAAGAATCTTCAAGAACAAGAAGATGGCAGGTCAGTACGGTAACGAGCAGGTAACTGTTCTCAACCTCGACGTAGCAAAGATCGACGCCGAAAAGAATATAATCGCGGTAAAGGGCGCAGTTCCCGGCGCACGCGGCGGTATCGTATTCATTCGTAATACGGTTAAATCTTAACGAAAGGGAGGAAATTACGATGCCAAATTTGAAAATAGTTGATATGACCGGCAAAGAAGTCGGCACAATTGAACTTTCCGATGAAGTATTTGCAGCAGAACCTAATGCAGCAGTTCTTCATGCAGCAGTAAGAGGCTACCTTCTCAACCAGAGACAGGGAACACAGTCCACAAAGACTCGTTCTGAAGTTTCGGGCGGCGGTAAGAAGCCTTGGCGCCAGAAGGGCAGCGGTAGAGCAAGACAGGGATCCACACGTTCACCTCAGTGGACACACGGTGGTATCGCTCTCGGTCCTAAGCCCAGAACATATCGCGTAGATATGAATAAGAAGACAAAGCGCGTTGCAATGATAAGCGCACTTTCCGCTAAAGTAGCGGCAAACGAAATGATCATTGTGGACAAGATCACAGCAGACGAGTACAAGACCAAGACAATGGTAAATATGCTCGCAGCAGTTGGCGCAGGAAAGAAGTCACTCGTTATTCTCTCCGAGAACAACAAGTTTGTAGTAAAATCCTTTGATAACATTCCCGGCGTAAAGACAACGCCTTCCACAATCATCAGCGTATATGATCTCGTTAACTGCGATACAGTAGTTGCTGATCAGACCGCAATCAAAACTATCGAGGAGGTATATAACTAATGAAAACAGTTTATGATATCATTCTTGCTCCTATCGTTACAGAAGCAAGTATGGACGGAATTGAAAATAAGAAATATACCTTCAAGGTAAAGAAGGACGCAACAAAGCCTGAAATCGCAAGCGCGATCGAAGAAATCTTCAAGGTAAAGGTTGCAAGCGTTAATACCATCAATATGAAGAAAAAGCCCAAGAGACTCGGTGTTCACTCCGGTTATACATCCGAATGGAAGAAAGCTATCGTAACTCTGACAGCAGACTCCAAGACCATTGAGTTCTTTGACGGTATGATTTAAGGAGGAGTAAAGAAATGGCAGCAAAAATTTATAAGCCTACTACTCCGGGCCGCAGACAGATGTCTGTTCCCTCATTTGATGAGGTTACTAAGAAGACTCCGGAAAAGAGCCTGCTTGACGTACAGAAGAAGCATGCCGGACGTAACAGCTACGGTAGAATCACAGTTCGTCATAAGGGCGGCGGAAACAGACAGAAGTACAGAATTATCGACTTCAAGCGCGATACCGAAGCTCAGGCAAAGGTTATCGGCGTAGAGTACGATCCTAACAGAACATCTTATATCGCTCTTGTTGAGTACGAAGATAATAAGAAGAGCTACATCATCGCTCCCGCAGGTCTTACAGACGGCGACGTGATCGAAAGCGGTGCAGATGCCGATATCAAACCCGGTAACACCCTTCCCATCGCAAACATTCCTGTTGGTATCTTCATCCACAACATCGAGCTTTATCCCGGAAAGGGCGGTCAGCTCGTTCGCAGCGCGGGCGCAGCTGCACAGCTCATGGCAAAGGAAAACGGAATGGCACAGGTCAGACTTCCCTCCGGCGAAGTAAGACTTATCAGACTTGACTGCAAGGCAACAATCGGTCAGGTAGGTAACATTGAACACGATACAGTTAAGATCGGTAAAGCAGGTAGAAAACGTCATATGGGTATCCGTCCTACAGTACGCGGTTCGGTAATGAACCCCTGCGATCACCCTCACGGTGGTGGTGAAGGACGTTCCCCTATCGGTCGTCCCGGTCCTGTAACACCTTGGGGCAAGCCTGCTCTCGGATATAAGACGAGAAACAAGAAGGCAAGAACCGAAAAGTTCATTGTTAAACACAAGAACGGCAAATAAGAAGGAGGCATAAATAAATGAGCAGAAGCCTGAAAAAGAGCCCTTATGTAGAGGCAAAGCTTTATAAGCGCATTGTGGCTATGAACGAGAGCGGCGACAAGAAAGTTCTTAAGACATGGTCAAGAGCCTCCACAATTTACCCCGACTTCGTCGGACATACAATTGCCGTACACGACGGCAGAAAGCATATCCCGGTATATATTATCGAAGATATGGTAGGACACAAGCTTGGTGAGTTCGCTCCGACAAGAACCTTTAAGGGTCACGCCGGATCCAAGACCACTAAGAAATAATTGAAGGGAGGAAATTTGAACAATGGAAGTTAATGAAGCAAAAGCATATCTCAAATTTGTGAGAATTACTCCCCGTAAGGTTCAGATCGTTCTCGACCTTATTCGTGGAAAAAATGCCAAGGAAGCAATGGCTATCCTTAATCATACACAGAGAGGCGCATCGCCGCTGGTTGCAAAGCTTCTCAAGAGCGCAATGGCAAACGCAGAGCACAATTTCCAGATGAATACAGATAACCTGTATGTATCTCAGTGCTTCGTATGTCCCGGACCTACACTTAAGAGAGGTCAGGCAAGAGGTAGAGGCGGATATGACCGTCTTCTCAAGAGAACCAGCCACGTTACTATCGCTGTAAAAGAGAAATAATTAGAGGAGGTTAATGCTGAATGGGTCAGAAAGTTAATCCGCACGGTCTTCGTGTCGGAGTTATAAAGAACTGGGATTCCAGATGGTACGAAAAAGATGAAAAGTTCGGCGATACACTCGTATCCGACTATAACATCAGAAAGTACATTCTGGAGAAATTCAAGGAAAGCGGCGTACCGAAGGTAGAAATCGAACGCGACGCATCCAGAATCAGAGTGTTTATTTACTGCGCAAAGCCCGGAACAGTAATCGGTAAGGGCGGCACAGAAATCGAAAAGATCAAGGCTACCATCGAAAAGATGGCAGGCAAGCCCGCTTCGGTAAACGTAATCGAAGTAAGACAGCCCGACCTTAACGCACAGCTCGTTGCAGAGTCGATCGCTTCTCAGATCGAACGCAGAATCAGTTTCCGCCGTGCAATGAAGCAGTCTATCGCAAAGACAATGCGCCTCGGTGCAAAGGGAATTAAGGTTATGTGTTCGGGACGTCTTGGCGGTGCAGAAATCGCAAGAAGCGAACAGTATCACGAAGGTACTATTCCGCTTCAGACTCTCAGAGCTGATATCGAATACGGCTTTGCAGAAGCACATACAACTTATGGTAAGATCGGTATCAAGGTATGGATCTTTAAGGGAGAAGTTCTTCCGGATGTTAAGAAGAAGTTCACAACAATCCGCACAGATATGAACCCTGCAAGACCTGATCGCCGTGATCGTAAGCCCGGTGAACGCCGCGGAGAACGCCGTGACGGAGATCGCCGTCCGCAGAACCGTGGACAGAATCGCGGACAGGGAAACCGTCCCGCATTCCAGGGCAACAAAAACAATGCTGGTAAAGAAGGGGGCAACAAATAATGTTAATGCCGAAGAGAGTTAAGTACAGACGTGTACAGCGCGGCAGACTTAAGGGAAAAGCATCGCGCGGAAATACACTGACATACGGAAACTACGGTCTTGTTGCTCTTGAACCCGCATGGATCACAAGCAATCAGATCGAAGCAGCCCGTATAGCAATGACCAGATACATCCGCCGTGGCGGTAAGGTCTGGATCAAGATTTTCCCCGACAAGCCTATAACAGAGAAACCTGCAGAAACTCGTATGGGTTCCGGTAAGGGTTCACCTGAATACTGGGTAGCAGTTGTAAAACCCGGTAGAATAATGTTCGAGATGGACGGTGTTGCTCCTGAGATCGCAAAGGAAGCAATGCGTCTTGCATCTCACAAGCTGCCTATTAAGTGCAAGTTTGTTATGAAAGACACAAACGATGTTGTTGAGGAGGGATAAACGTGAAGGCAAGTGAAATCAGAAAGATGAGCGTTGAAGAGCTTGAAAAAGAGCTTGCAGGACTCAAGGAAGAACTGTTTAACCTGCGCTTCAAGCACGCAATAAACCAACTCGACAATCCCCACAAGATAGCTGATGTCAGGAAGGATATTGCTCGTGTTATGACTATTCTTCATGAAATGAAGGCACAGTGAGCAGGAAGGAGATACAGTCGTGATGGAAGCAACAGCGCGCAATCTGCGCAAGACCAGAGTAGGAAAGGTTGTAAGCAACGCGATGAACAAGACAATCGTAGTTGCAATCGAAGACAACGTAAAGCATCCTAAATATGGAAAAATTATAAAGCACACACTTAAGGTACACGCACACGACGAAAACAATCAGTGCGATGTCGGTGATAAGGTACTCATTATGGAAACAAGACCGCTTTCCGCAACAAAGAGATGGCGTCTCGTTGAAATAATCGAAAAGGTTAAGTAAACACAGTAGATACAACCAAGATTGTATTGAATAAGGAGGAAAACGCACAGTGATACAACAGCAGTCATATATGAAAGTCGCTGACAACACCGGTGCGAAGGAGCTTATGTGTATACGAGTACTCGGTGGTACCGGCAGAAGATACGCCGGCATCGGAGACGTCGTAGTAGCAACCGTTAAAAAGGTAACTCCCGGTGGACAGGTAAAGAAGGGCGAAGTTGTTAAGGCTGTTATCGTAAGAACAGTCAAGGGCGTAAAGCGCGCCGACGGCAGCTACGTTCGTTTCGATGATAACGCAGCGGTTATCATCAGAGAAGATAAAAACCCCAGAGGAACCCGTATATTTGGGCCTGTGGCAAGAGAGCTTCGTGAGAAGGATTATCTCAAGATCCTTTCACTCGCTCCCGAAGTACTTTAAGGAGGTATCGTCAATATGGCAAGAATGCATGTAAAAACAGGTGATATCGTAGTAGTACGCGTGGGCGATTACAAAGATAAGTGGAAGACCAGCGAAGACAAAGAAGGCAACGAAACCAAGAAGGAACGCAAGACCGCTAAGGTTATCGCAGTTTCTCCCGAAGAAGGAAAGGTTATCGTTGAAAACGTAAACAAGGCAAGCAAGCACGTAAAGGCAAGAAGACAGGGCGAACAGTCTGCAATCGTTAAGGTAGACGCTCCTGTATATGCTTGCAAGATACAGCTTTACTGCCCTAAGTGCGACAAGGGCGTTAGAACTCATATCGAAGTTATCGACGGAAAGAAAGTACGCGTATGCTCCGGTAAGAAGGCTGACGGAACACCTTGCGGACATCAGTTCGACTAAGGAGGAGGAGTAAAACAATGGCAAGACTTAGAGAAACTTACAAGAATGAAATTGCTCCTGCTCTTATGAAGAAGTATGAGTACAAGAGCGTAATGCAGATTCCTAAGCTCGACAAGGTTGTAGTTAACGTTGGCGCGGGCGATGCAAAAGATAACGCAAAGGTAATTGATACAATTATTGAAGAGATCTCCCTCATCACAGGTCAGAAGGCAGTTCCGACATACGCACGTAAGTCGGTATCTAACTTCAAACTCCGTCAGGGAATGAAGATCGGTGCAAAGGTTACTCTCAGAGGCGAAATTATGTACGAATTTGTTGATAAACTCTTCAACTTCGCACTCCCCAGAGTTCGTGACTTCAAGGGTATCAACCCCGACGGTTTCGACGGCAGAGGAAACTACTCGCTCGGACTTAAAGAGCAGCTTATATTCCCCGAAATCGAGTACGATAAGATCGACAAGATTCGCGGTATGGATATAGCATTCGTTACAACGGCAAAGACCGATGATGAAGCAAGAGAACTTCTTATTCAGCTCGGCGCACCGTTCGCTAAATAATGGAGGATAAATAAAGATGGCAAAAACATCAATGAAAGTTAAGCAGCAGAGACCGCAGAAGTTCTCCACACGTGAGTACAACAGATGCAAAATCTGCGGCCGTCCCCATGCTTATATGCGTAAGTACGGAATTTGCCGTATTTGCTTCAGAGAACTTGCTTACAAGGGCGAGATTCCCGGAGTAAAGAAAGCATCCTGGTAATTGACGGACAATTATCTCGGAGAAAGTTATTAAACTCCGTCTTATCGGCAGGAAAGTAAAGCTTTAACCGCCGATTTGCAGCCCGACGGAAAAAGAGGGCAGCAAGAAAAACACTTGCATAACAGGAGGAAAAAAATATGCAAATATCAGACGTAATCGCGGATATGCTGACAAGAATCCGCAACGCGAACAACGCGAAACATGAAACAGTAGATATTCCCGCTTCTAATATGAAGAAGGCAATTGCTGACATTCTTCTCGAAGAAGGCTACATCAAGAGCTATCAGGTAATCGAAGACGGCAAGCAGGGAATTCTCAGAGTTACACTCAAGTATATCGGCAAGCAGAAGGTTATCCAGGGTCTCCGCAGAGTTTCTAAGCCCGGTCTTAGAATCTATGCAGGTTGCGAAGATATGCCTAAGGTTATGAACGGCCTTGGCATTGCAATCGTTTCCACATCCAAGGGTATCATGACCGACAAGAAGGCTCGTAAAGAGAACGTCGGCGGCGAAATACTTGCATTTGTATGGTAAAGAAGGGAGCATAAAGAGATGTCAAGAATAGGTAGAAATCCCGTTAAGGTTCCCGCAGGTGTAAGTGTAGATATAGCTGAAGGAAACCTCGTTACAGTAAAGGGACCTAAGGGAACCCTTACACAGCAGTTCAGAAATGAACTCGCAATCGAAGTGAAAGACGGCGAAATCGTAGTTTCCCGTCCTGACGACGAAAAATTTAACAGATCTATCCACGGACTCACACGTACACTTATTAGCAATATGGTAGTAGGCGTAAGCGAAGGCTATCAGAAGAAACTTGAAATCGTTGGTGTAGGTTACAGAGCAGCAAAGGAAGGCAATAAGCTTCAGCTTTCTCTCGGTTACTCCCACGGTATTACCTTTGTTGAAGGCGATGGAATTACTTTTGAGGTTCCTGATGCTAACACTATCGTAGTATGCGGTATTGATAAGCAGCTCGTAGGTCAGATTGCAGCTAATATCAGAGGCAAGAGACCGCCGGAACCCTATAAGGGCAAGGGTATTAAGTATGCTGGTGAGTATGTCCGCCGCAAGGCCGGAAAGACCGGTAAATAATTGAAAGGAGTGGATTAAATTATGGTATCAAAGAAGGATTCCAATAAGCAGCGTCTTAAGAGACATGCAAGAGTAAGAGGAAAGATTTCGGGAACAGCAGAATGCCCCCGTCTTTGCGTATACCGCTCAAACGCAAACATCCAGGCGCAGATTATTGATGATGTCAAAGGTGTAACACTTGTATCCGCTTCCTCGTATGAAAAAGACTTTGAATGTGGCAGCAATAAGGAAAGTGCTAAGAAAGTAGGCGCACTTATCGCTGAACGTGCGATAGCAGCAGGAATATCCGAAGTGGTCTTCGACCGCGGCGGTTATCTCTACCACGGACGTGTACTTGAACTTGCCGAAGGCGCTCGCGCTGCAGGCCTTAAGTTCTAATAAGGAGGATAAAGATGGCAAAAAGAATAGATGCGGCAACGCTTGACCTTCAGGAAAAGCTTGTCAAGACAAAGCGTGTATCTAAGACCGTAAAAGGTGGACGTATTGCCAGCCTCGCTGCCATAATGGTTGTCGGAGATGGAAACGGTCACGTAGGCTACGGACTTGGTAAAGCAGCAGAAACACCTGAAGCAATCCGCAAGGGTATGGAAGATGCTAAGAAGAATATGATCGAAGTACCTCTTAATGGTACAACAATTCCTCACGAAGTAATCGGTGAATTCGGAGCAGGTAAGGTAATGCTTAAGCCGGCACCCGAAGGAACAGGAATTATCGCAAGTGGAACTGTTCGTGCAGTTCTTGAACTTGCAGGAATTAAGAATGTAAGAGCTAAGTGCCTGCGTTCTACCAACCCCACAAACGTAGTTAAGGCTACATTTGAAGCACTTCGTATGCTCAGAAGTGCTGAAGAGGTTGCACAGATGCGCGGTAAGAATGTAGACGAACTTTGATAGGGGGAGAACAAGAATGATAAAGATTACACTTGTTAAGAGCCTTATCGGAGCAATTCCGAAACAGAAGGCGACAGCAGCTTCACTGGGCTTCAAAAAGATCGGTGATAGCATAGTTCTTCCTAACACAGAGGCGACAAAGGGAAAGATCAACGTTATTTCCCACCTCGTTAAGGTAGAAGAAGCAGCCGAATAATTCTAAATCAAAGACTTAAAAATCTATGAAGGAGGAGAAAAAATGAAGCTCCACGAACTTTCAGCACCCGAAGGCTCCGCAAAGAAGGCTTGGCGTAAAGGTAGAGGACCCGGATCCGGAAACGGCAAAACAGCCGGCAAAGGACATAAAGGTCAGAACGCTCGTTCTGGTGGCGGTGTACGTCCCGGATTCGAAGGCGGTCAGATTCCGCTTTACAGAAGACTTCCTAAAAGAGGCTTCAACAATAAATTTGCAACAACTTACAGCATAATCAATGTTGAAACACTTAACGCTCGTTTCAACGACGGTGATACAGTAACTCTCGAAGTACTTTGCAACGAAGGCATTATCAAGAAGGCTAATGACGGACTTAAGGTACTCGGACGCGGTGAGATCACTAAGAAATTAACAGTTTGCGCAGCTGTCTTTTCGGCTGCCGCTAAAGAAAAAATTGAAGCGGCTGGCGGAAAGGTAGAGGTGATCTAAGTGAGAAAGTTTTTCGGTAAAATCAGAGATGTATGGGCAGCAAAGGATATACGCGTGAAGATTCTTTTCACTGCATTTATACTTATCCTGTACAGACTTGGTACCGCTATTCCCGTACCCTATGTCAGAAGTGACATACTCCAGAGCTTTAACGAGGTATATGGCGGAACAATTTTCGAATACCTCAATACTCTGACAGGTACCGCGCTTGCACAGGCAACAGTTTTTGCGCTTGGCATATCTCCTTATATCACAGCATCAATCGTAATGCAGCTTCTTGCTGTTGCTATCCCCGCACTCGAAAGAATGTCTAAGGATGAAAACGGTAAGAAAAAGATTTCTCAGATAACAAGATATGTGACAGTAGCTCTCGGTGCACTTACAGCTTGGGGTTATTTCACACTTCTTAAGGCAAACGGCTGGCTGTACAGAGATGACTTCTTTGCAGCACTCGTAATTATCTTCTGTTTCGGCGCAGGTGCAGCTATCGTAATGTGGCTCGGCGAAAAGATCAACGAGCACGGTATCGGTAACGGTATCTCGATGATACTCTTTGCAAATATCCTTGCAAGCGGTCCCAGCATCGCTATTACACTCTATAACCTCATCACAGATTGGCCTTGGAATACCATCATCGGTGTGCTCGGTCTTGTTATAGGTGTTGCAATCGTTTATTTCATCGTATTCATCACGAACAGTGAACGTAGAATTCCGATTCAGTACGGTAAGAGAGTAGTAGGAAGAAAGGTTTACGGCGGACAGAACACAAACCTTCCCCTTAAGCTGAATATGTCCGGTGTTATGCCGATCATCTTCGCTTCCTCTATCGCTTCGCTTCCCGCAACAATACTGACTCTTTGCGGAATATCTGCATCTGACACAGGCTTCTGGGGACGCTTCCTTAAGTTCTTCGATGCCTCGTCGTTCATCTATCTTGTTGTATATCTCGTGCTTATCGTAGCGTTCTCGTACTTCTATATTATGATTTCCTTCGATCCTATTGAAGTTTCGAACAATCTTAAGAAGAACGGCGGTATGATCCCCGGTGTACGTCCCGGCGAACCTACGGCAGCATATATTAAGAAGATACTCAGCAGAATAACATTTATCGGTGCATTCTTCCTTTGCATCGTTGCAGGACTTCCTATGCTTATTAACTGCATAGCAAGCATATTTGATTATAGCGGACTCGCAAGCATCGCATTCGGCGGATCTTCTCTGCTTATCGTAATCGGTGTTGCTCTCGAAACAGGCCGCGATATCGAATCTCAGCTTACAATGCGTCATTACAAGGGATTCCTTCAGTAATTGACTTTACTTGCGAAAGAGGGATAAGAAAATGAAAATAATGTTTCTTGGTGCCCCCGGCGCGGGCAAAGGCACACAGGCTGAAATAGCGTCCGAAAAATTCGGTATTCCCGCGATTTCAACCGGTGCAATCATAAGAGAGGCAATCAAAACCGGTACGGTTATGGGACTTGCCGCAAAGGAATATACCGAAAAGGGAGCGCTTGTTCCCGATAAGGTTGTAATAGGTATAATCAAAGAGAGACTTGAAAAGGATGACTGTAAAAACGGATTTATCCTCGACGGATTTCCCCGTACAGTTCCTCAGGCAGAGGCTCTCGATGAAATGGGAATCGAGCTCGACGTCGTTGTAAGCATTGAAGTGCCCGACGAAAAGATCGTGACCAGAATGAGTGGACGCCGCGTTTGCGATACTTGCGGAGCAAGCTATCATATCGCATATAAGCCTTCTAAGGATGGCAAGACCTGCGATAACGACGGAACTGTTCTTACACTTCGTAAGGATGACAGCCCCGAAGTAGTGCTCAGCAGACTTGATATTTATCACGCGCAGACAGAGCCCCTTAAGGACTTCTACCTCGCTAAAGGTAAGCTTAAGCTTGTCGAAGGTCAGGAAGAGGTTGCAGATACCACAAGACTCACAATTGAAGCTCTCGGTGGTAAATAAATGATACAATTAAAAAATGCACATCAGATAGCCATAATGAAGGATGCCGGTAAAATAACCGGTGAAGCACTTGCTCTTGGCGGTGAACTCGTACGTCCGGGTGTAACAACTGCATATATAGACAGTATGATTCGCCGCCATATAGAAAAGTGTGGAGCAAAGCCGTCATTTCTCGGATACGGTGGTTTTCCTGCATCTGCCTGCATAAGTATAAACGAGCAGGTGATACACGGAATTCCATCCGAGAACGTGGTGCTTAAGGAGGGCGATATCGTGAAGATCGATGTCGGCGCCTACTATAAGGGATTCCACGGAGACAGCGCAAATACCTTCAGATGCGGAAAAGTAAGCGAACTTGCAGACCGTCTTATCGAAGCGACAAAAGAATGCTTTATGCGCGGTATTGAACAGATTGAATCCGGTAAGAGAATCGGAGATATCGGAAGTGCAATTGAAAAAAGCGTGATTTCGAATGGGTTCTCGGTTGTCAGACGTTACGTCGGACACGGGGTCGGTAAAGACCTTCACGAGTCCCCCGAAGTTCCAAACTACGGTACGCCGGGCCGCGGAGCAAGACTTGTTCCCGGTATGGTGATCGCCATAGAACCTATGGTTTGTACCGGAAGCGGTGACGTTTTTGAGAAAGAAGACGGTTGGACCGTTATTACTGATGACGGTGGGCTTTCCGCTCACTATGAACACACGGTTGCGATGACCGATAACGGTATTATACTTCTTACACAGATATAATACGGTCGGAAAACTAAAAACGAAAAAACTCGCGCAGCTTAAGCTTCTTGGAATTTTTCCAAGCGAGGTAGAAACGCTCGCGAAAGAAAATTCCCTGACAGATGAGAAGCTCAGTGAGGCAATCAGGAGGGATTGTTCTGCCTAAAGATGATGTAATTGAATTTGAAGGAACGGTTGTAGAGGCTCTTCCGAACGCCACCTTCAAAGTAAAGCTTGCTAACGGACACGTGATAACAGCACATCTGTCCGGAAAGCTCAGAATGAACTATATCTGGATACTCCCCGGTGACTCGGTAAAAGTAGAAGTTTCTGTCTATGACCTCACCAAGGGACGTATTACATGGCGTTCTAAATAGTCAAATTCAGAAAGGAATGGTGACAAACAATGAAAGTAAAACCATCCGTTAAAAAGATTTGCGATAAGTGCAAGATCATAAAAAGAAAAGGTAACGTAATGGTTATATGCGAGAACCCTAAGCATAAGCAGAGACAGGGTTAAAAAAGAGAGAGGTGAAAAACTGAATGGCACGTATAGCTGGTGTTGATATTCCTAACAACAAGCGTATAGAGATCGCTCTTACCTATATCTATGGAATAGGAAGAAAGAGCGCAAATGACATTCTCGCGGCTACCGGTATTAATCCCGATACACGCGCAAAGGACCTTACCGATGATGAAGTAAGTAAGCTTCGTGACGAAATCGAAGCAAACTACACTGTAGAAGGTGACCTTCGTCGTGACGTATCTCTTGAAATCAAGAGAATGGTAGAAATCAACTGCTACCGCGGAATCAGACATAGAAAAGGTCTTCCGGTAAGAGGTCAGAGAACCAAAACAAATGCGAGAACCAGAAAAGGTCCCGCTAAGACAATCGCTAACAAGAAAAAGTAAAGGAGTGATACCAAAAAGATGGCAAAAGCAGGAACAGCAAAAAAGGTCATTAGAAAGCGCCGCGAGCGCAAGAATATTGAAAAGGGAACTGCTCATATTCGTGCGACCTATAATAATACCATCGTGACGATCACCGATACAAACGGAAACGCAGTATCGTGGGCATCGGCAGGAGAACTCGGATTCAAGGGCTCCAGAAAGTCCACTCCGTTCGCAGCACAGATGGCATCCGAAACCGCTGCAAAGGCAGCAATCGAGCATGGTATGAAGACCATCGAAGTATTTGTTAAGGGACCCGGAAGCGGAAGAGAAGCAGCAATCCGCGCTCTCCAGACCGCAGGCCTTGACATTACAATGATTAAAGACGTAACCCCTATCCCGCACAACGGATGCAGACCGCCTAAGAGAAGACGCGTCTGATTGAAAGAAAATAAGGAGGAAACAATAAATGGCAAGATATACAGGCCCTGCATGTAAGCTCTGCCGTAGAGAAGGCGTTAAGCTCTTCCTCAAAGGCGACCGTTGCCTTACCGGAAAGTGCGCTATGGAGCGCAGACCGGTAGCTCCCGGACAGCATGGTGCAGAAACAAAGAAACCTCGTGAATACGGAATGCAGCTTCGTGAAAAGCAGAAGACCAAGAGATATTACGGCGTTCTCGAAAATCAGTTCAGAGGATACTTCGAGAAGGCAGATAATCAGGAAGGTGTAACAGGTGAAAACCTCCTCAGCTTGCTTGAGCGCAGACTCGACAATGTAGTATACAGAATGGGTCTCGCAAGCAGCCGCAGAGAAGCACGTCAGTTGGTACTTCATGCACACTTCACACTCAATGGAAAGAAGGTAAATATTCCTTCCCTTATCGTTAAGATCGGCGATGAGATCGCACTTAAGGACAGTGCAAAGTCTCTTGAAAAGTTCGCAGGACTTATCGAAACAATGCAGTCACACGTAGCTCCCGCTTGGCTTGACCTTAACAAGGATAAGGCTTCCGCGAAGATCGTTGCACTGCCTAAGAGAGAGGATATTGATTTTCCGTTTGACGAACAGCTTATCGTTGAGTTGTATTCGAAGTAATAATCAGCCTCCAACGTGTTTATTACGGTGCAGTTAAAACCGTACATCACCAAAC
The DNA here is from genome assembly GCA_015064255.1 of Oscillospiraceae bacterium. GTDB lineage: Bacteria > Bacillota > Clostridia > Oscillospirales > CAG-272 > SIG672. The sequence goes on from SVSP01000011.1 coordinate 61,971, forward strand.
GCAAAAAATAATAAGGAGGAACATTTAATGAAAAACATCGAAAAGCCGACAGTTGTAACTGAATTCGAAAGCGAAAACGGTAGTTTTGGCAGATTTGTTGTAGAGCCTCTTGAGCGCGGATACGGAACAACTCTCGGAAATTCACTTCGCAGAGTACTGCTTAGTTCACTTCCGGGTGTCGCAGTCGTTTGCATCAAGATCGACGGCGTTCTTCATGAGATATCGACAATACCGGGCGTTAAAGAAGACGTTCCCGAAATCGTTCTCAATATCAAGGGTATAGTTGCAAAACTGTACACAGAAGGCGCTAAGATGGCGATAATTGATGTAACAGGACCTGCAGAAGTAACCGCAGGAAATATTAAGCAGGATGCGGATATTGATATTCTCAACCCTGATCTTCATATAGCCACACTCAGCGACAACGCTCATCTGTACATTGAACTTACATTCGATCACGGACGCGGCTATGTTTCTCAGGAAAAAAATAAGCAGAGTAATTCACCGGTCATCGGAGTTATATACACCGATTCGATTTATACACCTGTATACAGCGTAAGCTACAAGGTAGAAAATACCCGTGTTGGTAATATTACCGATTACGATAAGCTTACACTTGAAGTACAGACAAACGGTACTATTTCTGCAAAGGATGCAGTATCCTATGGCGCCAAGATACTCAACGAGCATCTCAGTCTCTTCGTTAACCTCTCTGAGGATGCAGGAGACAGACAGATACTTATCGATAGCAACGCTACCGTTAAGGAAAAAGTTCTTGAGATGACCATTGAGGAACTTGACATGTCTGTTCGTAGCTTCAACTGCTTGAAGCGCGCAGGCATCAATACTGTAGAAGACCTTGTAAGCAAGACCGAGGAAGAAATGATTAAGGTCAGAAACCTCGGAAAGAAGTCACTTGATGAAGTGAGGGCAAAGCTTCACTCGCTGGGTCTCGTCTTCAAGCACGAAGACGAATAATCCGCCCCACAAAAAGTTGAAGGAGGTAAAACAGAAATGCCAGGAACCAGAAAACTCGGCAGAAAGACAGCGCATAGAAATATTATGCTCCGCGGTCTCGTAACATATCTGCTTGAAAACGGCAGAATCGAAACAACCGTAACAAGAGCTAAAGAAGTTCGCGCGCTTGCTGATAAAATGATAACGCTCGGCAAGACAAATACTCTTGCTGCACGCCGTCAGGCACTTGCTTTCATTACAAAGGAGGATGTCGTAAGAAAACTCTTCGACACCATCGCTCCCAGCTATGAAAATCAGAACGGTGGTTATACCGCTATTTACAAGCTCGGACCTCGCCGCGGAGACGGCGCAGAGATGGCAGTAATCACACTCGTTGGTTACGAAGCTCCTGTAAAGAAGGCTGAAAACGATGAAAAGAGCGACGCTAAGAAGGTAGAAGCTCCCGCAATCGAAGGCTAAATTTTATTAAAAAGATTCCCGTAAGTTCTGCTTACGGGTTCTTTTTTTTGCTTTTGGGTGTTTTTATTATTTTAGAATTTTTTCCGTTTGATGATATAACACTAATCATATTATTGCAGTCATCAAGCCCGAATAGAGAAATGTCTTTTTTTGAAACTCCAAGAGAGGCTATTTGTTCGTTGAGCCATTTTTCATCTAAGTTTAAAAGCTTGAGATTGAAATCTATAATTTCGCCGTTGATTATCAGATTGTGTACCATTCCGCCTGTGTTTTGAGCGTTTGTGTCGCCGTTTTTGGGCAAAATGGAAAGCTGACCGTTCGGCTCAAGAATTGCATATTCGATATCGGATATGTCAAAAAATCCTTGTTCGCGCAGTTCACAAATGAGTTCGTCAAGTGATATACGGTTTTTCTTTATTTCGGACAGACGCAACTCACCGCGATAAATTATATATGACGGCTTGCCTTCAACAAGTTTTTTGATAAAACGCTTTTTTGCGCTGATGAATGGAATAATAATTTCAAATGAAATTATTAGAAGTACGGGGATGAGTGCGCGCTTTAGCGGGATTTTGAAATCAACTATAGGAACAGCAGATATTTCGGATAATAAAAGAGTCGTTACGAGCTCGGAAAGCTCCATTTCTCCGAGCTGACGCTTTCCCATTATCCGCATTGAAACGGTCAAAATAAAATATATGATTACCGTGCGAACAAGCAGTTTGGTTATTTCGTCCAAGTTATCCTCCTGCGCGTTTTTTTCAGTAAAAATAAAATGCCTTAAATATATTTTTCGTTTTTTGAGAAAAAATATACTTAAGGCAAAATTTCTTTATTTAATTAAATTTCCTTTGACGAATGACGAGATAACGTTAAGTTCATCATCGATTACAATGAAATCTGCATCGTATCCTGCTTCAAATCGTCCTTTTTTCAGACCGATACAGTTTGCAGGCGTTTCGGATGCCATCTTGAAAGCATCGTATTTGGGGATTCCGAAGGATATCGCGGTACGGACGCAGTCCATAATCGTCGAAGAGCTTCCATTTATCGTTCCGTCGGGGAGATAAGCGTGCGAATCTCTTACAATAGTGACAGCATCGTTTATAACGTATCTGCCGTCCGGAAGACCAGCTGTAGATACGGAATCGCTGATTATCACCATTCTCTCGGTGCCAAAAGTGCGGTAAAGCATTTTGACAACGGACGGATGAAGATGGAATCCATCGGAGATAACCTGCACGTACGCGCCTTTGTCAATGGCTGCGCCTATCGGACCGGGATTTCTGTGATGAAGAGGCGACATCGCGTTGAAAGTATGCGTAAGACAGTTTGCACCGCGGTCAAACGCTTCGCAAGCGGTTTGATAATCGCAGGTTGTGTGTCCGAGGGCAACAGCAACACCGCATTTTTCTATGAAATCCATAGCACCGTCGATTTCGGGAGCAACCGTTATCATTTTTACGTTATTGTAGCTTCTGAACTCTTCAAGGTCGGGAAGACGTATGTATCTCTTGTCCTGCGCGCCTGCCGCTTTCAGGGAAATGTACGGACCTTCAAGATGGTAACCGGGGATATCGGGACCGAAATTAGGAAAAGGAATCTGATTTACAGCTTGGTCAAGAGCTTCACGCGAAGCTGTCATTGTTGTCGGAAGCCATGAAGTAGTGCCGCTTCTTACAAGAAAATCAGCCATTTCTTTGCGGCCGTTTCCGTCCGTTGTGTCGAAAGACATACAGCCGTGTGAGTGAATATCAAAGAGTCCGGGCAAAAGTTCCTTGCCGCCGATATCAAAAATCTTGCTGTTTTCGGGAATAAAATCGGTGGAGTATGGCAGAATTTCTTTGATTATGCCGTTTGCGATGACAATATCCGATTTTTTGTCACGTATACGGGCGTTTTTTATAATAGTGATCATATAAGTGTCAATCCTTCTTTCTGCTTGCATAAACGATTTCCTTTATGCCGCAATCTTCGGATGAGTATTTTTGGTGAATAAAACCCTTGGGATGCTTTTTGACTCGGTAGCGTCTGCGGGGGTGGGGAAGAGTATCGTAATGACGCATCATTTCTGTCGCGAGAAGGGTTGCCATCTCGCTGCGAAGATCCTTGTACTCGGGATCATCCCAAAGATTTTTCAGCTCAAGCGGATCATTTTTGAGATCGTACAGATATCCTTCGCCAAGATCGTCAAGCTGGAGCTTGTAATCTCCGCGGCGTACCATACGGCATTTTCCGCACTGTGTCCAAGTGTTCAGACAGTCAAATGCAATGTAATTCGGACTTGCACCCTCGGTGGGCAGGTCGAGTGAGTCGTCATCGGTCCAACGCAGACCGCCGTAACCGCTTTCAGAGTAAGCTGTGTCGTATTCGCTATCGGGGATATTTTCGCCCGTGAGTAGGGGAAGAATACTCTTGCCTTGAACGCCCTCGGGAATATCTCTGCCGAGAATATCGCATACGGTCGGAAGAATATCTACAATATTTACGCAGGCTTTTTCTCGTACACACTTTCGTACGCCGGGGCCTCTCCAAACCATAGGAATGTTTACGAGAATATTCGGAAGCTCGGGACCCTTACGTAAAAGACCGTACTCTCCTACGAAATCTCCGTGATCGGAGAGGAAGATAACGTAAGTGTTTTCAAAAAGATTTCTTGCTTCAAGACCGTCGCTTAGACGCTTTAGCTGATCATCAATAAGCTTCAACATTCCGTAATAGTTTGAGCGCATACGTCCAAGACGGGTATCAATGTCATCGGAAATGCGTTCCCAAACTCTGCGAAGCCAACGGAAACGCTCGCTCTTTGCCTCAAGTGCCTCGACACCTGTTGTTTCGGGCAGGCTTTCGGGCGGAAACATATCGAAATAAGGCTCGGGAACCTGCCAAGGATTGTGCGGCTCCGCCATACTTATCCACACAAAGAAAGGAGAATCCTTGCACGTGTCGATAAATTCAAGGGCGTCCGAAACGTTTCGATAAGGGAACTGTACCTCAACACCTCCCGGGGAAGGTACGTAGCTTTCAAGGTGTTTTGTTCCCGAAAGGAATTTTGCAAAGATCTTTTCATTCTCGGTAGTGTTTATCTCACCCTCACCTCCGAGATGTCCGTTTACCTTGGCAAAATCAAAGTCTGCGGGAGCGTGGTGCGTATGATTTTTTCCGCATATTGCCGTGCGGTAACCTTCTTTTTGGAAAATATCAAGGAGATCTTCCGTGTAAACTGCATCGCGGGCATTGAAATTCGTGCGTACATGGTGACTTTCGGGATATCTGCCCGTAAACATACTGACTCTTGCAGGCATACAGGTCGGATTAGGCGTATAAGCCGATTCGAAATCTATTCCTTCTTCTGAAAATGCATCAAGAAAAGGCATGGTGTCAAGTTCAAAGCCGCGGCTTTTACGCAGATCCGCGCGTTGCTGGTCTGTCATAACGATAATAAAATTGGGCTTCATCGTATTTCTCCTTTTCGATAAACTACTTGCCTATATGATAACATAAATGAAAAAATATTTCAAGAGGAAAAGCTTTAAAACATTTTTATACTCATAGGGAAACTCAGTTTAACTTGACAAGCCGTTTCGGGTGTTGTATAATAAAAATAACACAGCGGGAGGATAAAAATTATGAGAAATATTTCTGTTAACATAAAAAACGAAGCGGGACGTATGAGTGAGCATTTTAATGCGTGCGTCGGTGCGGGCCGCGCAGGTGAGGTTATGCGTCGCGATGCTTATGAACAGCTCAGAATGCTTCAGAATAGCTGTCATTTCAGATACATAAGATTTCACGGTCTTTACCACGAGGAAATGGCAATCGTAAAGCG
>SVSP01000012.1 GCA_015064255.1 Oscillospiraceae bacterium
TATAATGAGGTTAGCGAAAAGCCTCCCTCCGAGAGGGAGGTGGCACGCGTAGCGTGACGGAAGGAGCCTGCGTGACTTTTGGTTTGTGCTAACTTTATTGTTACGCGCTCTCCCTCACCCGACTTCGTCGGGAGCTCCCTCCCGGAGGGAGCCTTTGGGTTCGTGCAACCTTAGGGGTATGGGCTTTGCCCTGTGCCTTTGTAATACAAAGGCGAAACTTGCGATAAAAGGAGAAATGACTGTATGATACATCCCGTGAACAATAACAATATTAAAGAATGTGTTGATGTAATCAAAGAAAGTTTTTTAACTGTAGCAAACGAGTTTAGTTTTACGATCGAAAACGCACCTCGCTTTACTGCTTTTGCCACAACGGAGCAACGCTTGTCCTGGCAACTAAATCATGAAAACAGACCTATGTATGCTTTTGTTGTTGACGGAAATATTGTCGGTTATTATTCATTGGCGTTACAAGGAAACAAAGAGTGCGAACTGAATAATTTGTGTGTGCTACCGCAATTCAGACATCAAGGTATTGGAAAGAAATTACTATTGCATTCCTTTAACGAAGCAAAAAGCTTGGGATGTTCAAAAATGAATATAGGAATTGTTGAGGAAAATCAAGTCCTGAAGAAATGGTATGAATCTTTCGGCTTCAAGCATATCAGAACACAAAAATTCGATTTCTTTCCGTTTACCTGCGGATATATGGAGCTGATTTTTACATAAACGACAATACCCCGACAGACCTAAAAATCTGTCGGGGTTTATTATTTGTTTTCTGCGGATCAAATTTGTTTATCCGTAGGGGAGACCTGCGGTCTCCCGAGGGCGAACACAGTTCGCCCCTACCGTGCGTTAGGTAAACTTCCTTATGAGAAGCCCGCTTTACGGGCATATTTTTTTATTCAACACAAAAAATGACCTCGGTAATAATAACTACCGAGGTCATAATATTTGGTTCTAAAGGATTACTTATTCTTAGTAAGAGCCTTTATTGCGAAGAGTGTTCCGACAGTAAGTACGATTCCGAGAGGGAGACAGATCCAGATGTTCTGAACAAATCCCGAAATCACGAACATTACGAAGGAGATAGCCGCAACTGTAATTGCATACGGCATCTGCGTAGAAACGTGGTTGATGTGGTTACACTGACCGCCTGCGGAGGACATAATTGTCGTATCCGAGATAGGTGAGCAGTGGTCGCCGCAAACCGCACCTGCAAGGCACGCGGACATACCGATGATAAGAAGCTCGCTTTCTGCGGGGAAGATAGCCGTAACGATCGGAATAAGAATACCGAATGTACCCCAAGATGTTCCTGTTGCAAATGCAAGAACACAAGCAACAACAAATATAATTGCGGGAAGAAGATATCCGAGCGCTTCTGCCTGTCCTGCCATAAGGTCGCCGACGAAGTATTTTGCGCCGAGAAGACTTGTCATATTCTTAAGTGCTGTTGCGAATGTAAGGATGAGTATTGCAGGTACCATTGCGATAAAGCCCTGAGGAACACAGTCAATAGATTCCTTGAAATTAATAACGCCGCGAGATACCATATACGCGATAATGATAACGAGAGCTACAAGACCGCCCCAAGGAAGTCCTACTGTCGCATCTGTATCAGCGAATGCATCAATGAAATTCTTGCCGTCAAAAGCGCCGCCAACGTAAATAAGGCTGAATACGCAAGCAACGATAAGAACTACGATCGGAAGAACGAGGTCGATAACGCGGCCCTTGCTTGAAGGAACAACGTCTGCAGACTCATTCTTTTCACCGCAGGTGTAGAGGTCGCCGTTTTCGATCGCGTTGCGCTCGTGGAGCTTCATAGGACCGTAGTCAAGCTTCATAAGAGCAATAGCAACTACGAAAACGAGAGTAAGTATCGAATAGAAGTTGTACGGGATCGCCGAAATGAAGAGCGAAAGTCCTTCGCCTTCTTCTGCATAAGCCGCAACTGCTGCTGCCCAGCTTGAGATAGGAGCTATCATACAAATAGGAGCTGCGGTTGCATCAATAATATATGCAAGCTTAGAACGGGATATCTTCTTGCTGTCTGTAACGGGACGCATAACCGATCCGACAGTCAGACAGTTGAAGTAATCGTCGATAAAGATCAGAACACCGAGGACGAATGTTGCAAGCATAGCTCCTGTACGCGTTTTGATGTGTGTTTTTGCCCAATTTCCGAACGCCGCAGATCCGCCTGCCTTATTGACAAGAGCAACTATGATACCGAGTTCAACAAGGAAGATGAAAATACCTGCGCTATCCGAAACAGCCGAGATAAGACCGTCGTTAATGACACCGTCAAGTGTTCCTGTAAACGAGAAGTTTGAGTAAAGGAGCGCGCCCGAAAGGATACCTATAAAGAGCGAGCTGTAAACTTCTTTTGTGATCAGTGCAAGTCCTATTGCTATAACAGGGGGAAGAAGTGCCCAAAGTGTTGCGCGTACGTTACTTTCACCGCCGCAGGTTTCGCACATAACAAACATGCCTCCTCCGCCTACAAATCCGTTTTCACAATCGGGGCAATCAACGGTTTTGCTTGTAGCGTCTGTAACACCCGCGTAAACGAGAAGTGCCACTATGATCACAGAAGCCACAAGAAGTATGATTTTCTTTGATTTTGACATAATGTCCTCCATATATATTTTGCTGTATGTTTATTCATACAAGCAATAATTGATTAAATACAATAATACCACATTTATACACATTTTTCAACAAAAAAACTAATATTATTCATTTTTTTACACATCGCACAAAACAGCCTCACTATATTTGTAACTTTTATCCAAACACAGTTTATTCTACTGTTTCACCTCTTAAAATTTTGACTTGACTTTGATATATATTTTTGATACAATATAAAAAGTCGGTGAAAAGGACGGTTTATACTATGACAGAAACTACCAAAACGATTTTTGAAAAATATCAAATCCGAAAGTCTAAGAAGCAAAAATCCGATTTCAGAGATTGCGTGAAATCTATCGCGTACGGCGGCGGATATAAATTCTCAATCGAGCGCGGAAAAATGGGGGCTGACAATATTGTTATCGGTGACGTAAGCCGCGCAAAGGTGGTTTACACCGCGCACTATGATACCTGCCCCATACTTCCCTTTCCGAATTTCATAACTCCCAAGAATTTTCTGATCTATCTTCTTTATCAGATATTTATCACGTGCATATTTCTTTTAGTACCTATGCTTATAATCGGATCAGCATTTTTGGCAGTTGCCAAAAACGCTGGCTTAAGCGAAGACGTTACGGGTGTTATATACCTTGTAATATATTACCTGATACTCATAGCGTTTCTCTTCTTTATGATGGCAGGTCCGGCAAACAAACACACGGCAAACGACAACACTTCGGGTGTGACTACTCTTATTGATATTATGAACGCTCTTCCCGACACTCTCAAGGACGACGTAGCGTTTATTTTCTTTGACCTTGAAGAATCAGGACTTTTCGGATCAAAAAGCTTTTACGCACAGCATAAAAGTATGATGAAAGACAAGCTTCTTGTAAACTTCGACTGTGTTTCCGACGGAGAAAACATTCTGATCGTCGTAAACAAAAAGGCGCGTCATTACACCGAGTATTTAAAAGAAGCCTTTATCGATACAAAAAACATTCACGTCGAAGTCGCCGAAAAAGGAGTATTCTACCCCTCAGACCAGGCAAGCTTTCCCTGCGGTATCGGCGTCGCTTCGCTTAAATATTCCAAAATGCTTAAAACCTATTATATGGACAAAATACACACAAACAAAGATACTGTCTATCGCGAGGAAAACATAGAGTTTCTTACAGCCGGAGCAATAAATCTTGCAGATATTCTCACAAAACAGTAAATACCAATATCTAATCACATAAAGTCACAAATTCAGAGGTAATAATGCTAAAAATAAATGAAAAAGCAAGAATTGCAATTTACATAGGCACGTTATGCTCCGTGTCCTATCTTGCGGTATATTTTGCGCGAAACATTTTGAGCGCCGTAACACCTCAGATGACAGAGATCGGCGGATTTTCCGAATCTTACATAGGAAAGCTTGAATCTGCTTATCTCATTTGCTACGCTTTCGGGCAACTGATAAACGGAGCTATCGGCGACAAGATAAAAGCAAAGTATATGATATCTGCGGGACTCTTTCTCTCGGGTATAACAAGCTTTATATTCACTTTCATAAGCGGTATTTCTTACGCCGCAATCGCCGTTTACGGTCTTACCGGCTTCTTTTTGTCTATGATCTACGGGCCTATGACCAAAGTTGTCGCTGAAAATACCGAGCCGATATACGCGCCGCGCTGCAGTCTCGGCTACACTTTCGCTTCGTTTTTCGGAACTCCCCTTGCCGGAGTTGCCGCGACCTATATGATCTGGTACGACGTTTTCAAGCTCAGCGGTACTCTACTTGCCGTAATGGCTATTCTCTGCTTTGTATTTTTCCTCTATTTTGAGCGTATAGGAATCGTAAAATACGGGCAATACAAGGCTGAAAAGGTCAAAAACGGAAGCATAAATGTACTTATAAAGCATCATATAATAAAATTTTCCTTTATCGCGATGCTGACGGGAATCGTGCGCACTACCGTAATGTTTTGGTTTCCGACGTATATCTCACAGTACCTCGATTTTCCGCACGAAGAAGCTACTATGATCTTTACTGTAGCAAGCTTTATAATATCTACAACCGCTTTTATCGCGATATTCATTTATGAACGGCTCAAGCGGAATATGGATCTGACTATACTTATAATGTTCTCTTCTTCCACGATATTCTTTATAGCCGTATATTTTCTGAAAGCCCCCGTGGTAAACATTATTCTTATGGTTCTTGCCATTATGTCGGCAAGCGCAGCGGCAACGATGCTTTACAGCAGATACTGCCCGAGCTTGCGCGACACGGGAATGGTATCGGGCGCCACCGGATTTCTTGATTTCCTCAGCTATACCGCCGCTTCAGCGACAAGCACATTTTTCGCCGAATCGGTTTCGACTATCGGTTGGGGCAATCTTATCCTAATTTGGGCGGCACTTATGTTTTTCGGTATTATCGTTGCACTTCCCTACGGTGCATTTTTCAAGAAAGCATCTGAATAAAATTGATCTTGTTCTAACGTAAAAGACGCAAAAGCTTATAGCTTCTGCGTCTTTTCTTTATTGTATTTTCAGAAAGTATAGTTTTCGCCGTAAATTGTAGCAAGAGCGCCCTTGGCTTTAAGTGCTTCGTTATCCTCGTGTGCTATAAGCCACTTATTCTTTGCTATGATAAGCGGATCGTTAGGCTTTTTATCAAGTACTGTATTTGTTCCTACGGGAAGAACAACCACGCATCTAAATCCGTCCTCACTGCACTGTATCGGGCAGTAATGAAGGGTCGTTGCATAAACCTCAACAGCTTCGCCTTTACAAACCTTAAACGCCTTTACCTTTGCGGAATCGTATCTGTTATCCGCTTCAACGTCACGAAGATCTCCAAGGAGAAGAATAACGTCTGTAACCGCGATATTTACTTCAGAGCATTTATGCCATTCAAGAGCATTAAGCTTATTGTTATGTCCAAAGCAAAATCCCATCTGCACAGGAAGCTGACCGAAATGCTCGTCCTGAATAGGCTGCTTTATTGCAAGACCTTCAAAATCATCAAATGAAGCAACGTATGCAGTACCTTCCTTTGGAAGCGCGACCTTTTCACCGACACTTACGATTTCGGATGTGTCGATATCGATAACGCGACCGAACTGTTTAAATTCGCTGTCTGTAACTCTGTAAATTTTCATAACCAATCTCCTTATATTTTATTTGAATTTTCTATGATTTCCAGAACTTTTTTTGCATCTCCGACTATACCGTAATCGGCATAATCGAATATCGGTGCATTTTTATCATTATTTATTGCAATAATCGTTCCGGAATTTTTCATACCTGCAATATGATGAACTGCGCCCGAAATTCCTACCGCCACGTAAACGCTCGGACTTACGTTTCTGCCCGTAAGACCTATCTGCATCGGATAGTCTGCCATTTCGCTATCCACGGCGCCGCGCGAAGCAACAAGCTCTGCGCCTGTCTTTTCCGCAAAGCTCTTCACACTCTCCATAGCATCTCTCGCCCCCTTGCCGACAGCTACCATAACATCTGAAGAATTATCATCCGTTGTTCTGACCGTTGCCATCTGCGGAAGCGTTTTGCAAGCTATTTTGGCAATTATATTACCCGAAAACGCGGGACGGTACATAAACATTTTTTCTCCATCGGTTTCAAGTAATGTGCAATCGGCACACAGACCCGTTTGAAGCATAACGGCAACTCTCGCCGCTGCCTGCTTACTCCAAGGCGTGCTGTCCCACAAGACAACGGGCGGTCGTTCACGCTTTATCATATCGGCAATAATTTTGGGATCGAGCTTTTCGATGACTTTTATATCATCGCTAACGCTTTCAGCATAATCGTACGGTTTATCACCGATTATCCAGACATTTTTAAGTTTTTTAGTGCTTTGCATAGTCCGGCTGATTCTTTTTTTGCCGTCAGCTACCGCTTTTTCTATAAGAGACGGGAGTTCCTCCGGCGAAACGAAAGTGCATTTGCGTTTATCGGAATTATTTTCGAACGATCTTACAACCTGTGTCGGCGAGCCTTTAAGACCACAGCGCGAAATATCCGCACCTATATCGGAAGCGGTCCACACAGTCACGTTCCCGACTCTTGAGCGTATGCTCGGAAGACGCAGGTTGTTTATACGCTCGATAGTTAAAAGCGCGGGATAAGTTGCTTTTTTCTCTTCTCCCGTACGGTCAAGACAGGATATTTCTCTTTCATCTGCCGATATTATTTTCATAACGCCCGTTATAAGCGTCATCTGCATAAATTCGGAAATTCCCGGTCCGACCTGTCCCGTATCTCCGTCAACTGTCTGCCTGCCGCAAAAAACAAGCTGTGGCTTTAATTTTTCAAGAGCCTTTGAAAGCGTGTATGATGTTGCAAGAGTATCTGCACCCGCAAACGCTCTGTCGCAAAGCAGATACGCTTCTTTCGCCCCGAGTCTTGTAAGCGACAGAAGCATCGCCTTACTTTTTTCGGGTGCCATAGAGAGAAGTATTACCTCGCTTCCCGATATCCGAAGCGCCGCTTCATATGCACAGGCATCAAAGGGATTCAGTTCGCCGTCAGCGCGCTGTTTCACGCATACAACAATTCTCATTGATTTCTCTCCCTGTATATAGGTGCAAGCGCATCGTGCACGCGTACGTATTCTTCAAAAAGCTTTTCGTATTTCTCGGTATTTTCCTTTATCGGCTTCACAGAGGATTTCACCTTTATACATTTTTCGACAGCATCTTCGGGTGTTTTGAACACGCCTACTGCAAGTCCTGCAAGCATCGCGGAGCCGAGCGAAGAATCGCTGCTCACCGTAACATTCAGCTCAATATCAAGGCAGTCGGCAACGATCTGCTGCCAGAGTCTGCTTTTTGCACCGCCGCCTATAAGAGTCGCGCGCTTTGCACAGTTTATTCCAAGCTCCTCGAGCTTCATTTTTGAATGACGAAGAGAATACGCAACACCTTCAAGAACACTTCTTGTAAAATGAGCTTTTGTATGCGTCGCACGTATTCCGATAAAACTGCCGCAAAGCTCTGGGTCGGCATACGGTGTAAGTTCTCCGTTAATATACGGATGATAAATGAGACCTTCGCTTCCCACCGATATTTCCTCTGCCCGTTCGTCAAGCTCTCTGTAATCACCGCCAAAGGTATCGCGATACCATCTAAGCGATGATGCCGCCGCTTTTGTAGCAGATCCGGGATACCAGAGTCCTTCCACGATGTGCGAGTAATTTACCACGTCGCGATCGGGGCAAGGCTTATCCGTTATGACGCATATACGCCCTGCCGTAGCAAGCTTTACGGTCGTATCACCGGATCTTACGGCACCCGATGCAAAAACCTCCATAACGGTATCGGTCGTACCGCATATCACGGGTGTTCCTGCTTTAAGACCTGTAAGAGCTTCTGCTGTCTGAGTAACGCTTCCAACAACGTCTGTTGCGTGGCAGAGCATCGGAAGCACCGACAAATCTATCCCGACTATATCGCAAATCTCCTTCGACCATTTGTTTTCTTTCATATCAAGGAGCATACTTCCCTCGGCGTCTATATAATCTGTGCAGTACGTACCCGTGAGAAAATAGCGGATATAGTCCTTTTCAAAGAAAATATGCTTTATTTTGTCAAAAGCCTCGCTGTTATTTTCTTTTACCCAAAGTATTTGCGGGAGAGTCCATATTGTATCCGGTTTATGGAAGGTTTTCTCAAATATCAAGCTTCCGTATTCTTCGCGAAGCTTTGCCGCCTGAAGCCTTGAACGGCTGTCCGTCCAATGTATAGCGGGAAAAAGCACTTTGAAATCCTCGTCGCACGCAACCCACGTATGCGTTGCCGAGTCTATCGCCACGGCAAGAATGTCACTGCTGTCTATCTTACTTTTTTCGATAAGCGCAAGTGTATTTTCGCAAAGAGCTTTACACCAATCGTCGGGATTCTGTTCGCAAAATCCGAGTTTTGGGTACAAGGTAGGATATTCGACCGAGTTTTCAGCAATTATATTACCGTTTGTATCTATCAAAGTTGATTTTGACGAACCGCCGCCAAAATCAATACCCAAGAGATATTTCATAAAGAACCTCTTTTTTATTTTATCTTTTTTCTATCCAAGCGTGCTCAGGATCGCTGCTTCTGTTAAATCCCTGATAATCGCCTGCCATAAGCCAAAGGAAATAGGTCTTATATCCCGGTGTGGAAACTGTTGTATGATAGCCATAAGGGAATTCTACCAGCTCGTCGTTCTTGACTCTGTAAGCCTCGTCAAGCGATCCGTCTGAGGTATAGAGGCACTGAACTGCAAAGCCCTGCTTCGGATCGAAAAGGAAGTAGTATATTTCCTCTGCGATACATTCCTTAGGCATATTATCCTCGTCGTGCTTATGCGGAGGGAATCCTGCCCAGTTACCCTCTGTGCAATACGCTTCGCCTATTGTGAGTATCTTTGCATTGGAATTTCCGTCTATTATAAAGCTTGTTTCGCGCTGATAAGGCTGTTCACCGAGGAGCTTCAGTACTACGTGATCTTCTCTGAGCACCTGCGGCTCTGTCTTTTCCTTTACAGGTGTTGCACAAACCGCTATCTTTATATGGTCGATAGCTTCGATCGCGAGCTTCTGTTCTCTTGGCATATAGAAGCTTTCTGCTTTACGGTTTTCAAAAACGGTCATTCTGTTACCGATATTTTCCCATTTTTCGCCGTTCACGTAAACGTTGCAGTGTCCTTCGAGCATAATGAAGGCTGTTTCTTTATCTTCTGTGTAAAAATCAAGCTTTTGATCCTTTTCAAGCTCAATAATACCGAACTCAAGCTTTTTGAGAGTACACTCTCCTATTTTGCATATCGGAGTATAGCCGTTTGCAGGTTTATATGCTTTCTTATAATTCATAACCCTTCTCCTTTAAGAATTTTTTTACTGTTTCAAGCGTCGGAACACTCTCACGCGCACCGATTCCCGTACATTTTATTGCCGAAACGGCACTTGCAAATATGCAGCATTTCTCAAAGTCAAAGCCGTAAACACGTCCTGCCGCAAAAGCACCGTGAAAAACGTCGCCCGAACCGTTAGTATCTATTGCATTTACCTTAAACGCGGGATAGTGCCAAAACTTTTTACCGTCGTAATACAGACCGCCCTCTTTGCCCTGTGTTATCACAAGTGCGGCAGGGTGATACATATTCATCAGCTTTTCAGCGGCTTCCTCCGCATTTTGAGAATTTGTCTTTTTCAGAGCAAATTCTTCTGACGGGATCATAATATCGGTAAGCTTCAGAAGTCTTTCGACACCTTCGTAAAGTCCGCCGCAATCGTAAAGGACATTCGTGCCGTTTTCCTTTGCCACAAGGCAGGCTTCTTCCGCACCGTCTATTTCGTTTCCGTCTATCATAAGTATTTCCGCATCTGCGACCGCTTTTTTCTGACTTTCGTTAAGACTGAGTGGTGGAAGATCACCCTTATCGAAAACGCAGGTACGCGATGCACTTTTTGCCGAAAGCCATATTACCGAGGTAAATGAACGGTATCCGCTTTCAAAAGTTATATTTTTTGTATCTACGCCGTATTTTTCGAAATCTTCTGCCAAAAATTTTCCGCCGTTATCATCAGACAGTACGCCGACAAATCCCGCAGGTATTCCGAGTTTGCGCGCCGCAACAATTCCTGTTGCTGTTGGACCGCCGCCCGCAACCTTTGTCGCGCTTGCACGCATTTTCGTATCTTCGTCAGGATACTCGGGGAGTGTTATGAGAGTATCCATAACACAAGCCCCTATACCTACAATTTTATTCATCATATCGATTTACCGTTTGCACCTGTAAGGTATATCTTTTCAAGTGCGAGTTTTTTAACGCATTCTATCGGATTCTTCATAAAGAGATCTATTCCTATGCTCTTTGCGGGATTTGCATATTCTGCGCCCACACCTTCGATAAAAGCACAGCATACGTCTGTACCGATATTCATCTTTCTCACGCCTGCTTTGATTGCCGCCTTGACCTGATCTTCGGGAATTCCCGATCCGCCATGCAAAACAAGCGGAAGACCTTTAACAGCCTCGTGTATAGCACCCACTCTGTCAATATCAAGCTTCGGAGGCTTTTTATAATGTCCGTGTGCGTTTCCTATAAGAACGGCAAGACAGGATACGCCCGTAAGCTTCACAAATTCGCCTGCCTCATCTGGAGATGTGAACTCATCCATTACTTCATCGTTTACGCTTCCGATATGACCGAGCTCGCCTTCAACAGGCACGCCCACATCGTGACACATTTCGACTATTTTCTTTGTCAAAGCTACATTTTCGTCAAAGGGATATGCCGAGCCGTCTATCATTATACCTGTTGCACCGTAGCGGAGTGTCTTTATAACCTCTTTTTCCGAGGGACCGTGATCGAGATGGAAACATACGGGGACACTTGCCTGCTTTGCCGCCGCAAGAATGATCGGAGCAAGATAATATCCGCTGCCACCGTTTATAAGACGGGGATATACCTGCAAAATTACGGGAGCTTTCGCTTCTTCTGCCGCCTCAATAACACCCATTACTGTTTCCATATTATAAACGTTAAATGCAGGAACACAAAACTTTCCTTTATCAGCTACCGAAAGTACATAATCGAGATTTACTAACATTTTTATGACCATTCCTTTCTTTAGGTTCTGAAGTTTTGTGCGCTTTGACTTGGCAAAAAGCCACAAAACCTCGGTCTGAAAAATGACCCATTTTTCAGACTTTACTCTTCTTGATTTGATCAGCCCAAGATAAGCTCTTCAACAGAAATTATTTCCACGTCCTCTGCTACAGCCTTGAGGCTTACGTATTCGGACACGGATGCCGTTATTATCGCGTCTGCCTTAACGCCCTTCGCGTTATTTATACGGTCAAGCGCAACTCCGTTTATAACCTTAGGCATCCACTGTGCCATAAGGATATTACCTGCCCACATAGTATCCTTGCCGTGAACGAGCATTTCACCGAGATCGCAGAATGCACTCGCTATTTTTCTTCCCGCATCTGTTTCGGCAAGGTCGCGCGCAAGCTGGAAAGGATCCTGGAATACTGCCTTTTTGCCTGTATTTACTGCATTTATTTTACCCGATTCAACGAGTTCAGCCACAAACGCAGTATAAGTCTTTACATCGCACAAAAGCTCTACGTTCCATTCCTTATACTCACGCTTAAATACCTTTGCGTCCTGCGGATCGTATGCAACTACCGTTTTAAACTGATTTATCTGCTTTGCACAGGCAATCATCTGCTGTTTTGTTTCGTCAGCCGCGCTTATAAGATATTCGAGCTGCTGTCCCGAAGCAAGCTCGTCTTCGAGAACCGTGAATTTTACGCCTGCTTTTTCAAGTGCTTTAATAGCCTTTACCGCACAGTCCGGTGCAATATATCTTGCATCCACGCCGAGGAAAAGAAGTGTATCTGTTAATTCGCTATGCTCTGCTATCTTATTTTTAAGTTCTGCATCAAGCTCTGTCTTACCGTAGGCATTGCCGCAGTCGAGGCAGTTGTCAAGAAGAACGTTTATGTACTCGGGAAGCTTTCCTTCAAGTGCCGCGTCAAGACGCGCTTCCTTAATAAACATAACGGGATCCCAGCCTGTTACGCATTCTTTTGTGCACGCACCGCAGCAAGCACATTCGTAAATATTGTCAATAACCTCTGATATATCGTAAACGCCTCTGTTTACAAGCGAAAGTCCGAGCGCACGCGCACGTGCATTGTTTCGCTCAAGTCCCGTTGTGTTTCCTATGGGACAAATATGTCTGCACATCCAACAGAATCGGCAAGAATCAACGTGCTTTTTACTTGTTTCGTTCATTATGCTTTCCTCCTTTTATATACCGAGCTTAAACGGATTCATAATTCCGTTGGGGTCAAGCTCACGCTTCAAAGCTTCAAACACCTGCATCGCGGGTCCATACTGCTCTTTCATAAGTCTTCCGAGCTTGATTCCGACACCGTGGTGATCGTTTACTACGCCGCCGTGTTCAATAGCCGTGCGTACTCCGCAAGTCCATATCTGCTGATGCAGACGGAGTGCCTCTACCGGATCTTCGGGAACGTCCTTGCCGTCAACGATGAAACGGTCGTATATCATCGAACCCCATTCATACCAATGCGAGAAGTGTGCAATAAATTTCGCCTGCGGGAAGTTTGTTTCTATTGCGTTCTTCATCGCCCAGTATATCTCTTCGATCTTTCCGTAAGGAGCGATCGTATCCATTGTACCGAACATTTGAGGAAGGTCCATCATATGACCGGGATAGAAGAAGGTTATCTTTTCATTCCACCACTTTTCGCCGTATTCGCTTCCCATATCCTCTGCACCGTACTTTGTAAAGGTATCGAGAAGGATCTTTTCTTCGACCTCTACCATTTCCTTTACGCCCTCGTATGCGATATTCATAAATGCACCTTCGCGTTCTACGCCAACGATCTTCTTTATAAGAGATGCAGTTTCAGCGGGGTCGTAAAGACGCATAACAGAGGGCTTGAACTTCTGAAGAAGTTCTCTTGAAGCCTTGAATGCCGCACTCATATCCTTGAACAAAAATCCGCGGAAGCGTCTTTCCTCAGGCTGATCGAAAATACGTATCTGTGCCTTGGTTATAACGCCGAGAGTTCCTTCCGAGCCTATGAATATCTGGTTAAGGTCTGGGCCTGCCGCGTGCTTGGGAGCCGCCGAGGTGTTTATAATATCTCCGTTGGGAAGAACGACCTCCATCTGAAGCACCATATCGTCGATCTTACCGTATTTTGTCGAAACGACACCTATACCCCGGTGTGCAAGAAATCCGCCGACTGTCGAGCAGGTGAGCGACGAGGGATAGTGCATCGTAGCCTTACCTACCTCGTTTGCCGCCCATTCGATGTGCTTATATATAGCACCCGTTCCGCATTCTATATACATAGCTTCCGTATTTACTTCGTATATCTTATTCATACGTTTCGTATCGAGCACGATACCGCCGCAAACCGGAATAGCCCCGCCCTGCGTACCGCCGCCGCCACCCCAAGTGGTAACGGGAAGCTTATAATAATTAGCTATTTTAAGTACCTTAGAGGTTTCCTTTGCATCCTTCGGAGCAACTATAAAGTCGGCTTCCGGCATAATTCTTCCTCTGTCAGCCCACATACGGGAAAGCCAGTAATAGTCAACGCTGTGAGTTACCTTATCTATCTCTCGTGTTGAACAGTTTTCGATACCCACCGCATCTTCAAGTTCTGTAAGTATCATCGCTTGTAAAAAGTCATTTCTCTGCATTTTATTTTCTCCTTCAGTAATTTTAGTCAAGTGTTTTATCTATTGCCAAATTCGGACAGTATTTTGTAAATTCACGTATTTCTTTTACATAGTTGCCCTCTATCTCAACGAAATGATGGATATACGGACCGTCAAGCAGTCTGTCTTCCCATTTCTGAAGATCATCAAACTCTGCCCAGATATACGTACCGTGAGTCTGCGGTCCGGGAACGGTCTTGCAGTTACCCGCAAGAACCATATAGTTTCCGTTTTCCTGATCTATTCTTGCGATAGTGTAATTTCCGTCCTTTGCTCTGAACCATTCACGCTGATTTACAAGGCGCGCACACGAATCGGGAGCCTTTATCGAAAGCGGGAAAGGTCCGCAGTGCCAGAGAAGCTCTGCATTTCTGTTTTCGGGATGGCGCACTGTAAATTCTCCGAGGAAAGGTCTGCCTTTACCGAGCGATGCCGATTCAAGAAGTACCATTGTCATAGCGCAGTGCATATCGCTTTCACAGCTGATTATATATCCGAGGTCGTTAAGCACCGAGTAAACCGCGCAAGGCGCAAGACCGTCGAACATAACGGGGGTTGCCGTCCAACACTCTGCCGATATAACGTCGAGCTTAAATTCTTCGAAAATAGCGATATATGTAACAACAAGGCAAGCCATTCTCTCGAGATACTGCGGTGTAAGCTCGTCCATTTTATAATTATCCTTGAAGAACTGAACGTACTTTGCAATTTTTTCCTTTTTTTCTTCCATATTTTTAAGGAAGCGGTCCTGAAGGATCGCAAGGTTTATCGGAACGATACGAACTCCGAATTTCTGCATCAGCTCGCCTTCATTCCATATAACCGAGAAGAAGGGGGCCGGACGTGTGCCGACCTGACCGATACGCAGACCTGTGAAATTCTTTACCATACAGGCAACACGGATAAAGCTGTCAAATGCATCCTTAAATTCATCAGACTCTATTCTGCAGCAAGGAATATGCGAAAAAGGTATTCCGTATCTTTGGAATTGACGCGAAACGCCGAAAAGTCCGCACTGTGAGTCGGTAGGACGCATACCGTCAACGTAATATTCATCATCAAGAGGTGCCCAAAGCACACACGGTTTTCCTATTGCCTTTGCAAGATCGGCTGCGGCTTCTTCGTTTCCGAAGTTACAGTTAATTATCATTACAGCATCTACTTTTTCATTCTTGAAGCGTTCTACCGTTGCGCAAACCGAATCATCGTCAAAAATGAGGTCTTTGCATCCGAGTCCCTTCGTATCAACAAAAGAAAGATTTTCACTTGCGAAATTTTCTTCGATGTACTTTACGAATCTTTCTCCTCTTGCCTCGGCAGATGACCAGGTAAGAAACGTTTTCGCGGGGCGGTCTGTGGTATTACGTCGCATCGGCACGATACCCAATTTTATTTTATGATCGAGCATAAATTTTACCTCCAATAATTATTCACTTATATTATAATATTGCTTATATTTTTTTCAATGTTAAAATCAGTAATTTTTTTGTAAAAAACGATACTATTTTTTCAAAAGTGTGATATAATACACTCAGCGGTATTTTTAACGGTTTCAAACAAAGGAGTATATCTATGAAAATAATCCCATTTGAAGAGCTGTATCACTCACAGTTCGTAATAAGCGAGCCTTTTTCCAAGGTTCAAAACTGGTATTCACGAGGCAACATTTATTCATCTATCGGTCGTCCGAAGCCGTCGCACACTCTTCTGTGGTTCAAATCCTGCAGCGGAAAAATAACCGATAGCAAAGGAAATATACTGAATGTACAGCAAAATCAGCTCACTTATACATCAAAAGACATTGAATACACCGTGGATTTTTTCGATACCGCACCCGATCAGACCGACTGCATCGTAATACATTTTCAAATGACCGATATTTTCGGAAACGATATTGCGCCAACTCTTATACCAGAATTATGTATGAAAAGCGTGAGCGTTTCAACAGGAATTGCTTTTGAAAAGATTGCCGAAGAATTTAGAAAAAACGTCGTTTGTATTCCCGAAGCCTGTTCGGTCATCTACAAAATACTTGCAGACATATGCAAAAGCAGAAGAAACGATACTGCCGATTTCAAATTCAACTGTATAAAACCGGGAATAGATCTACTTGAAAACGATACTGATATGTCCATAAAAGAGCTTTCATCCATCTGCGGCGTAAGCGAATGTTACTTCAGACGTCTTTTCAAGGAATACAGCGGAGAGTCGCCTATTGATTTCAGGCAGAAGCACAGGATCGAGAAAGCCAAGCAGTTACTTCTTTCCGATATGCTGACAATCGGCGAGATATCGCAGGAGCTTCATTTTTCCGATATTTATCATTTCAGCAAAACATTTAAAAACATAGTCGGTATCTCTCCGAGCCGTTTTATCGAAGAGAATCGCAGAGGATGAATTTATATCCAATATGCAAAAAATGAGAAGTCACATAAGACTTCTCATTTTTATATTACTTATTGAACGCGAGGAATGCCTTATACGCCATATAAAGGTCAGCTTTGGAAATAGCTTCATAAGGAGCATGCATAGATATAACGCCTACTCCGAGGTCAACAACGTCGATATTATGGCTTGCGATATAAACTGCAACAGTTCCGCCGCCTCCCTGATCCACCTTGCCGAGCTCTGCGCTCTGCCAGATAACGCCTTCCTTATCGAAAATATTGCGAACGAATGCTACCATCTCTGCCGAAGCGTCGGATGTTCCGCCCTTTCCGCCCGAGCCTGTATATTTGGACATTACAACGCCGCAGTTGAGAAATGCCGAGTTGCGAGATTCGTAAACTTCTGCAAAATTGGGATCAAAAATAGCGTTTACGTCAGCCGAGAGGCACTTAGAGTTTGCCTTGACAAGTCTTTCGTTTGCGCCCATAGCTATCGATATCTCAGAAATAAGGTCTGTGAAGATATCGCTTCTCATACCTGTGTTTCCGCCGCTTCCTATTTCTTCCTTATCGGCAAGGATAGCCATAAGAGTATGAACGGGAGCTTCTGTTTCGATTATTGCGCTGAGTGCGGGATATGCACATACTCTGTCGTCGTGACCATATGCGCCGATTATGCTTCTGTCAAAGCCGATTTCTCTTGCCTTGAGAGCAGGAACTGCGCTGATCTCCGCGCTGAGGAAATCTTCTTCTTTAATTCCGTATTTTTCATTAAGGAGCTTCAGTATGCCGAGCTTTATATCGTTTGAGTCTTCGCCAAGCGGAATGGAGCCGACAAGAATATTCAGCTTTTCGCCGGGAATAACCTGCGATGCGGGCTTTGCCATCTGATCTCTTCCGAGGTGAGGAAGAAGGTCGTTGATATAGAATATCGGGTCATTATCGTCTTCACCGATGCAAACGTCGATGCTCTTACCTTCGCTTGTAATAATACAGCCGTGGAGCGCGAGAGGCATAGCTGTCCACTGATACTTCTTAATTCCGCCGTAGTAATGGGTCTTGAAGAAGCCCATATTTCCCTCTTCGTAAACGGGATTCGGCTTAAGGTCAAGTCTGGGAGAGTCTATATGTGCAGCAGAAATTCTGATACCGTTTTCGATATTTTCGCTTCCTATCGAGAAGAGATAGAGCGATTTACCGCGGTTATTGTAGTAATATTTGCCGCCTACTTCTAGCTTATCACCGAAATTATAGGGGACAAATCCGTTCGCAGAAGCTATCGCGATAGACTCAGTTACCGCTTCTCTTTCTGTTTTTGCATTATCGAGATAATTACAATATCCTTTTGCATATTCGTTGATCTTTTCGATTTCTTCTTCTGAAACGCACGAGTAAACGTTCTTACGCTTATATGTAAGTTCACTTCTGAGCGCATCAAGTTCTTCCTTATTAACGTTCATCATTGTTTGTTTTCTCCTTGATTTGTTTTTTATTTTGAAAAATAGAGTTCTTTATATTTTTCTTTGGCTATTGCCACTTTTTTTACATAATTTTTTGTTTCTTTAAACGGAATATCTGTAAGCTTTCCATCCTTTGAATATCTGTCGTCGTCAAGCCACGACCAAACGTTTCCCATTCCTGCGTTATACGCCGCGTGAACGTGTTCCCAGTCCCCGAAAATCCTGTAAAGGTATGCAAGGTAATAGGTTCCCGCACGGATATTCACCCCAGGGTCATAAAGATCATCGTCAGTATAGTTCGTACCGAGTGCCTTTTGAATATCCTTAAAGGTCGAGGGCATTATCTGCATAAGTCCGCGCGCACCCACCGATGATTTCGCATCAGCGTTAAACTTGCTTTCTGCATATATTACCGCACAGATAGTTTCCTTTGGCACGTCAAATTCCTCTGACGCATCTTCTATTTCTTCTCTGTACTTAAGCGGATACGTGACGTCTTCCACCGGCTCTGATACTTCGGGAACCTCTTCGAGCAGAACAGTAACGACGACCAAAACCACACCCATAAGGAGTGCCAGAAGTATAACCGTAGATGCTGCCAAAACTCCGCTAAGCTTTTTCTCAAATGTGTTTTTCAAATGATGCCCTCCGTCGAAAGTATCTTTTCTATCTGCGGTTTCAGGTCATCGTTTCCATTATTAATTATAACGTAATCAGCTTTTTCGGCGAAAAACTCGTCCGTATGCTGATTTTTTATTCTTCTTTCAATATCGGCATCCGACAGATCATCTCTGATAGCAAGTCTTTTACGTCTTATATCAACATCTGCGGTAACCGCGATCACCATATCGCAGGTGTTTTCCATTTTAGCTTCAAATAGCTGAGGTGCATCTATTATAAATGCCTTTTCCCCGCGCATTTTTGCGTGTTCTTTCTCTTCGTCGCATTTTTTTATAACGTATTTATGAACTATACTATTCAGTTTAACGAGCTTTTCTTTATCCGAAAAAACTATCGCTGCAAGAGCTTTTCTGTTGATATTACCGTCTTCGTCAAAAATGCCGTCGCCGTATTCCTCACGAAGCTCGTTTCTGCATTCCTCGTCGCTTTCGTAAAGAGTATGTACTGTTTTATCGGTATCTATCGATCTTATACCGTACGAAGAAAAAATCGCACTGACGTAACCTTTTCCGCTTCCGCTTGTTCCTGTAAGTCCTATAATTTTCAACGTCAGCACGCTCCCTCACAAATATTATTTTTATTATACTACATTCTGCTTATTTTTTCAAGAGTATCGCGTGTTTTTTATCGTTATTAATAAATTATTTATTTTTCAGTTAAGTAGGCAAATACAGAAATTCAGCGCACAGCAGTAAAGAAGCCATACAAAATATACACCCATAATAACTGACACAAGCTTATTTATCCTTAAAAACTTTTTCAGAGTTACAAAAGTCATAACACTTATCATAACGCATATCAGAAAGGAGAGAAAAAAAGCGTTTGCTCCGAAGAAAAAGGGAAACCACAAATAACCGAGCGCGACCGTAAAAATAAACAAACATACAAGCTTTTCTTTATGTAAAACGCATCTTGTGGAAAGTATAATTTCAAGCGTAAATCCGAAAGTGATATAAAACAAAGTCCACAGTACAACGAAAACGCCTCTGCCAAGCGCGAAATTCGGCAAAAGAAGCGTTATATAGATATACGTACTTCCCGAACAAAAGGCTGTAAGCATTCCTACTGCCAAAAACATTGCCGAAAATATGATTGCCCGTTTCAAATCTATACAGTAGCACTCTTTTTTAAAATCGAAACGTATTTTCATTCTATCAAATTCTTCCCTTCAAACTAAATGACCGTTCAAACAAAAAATGACCGTTCCATATAAAATATGAAACGGTCGTATTTTTTATTCTGTTTTAAGTGTTATAGTTATCACAGCTACTTACTGATCTGGATTTGTGTCTGTTCCGTCCCCGTTTTCAGTACCATCAACAGGCGCATCCGGATTATAGTGACATCTGCATGAAAGGCGTTCATCATAAACATATTCTGTATCCGTAGGCGCATACTTGAAGTCCAACGGAATCATACTTCTGTCAACCTTAAGCATTATTTTTGTTGTCAACTCTGATTCGGGGCAATATGCGTGTGCCGGTGCATTACAGGTAGCACACCATACAGCTTCAAAATGCACGTCACACTCCTCTGTCGGAAGAGTATCCTTTGTGAAATATCCCGTATTACTGCGGTTTCCTCTGGTATCCTGCTTACAAAGATCTGTCATAAGCTTACCTGAATCCTTACAGAA
Organism: Oscillospiraceae bacterium; assembly: GCA_015064255.1. Taxonomy (GTDB): domain Bacteria; phylum Bacillota; class Clostridia; order Oscillospirales; family CAG-272; genus SIG672. The sequence goes on from SVSP01000012.1 coordinate 20,070, forward strand.
GGTCGCTTTTATAAGCATATCGCTATCGAATCCCTTAAGCGTTTCTCCTTTAGACGTGATCTTCGTTGTGTGAATATCCGCCATAATAGCGTCCCAAAGCTCAATATGACCGTGAGTACCTCCAAGATCCTGCGGCTGATCGTAACCTATCCAAACACCCGCCACGTAGTACGGAGAATATCCGATAAACCATTTATCATAGTTATTATCAGTCGTTCCTGTCTTTCCCGCTACCTCAAGCTTCAGTTTATTGACCTTTTTGGTATAGGTATATGCAGTACCGTAGTTAATAACCGATTTCATAAGTCTGACCATCGACTGTGCGGTTTCTTCTTTTATTGCAACCGTCTGCCTTGGCTTATTGTCTATAACGATATTTCCCTCTGAATCGAGAATCTTGACGACAGTAGATGACGAGGTGTAAAGGCCTCCTGCCGGGAAAATTCCGTAAGCTGTAGTCATATCCTTAAGTGTTACGCCATAGGTAGTACCACCCAGTGCAAGAGCTGACAAAACCTGGTCACCCGAAACAAGCGTGCTTATTCCAAGCGTATTCTTAAGGAATTTATATACCGTAGTTATTCCGAGCGACGCAACGAGCTTTACCGGAAGTGTATTCTTTGAATATGCAAGTGCATATTCAACAGTTACAAGTCCGCCGAAACGGTTATTGGAGTTTCGCGGCCAGAATGACGTAGCTCCGTTTTCAGCCACGACCAACGTATACGGTGTATCGTCAAGCACCGATCCGTAGTTTATAATTCCCTTATCAAGTGCAAGTGCATACGATGCTATCGGTTTCATCGACGAACCGGGAGATCTTGTAGTAGAAGTCGCTCTGTTAAGAATACGGCTCGCGGTCTTTTCTCCGCGTCCTCCTACAAGTCCTTTAATTTGTCCCGTATAAGGATCTATAACTATAAAAGACGCCTCGTGATTAAGAACTTCGGAATTTTTAAGATATTCGCTCTTTTCATCCTCGAGATAATCTTCGATTATATACTGAATTTCGGGGTCCATCGCCGTAATTATCTGATATCCGCCGTAGAAAAGCATTCTTTCCGCAACTTTGGTAGTAACCCCGTATTTTTCCTTAAAAAGCTCTATACATTCTTCGATAACGGCGTCAGTGTACCACGACGTTGTACCGCCCGAGGACTCCTGAATATAGCTTGTATCAAGCACAAGCTCTTTAAGATACGCTTCATCAAATTCAGCCTGCGTAATAAGTCCCTGCTCAAGCATCTGCTTAAGTATAAGGTTTCTTCTGACCGCATTATTTTCGGGATAAAGAAGCGGATCCCAATATGATGGGTTCTGAACTATCGCCGCCATAGCCGCGCACTCTATAAGTGTCAGATCCTTGGCATCCTTACTGAAATATACCTGTGCCGCTTCCTGAATTCCGTCGGCGCCTTGCGCAAAATATACTATATTACAGTACTGCTCGATTATTTCACTCTTATCTCCAAGCTCTTTTTCAAGATTTATCGCTCGGAATATTTCCTGTATCTTTCTTTGTATTGAATAATCCTTATCACCTGTAAGGTTCTTTACAAGCTGCTGTGTCAGCGTAGAGCCTCCTCGGTCATTTCCTATCGGAACGAAGAAAACTATCGCCGCCTGTGCCGTCGTTATCCAGTCAACTCCGTTATGGTCCCAGAAGCGCTTATCCTCTATCGCAATAAAAGCATCTCTGAGATAGGTCGGGATATCTTCATACTCAACCCAAGTAGCACCGCTTCCGCTGCTTATATTCTGTTCGGTATTCTCTACGAGATTTCCGTCGTCGTCGTAATAATACAGACGTGTAGCAAGCTCGTTATCCTGTGTTGTGATGATAATATCGTCAACACTCATATCGACGTTATTGGAAATATAGATAAGGAATGCGCAACCGACTATTGCCGCCGCTATGACACCTATAAGACCGACTGTAAATATAATATTGAATACAGTCATAACAGCCTTTCCCACGATGCCCATAACTATAAGCGGAATACGGCCTGCCGCTTCAAAATCTTTTTGTTTCTTCAAATTTTTACTATTTTTCACTTTACAACCCCTCGAAAATTCCTCGATTGATCTACTGTGTTTATATTACCACAAATTAATACAAAATATCAATATTATAATACTATAATACTATGAAAATTTATCCTCTGATAATTGTACAAAGAGTAAATTTCCTCGCAAATTATTTAACGATAACGTTTTCTTTTCCGCATATATCCGAGAGAAGCCTATACACGTTCTCGGTAAGCTCAAGACGCGGTGACGCGAGCTTTCTGTACGACGCTGACGAGTTATCGTAAAATATTACCTCACAATTACCCTCGCAGAATATTTCCACAAGTGCCATAATACGTCTGTACTGAACACAGTCAAGACTCGGAACTTTAAGATATATCTTTGAAGCACCCGCAAGGTCGGTCTTCGGCTGTTTTACAGTCTGCACCTCGTTTTTTTCTTTTGTCAGCTTACGGTCTATATTTTTATCGGGCAAAGTCTGTGAAGAATATTCACTGTCCCTGCGAAGTGTTTCAACACGTTTTGCAAGAATTTCTGCCGTACCGTCATCTCTCATTGACACGTCGCCGACTACCGAAACGATAGAATCAACGCCTACGATCGAAGACACCTTTTCGTAAAGCTTGGAAAATACAAGGACTCTTATCTGCGACGTTCTATCTTCGAGCGTGAGTATCACCATCATATCGCCGTTCTTTGTAGTTTTCCTGTTAGATACGGTAATTATACCGACGACCGTGACAGTTTGTTTATCCGAAATACTTCCGTATTCTTCATTTTCTTCGTTTGCAGAGGCATTTATATATCCGATATTCATCGGAGAAAGCGCCTCGATATTTTTGTTGTAATCGTCAAGCAGACTTCCCGAAATATAAATTCCTATATATTCCCTCTCGAGTGCAAGCTTTTTTCTCGCATCGTATTCGGGAATATCGGGATACTCATAGCTCGGTTGTGAAGAAATATTTTCTTCTCCGTCCGAAAGGGATGCAAAAAGGTCAAGCTGACCGTCAAGATTTCTGCGTTTTGCCGCCGATGCACTTTCAAGCACCACGTCAAGCGCTTCGACAAGACTACTTCTCGGCGTTCCGAGGCTGTCAAATGCACCCACGCATATCAGCGCGAGAAGCGACTGTCTGTTAAGTTCCCTGCCCGTCATACGGTCAGCAAAATCGCCGAGCGATTTATAAGGACCGCCGCGCGCATATTCAGCCGAAATTGCCTGCGCAAAGGCTTCTCCCACACCTTTTACAGCCGCAAGTCCGAATCTTATTTTATCTCCGCTTACCGTAAAGCCCGATCTGCTTTCGTTTATATCGGGCGGCAGAACTTTCAGACCCATAGAACGTGCATCCGTTATATACTCTGACATTTTCGGAGTATATCCCATAACAGAGGTAAGAAGCGCGGCATAATACTGTGCCGGATAATGTGTTTTGAGATAAGCCGTTCTGTACGAGGTTATCGAATAAGCGGCTGCGTGAGATTTATTGAACGCATAGTGCGCAAAGCTTGCCATTTCGTCGAAAATCTCATTTGCGGTTTCTTTCGGAATGAAATTATCCATCGCACCGCGCACAAAGGTTTCGCGTTCTTTTTCCATTTCCGCCGATTTTTTCTTCGACATCGCGCGGCGCACCGTATCAGCTTTGCCGTATGAATAATTTGCCACCTTACGGCAAATCTGCATTACCTGCTCCTGATATATTATACATCCTGCGGTATCTTCAAGAATTTCGCGAAGTTTCTCCGTTTTATACGAAACAAGCGAAGGATTTCTTCTGTTTTCAAGGAAGCGCGGTATCGAATCCATCGGTCCGGGTCGGTAGAGGGAAAGCGCGAGCATTATATCCTCTATACATTTCGGCTTCATATTCATCAGAAGCCTCTTTATTCCCGAAGATTCAAACTGAAATACCCCTTCTGTATTACCCTGCGAGAAAAGCTCATACGTTTCGGTATCGTCAAAGCCGAGAGCTTCCACCGAGAAATTCGGCTCTGTTTTTCTTATTTCTTCTTCCGCATCTGCTATTATCGTCAGATTTCGGAGGGCAAGAAAGTCGAATTTAAGAAGTCCGAGGTTTGCAACGGTATCCATATCGAACTGCGTAACGACAGTATCTCCGCTGAGTGCAAGAGGCAGATACGAGCTTACCGGATCTTTTGTTATAACAACGCCTGCCGCGTGTGTTGAAGCGTGGCGGGGCATTCCCTCAATTTTTGACGCATAGTCTATAAGAGTTTTGACTTCTACGCTTCGTGCATATTCTTCTGAGAGTTCCTTACTTGATCTAAGCGCGTCTTTAAGCGTTATGCCCATGTCTCGCGGTATCATTTTGGATATGCGGTCAACGTCATCGTATGACATACCGAGAACGCGTCCGACGTCGCGTACAGCCGCACGCGCCGCAAGAGTTCCGAATGTGATTATCTGTGAAACTCTGTCCTCGCCGTAGCGGGAAATAACGTATTTTATTACCTCGTCACGTCGTATATAGCAAAAATCTATATCAAAGTCGGGCATACTTACTCTTTCGGGATTTAAAAATCTCTCGAAAAGCAGGTCGTATTTTATCGAATCGACATCGGTTATTCCGACAAGATATGCGACAAGGCTTCCTGCACCTGAGCCTCTGCCCGGTCCTGTCTGTATGCCGTTTTGTTTTGCGTAATTAACAAAATCGCGCACGATCAGATAATACTGCGAATACCCCATCTTCTCTATCATAAGAAGCTCGTAAAGAATGCGCGCCTTATAATCGTCCTCGCTGTGCTTTTCGGTGAAGACTATCTTACCCTCGGCTTTTTTCTTTTCGTAGCCCTCATACGTGAGCTTTTTGAGAAAATCGCGCGGCGATGAGCCGTCTTCGGGGGTATATGTCGGAAGCTTCAGCTTACCGAATTCAAAATCATAACTGCATTTTTCTGCAATTTTCAGAGTGTTTTCGAGTGCTTCGGGAATATCCCCGAATATATCTGCCATCTCGTCGCCGCTCTTCATATAAAACTCGTCCGTTTCAAATCCGAGGGGATTTCCGTCGGAGAGCTTATTTCCCGTTTGTACGCAAACAAGCACCGACTGCACCTTTGCATCTTCGCGAGAAATATAGTGTGCATCGTTTGTCGCTACCGTTTGTATATCAAGCTTTCTTGCGATATCATAAAGCTCGGAAATAACCTTTTTCTGATCTGCAAGACCTTGATTTTGCAGTTCGATATAGAAATCCTCACCGAATATATTTTTCATCTGACGCGCGAAATTTTCGGCGTCCTCTCTTTCATCTGCAAGCACTGCCCTTGCCATATACCCCGAAAGACAAGCCGAAAGGCAGACAAGTCCTTCGCTATGCTCTCTGAGTATCTCCATATCAATTCTCGGCTTTACGTAAAATCCGTCTGTAAAAGCCGAGGAAACGAGATAAGAAAGGTTTTTATAGCCCATCTCGTTTTTCACAAGAAGGACAAGGTGAGTGTTGAAATATCTGCCCGTATGCTTTTTATCAAAGCGGCTGCCCTCGGCAAGATAGACCTCACAGCCGATTATCGGCTTTATTCCCTCTTTTTTACACTCTTTATAAAAATCAACAACTCCGTACATAACCCCGTGGTCGGTAACCGCGACCGAGGTCTGTCCGAGTTCCTTTGCTCTTTTGGGAATGTCGGCAATACGGCAGGCACCGTCAAGCAAGCTGTATTCGCTATGCAAATGCAGGTGAACAAAATCCTTCATATCCGTATTACTCCTTTCCCAAATTCAATATTTTATTTTTTACTGTCATCAAAATCGACTATTTTGGCAAGTCTGTGGCTCACGCCCGACTTACTTATATATCCCTCGTGAAGAGATGCAAGCTCTTCAAGCGATGCCTGCGGATTTTCGAGTCTTATTTTCGCGGTTTCCTTTAGCTGATCGGGCATAAATTCAAATCTGCCCGTATCCATAAGATGCTTTATCGCGTGTATCTGATGAGTAGCTGCGCCCGTCGTTTTATAGAGATTTGCCGAGTCGCAGTTCATTCGTCTGTTGACGTTATTTCTTATATCTCGCATTATTTTGGCGTTCATAATTGTGAGAGATGCCTGCGCCGCACCTATAAATGTCATAAAATCCTCGATGCTTTCGCTTTCCTTTATGTAAAGCGAGGGTACGCCCCGTCTTACGGTTCGGCGCGCGGGAAAACCGTTTTCATTTAAATATTCCATAAGTGCAAAGCATTTTTTATCGTTTGACACCGAAAACTCAAGGTGATAACCGTGGCTTGGGTCGGTCACCGATCCCGATGCGAGGAAAAGTCCTCTCATAAATGCACCCGCACACGCTTCACACTTAAAAATCTCCTCGTTTACTATCTGCTGAGAAGCAAATTTTTCGTTTATCTGCGTCATTATTTCAAGACCCGGATAATCAAGGCGGTAAAAATTCTGTGCTTCTTTCATTCGTGAAAGTCGCTCGCCTACAGTAAAAGACACCTTCGTCCCGAAGACAGATTTAGTCATCGCGGTAAACAGCGTAGCAACCGACTCATTATCTGTCGAAAAATTCAGCGGCGAGCCTTTAAATTCATTCAGCGAATAGAGCATTCCGTAAAGCACCGAGGCTCTGCAGCACGGTCTTTTTATATTGACTGCACTCACTGATGTTTTTATTTCTGACGAAAAGGACATTTTGCCGTTTTCCTTTCGTTATTTTTCAATTTTAGTGTTGTTTATCTGCAATTTTTCAATATCTCTGTGGCAAAGCACCGTTCTTATTGCGGGCATTTTATTTTTTATCTTTTCACAAAGCTCATACGCCACAGTTACAGAGCGATGTCTTCCGCCCGTACATCCGAGTGCTACGGTAAGGTGAGATTTTCCCTCTTCTATATACAGCGGGATAAGAAAAGAGATCATATCATCAAGCTTATTTAAAAATTCCACGGCATTACCGTCTGAGAGAACGAAATCTCTTATGACCTTATCAAGACCTGTAAGCGGTCTGAGATTTGGGTCATAGTGAGGATTTGCAAAGCATCTGACGTCGAAAACAAGGTCGGCGTCTGTCGGCGCTCCGTACTTAAAGCCGAATGTCATACAGGTAAGAGTAAATTTACCCGGCTTTTCATTTTTTAATATCTCATAAAGTTTGTCGCGAGTCTGGCTTATTCTGAGATTAGACGTATCTATTATGTTATCTGCTGCTTCCCGAAGTACGGAAAGTATTTTGCGCTCACGCATCAGCGCTTCCGTGAGAGTTATTCCGTCGGAAATTATATACGGATGGATATGTCTGCTTTCCTTATATCTCGCAACGATGACTTCATCCGAAGCATCGAGAAAGATTATTCTGAACGAGCATTCAAGCTCTTTTTTTAATTCTTCTATCGTAGCGAGCAAGGTCGAAAATTCGCTTTCCGCGCGTATATCCACAGTATATACTATATCCTTCTGACGAAGAGATGACTGACTGCACAGCTGTGCAAATTCCTTCAGCATCGACACGGGCATATTATCTACTTTATAATATCCGAAATCCTCAAGAGCTTGTCCTGCACTCGATTTACCTGCACCCGATATTCCCGTAAGTATGATTATTTGCATATAATTTTACCGTTTATTCTATTATTTTTATCTCACATTTGATTTCAACACCGCTGTTTTTATACACGGCCTTCTGTATATCGGAAACGAGCTTTTTAACGTCTTCAGACGTCGCTCCGCCGCGGTTGATAACAAAGCCCGCGTGCTTTTCCGACACCTGTGCGCCTCCGACCGAATATCCCTTAAGACCTGCTTCATCTATCAGCTTTGCGGTAAAGTATCCGGGTGCGCGCTTGAACGTGCTTCCCGCGCTCGGATATTCAAGAGGCTGTTTTTCGCTTCTTGCACGCATAAATCCTTGCATTTTTTCAAGAATTGCCGTACTATCGCCCTTTTCAAGCTCAAATCTTGCTCCGAGAATAACAAGTCCGTCTTTTTCCTGATAAACGCTTTCACGGTATCCTAATTTATTTTCTTCGCCTGTAAATTCGCCGAAGGTATCATTTTTCACGTCGTAATAATATGTTTTTGTTACTACGTTTTTAATTTCTCCGTCGTACGCGCCTGCGTTCATATATACCGCACCGCCCACGCTTCCGGGAATACCGTATGCAAATTCAAGACCGGTAAGAGAAAGCTTCTGTGCGCGCGAAGCGAGTGCGGTAAGTGAATATCCGCACTCTGCTTCGATAATATTATCTTCACACGTAAGAGCTGTCATAGAAGTTGTAAGAATTATAACTCCTTCGTAACGCTCATCCGAAAACAGAATATTGCTTCCGTTTCCTATAACCGCATATTTAACAGAATTACCGTACAAAAATCTCAAAATTTCCGCAAGGGATTCTTTTGTATGCACCTTGACGATAAAATCCGCTTTTCCACCTATCTTAAACGTAGAATACGGGGCACGGTCTGCATCCTGTGAATATGAAAGCAGATCTTTTTCCGCCATTTCAGATAATTTCTTGATAAGAATTTCATTTTTGATAGAGTCCATAGGATCTTACCGCCTTTCGCAGATGTAACGTTATTTTTTAATAACGAATTTGTGGTGTACCTTCTTACCCTTCTTGATAACTATATCCTTGTTTTCAAAGTCTTCGATAGCAACAGAGAGGTTCATATCGGTAACCTTTTCGTCGCAGAGTGCGATTCCGCCCTGCTTAATGAGAGTTCTTGCATCGTTTCTTGAGGATGCAAGCTTAGCCTTGAGCATCATATTTATTACGGAAACACGTCCTTCGGCAAAATCAGCTTCTTCAAGCTCTGTTGTGGGCATATCATCGGATGCATTTCCCGCGCCGAAGAGAGATCTTGCAGCCGCAAGCGCTTTTTCTGCCTCTTCCTCGCCGTGAACGAGCTTTGTAAGCTCATAACCGAGGATTTCCTTTGCCTGATTGAGCTGTGCGCCTTCCCAGCTTTCCATCTTTTCGATTTCTTCGAGAGGAAGGAAGGTGAGCATCTTTATGCACTTAAGAACGTCAGCGTCACCAACGTTTCTCCAATACTGGAAGAAATCGTACGGAGATGTCTTTTCGGGATCGAGCCATACGGCGTTACCTGCTGTCTTACCCATCTTATTTCCGTTAGAGTCGCAAAGAAGAGTGATAGTAAGTGCGTATGCATCCTTACCGAGCTTACGGCGTATGAGTTCTGTACCGCCGAGCATATTCGACCACTGGTCATCGCCGCCGCACTGGAGATTACAGCCGTATCTGTTAAAGAGTTCGTAGAAGTCGTAGCTCTGCATAAGCATATAGTTGAATTCAAGGAAAGAAAGTCCCTTTTCAAGTCTCTGCTTATAGCATTCTGCGGAAAGCATCTTGTTTACGCTGAAATGCGGTCCGATATCGCGGAGAAATTCAACGTAGTTAAGAGCGAGAAGCCAATCGCCGTTATTTACCATAAGTGCTTTGCCTTCGGAAAAGTCAATAAAACGGCTCATCTGCTTCTTGAAGCATTCACAGTTATGGTCAACTATTTCTTTTGTCATCATCTTTCTCATATCGGTTCTTCCCGAAGGGTCGCCTATCATACCCGTTCCGCCGCCTACGAGAGCTATCGGTTTATTTCCCGCTTCCTGAAGTCTCTTCATAAGTGTAAGAGCCATAAAATGTCCTGCTGTAAGCGAGTCTGCTGTCGGGTCAAATCCAATATAGAAGGTTGCTTTTCCGTTATTTATAAGGTCTGCTATCTCCTCTTCATCTGTAACCTGCGCGACAAGTCCGCGCGCTTTAAGTTCTTCGTAAAGTGTCATTTTTTGTTTTACTCCTTTATTTTAAGAAAATATTATTATTTTATTTTAAAGATTTTCTGCCGTTTCAAGCATTTCTGCCGCAGAATCTCTTATTTTATCGGTTATGTTAACTCCGCCCATAATTCTTGATATTTCGGCAATTCTGCCCTCTCTGTCAAGAAGATTTACCTCGGTCTCCGACCTGCCGTCCACCGTGTTTTTCTTTATTTTGAAGTGGTTTTCGGCAGTTGCGGCAACCTGTGCCGAGTGCGTAATGGAAAGTATCTGAAGCGACTTTCCGAGTTCTCTGAGCTTTATACCTATCTTTTGCGAGGTCTTGCCCGAAACGCCTGTATCTATTTCGTCAAAAATAAGCGTTTCTATATTGTCCGCGCTTGTTAAGACACATTTCATCGCGAGAAGTATTCTCGCCGCTTCACCGCCCGATGCTATCTTTGAAAGTGCTTTCGGAGGCTCACCCGGGTTAGTCGAAACAAGAAATTCAATTTTATCGGTTCCGTCTTTTGTAAAGACGATCTCGCCCTTGATATCATATAAGCTTGAAACGTCAACCGAGAATTTAACCTTTTCCATATCGAGGAAGCGTATCTCGGCAGTTATCTTTTCTGAAAGCTCTTTTGCCGCAAGGCTTCTCTTTTCGGAAAGCTCTTTTGCCAGAGAAAGCGCATTTGCGCGATAGACAACGACCTCTTTTTCAAGCTCTTTTATTCTATCGTCCGAAAGAAGTATCTCGTCAAGCTCTTTTTTCGATTTATCAAGATATTCAAGAATCTGCTCGACCGTGCTTCCGTACTTACGCTTAAGCTTATGAATCGTGTCAAGTCTTGTTTCTATTTCGTCAAGACGTTTTTCAGGGTCGCTGTGCTCATTTGGCAAAGCCGCAAGAACGTTTTCCGCGATATGCTCCATTTCGAAGCTTATCTCGTAAAGCCGCTCGGCGTATTCCGAAGCCTCCGGCACAAACTCTGTCATACTTTCAAGAGTATCGTGCGCGATATCAACAAGCCGAGTCGCCGACATACCCTTATCGTTTTTATAAAGTGCTCTGTAAACGGTACTTACCTGCTTTGCTATCTGACGGAAATTTTTGAGCATTTTTTTCTCGCTGTCAAGCTCTTCCTCTTCGCCCGCTTTAAGCTCAGCCGATTCTATATCGTTTATCTGATAGCTGAGAAGCTCTGTCTTACGCTCTTTTTCGCGTTCATCGCTTGACAGACGCTCTATTTCCGAGAGCGCAGAGGTCATTTTTTTATATTCCTCGCGGTATTTTTCTCTTAATGTATATAGATCGGCGTAAGAGTCCACGAGATCTATATACGTTTTTTCATCAAAAATATCACGATTATCAAGCTGACCGTGAATATTTACGAGCAGATTTCCAACCTCTCTTAAAACCGAAAGCGGATAGGTACACCCGTTTATTTTCGATTTCGATTTTCCGTCCGCACTTACACTTCTCTGTATAAAAACGCACTCTTCTTCGTCAAGCTCTATTCCGAGTGCAGAGAGCTTTTCGACAGTTTCCGAGGAAATATCCGAAAAAATTGCAGAAACCGAAGCGATATTTTCGCCCGTTCTTACAAGATCCCTTTCGGTCTTCGCGCCGAGAAGCATATTAAGCGAATCTATGAGTATGGATTTTCCCGCGCCCGTTTCGCCCGTAAGTGCCGAAAAGCCTTTCGGAAAATCAACGTCAAGACTTTTTATTACCGCTATATTTTCTATATGCATAGATGTAAGCATACTTTCCGACTCCCTTAATTTTTATATCAGTTTTCATCAGTCGTTTCGGTGCAGAAGAACGTCATCTATTCTTTTGGTAAGAGCCTTTGCAGAGTCTTCGTCCGAGGTAGCAACAAATATAGTATCGTCACCTGCTATACTTCCGAGAATAGCATAGTGCCACATAAGGTCAATAGCCGCTGCCGAAGCGTTTGCCATACCCGAATAGGTTCTTATTATAACAAGATTTCCCGCGGAAACGACCGATTGTGTAGCCTCGCGTAAAATATTAGCATACTTTGCACTCGGTCTTTCGTCTTCGCCTTTCTTTACCGAATATTTATATCCTGCATTTTTTGTTGACATTTTTATTATATCAAGCTCTTTAATATCTCTTGATACAGTTGCCTGCGTAACGTCATAGCCTTCTTCTTTGAGCTTTTCAAGCAGTGCTTCCTGAGTTTCCACATCATATTTACCTATGATTTCAATTATCTTCAGCTGTCTGTCGTTTTTCATATCAATTCCCTCCGAAGTTTCATATATCCGACATTTTGCGGTAAAGCACGTTGCAGAAATTACTTTCGCCCGTTCTTATCAGTCGTGTAACATATCTTGATTTTTTTATTCTGACAACATCATTGTCTTTAAGGTCAAAGGTTTCCGAGCCGTCAACAGACAGTTTTGCGTGATCGGGTGTTGCACGGCTTACTATTTCAAACACGGATTCTCCCGAAAAAACGATCGGGCGGCATCTCAGCGAATGTGCACATATCGGCGTTACCGAAATACAGTCAAGCGAGGTGTCCATTACCGGTCCTCCCGCTGACATCGAATATGCGCTTGATCCCGTTGCAGTTGCGGCGATAAGTCCGTCGCCTCTGTATTTATATACCGGCTGTCCGTTACAGAAAAGCTCTGTTTCTATCACGCCGAGTCCGGTTGCACGAACGATAGCCGCGTCGTTAAGTCCGAGGATCTGCGATATCACCGTTTCACCGTCGCGTATTACCTCTGCTTCTATCATAGTACGCTCTTCGGTCCAAAGCTCACTCGAAAGTATTTTGTTTATATTTGATATATCCGAGGTTTCTATCTCCGCTATATATCCGAGACGTCCGAGATTTATTCCTATTATCGGCACCGATGCTCTTGATGCTTTTCCTGCCGCACGGAGTATTGAGCCGTCCCCGCCGAGAACGATAATAAGATCCGATTCGGAATATAAATCATCTTCGCTTACTGTTTTTGCACGGCATTTTTCGGCAAGTGATGAAAATTCTTTATTAAGAATCACCTCATAATCTTTTTCAAGATATGAGATCAGTTCGCGCGTACGCAAAAGTCCTTTGTCCTTTGAAAGATTCGGAAGCACCGCTATCTTTCTGAAGTTGTATTTCATTTTGCAGCCTCCGTAATTTATTGTAGTTTATTAATGTAAATTAACGTCAAAGTCCTTCGGGCATTTTAAAGCCTGACAGCTTAACGTCCTCCGCCTTACTGAATTTGAAAAGTGCAAGGTATTCGGTATTTCCGTCTCCGCCCTGTATCGGTGAGGTTATAACGCCCTCGCAGTAGAGATTGCATTTTACTGCTTCGTTTACAAGCGATTCTATTACTTTTTTATGTATTTTTTTGTCTTTCACTATTCCGTTTTTTGAAAGATATTCTCTTCCCGCCTCAAACTGCGGCTTTATAAGACTTACAAAAAGTCCGTCCTCTTTAAGTATCTTATTCACCGGATCATAAACATATTTCTGTGAAATAAACGACAGATCGCAGACCGCTATATCGACTTTTCCGCCAAGCGCACCTGCGCTCAGCGCTCTTGCATTAAAATTCTCCATAACGACTACTCTGTCATCACTGCGAAGCGATTCGTGAAGCTGATCGGTACCGCTATCTATCGCGAAGACCTTTTTTGCACCGCTTCTGAGAAGGCAATCGGTAAATCCGCCCGTAGAAGAGCCTATATCGGCGGCGGTAAGGTCTTTAACGTCAATTTTGAAATATTCAAGAGCCTTTTCGAGCTTGACTCCGCCGCGGCTCACGTACACGTAAGGCTTTCCCGTAACGACGGGAGTTTTCTGCTCGGGGTCAAAATCATACGACGGTTTTGTTATCTGTTTTTTATCAATATACACCATTCCCGCCTCTATTATTTCTCTTGCCTTCTGGCGGCTCTGAGCGTATCCGTTTTCAAAAAGGTATTTATCTATTCTCATAATATATCAACTGTTTCTCATAAGAAGATTTTTTGCAAGTTCTATAAGTATCTCCGAGGATTCAAACTCGGACACCGCGGCACACGCCTGTGCGGTATATTGTGCCGCTTTATCAAACGCTTCTTCATACGGAAAAAGCTTTGCAAAGGTAACGGTATCGTTCTTTTCATCCATACCGATATTCTTTCCGAGGAGCTTTGGGTCACCCGTAACGTCGAGCAGGTCGTCTATAATCTGAAAAGCAAGACCAATACGGTCAGCGTACACTATTGCCGCCTCATAGAGCTTACTGCCCTTAAAGTTACCCGAAGCGATACATCCGAGAAGACAGGCGGCACGTATCATACGTCCTGTTTTAAGGCTTTGCAGCTTTACGAGCTTTTCTTCCGAGCGCACATTACCCGAAATATCCATCTGCTGACCGCCTATCATTCCGTACATTCCCGAAGCCTCTGAAAGTATCTTCACCCCTTCAAGCTTTTCTTCCGCAGACACGCCTTCAAGAGAAGCTATCACCTCGTACGGATATATCATAAGCGCGTCCCCCGCAAGAAGCGCTGTCGCTTCACCATACGCTATATGCGCCGAAGGTTTTCCGCGTCTTATATCGTCGTCATCCATACAGGGCAGATCGTCGTGTATAAGTGATGCCGCGTGTATCATCTCGACCGCAGATGCATAAACGAGAACTTTTTCGGAGCTTTCTCCCCCGAGTCTTGCAAACTCTGTTGTAAGAAATCCTCTTATTCTCTTTCCTCCGCCGAGAGCAGAGTATCTTGATGCTTCAGTCAGCACCGAAAAATCGCCGTCAGTTTTTGAGAGAAGCTCGTCAAGCTTTTTTTCTATTTTTTCCGCGCGGTCCGCAAGCACAGATTTAATATTGTTTTCTTTCATATCTCGTTACCCGAAAAATCTTTTTCTGTAAGTTCACCGTCTTTATTATTTACAAGTATTTTTATCTGCTTTTCGGCGTTATCAAGCAGTTTTGCACATTTTGATGCGAGTAAAGTACCCTTTTTATACAATTCAACAGCCTCTTCAAGCGATGCTTCTCCGTTTTCAAGCTGTGCAACTATTTTTTCAAGCTCGGAGAGCATATCTTCGAAGCTATATTCATTTATATTGTTTATTTCATCCATTATTCTTTTACCGCGCCGCAAACCTCGGCGATTATCCTTCCGTCAGACACGCGAAGTGTTATTTTTTCTCCCGATTTAACGTCGGAGACCGATTTTACAAGAGTTTCCTTTTCATCAAACGCCATAGAGTAGCCTCTCGACAAAACCGCAAGAGGGCTGAGTGCTTCAAGCTGCGATATTTTACGCGAAAATTCAGCTTTTTTATCCGATATCATCTTACCGTAAGCTGCATCAAGCTTCTCAGAAGCATTCGCAAGGCGCATATTCTTATCGTCTAAAATCACACTCGGTGAACGCATCACGCGCCTTGACATCAGCGAGTCAAGCTCTTTACGCGCTCTGTTTATTCGTCCCGAAAGTGCAGTTTTAAGTCTTGACTCAAGTGTGAGAATTCTTGCCGAAAGCTCTGTCAGGTCGGGCACGGCAAGCTCTGCCGCCGCCGACGGTGTAGGGGCTCTCATATCCGCTACGAAATCGCATATAGTAAAATCGCTTTCGTGACCGACAGCCGATATTACCGGTATTTTCGATGCGAATATCTCTCTTGCAAGGTTTTCATCGTTAAATGCCCAAAGGTCTTCTATTGATCCGCCTCCGCGTCCGATAATGATAACGTCAACGCTCTTTGTTCTATTAAAATATCTGAGTCCCTCGGCAAGCTGCTTTGCCGCACCATCACCCTGCACGAGCGACGGATACAGAAGCATTTTTGCAGACGGGAAACGCCTTGTCATTATGTTTATTATATCTCTTACAGCCGCCCCCGCGGGAGATGTTATAACACCGACTGTTTTAGGAATTTGCGGAAGCTTTTTCTTATATTTTGCATCGAAAAGTCCTTCGGCTTCAAGTTTTTTCTTAAGCTGTTCATATGCTTTGGCAAGTGCGCCGATTCCTTCCGGCTCGAGCATATCTATATAAAGCTGATACTGACCGCTTTGCTCGTAAACGTTTATTCGTCCGTGTGCAACGACGTTCATCGAATTTTCCGGTCTGAATTTTATTCTTGACAGCGACGTACGGAATATTACCGCCTTTATCACTGCACCGTCATCCTTAAGCGTCATATACATATGACCGCCGCGCTCGACAAGATTGGATATTTCTCCTCTGACCGAGATACTCTGAACGAGAACGTCAGACGAAAACATTGATTTTATATACTGTGTTATCTGCGATACCGTAAGTATCGGACATTCTCTTTCACTTATCATAACTCAGATCCCAAGGCAGGCTTTTCTCGCAAGATATGCAGTTCCGACCGCATTATCTCTCGAATAGTCGGGTGCTGTAAATATTGCGTTATATTTTGCTTCAAGCGCTGTCTTTATATATTTATTGGCGGTAACTCCGCCTGCGAATACGACGGGTAGTTTGCCGTATTCTTTTATGGCGTTTTCGCACATTTTATCAAGCGTAACAAGTACACTTCCGAGTGTAAACGCCGCGATATTTTCGGGTAATTCGCCCTTTTTCAGCATATCCGATGCTCTGTTTTCAAGTCCCGACAGGTTACACTGCATACCCTTGACACAGGACATAGGCTTCACGCTGTTTATTGGGGCGGAAATTTTCTCAAGCTCTTTTCCGCAGGGAAATTCAAGTCCGAGCATAACTCCCACTCTGTCTATTGCCTGACCTGCGTTAAGGTCAAGCGTACCGCCTATCTGTGTTATTTTCAAATTATCAACAAGGAGCAGATCGGTAGTGCCTCCCGATACGTGAAACGCTATAAACTTTTCGTTCAGCAGCTCTTCTCTTCCCGCGGTGCAAACAGCCGCCGCAATATGTCCTGCCTGATGAGAAAATTCAAGACACGGCAGACCGGCAACCGAAGCAATACTCTTTGCCGCCGACACTCCCGAAAGAAAGCAGGGCATATAAGAACCCTCTACGTCGCGCGGTGCATACGATACTCCCACAGCGGAGAGTGAGGAGATCACGTTTCCGATTCCTGCCATAACCTCTGGAAGATTTTTCACGTGAGTAAAAACAGCGTCCGATTGACGTATTCCGCGGTCGCCCGACGCGACCTTTACAGGCAAACGTGAGTCGGCGACAAGAGTCCCGTCATCAGACACGACTGCCGCCGACGTCGTATAGTTACTTGTATCTATTCCGAGATAATACATATCAGTTGTTTTCCGGCTTATTTTTGAGATCGTTCTTATCGGCGATCGCGTTAAGAATACCGTTTATGAACGACGGTGCCTGATCGTGGTCGTATTTTTTTGCAAGCTCAAGGGCTTCGTTTATTGCTATCTTAACGGGAATATCGGTATAGATCATCTCATAGCATCCGAGGCGGAGTATAGCGTGAGATACCTTTGAAATTCTTTCAAGCTTCCAACCTACCAGATTCTGCGCAATAAGCTCGTCTATTTCTTCGATATGCTCAAAAGTACCCGAAAATCCTTCGCTGATATACGGGTCACCGAGATCTCTTTCTTCCGCTTCTTTTTCAAAAATTTCGCTTATCTCGGTTTCCTTATAAAACGGAGCTTCATATATAAGTGTGAACAGTGCTTCACGTGCTTCTCTTCTTGTCATATTTGCCTTCCAAATGTAATGTATGTATTTTTGCATAAATTTGCATATTCATATACATTATACACCGACTTTCAAAATATGTCAATAAATATTGTAAATTTTATATCTAATTATATATTCAATTTATATGTTCAATTTATTTTATCCCGAATATACGTCCGACTGTCAGCTTATAAAAGTGTTTTTTGCATAAAAAAGCGCAGTATCCGCAAAAAAGAGATACTGCGCACCCTGTAAAAAGGCTCAAATTTTAACAATGTGTATATTTTTATATGACAGCACTTGAAAAGTAAAAAATCTGTGCTATAATAGACTCTACAAAGAACTTTTTATCAAAGAGGTCCGACAATGACCAAATTCACAAATTTTTTCTCAAGAAAGATACTTGTTCCGTCTGCCGTTATTTTCACGGCTGTATATTTTCTTATTCTCTGCTTTGCAAATCTCACAAGTGATACTCAGCAGGCAATAACGCTTAAAAATTCGGCGATCATATATCTTTTCGCAGTGCTTCTCTCTTCGTGCGACCTTATATTCGCGCACAAGAAATTATCTTTCGCTCTCAAGGTAGTTTGTCACTTTGTTCTCACACTCGTTTCTACCGTTGCAGTCGCCGCGCTTGCGGGATACGACTTCACTTACAGAGCATATCTTATGCTTATAATATTCATCTTCGTATATGCTTTGATCTCCCCGCTCTATATTCTCATCGGTAAAAAGCATAAAAAGAAGGTTTCCGAAGAATACGTAAGTATTTTTAAGAAAGATTGAATCTCGCTTCAAGCGACTTGATATTTATTCCCTGCGAAGAAAAATTCTTTTCGTATTCGGTCATAATATTGTCGCGTGCAAAATCTTCCGAGTGAAGATCGTAGGTAATTTTATCAAGCGTCCATCCGCACTCTTTAAACTCTTCAAGAGAAAATTCAAAAAGCCCGTCGTTGTCTGTCTTCATTCTGATAACGCCGTCATCCGAAAGAATATTTTTATAAACGCTCAGAAAGCCGCGGTACGTAAGTCTGCGCTTGGTATGTCCCTTTTTCGGCCACGGATCGGAAAAGTTAAGGTATATTTCTTTAACGTCACCCTTTTTGAAAAATTCACCGAGGTTCATAGCGTTTACGTTCATAAAGCGCACGTTTGTAAGCTCAGCGGCTTTGGAGTTTTCGAGTGCCGTTATGATCGCGGAGGTCTGAAGCTCTGCGGCAATAAAGAGTCTGTCAGGATATCTTTTAGCCATATCGCGTATGAATCCGCCCTTTCCGCAGCCTATCTCTAGATAAACGGGAAATCTGTCACGGTAAATTTCAAGCTCTTCGGGTGTATTTATTATCAGCTCGGCACACGCTTCAAGTCTTGCTTCGCTGTTTTTCTTTTTTCTCATTCTCATAAGGTTCTATGCATCCTTTCGGCAAGTTATAATTACAAAAGACAGTATAACCGCTTTTATAAAAATATTCAATAGTTTTTTTAAAATAATTGACAAATAACTGATAAATTAACTCCATTTTACATATTTATCTATATTTATCCATATTTACCCAAGGAGGACATAATGACAAAACAAGAATTTTTGACTGCCTTTGAAAATTCTCTGCGCAAAGAAAAGGTTACCGCAGATTTTGTAGAAGAGCAAGTAAAGCTTCTGTCCGAAAAGCTCAGTTCACTGCCCGACGAAGACTTTCAGAAAACCGCGGGAGATGAAAACGTTTCTATGCTTGTAAAATCTTCCGTTGAAGAATATCTTGCCCGTACAAGACAGACAAGCGTACCGACCTCAAAGCGTATTGAGGTTGACTCTTCGGACACGGTAATAATAGAAACAAGAAAGCTCGACCCTGTAAAGAAAGAGCCCAAAGCAGAAAAAAAAGCCAAGCCCGATGACGAAAAATCAGAGCCCAAGGTTACGAAAGAGCCTAAGACTACAAAGGAACCCGCAAAAAAATCCGGTACTCCGAAGAAAAAGGAAGCTCCAAAAGCAGAAAAAGCCGAAAAGAAAAAAACAAAAGCAAACGATGACGTTGTAAGCATGGAAATAATGCCTGTTTCCAAGGGTGACCGTGCGCTTACAGAGAAAAAGACATTTCTTTCCTCTCTTTCCGAAAAAGCAGAAGCAAGAACGCCTTCAATAATTTTCACAATTATTACGATCCTTGCACTTCCCCTTCTCGTGCTTCTTGCATTCGTATCTATCGGAACGCTCGTATCGCTTTATTTTGCTCTTGCCGCAGTAATACTTGCTATCGTTTTCCTTATCATTTTTATCGTATTCGGAGGAAGCCTTACAGCACTTGTTGCTCTTCTTTACGGTGCAACGCAGATAATGCAGGAGCCGAGATACGTAGGTATCCACGAGATCGGACTTGCGTTCATAATACTCGGCGGTACTATTCTTTCTTCTGTACTGCTCTACAACGTAGCTGTACGATTCATTCCCTGGATTCTTTCAAGAGCGTCCCTCTTGTTCAAGCTCCTCTTCACAGGTGTAAAAGTTCTCGCAGAAAAAGTAAGGAAAGGATGTGAAAAGCTTTGAAACCCGCATCTATTATAAGTATTTGTATTTCTCTCGTTCTTATTATCGGAGGATATTTTCTCTGCGCACACGCAAGGTCTACTGCTCCGAACGATGCCGCAATCGACGGTAACACCTCGCTCAGCGAAGACGGTAACGTAGTTACAGAGCTCACTCTCACAGGTCAGACCTTCTCAAAGGTTGACATAGATATTTCAAACTGCAAGGTCGAGATACACGGCGGCGCCGAAGCATCCTCCGTTACCCTTGTAAACTTCTATGAAAACACTTACATCGCTGCTGCCGGCGAAAAAGTACTGACAGTATCAAATCAGATCACACTTCTTGATTATATCAATCTCGACGGTACTGGCGTAACCTTCAGCGGTGTTTGGAAAACACTTCGTTCTTTCTTCACCTACGACACATCCGATGCACAGCAGGAAATACACATTTATCTCGGAAATGACGCCGAAATCTCACAGATAAGCGTTGCGGTTGACTCCGGAACGACCCTCAGACTCGTAGATATCGACAGGGACTGCGATATTTCTGTGAAAGTTACCGACAGTAATGCGGAAATAAGCAACGTAAACGTTGCATCTATGTCCGTATCAGGCTCGGGCTCTGAGATCACTATCGGAAACGCATCGGCTACAAATTTCGAATATACCGCTAAAAACACCAAGTTTATTGCAAACAACTTCATTTCAGAAAACCTCGTGCTTGAATCGGAAGCATCTGATATTTCTCTTCTTAATACCGATTTCAGAAATATTACGGCAACGCTCGGAACAAGTAATCTTATTATGTCCACAAAGTATGACAGAACCTCTTATTTCCGCAAGATACAGATCAACGAGGGTGCTATAACCGAAAACGAAACGGAAATAGGTCAAAAGGATGAATCCGCGGAAGAACTCCTCGGAACACTGCCCGGCAATATGACAATTGAGGTCGAATCCGGAAGCATCAATATCACATTCGGTGTTGAAATCCTTCCTCCCGTTGTCACAGAGGACACGCAGACTCCCGCAGCTTAAAAATTCCAAACTATACAAAAGCACTTACGCGCATCACGTAAGTGCTTTACTTTTTAAACATTTTTTGCTATATTTTTTCGAGAATAAAAACAAATTTACAGCACAAAATAATTTTGCGCTCAATAACTGAAAAACAAAAAGTTAAAAGAGCCATACCAAAAGAAAGGTCTGAAAAAATGATTATAGACAGAATAGCTCTTCTCCTCTCGATCGTGGGCGGACTTAACTGGGGCAGCATAGGTTTTTTCGGCTATGATTTTGTAGCTTGGATTTTTGGCGGACAGAACACAGTAGGAAGCAGAATCATATATTCGCTCGTAGGTGTAGCAGCAATCTGGTGCATTTCTCTTCTCTTCAGAGAAAGATCACCTATTCTTGACACAGCAGAAGAATAACACAAAAATGCAGGCTTATTCGGCCGAAAGAAAAATCGGGAAGTTCAAATACTTCCCGATTTTTTTATTCAGTTTTCTGTATTTTTAATAAAATCAAGAACAAGTTTTCCCAAAACAGAGATCCCGTTTTCATCTCTTTCACCGTCATACTGGCAGTGCTTCTTGCCTTCCATAAATTTATAGCTTACTTTATCACCCTGTCCGAAATGTTTGAGAGTTGACATTGTAAGAATAGTCTGTTCATATCTGTTTGTCATATCGAACTCCGAAACGACAAAGAGCATCGGCGAATATTCCTTTTCGCAAATATGATAAAGCGGAGCGCTGTCATCTACTATAACGCGTCTTGAATCTGTTTTACGCTCTCTCAAAACATTGTAGTGCGCGGTAGGCTGTCCCGCATTATGAACATATCCCGCAATATCCGTGGGTTTTATTCCGTGTGCACCGAGATACTTATCGTCAAAGCAAAGCATCATACTGATATATCCGCCTGCCGAGCTTCCGCCGAGATATATTTTATTGCATTTTCCGTATTTTGATATATTATTCTTTACATACTTGACAACATCTGCGGCATCGATCAAAAAGTCGGGATATTTTGCATTCGGGTACATACGGTAGTTTGCCGAAACTGTCGCCACGGAATTTTCCGCAAGATAAGGTACAAAAATATTTGCGGCATTCTTATCTCCCGCTTCAAGTCCGCCGCCGTGAAAAAATATAAACACGGAAAACTCTTCACTTTCGGGAATATGTATATCAAGACTCAGCTTCTGCGAGTCAACTTCTTTGTAAACTATATCTTTATAAGATTTCATTTGTATATTCTCCTTATTCTTACTTAGTTATATATTAGCATACTTTTTTATAAAATGCAATATTTATGCTCATAATAATGTAATAAAATAGCTTAATAAATTTCGCAAAAAACCGTTGACAGAAAGCACAAAATAGTGTACAATAGAGGTACAAAATAAAGAAAGGAACGTGATTCCAATGAACGATGAAATAAAGAATGCAAACGAACTCCCCGAAGAAGAATTCGGAATACTCACACTTACCGACGAAGAGGACGGAACAGAATCCAAATTCGAGCTTATCGAAACATATCAGGCTGATGACGGCTCTATCTACTATGCTCTCGCTCCCGTAAACGAAGACGGCTCCGAGGCTGAAGAATACGTTATCCTCAAGGTTGAAGAAGAGGACGACGGCGGAGTTTCTCTCGTTACCATCGAGGATGATGACGAGTACGATCGCATCGCCGACATTTTCGACGATATGCTTTTCTCCGAAATTGATTACGACGCAGAATAATTTTGCGCTATCTTCCAAAATCGGAATAAATTTCCGCTTTTAAAACTCGATTTTCTGAGTACAATAATATCGGAAAGAAAAACGGAAGATGCCGGGCTGATAAAGGTATTTTCCGGCATCCTTCCGAATATTCTGTTATCGGGTTTCCTGCTTTATGCGTGGAAATGTCAGGTAAATAAACCTACAAAATGATATTGGAGTCCGGAATAACTTCCGAGCCGGAGTGCAGACCTCCTTATTCAGACCCTGCTTACGTCACGGTCTGTCTAAGACGTTGGGAGCACCATAAAGCACCGGAGAGGACACCACCCTGGCGATAGACAGGGTTATATTTCTTGACCCACGGTACGGCGGGGCCCACATTTAACAGAAAAAACTCACTACTTTCAAAAGGTAGTGAGTTTTTTGTTTTGCTAAAATCCTTTTCAAAAATCAATGAAACAGATTGATTTCATATTTCATCTGAACCCTCAAGCTTTTCCACGGTGACGCCGCTGTAATACAGCTTTATCACGTCTATATAGGCGTCTTCATACGAGTAACCGTTATTTACGATATCGTTTACTCCGTTAAGGCTCATTCCAAGACCGCTTCCACTTCCGCGTCCAACGAAAACAAAGTTTCCGTGTGCGCCGTCAAGCTTTACTGTCTGTTCCGACGAAGCAGTTTCTTTGTTTTCGGCGTTATATTTAAGCTGCGTTTCTTTTACTTCGCTTCCTGCTTTTCCCACCTCGAAGCTTGAGCTTTTCACAACGCCTGCAAGAAGATTTCGTATTATCTCGCTGCCGCGAAGTGTGAGTTTGTTTTCAAATATGTCGATAAATTCTATTTCTGTTGTGTAAATACCGTTTTCCGAGCGTTTTGTTATATTTATCTCCGAAATATTACCCTCAAGCTTACAGTCTGCCACTCTCTGTGAAAGTATTTCGTAAAGCTCGCTCGGCGTAACCTCGGTCTGCCATCTGCCCGAGTAACGTTTTTCGTAGTTTTCCCACGCCGTAAGTCTTCCTTCAAGATATTTACCGTCGGAAGAAAGGAGATCACCATACGCTTCCGAAAGAGATACCGTCGCGCCCGGATAGTTTACTCCGAACACTGCATTTATAAGCTCTCCGTCACTTTTTATTACCGTATTCTGCGTAGAATTTACGGCAACTGCGGCATTTTCGTTTACGCTTCCGCATCCGTGATATTCTCCGCAGTGAGCATCCGTACAGAAATCAAATCCTTCTTCGCTATGCACCGATTTATCACCGAGTGCCGCGTATGCATTCGTACGTATAACGGTAGCAACAGCCTTAAGTGCTTCCACATTCCAAGACGTATCAACCTCTGATGAAAGCCGTGATGCCACGTATTCTTCCATACAAAGCGTATTTATTATCTCAAATCCGTCTTCGGATGTTCTTTCAAACAGCAAACGTCCGTAATAATCCTTACCGTTGCTTGCAGAAAACTTAGCATTACCTACAGGTGTTACCATAAGAGATTCTATACCCGAAAAATGGAATATCACGTTATTTGTCTGATAATCTATGACCGAATAGGCGCTTTTATCCGGTTCTGTTACAGTATAATCACACACGTAGGACTTTCCAAACGATTCTACAAAAGCTTCTGCATCTTCTTTACTTTCAAAAGCACCGAGTGAAATATAATATTTTCCGTCGATATATGCGGGAAATGCGTGACTTCCGAGTTTTTCAACGGTAGCAGCTATTCTTTTTATATAACCCTGAATATTTTCCTTATCAAAAGCGATCGTAGTAGTTGCCATCGGTCTGAAAAGAATTATGTTATCATTATCGGACGATCCGCCAACCTTTGTTGAATATGAAGAAACCATTACGCGGTATCCGCCGACGTGAACGTCGGTATTTTCTCCCGCGCTTATGTAGGTTCCGCCTTCTTTAAGAAGATTTGCTCCGCTTACAACAGAAACAGATTTTATTTCGCTTGCTTCATTAAAAGTAAGGATGCCGTCACCTGAAGGGATCTCAAGTCGAAATCCCTTCTCGGTGCTTGCAGTAAAGCTTTCTGCCAAAGAGTCCGCATAGAATAGACCGACATCTACTTCTTCGCCGAGTCTTAAATCGGTAGCTGAATTTTCGTACGCACTTATCGCTACGACAAGTACCGAAAAGACCATAAGAAAGCAAAGTATTCCCGCTACTATGCGTATAGCCAGCTCGCGGGCACGCGGTAATTTCTTATTCGGCTGTCTGTTTTGTTTAGACATCTGTAAACCTCCTTACGTTATTTTAAAATCTGTTAAATGAGCTGAATTTGCTGTTTTTCCGCATCGTATTCATCGATAGCGATTCCCGTTGCAGGTATTTTTATCTTCTTGAGAGATTTCGAGCTTGTGAATTTATCTGAAAAATCTACAAGCACATCTATAAGCTTTTGTCCGCCCTTGAGTGTAAATATCATCACTCCCTGCGAAGATCTTGAAGACTTCACGGGAACGAGATTGCTGCTTATTACGATTCCGCGTTTAGCGTTTGATATAAAGAGAAGCTCTGTAGGTGTTTCCTCGTAAATTATCTTCACTATCGGAGAAACATCCGAAAATGCTCCGACAAGCTTCTTTCTGTTTGTCTTCGTTTCGTATGCGAGTACCGGAATTTTTACGCCCTTTCCGTTTTCAAAGAAGAACATAAAGTTACCTTTAGTGTAGTCATTACCCTTTATACACTTCATAAATACGACTTTTTCGTCTTTATCCATTGAAAGCTTACTCGGGATATAATCACCAAGCTGTGATGCTTTAGAGTAATCAAATGCCGAAGCATTGGATTTATAGCACTGTGCTTTATCTGTGAAGAATATTATATCGTCGCTATTTGTCGCATCCTCGGATATTCTTACAGAGTCGCCATCTTTAAGCGTTTGCTCATCGTTTCCTCTGAGCGACTGCATAGTTATCTTTTTAAAATATCCGTCCTTGGTAAGCACGATTCTTACGGGTGTTGTATCAACTACCTCTTCTTCAACGTCAAACGAAATATCTTCCGCATATATAAGATCCGTACGTCTTTCCTTACCGTATTTAGCCTTTATTTCTTTAAGCTGCTTTGCGATATAGTTTTTCAGCTTTGCCTCGCTTGTGATAAGTGATTTAAGCTCTCCTATCTCCTCGGTAAGCCGCTTTATTTCATCAAGACGTGAAATGATATATTCGCGGTTAAGATGACGAAGCTTTATTTCCGCGATAAATTCCGCCTGAACCTCGTCAATTCTGAAGCCTGCCATAAGGTTCGGGATAACGTCCTTATCGTTTTTAGTATCACGAATTATCTTTATTGCCTTATCAATATCGAGAAGTATCTCGCGCAAACCTTCGAGCAGGTGAAGTCTTTCTTCTTTCTTTCCGAGGTCGAAGCTGAGTTCTCTTCTCACGCAGTCCATACGGAAGCGTATCCATTCCTTAAGTATCTCTATTACACCTATCTGACGGGGTGCGCTGTCGATAAGCACGTTGAAGTTACACGAAAATTCATCTTCAAGAGGAGTCTGTCTATACAGCTTATTCATAAGCTTATCGGGGTCTGTTCCGCGCTTAAGGTCAAGAGTAAGCTTAAAGCCTTTCAGGTCTATTTCATCTCTGAAGTCGGAAATCTCTTTAAGGCTTCCGTTTTTGACCATTTCGGTAAGACGCTTCATTATCGCCTCGAGCGAAGTTGAATACGGTATCTCTATAATATCTATACAGTTAGCCGATTTATCATATACGTATTTTGCACGCATAGTGAAGCTTCCGCGCCCTGTTGCATATATATCGGCAAGCTGTTTTCTGTCGTATATTATAGACGCACCGCCCTGAAAATCGGGAGCTTTTATTATATCGAGCATCTGATCAACGTCGGTATTGGGGTTTCTGAGCACCTGTATTGCTCCGTCGCAGACTTCACCGAGGTTAAACGAGCAAATTCTGCTCGCCATACCTACCGCGATACCCATATTTGCTGAAACGAGAATATTCGGGAATGTCGTGGGAAGAAGCACCGGCTCCACCATAGTATTATCGTAATTGGGAACCATTTCAACCGCTGTTTTATCTATTCCTCTGAATATTTCCGCGCAGAAAGGATCAAGCTTTACCTCTGTATATCTCGGTGCCGCATACGCCATATCGCTGCTGTAATGCTTACCAAAGCTCCCCTTGGAATCAACAAACGGGTGAAGTAGCGCTTCGTGTCCTCTTGTAAGTCTTACGAGAGTATCGTATATCGAAGCATCACCGTGAGGGTGTATCTTCATCGTCTGTCCGACCACGTTTGCACTCTTTGTTCGCGGTCCTGTCAAAAGGCCCTGCTTATACATCGTGTAAAGCACTTTTCTGTGTGCAGGCTTAAATCCGTCTATTTCGGGGATTGCGCGCGATATAATGACACTCATTACATACGGCATATAGTTTTTCTCAACGGTTTCTGTTATAGGCTGATCTACTATCGGAGCGACTACATCGTCCGCTTTATGCTCTTTTTGTATCTTTTTCTTCGCCACGTTCGCGATTTCCTTTCGTATTTATGTATGTAACTTATATTTTATACTTCTATTACCGTATAGCCCGACGCCTTGAGCATTCGGTTAAATATTGCAAGTCCTATCCCTTTTTTTTCGGGAAGCGGTGCATATATCTGCTTTATTTCTTCCTTATCGTCAAAAGATCTCAGCAGTGCAAAAAGTCTGTGTGCCTGTCCGTCGGGATCGTTTTTACTGCCTATTATGTAAGCATTCGGCAAGTTCTTTATTTTCTCGTCTTCATCAAAACAGACAAGTGCCACCGATCTGTCCTCCGCAAAGCGCGAAAGAAAAGCAATTCTTTTTTCGTCGCTTCCGCAAACGAGCGAAACGGGTGCGCCCGGTGCGTAGTGACGGTATTTCATTCCAGGTGCGGCAGGCTTTTCGCCCTCCGAAAGCTTTTCTGTAACAGCCTTATCAAGCTCGACCTCAAAGCCTTCTTTTTCAAGCATTTCGAGCGTTATCCGACCGGGACGAAGCATTTTCAGCTTATTTTTACCGCATACAGACACTATAGTCGATTCAAGACCGATATCACAGTCACCGCCGTCAATTATCATATCTATTCTTCCGAGCATATCCGAAATAACGTGGTCGGCAGACGTCGTTGACGGTCTTCCCGAAAGATTTGCCGAAGGTGCGGCTATCGGCACACCCGCGAGAGATATAAGCTCTCTTGCGGCAATATGGCTCGGAATTCTCACGGCAACCGTATCAAGTCCGCCCGTGACCGTGCTCGGAATGATATCTTTTTTCTTCATTACGACGGTAAGCGGTCCGGGCATAAACGCTTTTGCGAGTCGCAAAAATTCGGGCGTTACGTGGCAGTACTTTTCCGCGTCGGACGGTTCTGCAAGATGAATTATAAGCGGATTATCCGACGGTCTGCCTTTTGCTCTGTAAACCTTTTCAGCCGCGTCCGAAAGAAGCGCATTTGCCCCGAGTCCGTAAACCGTTTCTGTCGGAAATGCGACAAGTGCGCCCTTTTTTATAAGCTCTGCGCCTTCCTTCATACCGTTATTATCCGGATAAGTTATTACCTTGGTGTTTATATGTTTTTCTGACATTTTTTAAAATTCACTGTTCTTTAGTTTTTCCGCCGTATCTGCGGTAATAAGCGCTTCTATCATTTCGCCTATATTTCCATTAAGGAAATTTTCAAGTGAGTAGAGAGTGAGTCCTATTCTATGGTCTGTTACTCTTCCCTGCGGATAGTTATAAGTACGGATACGCTCGCTTCGGTCGCCTGTTCCGACCTGACTCTTACGTTCGCTCGTTATCTTATCATTCTGCTCGCGCTCCTGCATATCCTGCAGCTTTGCGCGAAGTACTTTCATAGCTTTATCGCGGTTTTTGAACTGACTGCGCTCTTCCTGACACTCTACAACTATTCCTGTCGGCTTATGAGTGAGTCTTACCGCCGATTCGGTCTTATTAATATGCTGTCCGCCCGCACCGCTTGATTTACAGGACTCTATAATTATATCCGCGGGATTTATTACGACCTCTATTTCCTCTGCCTCGGGAAGAACGGCAACCGTTACCGTTGACGTGTGTATTCTTCCCTGTGTTTCGGTTTCGGGAACTCTCTGAACTCTGTGAACGCCGCTTTCAAATTTGAATTTGGAGTACGCGCCGTCACCCTCTATCATAAAGTCAATTTCTTTATATCCGCCAAGCTCTGTTTCGTTGCAGCCGATTATTTCGGTCTTATAACCCGCGCCTGCGCAGTACATACTGTACATTCTGTAAAGCGAGCCTGCAAAAAGTGCCGCTTCTTCTCCTCCCGCGCCGCCTCGTATTTCAACGATGACATTCTTATCATCGTTTGGGTCTCTCGGAAGTATCAGTATGCGAAGTTCTTCTATGAGAGCGCGCATAGTGTCCTCAGCTGAGTCAAGGTCATCCTGTGCAAGTGCAAGCATTTCTTCGTCTTCCTCGATTTCAAGAAGCTCACGAAGATCTTTACACTCGCTGTCAAGCTTCATAAACTGTCCGTATTTTTCGGCAATTTTCGCAAGAGATTTGTACTCCCGCATTATTTTTGTATATTCAGTCTGATTTGATATTATCTCGGAATCCCCGAGCATTTCTTCAAGCCTATGGTATCTTTCTACTGCGACACCGAGCTTTTCTATCATATTTTTTTCACTTTGTGTTAAAGTAAGCAAATCTCTTTCCTCCGAAATTTTGAAATTTTATTTAGAAACAAGTCAAAAAGATTCCGAAAGAAAGCTATCTCACGTAGTCAAACTCAAAATCGTATATACTTACCGTATCTCCGTCCGAAACACCCGCTTCTTCAAGCGCTTTTATGACACCGCTGTTTTTAAGTACTCTCTGGAAGTACATAAGCGATTCTCTGTCCGAGAAATTTACCGAGTTCATAACTCTGCGCAGCCAATCACCCTCAACGATAAAGAGATCGTCCTCTCTATGTATCGAGAATTCGTGGCTTCCAGTATCCTCGGAAAGCTCGGGTGCTGTATATTCTGCCTCGAATATCTTAACGGGCGGAAGTGTCTGAAGTGCGGTAAAGGTCTTATCAACAAGCTCCTTTATGCCCATATTCATAGCCGCCGAAACGTATATAACCTCGCTTCCTCTCACTTCTGCGAACTCATTAAAGTCTGTAAGATCGGCATCCTCGGGAAGAAGGTCATATTTATTTGCAATTATTATCTGCGGACGCTTTGCAAGCTCTGGGCTGTATCTTTCAAGCTCTGCGTTTATTGCGATTATATCATCGATAGGATCTCTGCCCTCGCTGCCCGAAATATCAACAACGTGAAGAAGAAGTCTGCATCTGTCAACGTGGCGAAGGAAAGAATGTCCGAGACCGATTCCCTCTGCCGCACCCTCAATAAGTCCGGGAATATCTGCGGCAACGAAGCCTCTCTCGTCACCCACCGACACAACGCCGATATTAGGCGCAAGCGTGGTGAAATGATAGTCGGCTATCTTCGGTCTTGCAGATGAGATCATAGAAAGTATAGACGATTTTCCGACGTTCGGGAATCCTATAAGTCCTACGTCTGCGATCATTTTAAGTTCAAGGATTATTTCTTTTTCCTCGCCCAAAAGTCCGGGCTTTGCAAATCGCGGAATCTGTCTTGTAGGTGTCGCGAAATGACGGTTGCCCCATCCGCCGCGTCCGCCTTTACATATCACAAACGTGTCGCACTCTGACATATCCTGTATTACAAGTCCCGATGCCGCGTCCTTTATAACCGTTCCGGGAGGCACGGGAAGAACGAGGTCTGCTCCGTTTTTACCGTGATACTTCGAGCCTGAGCCGTCGCCTCCGTTTTCCGCCTTGAACTTACGCTTATACTTGTAGTAGGTAAGCGTATTTTGTCCTTCGTCTATTTTAAAAATTATATTACCGCCGTTACCGCCGTCACCGCCGTCGGGTCCGCCATGTGAAACGTATTTTTCACGTCTGAAGGAGATAGCACCGTGACCGCCGTCTCCTGCCTTTAAATTTACAGTTACATTATCAAAAAGCATATTTTTCTCCGTTACTTATATTATTTTTCAGTCTTCAAGCATTTTTCTGAACTCTTCTTCGTCGATTATCCTTATTCCGAGCTGCTCTGCCTTTGTCAGCTTACTGCCGGCTTCAGCACCCGCAAGGACTATTCCCGTTTTCTTCGATACCGATGACGAGGTCTTGCCGCCGTGTGAAATTATAATTTCTTCTGCTTCACTTCGTGTAAGAGTCGGCAGAGTACCCGTGAGAACAAATGTTATTCCCTCAAAACGGTTATCCGTTTTTTCTTTTTTTGCACTTGCCGTAACCACTCCCGCATTTTTAAGGCGGTCAACAGTTTCTCTCGTTGACGGATGCGCAAAGAAATCACAAACACATTTTGAAACTATATCGCCGACGTCGTCAATTTCTGTGAGCTTTTCTGCGTTTACCGTAAAGAAATCTTCAATATCGGTATAATTCTGTGCGAGAGCATCTGCAGTTTTATCGCCTATCTGACCGATACCGAGCGCGTAAAGAAGCTTTGAAAGTCCTCTTGTTTTCGAGTTTTCAATAGCTGTCAGCAGATTCTTAACGCTCTTTTCGCCCATTCGCTCGAGGCTGAGCAGGTCTTCTTCTTTAATATAATAAATATCTGCGACATTCTTTACAAGACCTTTATCGCAAAGCGCGTCGGCAACCGCGGGACCGAATCCGTCTATATCCATAGCGCCCTTTGAAGCAAAATGCACAAGATTTCTGCGAAGCTGAGCAGGACAAGCCGAGTTTGTGCATCTTATCGCCGCTTCATCACCGCGTGAAACCTTTTCTCCGCAAGCGGGGCAATTTTCTGGGAAATTATATATCGCAAGTCCTTCTGTATGCTTTGCCGATACTATTTCGGGGATAATATCTCCCGCCTTACGCACCGTAACCGTAGATCCGACTCTTATATCTCGTTCTCTTATAAAGTCGAGATTATGGAGCGTTGCACGGCTGACCGTCGTTCCCGCAAGTCTTACGGGTGAGAGATTTGCTATCGGTGTAAGCACGCCCGTTCTTCCGACCTGAATATCTATACCGAGAAGCTGTGTTTCTTTTTCTTCGGGCGGGAATTTATACGCTACCGCCCATTTCGGAGTTCCGCTTCCCTCTCCTATCTCTCTGCGAAGAGCGAGAGAATTGACCTTTATTACCATTCCGTCAATATCAAACGGAAGATTTCCGCGCTTTTCGCCTATTTCGTCTATCGTTTCTATGATTTCCTCAAATTCACTTACTACCTTGGCAAACGGTATTACCTTAAATCCGTTTTCGCGCATAAAATCAAAGGTTTCGTTATGTGAGTCGAAATTTTTATCGCAGTATTGCATATTGAAAACGAAAATATCAAGTCCGCGAGATGCCGCAATTTTTGAATCAAGTTGACGAAGAGATCCCGCCGCCGCATTTCTCGGATTTGCAAAGAGTGCTTCTCCGTTTTCTTCTCTCTCGGCATTTACCTTTTCGAAGCTGCTTTTGGGCATATATACCTCGCCGCGCACTTCAAGAGTTCCTTTATACGGA
Organism: Oscillospiraceae bacterium; assembly: GCA_015064255.1. GTDB lineage: Bacteria > Bacillota > Clostridia > Oscillospirales > CAG-272 > SIG672. Next base: position 52,352 of record SVSP01000012.1, read on the forward strand.
ATTTTCAGAGGCACAGAGCCTATCGTGCGGATATTTTCGGTAACAAGCTCACCTACAAGTCCGTCGCCGCGTGTTGCCGCGTAAACAAGCTCGCCGTTTTCGTAGTGAATTGCAACCGAAAGGCCGTCTATCTTACATTCGACCGAAAACTCGACATCGGGATAATCTGTCTTTATCTTACGCACAAAATCTCCGAGCTCGTCGTATGAAAAAACGTCCGAGAGGCTTTTAAGCGGATAAGTGTGCGTAATCTTTTCAAATTTGTCAAGTGCCTTACCTCCGACTCTGCGAGTGGGAGAATTAACGTCGGCAAACTCGGGATTTTCCTCTTCAAGGCGCACGAGTGTATAGAACATTTTGTCATACTCGTAATCCGATATTTCGGGAGCATCTTCTACGTAATATTTTCTGCTGTGATATTCTATTTTTTGTCTGAGTTCTATTATTTGTTTTTCGATACTTATTTTATCGGACATAGAAGTTCTCCTTAATACGGTGGGGGTATATCAAAAGGTATTTTATTCTTGGCATCTCAACATTTCACATTAAAATACCTTTTCACAATATTATCCCTATTATGAAGTATTATATCATACTTTTTCGGAATTTTCAATGATATTATAAAGATATTATAAAATTTTTCACCTTAAAATCTATTTAAATTCATTTAAACACTAATATTTACAAAAGAAAAAAAGCAGGAAGTTTTTTCTCCCCGCTTTTTTGTCCGCACAGTATATGCATACTGTTTCGATATAAGCAAATAATATATTCTAAGGCTTACTTACTTGTTGTTCTTGAGGTCGTTTTCGTACTTCTCGACCATTTTCTTAACCATCTGTCCACCGATAGAGCCTGCCTGACGGCTTGTGAGATCGCCGTTATAACCCTGCTTAAGGTTTACACCAACTTCTCCTGCTGCTTCCATCTTAAATTTATCAAGGCCTTCCTTTGCTTCAGGAACAAGCTTCTTGTTACTAGTTGCCATAATTTTAATTCTCCTTATTTTTGAATCTTTGATTCTTTTATTGAGCGTTGTCTTACGCTCTGATATTATTATGATACGTATCCGTTTTATTATGTATGGAAAATTTTGAAAATCAAAAACAAATATCAACTCCGGCAAAAAAAGCAAAGGCAGATGCACAAAACTGTGTATCCACCTTTTTCTTTATTTTCTTAAAATCAAAGCTCTATTTTAAGACAGTTGGTATAATTTGTAGGCATTTCCGTGGGCAATTTAACGGTAAGTACTCCAAACGCCTGCGAAAATTCAACCTTTCCGTAACCGAGAAGTGTTACAGATTTAACCGTTTCGTTTTCGTTGAAGCTCTTGATAACGGCAACCCTGCTTTCAGGAACAGCCATAACGTAAGCATAAACGAAGTTATTCTTCTTCACAAAACGGAAATCGCTGTCTTTCCACGAAACTTGATCCTCTTGGAAGCGGTTTATTATTACCGCGCTATCACCTTCTGCGGCGACTCTCCACGGTTCTGTTTCATAAACTGCCTCTGCGCATATCTTAAACCACTTTTCAAGCTCTTCAAGGATATATACGGCTTCTCTATCAATACTTCCGTCGGGACGCTGAAGGATATTGAGAAGCATTACTCCATTCTTTGAAATAATATCAACGAGCATTTCTATTATATGCGCCGGAGTTTTATAGTCCTGTCTGACGTCGTAAAACCAGTTGCCTATACAAGTATCCGTCTGCCATACGTCACTTGATATATCTGAAAGCTGACTCTTTTCTATATCGAGTATGCCCACGCTGTATATTTCTCTTGCACGTTCTTTTTGATTATAAACAGCTCGGTTTTCACCGTATTTTTCGATAGATTTGTTATACAGATAGGATACTGCTTCAAGTCCCTCCGCGTAAGGATTTGAGTCGTCCGTACGTTCTGCTCCGTAGTAGACATGGAACGGAAGTGCACCGTCGCTATACAAAAGATCGGGTTCGAATCTGTCTATAAGCTCCTTCATAGAATCAAGCCAATAGCGGTGAAAATCTTCGTTTTGTGTATACCAAGGAACAACCGCGTACTTATCCACGAGATTTTCCACGTAGTGCTCGCGATTATTATAATAGAACGGACACTCGGGATTGTTACCGTCGTACGGAACTCCCGCGTACGGTCCTTTCTTATCTGCACCCTTATTCACAGAAAACCACGAAAAGCTCGCGGCGAGATGCTCTGTAAGTCCAAACGGAAGTCCGTATTTCCTTGCGGCATTTTTCCATTCCATACAAATGTCTCTTTTCGGTCCAACGTTTACCGAATTGAACTTATTGACCTTGGAATCGTAGTTAAAAAAGTTATCGTGATGCATAGCCTGTGCAACAAAATATTTTGCACCCGCACGAACGTAGAGATCCATAAGCGCATCGGGATCAAACTTTTCTGCTTTCCAGAGCTCACACAGATCCTTGTATCCGAATTCCGAAGGGTGTCCGTAATGGCGCAGATGATATTTATAGGCATCGCTTCCCTCTATATACATCGCCCTTGCGTACCAGTCGCCGTACATCGGTACACTCTGCGGTCCCCAATGGCTCCAGATACCGAACTTCGCATCCTTAAACCATTTCGGACATTCAAACGTCCTGAGAGATTCAAATGTCGGTTCGAATTTTTTCATAGTCACTCCCATTTATGTATACGCTTTATCTTCTTACCTCACTTACAACCGTTGCCGAAGAGTTATAATATTTCACAGCACCGAGTGCCTGCGATGTCATTTCAAAAAATACAACAGTTTTTTTGCCGTTTTCGTCCGTATGGCAGGCAAAATAAATATCATCCGCGCTGCTTGAAGAATATGCTTCAACCTTTTCTGCATCTGCAGCAAATTCATCAGCCTGATTTTTATATGTATCATTATACGGTGCGATTATAGAAAAGTCTTTTATTTTTCCTTCAAACATCAGCTCTTCATATCTGTCTCCGTAAACGGTCTTTACAGTAAAGAGCGCGTGGTCAACCGTATATTTATACTCAATCGAAACGAAAGGCCAAGTAAAATAAACAGCCATCCAGAGGAAAAGCGGTGTAAGTGCTACAAACCAAAGTAAAAATTTAACTGCCGCACAAACAGCCACAAACAAGCCTGCACCGAAAATATATGCAAGGAGCATAAGCGTTCTTTGCGATTTATATTTTCCTTCTTTCTTCTTATCTACCGAAAATTCAGCATAGTTTTTCGAGCCGAAAGCATCGTCCGCACGTGCGGTTATCGACGGAAGGTCGCTTCTTCCCTTTTCAACCTTCGGACCTTTATTGATTTTTGTAAGTTTTCTTTTGTTTGTACTCATTTTTAATCCTTTCCGCATCCGCTTGAATTTTTATTTTCACACATAGAAACCGATACAGTATGATTGTAACACATAATTTTGAATTTTTCAATATTATATTTAATTTATGTGATTTTTTTGCAATTATTTTCTATCTATCAACTCTTGACTTTTTATAAAATAAGTGATAGACTTTCTTATGTGTTAAATGCACTATATTTTGAAAGCAGGTGGCAAAAATTTCACACACCCAATCCTTACAGAGTCCACGCCGTATTAAAGGACAAATAGATCCTCTAAGTGGAAATCTCTTCAAAAGTATTCTTGCTTTTGCGGTTCCGATTATGTTAACCGGAATACTTCAGCTCGCATTCAACGCCGCCGACATAATAATTGTCGGTCAGGCAGCCGGAAGCGACGCTGTCGGTCAGGTCGGTGCAACAAACTCTATAATAAACCTTATAGTCAATATGTTTATAGGATTTTCGGTCGGTGTCAGCGTAAGTGTTTCGCGTGAATACGGTGCGGGAAATCACCAAAACGTAAACAAGCTCGTACATACCGCGGTTGCCACCGCAATCGTCGGCGGAATAGTATGTTCAATAATCGGTTTCTTCGGAGCACGTTATTTCCTCACTCTTATGCAGACCGACCTTATACATATCGACGGCTCAACTCTTTATATGAAGATATACTTCCTTTCGATGCCCGCATCAATGATGTATAACTTCTGCTCGGCAATACTGAGAGCCCTAGGAAACTCAAAAACTCCCCTCGTTATACTTACAAGCGCAGGAGTTGTCAACGTTATCTTCAACCTCTTTTTCGTGTACGCATTCGGTATGGCGGTAGAAGGTGTCGCGCTTGCTACCGTAATATCTCAGTACGTTGCTATGGTTTGGATTCTGATATATCTTACCAAAGCGGAAGGACCGCACAAGCTGAATCTTAAAAAAGTTTCTTTTGACCAAAAGAGTCTGAAATCTATAATAGTTATAGGCTTCCCTGCCGGAATTTACGGTTCGCTCTTTTCTCTGTCAAACGTTGTAATTCAGTCATCTGTAAACTCCTTCGGGAATATAGTTGTAAACGGAAATGCCGCAGCGGCAAGTATTGAAGGATTTATTTATACCGCGTCAAACTCATTCCATCAAGCCGCGATAACCTTTATCGGACAGAACAGAGGTGCGGGAAAGTACGACAGAATTTTGAAATCCCTTGGAGTATGCGTTATTTATTCATTTGTATTCGAAGTCATACTTGCCTTCATAACCTACACCTTCGGCGAGCTTCTTCTCGGAATATATATCAAGGATTCAAGTGCCGCAATAATGACCGGAATAATACGAATATCGGTTATCGGAATTCCTCACTTCCTTTGCGGAATTATGGACGTTGTGAACGGCGCACTCCGAGGACTCGGAGCTTCAACTTCACCGACGGTCATCTCTCTTATCTGCGCGTGCGGATTCAGAATCGTATGGATATACACAATATTTGAAAGATATAAAACAATATCTATGCTATATCTCGTATATCCGATCTCGTGGGGTGTTTCAACAGTCTTCCTTACCGCACTCTTCTTTGCGCTCTACTTTTCAAAGCTCAAAAAATTCAAAAAACTGTCTGCTGAAAATGCAGTAAATACTTTATAAAACAAGTTATTTTCGGAGGTAAAAGCATTGAACATATACAGATCTGCCGAAGAGCTTATAGGGAAAACTCCTCTCGTTCGGCTCAGCAGAATAGAAAAAAAATATGATCTTAAAGCAAATCTTATCGCAAAGCTCGAATTTTTAAATCCCGCAGGAAGTGCCAAGGACCGCGTTGCAAAGGCTATGCTTGACGATGCGGAAGCACGCGGACTTATCTCGGAGGGTGCAGTAATTATCGAACCAACGTCGGGAAATACGGGCATCGGTCTTGCTTCTGTCGCATCCGTGCGCGGTTACCGTACTATTATAGTTATGCCCGACTCAATGTCCGAGGAACGCAGAACTATCCTCAAGGCATACGGTGCCGAGCTTGTCCTTACGGACGCTTCTCTCGGTATGAAGGGCTGTATAGCAAAAGCCGAGGAGATTGCCAAGGAAACGCCAAACAGCTTTATACCCGGTCAGTTTGACAACCCCGCAAACGCAATAGCTCACGAGGAAACCACCGGTCCCGAAATTTGGGAAGATACCGACGGAAAGGTCGATATATTTATCGCGGGCGTCGGAACGGGCGGAACTATCACGGGAGTAGGACGTTATCTTAAATCAAAAAATCCGAACGTCAAAATCGTTGCCGTTGAGCCGAAATCATCGCCTCTTCTTTCAAAAGGAATCGCAAACTCTCACGGAATTCAGGGAATCGGAGCGAATTTCATTCCCTCTGTTCTCGACACTACCGTTTACGATGAAATCATTACCGTTTCGGACGACGACGCATTCAGACTCGGACGCGAGATCGGCAAAGTCGAAGGAATACTCGTGGGAATATCCTCGGGTGCAGCGCTTCGCGCGGCAATAGATCTTGCGCTTCGTCCCGAAAACGAAGGCAAAAACATAGTTGTTCTTCTTCCCGACACGGGCGACAGATATCTTTCGACAAAGATGTTTAAGTGAGAAAATGATTTATTGGGGCTTTACCCCAAACCCCATTTAGGGGACTTTTTGAAAAAAGTCCCCTAAAAACCTTCAAAAACTTCTATAATACAGCTTGTCTATCTTTTTAACCAAGCGACTCTACCTCACGGCAGAGTTTGCTTGGTTTTTATCATTTTTATTTCCGAATATTTTTTTCTCGTTGCTTCGCCGCCGCGGACGTGACGCTCCGATTTGTTTACGTCAAGCAGCTCCTTGACCTTCAGGTAGAGTCGGTAATTATATTTTTTCAAATTTCCCGTAACGTCTTTATGTACCGTTGATTTACTTATACCGAATCTTGAAGCCGCCTTGCGCACCGTCGCATTATTTTCAAGCATATAAAGAGCTATCTGCTCACACCGTTCCTCTGTTCTGTCCGAATATACCTTTCGCATTGTCCCCTCCGATATTTTTTCCCCGGATCCCGATGTTACAGTATATGTGACGACGATTTTTTTATTCTGATTTTTACAAATTTATTTTATATTGCACAAATGATTGACAGAGGATATTTTTTGTGATAAAATTCCTTAAAAGATAATTATTTTACCGAAAGGATATATTGTCTATGTTTAAGCTCGACGGAAAATTTTTCGAAGGAGTCTATGAAGGAAAAAATCTAAAAAAAGGCTCTCTTTTGAATTACGTATTATATACTTCGAGTCTTTATGACAAAAGCAAGCCTGCTGCGTTCTGCCTCACGTTCGACGGACTGAACACAGAGCAGGTATCTGCGCTTGAGTATCTCGCGCACGAGGGAGAAATGCCGCCCTTCGTTGCTCTCGGTGTTTTTCCCGGACGCGTCGAGCCGACTCTTGATGGCGGTATTGCACGCAATATGCGAAAAGAGGAATACGACGTCGCCGACCGAGAATTTCCCGATTTTCTTGTTGACGAGCTCATTCCCGAAATACTCGCAAAGCACGGCATCAAGATCTCCGACTCGCCCGATCTCCATATGATAAGCGGCGGATCATCGGGAGGTATTGCCGCTTGGACAGGAGCTTGGTACAGAAACGATTTCTTCCGACGCGCTTTCATTTCGAGTCCGAGCTTTCTCGCTATGGGAATGGGAGAGGATATTCCTTTTCTCGTCAAGAAGCTTGAAGCCCGTCCCATAAAAATTTGCCTTACGCTCGGTGAGCACGAGCCCGACGATTATTTCGGCAGCTCATATCCCGTAGGTCTTCTCTTTGAAAGATCTCTCAACTTTGCGGGCTACGACTACGAGTACAGTTATTTTCCAAACGAAGGACACTGCTGCAGAATAAGAGATTACGAGTCGCAGATAGGCTTTATGCGCTATCTTTGGAAGGACGCTCTTACAAATCCTGTAAAACTTGCAGAAAAATCAAAGCGTATTGTAGACCTCATCGGAGAAAATTCTACTTGGTGTGCAGCAGAAAGCACCGACTTCAAATCTCACAAATCGGTTATCTGCCACGCAGGCACTTACGAAGCGTGTGGGGATAAAGTATACTTTATCGGTGAAAGCAAGGAAAAGACCGTTGCCGCAGAAGGATTCGGAAATATATCCGCACTTGCCGTATCGGCAGACAAATGGCGGCTCTATATTGCAGACAGGGACAGGCGCTATATCTACGCTATGTCGATATGCGCGGACAGTACGCTCAAAGACCTCTGCAAGCTCGGAACTCTTCATTTAGACAAGGATTGCCGCACGATCGGTGCTTACGATATGACCGTGGATTCAAACGACCGTCTGTATATCGCGACCGATATGGGCGTGCAGTGTATGAGGTCTTACGGCATCGTGGATATAATTCTCCCGTTGCCAAACGATATTGCCGCAAATTCCGTAATGCTTTGCGGACACATTCTTTATGCACAGTCGGGGGAAAAGTGCTTCGCAAGAACTATAATTCCCGAAGAGCTTCAGTCTGACGGTAAAAATGCGGCTTTACGCCACACGGGATATTACGACTGATAAAACCGATGAGATACTAAACATAAAAATGTATTTTTGTTAGCGAAAGGAAGGTATTAAAATGCTTTACAAAAAGAATCAAGAAAAAGTTCTTTCAGATGAACTTTTCAAACAACCGACAGCAGAATACCGCGGAACTCCGTTCTGGTCTTGGAACTGCAAAATGACCCCGGAAATTCTTGAAAAACAGATCGAATATCTGAAAGAAATGGGATTCGGCGGATTCCATATGCATTCAAGAGACGGTATGGACAACGCATATCTCAGCGATGAATTTATGGGACTTGTAAGAGCCTGCGTTGAAAAAGCAAAGAGCGAGGATATGCTTGCATGGCTTTACGACGAGGACAGATGGCCCTCCGGTGCGGCAGGCGGTCTTGTAACAAAAGATCCCGTATATCGCGAAAGAAAGATAGTTATAGCTCCCGCTGAACGCATAAAGATTGCCGAAAAATACAACCATAAGACGTCAGCAACTCTTCCCGTTATCGATTATTCCAACGAGCTTCCCATCAGCGAAGCCGTGAAACAGGGTGTTCCTTATTTTATTGCTGCATACGACATCGTTCTTGACGAAAACGGTTATCTCGCAAGCTACAAAAAGGTCAGAAGAAACGCCAAGGCAGTAGGCACAAAGTGGTTCGTTTTCTGCGTAACAAATAATCCGAGCGATTGGTTCAACGGCTACACTTATCTCGACACGCTCTCTAAAAAGGCTGTCAAAAAGTTCGTCGAGCTCACTCACGAAACGTACAAGGCAAAGGTTGGCGACGAATTTGACAAAGCTGTTCCCGCAATTTTTACCGACGAGCCTCAGTACAGCAGCATAATAAAGCTCGGCAACCCCACCGACAAGAGTATCTGCGAATTTCCTTGGACTCCCGACTTCCCTGCGACCTACAAAAGATGCTACGGCGTGGATATCGTCGACCACATTCCCGAGCTTATCTGGGATCTTCCGAATTCTGAAATTTCTGTTGACAGATACCGTTTCTACGATCATATTTGCGACCGCTTCACATCTGCTTTCAGCGAAGAATACGGAAAATGGTGCAGACGCAACAATATTCAGTTCACAGGTCATATGATGTGCGAGCACGATCTTCCCGCACAGACAAACAAGGTTGGCGAGGCTATGCGTGCATACAAGCATTTCGGATTTCCCGGAATTGATATGCTTTGCAACGAGGTAGAGCTTACAACGGCAAAGCAGACACAGTCTGTCGTTCATCAGTACGGAAAGGAAGCTATGCTCTCCGAGCTTTACGGCGTTACAAACTGGGATTTCGACTTCAGAGGTCACAAATTCCAAGGCGACTGGCAGGCTGCGCTCGGCGTTACCATCCGTGTTCCCCATCTTTCTTGGGTTTCTATGAAGGGTACCGCAAAGCGTGACTATCCCGCTTCTCTCAGCTATCAGTCCCCTTGGTACAAGCAGTATCCTTACATTGAGGATCACTTTGCCCGTCTTAATACCGCACTTACACGAGGCAATCCCGACGTTTCGATCGGCGTTATCCATCCCATCGAAAGCTATTGGCTCTACTGCGGACCCGGACGTACCACGTCGGACGCAAGAAATCAGATACAGAACGATTTCACAAATCTTATAAACTGGATGCTCTTCGCTCAGCTCGACTTTGACTACGTAAGCGAAGCACTTCTGCCCGACGCATGCAAGAAAGCGGGAAATCCCATCGCTGTCGGAAAGATGAAGTACGACACCATCGTTGTTCCCGCACTCAGAACTATCCGCCGCACAACGCTTGAACGTCTTTACGACTTTAATGCCGCAGGCGGTAAGGTCCTCTTCCTCGGTCCCTGCCCCGAATACGTAGATGCCGAAAAGAGCGATGACGTACGTGAACTCTATGAAAAATCTACCGTTATTCCTTTTGAAAGACTTGCTCTTATAAACGCGCTCGAAGGCGACAGAAAGCTCGAAATACGCACCTCAAACGGCGAATACACCGACAACTACATCTATCAGATGAGAAAAGACGGAGCTTATAAGTGGCTCTTTATAGCAAATGCAAAGCATTACAAGCTCGCTGACGTTGTTCGTCCGAAGCATCTTTTCATAAAGATCAAGGGGGAATATTCGCCTAAGCTTTACGACACGATCAGCGGAGAGATAAAGGATATTTCCTACCGTGCCGAAAAGGGTTACACCTATATCGAGTTTGACGCATATCTCCACGATTCCTTCCTGATCCGTCTTGAAAGATCTAAGATCAAATCTCTTGCAGTTGCACAGACCGCTTACCGTCAAATAGCAAGCATAAACTACAAGACCAAGGTAGATTAAAGCGCGAAGAGCCCAACGTACTCGTTCTCGATATGGCAGAATTCACTTATGACGACAAGAGCGACTTTATGCCTCTTGAAGAGATCCGCAAGCTTGACAACATCGTAAGAAAAATGGCTTCAATTCCTCCCAAATCGGGCAAGCAGCCTTGGACACTTGAGCCCGAAATTCCGACTCACACCGTGACACTCAGATTCACATTTGATTCCGAAATTACCGTAGACGGAGCAAAATTCGCAAGCGAAGATCCCGAAGTAAGTACTATCCTCTACGACGGAAAAGAAATTTCGAATGCAGTTGACGGATATTTCACTGACGAAGCTATAAAGACCGTTGCTCTCCCCGAAATCACTCCCGGACGCCACACTATAACGCTTACTATGCCTCTCGCACCGAGAACCTATATTGAAAACTGCTTCATACTCGGAGAATTCAACGTACGTCTTGAAGGCTGTGAAAAAACTCTTATTGCACCCACCGAAAAGGTCGGATTCGGATCTCTCGTTCCGCAGGGACTTCCCTTCTACGGCGGAAACATCGTATATTCCTGCCCGATCGAAATTCCCGAGGACGACTGCGCAATCGAAGTTCACGCTAACTTCTATCGCGGTGCTCTTATTTCCGCAAAGCTTGACGGAAAAGACATAGGAAACATAGTTTTCGCGCCTTACAACGTAAAAGCTGACGGTATTTCAAAGGGCACGCATACTCTTGAGCTTACCCTCTACGGAAACAGATTCAACTGCTTCGCGGCTCTCCACAACGCGGAAACAGACCTTCGCTGGACAGGTCCCGGAATGTATTCGACCGGCGGCGACGCATTCAGCTATGAATATCATCTCAGAGATCTTGGTATTATAGCAAGTCCTATTGTTAAGATTTTGAAGAAGGATTGAGTCTTTGATTTACACTCTCCCAAAATCATTCTACTTCTACTGATAAAAATTTTCCCGCCTTTATTGGCGGGAAAATTTTTTATACAAGAGCTTCAAGTTTTGATTTTATTGAAGCAAAACGATCATCGTTCTCCAAGCATTTAAATCTTGAATTTTCATTCAAATCGCACAAAATAACCTTTGCAAGGCTTTCTTCGCTGCGCTTTCCGGATTGTGATATATCATAATGCAATCCTTTAACAAGCGTTGAGGTATGATCAATACTTTTGAAATCTTTGAATTTTTCCAAATGCTTACACATTTCTTCAAGTTCTGAGATAGCACGATCATTTTTTCCGCTTTCGGCAGAGCTTCTCGCCATATCACGGCATATGCGCGCGAGTCTTTCTTCCCAAAAACCAAAATCTCCATCTGAAAAGATAACGTTGAAAATGTCATATATAGCTTTTCTGATTTTGTGGCGGTCTTCTGCAGTATAACTCGCTTCGGCGCATTGTGTCAAGCGGTTTTCAGTCGCATACATATCGTCGCAAACTCTCCAAAAATACCATTTACAATGTTCGACCAGCTCTTCGCCCTTCAAAACCGAACGAAGTATATCCCTGTTGGCGGGTATGCTTCTCGCATATTTCACGGCAACATCATAATTTTCAAGCTTTGAATGAGTAAAGGCAAGCATCTGCACCGCACCAAAATGGTATTCGGTGTTATTGCTGTTTAAAAGTCTATTTGCAATCGAGATGATCTCATCACCGTTTCCGATACTGTCAAGAGAAAACAAGTCGTGCATCAGTTCAAACATAACACTTTCGTCGTTGGGATATTTTTTCTGATAAGCGCGGCACAATTCAAGTCTTTCTCTTCTTTTCCCCTGATTTATTAACACTTGCGCCTTTTCTTTGAACACAGCCATATCTTCTTGCTTGCGAATGGAATCACAGCCAAGTAAAAAGTCAACTGTAGTGTCATAAAAGGACGCTATATGAGGCAGCAACGTAATATCGGGCATTCCGTCGCCCGTTTCCCGTACTTAAAGATATTGGTTATGTATGAGTGCCTACGCCTACTTGCATAGGCACTCATATCTTTGGTACAATATAAGCGTAGCCCTATACTGAGCAAATTGGTGTAGTCAGCTATGCTTATTTTTGTTATAATAAGAGAGCAATGGACTGACGAGCTTTTCTTTGAGCTTCGCGTTCGTTAAACAAAGCGTCATCCGTTCTCTTGTTATAAAGATTCGATTAAGCAGGTTGTTCCGATTTTGCAGGGGGCGAGCCCCCTGCAAAAATCGCGTCCGCGTCACGAGCCAAAATGAATCGTAATAAGCTGAAACGGTTACATTGCAGAAACAACAAACAGGAGGATTTTTTATGATCTGCGTTGGTATCGACATCGCAAAAGGAAAAAGCACCGTGTGCTTTTTGAAGCCGGGCGGAGAGGTGCTGAAAGTACCTTACGACATTGAACACACCGCCGAAGAAGTCGGAAAGCTTATACGGGATATTCGCTCGTATGACGAGGAGGTTCGCGTAGTACTTGAAGCTACCGGGCACTACCATTTACCCGTGGTAGCGCAGCTGCTTGAAGCAGATATTTTTGTCTGTGTGGTCAACGCTCTGCGTATGAAAAAGTTCTGTTCACAGGACATTCGCAAAGCAAAGACGGATAAGATTGATGCGACCAAAATCGCAGCTTTCGGTCTTACCTATTGGCAGGATCTGCAACGCGCCAAGCCGATGGATGAGGTATACCGCGAGCTGCGACTGCTCTCACGGCAGTATTTTCAGCTTACGTCTATGCTTGTAAAGGCAAAAATCTCGCTGGGCAATCTCTTGGATAACGTTATGCCGGGTATTACCGATGTTCTTCAAGATCGGGAGCCACACCACAAATTAACGGATTTTGTGCTGAAATATTTGCATTTTGACAAGATCACCGCCATGGGTGAGAAGA
>SVSP01000049.1 GCA_015064255.1 Oscillospiraceae bacterium
CGGGTCGCCGAGGGCGTCGACCCCTACAAATAAAATTCTCGGTAAACACAAACGCGCACAAGCCGTCTGTCGTCAAGGTCTTCGGCTCATGCGCTTTTCTTGGTAATTTTAAGTTTTTGCCTCCAAGAAACACATGGGGGAACTTTCCGAAGACCGTTATATTTGATATTTTTCATATCACGATCTCCTTTTAGATACTTTTATATCTTTTACACCTATAATGTAGCATATTTTACTCATTTTGTCAACACTTTTTTCTACCCCCCCGATTTTTGTATGAGTGCACAAAAATCAAGCTGTGTTTTTGTTATTTATCACAAGCTCCAAGAGATTCTTGATAACCACGACCGCAATCGGTCCTATTATAAATCCGAGCAGTCCGAAAAGCTTATATCCCGCAAAAACAGACACGAGCGTGAGAAGAGGATGCACACCGAGCTGTGTTCCCACGATATGCGGCTCAAGTATCTGCCGTCCTATCATAACGACAGCGCATACGACAGTCAAAACTATCGCTTTTTTTACCTGTCCGAGCGCAAAAAGCACTATTACCCACGGTATCAGCACGGTGCCGACTCCTATTACGGGCAAAATATCAAGCAGCGCGATCACGGCGGCAAGGAGTGTCGCGTATTTTTCACCGACTATTATAAACGCTATCATAAGTGCAACAAAGGTGATGAGAAAGAGAATAACGTATGCTTTTACGTATTTCAGAGCCGCCGCAAGCACTTTTTTCTGAACGCCTTTCCAGCTCGGTACCACTCTTTTCGGCAGTCCGGATATCACAGCTTTATTTATCCTGTCAAAATCCGAGCAGAAATAGTATGCCGCCATCAGAAAAATAATGAGCGTGAAAAAGAAGTACGGGAGCGCTCCCAATATCTCGCCTACGGTATCGGTTATCTTTGCGGTAAGATCGGCAAGCGAAGAGCGCACGGTATCGACGAGCATATTGTATATATACGTGCTGTCGGGAGAGCCGTCTATTCTGAATTTTTCGGTGATATTTTTTATAAGATCGGCAACCTTTGCGGCGATATCCTCATAGTTTTCACCGATGTAGATATTGAGTGCGCGAAGCTCTGTATAAACTCTTCTGAACAGAAGAAAAACGATCGAGCTTGCAAGGATTATTATAAGAAAAAAGACGAATATTCCCGCGCCCTTCTTCGACCAGCCTGTTTTTTCGACCGTTCTTGCCACAACCGGACGCAAAAGAAGAGCTATCAGCCACGCGGCGACAAACGGAAGCAGCAGTTTTACAACCACCGCACCTACAAGCGCAGTCAAGGTAAGTATTATCACAAAATATCCGAAAATAACAAAATCTCTCTTATATCCCGCCTCGGGTAATTTCACGGCGTTCTCTCCTTTTGGTAAAATAATGCTCATTTATTATACGCGGTATTTTGTGTTTGTATTCGCGGAGTTACAAAGCGAAGAATGTTTATGCGCACAATCAACAAAAAGATAGGCGCAACTTTGCTCAAATGTGTTGACAAATGCTGTAAAATATGTATAATGGAGATGGAGGATAATATTACCTTTCGTATTAGGAGGTTATAGTTATGAAAAAGCATATTCTATCTTTAGTGTTGATTTTGCTCGTGTTCAGTTCAATTGCGTGCGAAACAACGGTTGATGAGCCGAAAACGGATGACGAGTCGAAAACGGATGTCGATAACAATGAACACAATCGCGAAGAAATACACATTGGACCTTGGCTAAATCGTTATGATATTCAAAGTTTCGAAGATTATATTTACAGTGGTGCAAACGATCCGTCAGCAGAAAGATATTTTGATCCAAAATTTTATATTAAGTTTGATTCAATTATTCCCGATAGTGAATGTATCCAAATTGATAATACTCTTTCTTATGACGGAACAAGTCGTAGCTATGGTAGTATGTATCTAACCTGCTTTTACGGCGAAGACGCGCAATATCTGTATGACAGCCAAAAAAGCATACACAGTTCGGAAAATCCTGTCTATGAAATATATGACAATTTGAATGATGTTCCCGATGATACCGGATTTTTTATTTACAATTGGAATGGAAATCATATATTAATTTGTCCGTACAAAGTTGAAGACCTTGAATATAGCAGAATTACGTTTATTATTGGTAAATACGCGTTTCTGTTTGAGACTACGTTGCCTGTAACTTCGCCTGCACAGGAAGAATTTATAAGTTCATTCCTTCCATCTCTCGGCGCTACCGACGACAGCGTTATCGCTATGCTCGACAAAATAAAGGCTCTTATTCCGAAAGATTAAACTTTAATTTACTCTACACCTTATTAACTGAAAGGAGTCAACATATGAAAAAATACATCTTAGTATTGATGCTGTTTGTGTTGATATCTTTTATTGTTGGATGTAAGTCAATAAAAGACATTCCTAACGAAGATATTGACATCAATGATGATGAAAAAAATGAAGAAGAAAAAGAAGACTCGAAACCATCCGGCGAAGACCCGGATTATTCGGAGTATTTTTCAAATCTTGACGATTTTAAAAATTATATAAGCAATAAAGAAAATCAGTCGAAACACTGTCCCATTGATGACGGAGTATATGTGGATTTCAGTTCTATACTTCCCGATTCCGAAATAAAGCAAATATCGGTATTGTTTCATAACTATTATTACGTAAACTATATTGAAAAAAACGATGATATTTTTTTCGGACTTTCGTTTTCGTTCAAAACTTCTCCTACCAAAGAAAAGTACGATTATACCGTAGAAGAAATGATAAAAAGCGGCGCGTTAAACGAAACGCCGATCAAGAGTATAAGCGAGCTTAAGGATTATAAAGCGACAACGGGTTATACTTGGGTAGAAATCGGAGAATATAATCTTCTCTATTATGATAATAAATCTTTATCTGAATTTACTATAACTATAAATGACTATATAGTTAGTATTTTATGGAATAACGAGTTAAGTGCAGACGACTACACATCCGCACAATCCGAATTTTTGAGCGCGCTTGTTTCCGAATACGGCGCAACCAATGAGAGCGTTATCGAAATGCTTGACAAAATAAAGGCTCTTATTCCGAAAGAGTAAACTTTAATTTAACACAAAAGCCGCCTTTTGGCGGCTTTTTCTTTATAATTAACACAAAAAACTTGACAAGTTTAAAAAAATGAAATATAATGATACAGTATGCTATTTTTAAAGGGAGGTGGGATATTTTGATACGAGTCGCTGTTATCGGCGGTGGTGCCGCAGGTATGATGGCTGCCATTGTTTCGGCAAAATCGGGTGCTTCGGTAACATTATTTGAAAAAATGAAATTCACCGGCACAAAGCTGCGTATCACGGGCAAAGGAAGATGCAATCTCACAAACAACTGCTCCGTAAACGAAATTATAGAAAACATCCCGACCAATCCTCGATTTATGTATGCCGCGCTTGCCGCATTTCCTCCCGAAAAGGTTATGAATTTCTTTGAGGATGCGGGCGTGCCGCTTAAGACCGAGCGCGGAAACCGAGTATTTCCCGTATCGGACAAAGCTTCCGACATTGTCGAGGCTCTCAGACGCGAAATGCGCTCCTGCGGTGTACGGGTTATCTTCGACCGTGTTACAGACATACTTGTAAAAAACAGCGATTCAGGCGTGGAAATTTCGGGCATAAAGGTTGCTTCCCGTCCCGACGTATTATCTTTCGACCGTGTTATTGTCGCAACTGGCGGTCTGTCATATCCGCTGACCGGATCTGACGGCGACGGCTACGCATTTGCCGAAAAGCTCGGAATAAACGTAATTCCCGCAAAGCCTTCTCTTGTTCCTCTTGAAATTTGCGAGCGTTTCTGCCGCGATATGCAGGGACTTGCTCTTAAAAATATTTCCGTACGCGCCGTCGAGGTTTCAAGCGGAAAAACTCTTTACGAGGATTTCGGCGAGATGCTTTTCACGCATTTCGGAGTCAGCGGTCCCGTTATACTCTCAATGTCCGCACATCTGCGCGACATAAAGCCCGAAAAATACAAAATTTTTATTGATTTAAAGCCTGCGCTTGACGAAAAGACTCTTGACAAGCGGCTTATTTCCGATTTCGAAAAGGAAAAGAACAAGAATTTTATAAATTCGCTCTCTGCCCTTTTACCCGCGAAAATGATCTCCGTTTTTGTTACGCGCTCTGGCATTCTCCCCGAACGCAAGGTGAATTCTATAACCAAGGTCGAGCGCGCAAAGCTCCTTTCTCTTCTCAAATCGTTTGAGCTTACCGTCAAATCGCCCCGCCCCATCGCAGAGGCTATCATAACCTCCGGCGGTATCGACATTCGCGAAATAAATCCCAAAACAATGGAGTCAAAGCTCATTCCCGGTCTCTATTTCGCCGGAGAAATAATCGATGTCGATGCCTACACCGGCGGCTTCAATCTCCAGATTGCTTGGTCCACCGGCTATCTCGCCGGTCTCTCGGCTTCTTCTTAGGGCTTTGCCCTAAAACCCACCAAGGACGCTGTCCTTGGAACCTGCCAAACCCCTTTTTGAAAAAATGGGTTTGGATTCCCAAAAACTTTACTGAAAAAGGATGAACTAACTCCTTTTCGGAAAAGTTTTGGTCGAGCTTTTTCAAAAGCTCGCAGGGATTCTTAAGGGGCAGCGCCCCTTAAGTTACAATAATTTCAAATTGAAAAGGAAATTTTACAGATGTTTAAAATTGCTATTGACGGGCCGTCCGGCTCGGGAAAATCAACCCTTGCAAAGCGTTTATCAGGCGCTCTCGGCTTTGTTTACGTTGACACGGGTGCTCTCTACCGTTCTATCGGTCTTTTCGTTTACAGATCAAAAATCGACCCCAAGGACGCTCCTGCAGTTGAAGCTGTTCTTCCAAAGATTTCTGTCAGCATAAAGTATATTGACGGCGAACAGAAGACATTTCTCGGGGACGAGGACGTATCCGGTGACATCAGACTTCCCGAAATTTCCATGTACGCCTCCGCCGTTTCGGCAATTCCCGCAGTAAGAGCTTTTCTTCTCGGAATTCAGCGTGATATAATAAAATCAAACAACGTAATTATGGACGGGCGCGACATCGGAACGGTTATTATGCCCGATGCCGACGTGAAAATTTTCCTTGTTTCCAACAACGAAACGCGTGCACTCCGCCGCTGCGAAGAGCTTATTGCCAAGGGTATTACTACAACCTACGAAGAAGTCCTTGCAGATCTTGAAAAGCGCGATGCCAACGATTCTTCACGTGCGGTAGCTCCGCTTATTCCCGCCGAAGATGCTATCTTCCTCGACAATTCGCAGTTTACACCCGATCAGACATTCAAGCGCGCTCTTGAAATAATCAAGGGGCGCATAAACATCTGACAAACACACTTCGGAAGGATTTTATACTATGAATAAGTTTTATAATTTTATGTCCATAACCTGCTCATCACTCGTAAAGTTCGTTTTCCGCGTAAAAGCCGAAGGTCTTGAAAATGAGCCGACCGAAGGCGGTGTTGTCGTTTGCGCAAACCATCTCTCGCTTTGGGACGTTGCTATAATCGGTGCAGTTCTCAACAGACAGGTGAGATTTTTCGCAAAGAAGGAGCTTTTCCACGTTCCTCTTCTCAGACATTTTGTAAAGGCTATGGGTGCTTTCCCAGTTGACAGAAAATCCCCCGCTTCTGCCGCACTTGCGACACGACATACGATAGCTCTTGTCGGCGATGGAGAGATGGTCGGTCTTTTCCCTCAGGGCACACGTCACGCAAAGGAAGATCCCCGCGAAACCGAGATCAAAAACGGTATCGGACAGATAGTTTACCGCTCGCACACGACTGTTCTCCCCGTTTGTATTCAGACAAAGGGTTGGAAGATAGGATTTTTCAAACGCACGTATGTCCGCGTAGGAAAGCCTATGACCTTCGAAGATTTCGGCTTCACAGAAGGAAATCACACAGAATATGACCGTGCGGCACATATGGTCTTTGAAAAGATCACCGATATGATAGAATAAAATTCAAGGAAACTCTTATGGAAGTAAAAGTATCTAAATACGCAGGCTTCTGTTTTGGCGTGAAGCGTGCCGTTGATATGGTAAACAGTCTGCTTGACAAGAGTTCGGGTGCACGGATATTTTCCCTTGGCGACATCATTCACAACAAGCACGCAATGAAATCGCTGACCGACAAAGGACTTACCGTTATTTCGAGAGCAGACATTGAGCAAACCGCCCTGTCAGCTACCGAAAGCTCGCCCTGCACCGTCGTAATACGCGCGCACGGAATTGAGCTGTCCGTCGAGGAAGAACTGACACGATATGCATATGCAAATCCTTATTTTAAGGTCTGCGATCTGACCTGCCCTTTCGTAAAAAAGATACATAAAATAGTTATCGAAAACACCACGGCAGATTCACAGCTTATCGTTTACGGAGATGAGAATCACCCCGAAGTTCGCGGTATTGTGGGCAGAGCAAGCGGAAACGTCAGAGTGATTTCTTCCGCCGATGATCTCTATTTGTGCAATTTCAACAATAAAACGACCATAATGGTGGCTCAAACAACAAAAAAATTGTACGAATGGGAGAAATGTAAGAAAAATTTAAAAACTATCTGTACAAATGCATTTTTTTTTGATACAATATGTGGTGTTACTGAAAATAGGCAAAATGACATTTTGTGTCTTGCAAAAGACTCCGATTTGGTACTTGTTATCGGGGATCCAAACAGCTCGAATTCAATGAGCTTACTCGCACTTGCAAGGACGGTATGCGGAAATTCTCACCTTATTGAAAGTGCATCCGACATCGGTAACATTCCCCTTTCCGGGGTAAATAAAGTTGCTATTACAGCCGGTGCATCGACACCCGGCTTTATAATAGAGGAGGTAATAAAAACAATGAGCGAATTTGTTAACACAAACGAGCAGGCAAATGAAAGTTTTGCTTCTATGCTTGAGGATTCCCTCAAGACTTTAAATACAGGAGACATAGTAACAGGTGTTATTACATCTATTTCTAATACTGAAATTCATGTAGACCTTTCCTGCAAGGGAACCGGAATTCTGTCGGTTGACGAGATCAGAACAGATGCTAACACCGACATACATTCCCTGTACAAAGTAGGCGACGAAATCGAAGCTTTCGTCGTAAGAGTAAGCGACGTTGAAGGTGTTGTAGGTCTTTCCAGACGCCGCATCGATCGCATTGCCGATTGGAAGAAGATCAAGGCTGCTTCCGAAGAAGGCGCAGTTGTTGAAGGCAAGATTACCGAAGTTATCAAGGGCGGCATTATCGCAACCGTTGGTACATCCAAGGTATTCATTCCCGCTTCTCAGACCGGTGTTCCCGCTTCCGAAGATCTTAACACTCTCATCGGAACAACACAGAAGTTTACCATCATCGAAGTAAACGAACAGAAGAACCGCGCTGTTGGTTCTATCCGCGCTATCCTTCGCCGCGAACGCAAGGCTATGCTTGAAAAGTTCTGGGCTGAAATGGAAGAAGGCAAGAAGTTCACAGGTACTGTTAAGTCTATGACTTCTTACGGCGTATTCGTTGACCTCGGCGGAGTTGACGGTATGGTTCACGTTTCCGAGCTCTCTTGGTCCAGAGTTAAGGATCCTTCCGAAGTTGTTAAGGTTGGCGATACTATTAACGTATTCGTTAAGTCCTTCGACGCTGAAAAGAAGCGCATTTCTCTCGGCTGCAAGACAGACGAAACAAATCCTTGGACACTCTTCAACGCACAGTACGCTGTCGGTGACACCGCTAACGTTACCGTTGTAGGCATCACACCTTTCGGTGCTTTCGCTGAAATCATTCCCGAAGTTGACGGTCTTATCCACATTTCTCAGATCGCTGACAAGCGCATCGGAAATCCCTCCGAAGTTCTTACAGTCGGTCAGAACGTTGACGTAAAGATCATCGCTATCGACGACGAAAAGCAGAAAGTAAGCCTCTCCATCCGTGCTCTTCTCGAGCCCGCTGCAGAAGTAGCAGAAGAAGCTGCTGAAGAAGAAAACGACGACGCTGACAGCCTCGTATATTCTTCCGACAACCCCACAGCTATTCCCGAAGACGCTGAATAATCCGGTTACATACTGCCGATATAAAGAACTCTTGATTTTCAAGAGTTCTTTTATTTTTCGCTTCTTTATCTGCTCTTTTCCGAATATGCTGTAACATTACCGTATAAAAGGAGCAAAACGTGAGCAGACTACCCAAAATAAAAATCTCATTATCCACACCCATTTGCATCGCAGCATTTTGTGTTATATATGGATTAAAATACATATCGGCTATTCTTACCGCGGTTATCTTTCACGAAATTTCGCATATCGCCGCTATATATTTATGCAGGGGAAATATCTCAGAAATAACGATAAGGCCTTTCGGTGCCGTGATAAAGCGTGCTGACACAAAAACCTCGTATTTTTCCGATGCTATGATAAGTCTTGCAGGACCGCTTGCAAATATTTTTTCGTTTGCAATATGCTTTTTTACCGACACTCTCGGAAGCTTTGCTTCTGCGAGTTTAGTGCTTGCCGTGCTGAATCTTATCCCTGCCGAGCCGCTTGACGGATACTGTGCGTTAAGATCTACCCTGCTCTCTTTCTTTTCCCCACAGTTATCGAAAAAAATTTGCCGATGCATATCTCTTACCGTGCTTATATTTCTTTGGATATTCACAGTTTATACTGTGATTTTCGCGGAATTCAACCTTTCCCTGCTACTGATGATGACATTTCTGATATACGAAACCGTAATTTCGCGCAAATAGAAGCACAGCTTAAAATCATTTTACAGCACTTTTCACAATCATCAAAAAAAATCGATATTTTTCGAATTTTTTTCAAAAAAGGTATTGACAAATCGATTATATTGTGATAGAATATCCAAGCGGTCGGGCGAGAACCCCCGCTAAAGAATGGCGGAGTAGCTCAGTTGGCTAGAGCAACCGGTTCATACCCGGTAGGTCATGGGTTCAAGTCCAATCTCCGCTACTTAGATGCACAGCATCTTTTAAGTGTCGGTTTCACCGACAGTTTCGGCCCGTTGGTCAAGAGGTTAAGACACCGCCCTTTCACGGCAGTAACATGGGTTCGATTCCCGTACGGGTCATAAACAGAAAAGCATCTGCAACAGCAGATGCTTTTTTGTTTTATATTTCTAAATGGTATCGAACCCCGCAAATCGAAGATTTGTCATAGCGTGCGCGTGGGTGTACGTACGGTAACACTTTCCTTCGGCGCACGCGCTTGGTTCTGATTCCCGTACGATAGATTTATATTTTGTGTAACTATAAAAAAGCCGCTAAAGGCTCCTTCTCATAAGGATAATAAAAAGCAGATGAAATCATCTGCTTTTTATTTTTTCATTTCCATTTGCAATTCCACCCCAAAGGGAAGAACTTTTTGATTTCCATTGAAATCGAATCCAAATCTCTTATAAAAGTGTATAGCTTTATCATTGCCATTTAATACCCATAGCACTATTTTGTCGTTATCGGCAAACTTTGAGATTGTTTCATTCAATAACGAATAGCCTAATTTTTGACCGTGGTATTCTTTCAGTAGGTATATTGCAATAACCTCGTTTGCATTTTCTATATCGTCGCTTTTTCCTATGCATGAAAAACCGATAGTTTTATTATCAACTTTAAGCAGAAAAGTATTTTGGGGCCATTTATGAGCCATCTTTATACATTTTTCTAATGTGATGTTTTTTAGGTAATCATCCGACATAAGTCCGGTATATGTTTCATGCCAAGACTTCCAATGTACATATCCTTTTTCATCCATTTCATCTTCTGTCATCATTTGGCATATTTCGTATTCAATCATTAAAAATTCTCCTTTGCATTTATCGCAAGTTTCGCCCTTGTATTACAAAGGCACATCGGGCAATGACCATACCACTATTCTTCTGTGTATAATTCGTCGTAGTACCAACGTATAGGGTTTTCGTAAATGTATTTTACGTGTTC
>SVSP01000050.1 GCA_015064255.1 Oscillospiraceae bacterium
CTATCCTTGCGACTGTCGCAACTCCTATCGCTTATGTTATCGCTCCTATCGTTGGTGTTGCTCTCTGGCAGCTTGCAGCAGCGGCTGTTACAGGCTTCATCGCAAAAGAATGCGTAGTCTCTACACTTGCAACCGTATTTATGTTCGAGCAGCTGATCAACGAAGACCTTGAAGCTGTAGGTAACATTACAGCTGCCAATATGGGCGGAATCTCGGTCGTTGCAGGTCTTGCGTTCCTTATGTTCAACCTCTTCACACCGCCTTGCTTCGCGGCTATAGGAGCGATGAACTCTGAAATCAAGAGTAAAAAGTGGCTTGGGGCAGGTATCGGACTTCAGTTTGCGGTTGGTTATACCGTTGGATTCCTTGTATTCTTCTTCGGAACTCTCTTTACCGGCGGCTCATTCGGCGAGGTTTGGATGCCTATCCTCGGTTGGGCTATCGTAGCTGTGATCGTAGCTATCTTTACTGCTCTTATCGTCAAAAAGAATAAAGAGCTTAAGTCTGAATATGCGCTTAACGGTGCAAAAGCAAATGCAAACGTTAAATAATTCTCTAATGTGAGGTATCAAAAATGGGACTCGGCGATATTATTGCAATTGCCGTTATCATCCTAATTGTGGGAGGAGCGACGGCATATATAATTAAAGCTAAAAAAAGCGGAAAAAAATGTATAGGATGCCCCGATAGTTGCTCTTGCAGTACAAAGAATAATTCTTCCGCTTGCGGTGGAAACTGCAATTCGTGCTCGGGTTGTAATAAAAATAAATAAATACTTTAATTTGTATGAAAAATGACCGAACAGGAAGATGTTCGGTCATTTTTATGAATACAGTTGTGTGTTATTAATCAAAAAAGATATCTATATTTGTTTAATGTGTATATTGATGTTTTTGGATATATTTGGTATAATTTTAGCGTGTAAATGTTAAGCCAAATCGGAGGTAAATATTATGAAAATTATCGTAGTCGGAAGCGTTAATGTTGATATAACAGCTTATTCTGCTCGTTTTGCAAGAGATGGCGAAACTATATTCGGAGACGATATAAAATTCGGTCCCGGAGGAAAGGGAAGTAATCAGGCAACTGCTGCCGCGCGTGCCGGCGGAGATGTTTGTATGGTAGCTAAGATCGGCAAGGATGTTTTAAGCGGCGTTGTAAACGGTCATTACGACAGGGAAGGAATGTCAAAAAAGTATATATCTGTCAGTGATACGGTATCTACGGGAAGTGCTATTATCGAAGTGAGCGCAGAAAACGGTCAGAATAAGATAGTGGTTATTCCTGGCGCAAATAACGAGCTTTCAAAAGAGGATGTCACCGCGGCGGAAAATGAATTTGAGTCCTGTGATATTTTCCTTACGCAGCTTGAAACTACGTTTGAGCCTATATACGAAGGAATACGTCTTGCAAAAAAATACGGAAAGACTGTAATACTTAATCCTGCGCCGTATAAAGAAATTCCTGAAGATATAATGAAAGAGATAGATTACTTTACACCTAACGAAACCGAAGCTGAATTTTATTCGGGTGTAAAGATAGAAACTGACGAGGATACGGAAAAAGCCGCGAAGGAGCTTATAAAACGCGGTATAAAGAACGTAATTATTACACTCGGTAAAAGGGGAGTGTACTACTCAAACGGAAAAGAAAGCTTTTTCGTCGGAACGAAGCTTCTTAAGGCTGTTGACACTACGGGCGCAGGTGATGCCTTTAACGGCGGACTTGCGGTAGCACTCGGTGAAAAAATGGATATCGAAACGGCACTTAAATTTGCCAACTGCGCAGGATCGATTTCTGTTACGAGATACGGTGCAGCTACGTCGGGTGCGTACAGATATGAGATCGAAGAAATGATGAAGGATTTTTACGGAATCGATTTAACTAAATAAAACGGATTGTGAACCGCAAGCTTTGATAAGACTGCAAGGCTTGCGGTTAATATTTTTACGAAAGTGGATTTTTATTATATCAAAAAGCACAAAAGAAAAAGTCCACTCAATATATTGTGGTCAGCGCTTGCACAACGATCACTATGTTCTGAAAAATCCTGTGGAAAACTTCTGTGGAAAACGAAAGCCTCGAAAATGTTTTCCACAGCACTTATCCACAGGGGAGAAGCAGACGAATGCTTGCTTGTGGAAATATGTGCAATTATACTAAATGAATATTTAGTATAATTGAGGGTAGCGAAAAAGGGGAAAATAACACCTTAAGGCACTTCAGCTATCCCCCGAACAAAAAAATACCGCAGATGCGTAATCTGCGGTATTCTGAACTGTTTAGTTTTCTGCGATTATATTTCTGAGATATTCTGCTGCGGTGACAATGTCTTTTGCGGGATCGTCGCCGACTTCACGTTCGATCGTAAGGAATCCTTTGTATCCGATCTCTTCGTAAGCTTTGAGAAGATTTTTGAAATCTACGCTTCCTGTTCCGAGCGGTACTTCGCGGTACGACGGACCTGTATGCTCAGGATTTTCATCTTCAACGATGTGCGGTATCACACGGTAAACGAGTTCGGGATTTTTGTAATAGATATTTATACCGTCTTTAGCGTGTGTGTGTACAATGTAATCCTTAAGTGTGTAAACTCCCTTTACAGGATCTGCTTTTGTTACCATAACTATATTTGCGGGATCGTAGTTTACAGCGACGCCTTTAGATCCGAGGCTGTCCAAAAATCCTTTGAGAATTTCGGGAGTTTCGGGACCTGTTTCAACAGCGAAATGTGAACCCATCGAATCGGCAAATTCAGCAAGCTCGTAGCAAGCTGCCTGCATAATCTTGTATCTTTCGTGGTTCGAATCTTCAGGAACAACACCAATGTGTGTAGTTACGATATTCGTTCCGAATTCTTTTGCAAGCTCGAGAATTCTTTTTGATTTTTCGATAAGTCCGGGATTGAGCTCTGCGTTTCCGAATCCGCGTCCAAGATCTCCGCAAAGTGCCGATACCTTAAGTCCGTTGTCGGCAAGCAGATTTCTGATCTCGCTGAGCTTTTCGGCTGTCATAGTTTCGGGAGCAAGTTCACCGCGTGTTGCATACATCTGAACGCCGTTTGCACCGCATTTTGCAGCCTTTTTTATTGCTTCGGCAGCTGTGGTCCTGAATGAATCGGTAATTATTCCTATCGGAAAGTTGTACATAATATCTTCTCCTTTTTAATATATTAAAACAGTGAATTTTAACCCAAATAACTTTGTTTTGACAAATATTCGGACATAAGCGACTCATATTCGTATATTTGTTTGGCTGTTATAAGTATTTCGCGCGGAAGTTGCGGTGAATACAATATCTTGTAAAGCGCGTGCATTTCAAGGTTGAAGTCAAAAATCGTAAAGGCGGCAAGAGCGCGTTTTCTGAAGGTTTCGGGCTTCATATTTGGCGGACATTTGTCCAAAATCGAGCGATCTTTTCTCTTAAATGCGTAATAATGTTCAACGAACATACGCTTCCCTACTTTGCTCATTTGAGTTTCGAGATATTCGTATTCGTTATAATTAAGACGTCTCAAATCACCGAAATCGTATTCGTCATACATATTACGACTCCTTGTTTTTTGCCGTAATTACCGCATTTTTTACTTCTGAATACATATACAGCGAGCCGAGTGCAAATATCGGATCACCGGTTTCTTGTGCTCGTTTAAATGCCTTTGAAACAGCTTCCGTTACCGATGAACTTGCAGTAGCTTTTATACCTGAAGCGTTATATACATCTGCAAGCTTGTCGGCGGAAAGCGCTCTCGGATTGTCGGGAGTAAGTGTGAACACCTCTGAGGCAACCGAAGATATCATATTTACCATTTCGAGGTAATTTTTATCTGCCATAACGCCTGTAACTATTATGACTTTCTTTTCTCCGAAATATTGATTTATACTTCGTACAGCTTCTGTAATTCCTTGAGGGTTATGAGAGCCGTCAAAGAATATAAGCGGGCTTTCGGATATTCTTTCAAAGCGTGCTTTCCATAATGTTTTTGCAATTCCGTCAGAAATAGCTTGCTTGCCGATATTATATCCGAGTTCTCTCAAAATGTCAAGTGCGCTGAGCACATTTGCGGCATTTTTAGGCTGATAAAGCCCTAAAAGCGGGACTTTTATGTCTTTGTGATCTTTATAATCTATGACAGTTCCGTCAATCGTTGTGGATTTTAGCGTAAGATACGATATGTCTGTCTTATAGAATGCAGATCCGCATTCGTTTGCTTTATTTACAACTACGTCTTCTACGTCTGCTTGGTCGCTGTCTGCAGATGCGCATCCGAGAAGCACGGGACGACCTTTTTTGATTATTCCTGCTTTTTCGGCGGCAATTTCTTTAACGGTATTACCCAAAATAGCCGTATGTTCGAGTGCAATACCTGTTACTACCGAAAGTATGGGATCTTTTATTATATTTGTCGCATCGAGTCTTCCTCCGAGTCCTACTTCAAGAACTACAATATCACAATCATTTTTCTTGAAATAAAGCATCGCAAGTGCAGTTATAAGCTCGAATTCGGTAGGAGGATCTATCATTGAATCAGCGAATTCTCTTACCTGTGAGGTAAGCTCCGCAAGTTCGTCATCAGATATCGGCTCGCCGTTTATCATCATACGTTCGTTGAAAAATTCTATGTAGGGCGACGTGAAAAGTCCTGTTTTGAGTCCCGATTCTTTGAGAACGGAAGCCATCATAGCGCAGAAAGAACCTTTTCCGTTAGTACCTCCGACGTGGATAAACTTAAGTCCGTCCTGCGGATTTCCGAGCTTATCAAGAAGTTCGGTCACTCTTGAAAGTCCGGGACGGCTTCCTCTCCAATCGATAGAATGTATATAATTTATTGCTTCTTCGTATGTCATATAGCGTTTCCTTTATCCTGTATTTGTTTTCCAAGCATCTTTTTTATATTTTTGTTTTTTAATATAGCATATATTATAATACTTTCGCAAATGGCGATTCCTACGTAAAGCGGTATTCTCCAAACGAGTAATTCAAATCCGTATTTAAAAAATACGTGTAATCCTATGGATTTTATTATCATACTTCCTATGATATGTGAAGCGAACACCGATATCCATACCTTGAGTATTTCACCGCTTTTAATTATATATCGCGGAATAATGCCCGAGAGAGCTCCTATGGTTGCGGCACCGAGCATAATTATAGGATTCAGCGCGGGATTCGGCGACGTCAGACAGCTTACTATGTCTGATAAAACGCCTACCACTATGCCTACGACCGGACCGTAAATTATACCCGAAATAATAACCGGAATATTTTCAAACGTAACTCGGATAGGTCCGAATGTAAGATAAGTTTTACATAGCCAACCGATAGTTACACTAAGCGCAATAAGCAGACCCGTCATAGCAATCGTGCGTACGTAGTTACTGCGGTTTCGTAAATTTGATTTTGTTTTTTGTTTTGAATTTTTCATAAAAAAACCTCCTTTACCGCTTTGTTTGTACAGTAAAGGAGATAAAATACAATCTTCTTGTTTGCCGATATGGTACGGAAACTCTGTGCAACTTGAAGCGGGATGCAGAATCTGAACCGCAAACCGAAACCGCTTGAAAGTTACGGCTTTTCGTTCTCCCGACAACTCCCTGTTCGGGGGACACTTAACGAACAAATTCTTACTCTTCGAGGATAATTATATCACATATAAATCAAAAGTCAAGAAAAATCGAAAATTTTTTCTGCCTTGCGTTAATTCTTTTTGTTTGATGCGACGATTTTGCAGCCTCTGTAATAATATAGCAAGATTTTGCGGTAGTCAAGTCCGTCATAAGACATTTTCTCTGCACCCGCAAGACTCATTCCCACGCCGTGACCGTTTCCGTAAGAGCGAATGAGATAGCCTCCGAGTATTTCCTCTATATCAAATATCATTGATTTTATTTCGAATATTTCAACGAAATTCTCGGCGGGAATATCCGTTGAAAATACGTTAACGGTTTCTGCACGGCCGCTGCGGCCGATCTTTACCGTAGGAGATGCCGTTGCGCCGTTTGAAGACGTATCTTTCAAATGTGTACTCAATTTACGTATAAATTCGCTTTCGATAACCAAAATTTCTGAAGTTTCGGCTTTTTCGGGCGTAATTACCGCTTCAAGATACGGATATTCATACCCAAAAGCATCAAACGAGCTTTGAGTGGTTATATATGAAGACTTATGTACGAGGGATAAAGCGTAACTGTTTTGGTATTGTAAAAATTCACCCGATGTTGCATAAATTGCATTTTCCATTGCGTTTACAATATCGTTTCCGTAAAGTTCGGTAAAATACTCCTTATTTGTGAACGGCATATTGTTTTCGCAGTCACAGTAATCTGCATCTGTATGACAAAGCTCCCTACAGCATTCTTTCAGATAAAGAGAAACGCTTCTCATAGCAACTGCAACGGCTTTTAAAGTTTCAAGCGAATACATTTTATCTATTTGTGCAAGCGATATTCCGAGAATGTAATCATCCTCAGACATTGTAAGTGTTTCTCCCGAAGAATGCCGATACAGAGTAACGTTATCAGACTCTTCGCTTTGAAAATTTGAATATAATTTTGCGCCTACTATTGGAAGTGCGGTAGCAAGTAAAATAAAAAGAAGCAGTAAAAGTACGCCTATTCGTATGTTTTTCAAAATCATCACCCACAACAGTATATATATGAACATCTGTTTTTATTACCATTAACAAAACAAAAAGACCATCGGCAACAAGTCGATGATCTCTCGTTAAAAGTGTTTTACTTGGCTTCTTTTTCATTGTCAAGCTTCTTATTTCTTATGTAAAGAAGAAGGTCTATTCCTACCATTATAAGGTTAAGACAATAGAAAAAGAGAACGTACCATTTTTCTGCAAAGCTGTCCATATACGCGGTATTTACAAGCTTGGAAGCTATTCCTGCGATGTAGCCGCCGAATATCAGCAGAAGAAAACCGAGACTCTTCCCTTTTGTTGTTCGTGCCTTGTAGGATTTCATTACGTTCATAGGCCAAGAGGCACCAAAACTTAAGATCATTACTATTTCAAGAATTTCAGACATTTTTACTTTTTACCTTTCTTTTATGATTATATATTTTTATTTTACTCAATTATTTGTGAGGACGTAAGCGTGGGGTCAAATCCGCTGTCAAAACTATCTTTTAAACTGTAGGTAAAGGTGTAGTTGTTAGGCAGAGCTTTTGGAGTATATCCCGTATATTCTTTAAATACACGGTTAAAATTGCGTATAGTATTAAACCCGCATTTTTCGGATATTTCGGTTATCGTAAGCTCGCCTTCGGAAATAAGACGTACTGCGGCCGAAATTTTCAAAGTGTTTATGTACTGCGTAAAAGTGACTCCGGAAAGCTTGTAAAAATATTTTGAAAAATAAGGCTTGCTGAAGCACATAAACCGTGCCGCATCTTCAAACGTGATATCAGAATAATTATTTGATATGATTTCGAGAAGCTCCTTGTATTTTGAACTGCTCTTGGTGTTTTCCAAATTTTTCTGACAGGTATTTTCATTTCTGAAAATATCGGCAATAAGACGTATTACCATACTGTCAGCTATCAGATTGCTGAATTTTTGCGGATGTTTAAGCTCTTTGTATATTTCGTTAACAGTATTTTTTAGGTTGTATTTGTCACCCGATAAGAGATTTTCAAGACTGCTGTCACCGACTATATGCTTTACGTATTTTGCATCTATCTTTATTACCTTAACTATACTCGGAGTGATAGATTTTAAATAATGTATCTCCTCACTTCTTATGAATGCACATACTCCGTCACTAAGCAGGAACAGTTCATTGTCCCTCATAAGCTCAAGAGTACCGCTTTCAACGAACACAAGCTCGTGTTCCATATGCCAATGCGGAAGATTATGAAGATTTTGATATTTGTGCACGGAAACGTGTACGGTTTCTGACAG
The DNA here is from genome assembly GCA_015064255.1 of Oscillospiraceae bacterium. Lineage (GTDB taxonomy): Bacteria > Bacillota > Clostridia > Oscillospirales > CAG-272 > SIG672. The sequence continues at coordinate 7,910 of SVSP01000050.1, forward strand.
AGTTCTTTTCTCATATTTTGCAATCATAATCGTTTTTTCCTTTATAGGATTATTTTTATGTGGAAAGTAACCTGTAAAATACTCTTAATATTATACCGCATAGATTAATAAATGTCAAGTTAAAAGAAAAATTTTCCTGTAACTTGGATTTTTTCGGATTAAAATATTATTAAAGATTAATAAATGTCGTATTTTACTTAAAATAGTTCTTGATTTGTGTATGATGGTTGTGATATCATATTACCGTAAAGATATGTTGTACCGAATTTGGTTGCAGCATTAAACTATTAAAATATCAGGAGGTTTTGTTATGAGCTTTAAAATTGCGTTTATAGGCGCAGGAAGTGTAGGTTTTACAAGACAGCTTTTGTCTGACCTGCTTACCGTACCCGAATTCCACGATGTCGAGATTGCGTTTACCGATATCAATCCGCATAATTTGGATATGGTGTATCAGCTTTGTCAGCGTGATATCAAGGAGAACGGACTTGATATCCAGATCCAATGTACGCTTGACAGAAGAGAGGCTTTTAAGGATGCTTCTTATGTCATAAATATGGTAAGAATAGGTATGCTTGAAGCGTTTGAAAAAGATATTGAGGTTGCTCTTCGTTACGGAGTTGACCAGTGCGTGGGCGATACTCTTGCGGCGGGCGGAATTATGTACGGTCAGAGAGGCGTAGACGCTATCCTCGGATTCTGTAAGGATATAAGAGAGGTGGCACGTCCCGGATGTATTATGCTTAACTACAGTAACCCGAACGCTATGATGACTTGGGCGGCAAACAAATACGGCGGAGTCAAGACTATCGGTCTTTGCCACGGCGTACAGCACGGACATCATCAGATAGCAGATGCTTTCGGATACGATAAAAAGGATGTTGATATCATATGTGCGGGTATCAATCATCAGACTTGGTACGTCAAGGTCGATCACGAGGGTGAAGATCTTACTTCCAAGCTTCTTGAAGCATTTGAAAATCATCCCACGCTCAAGAGACAGGAAAAGGTGCGTATAGATATGCTCCGCAGATTCGGATATTATTCTACCGAATCCAACGGACATCTTTCCGAATACGTTGCGTGGTACAGAAAGAATCCTGACGATATAATTAATTGGCTTGACCACGAATTCGGATGGTCTAACGGCGAAACGGGCGGATATCTGCGCGTTTGCCGCGAAGGCAGAAACTGGTTTGAGACCGACTTCCCGAACTGGCTTGCAGAGCCCGCAAGAAAATACGTTCCCGAAAAGCGTTCCGAGGAGCACGGATCGTATATAATCGAATCTCTTGAAACAGGAAGAATATACCGCGGACATTTTAACGTTATGAACTACGGTATTATCACAAACCTTCCCGACGAATGTGTTGTTGAAGTACCCGGTTACGTAGACCGCACGGGAATACACACTCCCAAGGTAGGAGATCTCCCTCTCGGATGTGCGGCAGTTTGCTCGCAGTCTGTATGGGTACAAAGACTTTCGGTTGAAGCGGCCGTAAGCGCTGACAGACAGCTTCTTATTCAGGCTATGATGATGGACCCGCTTACCGGAGCTGTATGTACTACCGCAGAAATAGACCAGATGGTAGACGAATACCTCATTGAAGAAGCCGAGTGGCTGCCTCAGTATGCGGAAGAGATCGAGTGCGCTAAGGTACGTATGGAAGAACGTAAGGCAAACGGAACATTCATTACAAAATACCGTGATTATAAGGGCGCCGCACGTATAAAAGAACGTACGATAGAAGATATGCAGAAAAAGTCATCTCAGACAAGAGCAGAGGTTGCTAAAACCGATAAAACTCACTAAATATAAAAAAGCAGTAATTCTTAAAGATTACTGCTTCCGGAGTTTAGACAAGGTAATTAACTAAATCGAGGAAAGGGGAAAACCATCTCAAACGCCGAAGTTTTTCCCCTTTCCTCAGACTC
>SVSP01000013.1 GCA_015064255.1 Oscillospiraceae bacterium
GTATGATTCTGTCGAAAAATTATAAAATTAATTAAACTTAAGTTATGAATAAAAATATTAACAATTCGCTTAATACACATATGACAAAACACGGAGGTAATGTATGAAAAAACTGATATCACTGATTCTACTGCTCACATTAATAACATTAACATTTTCTATGATTGGATGTGTTAGTGAAATTCCTGCGAATTCGCTTGCATCAGGAAATAACGAGAAAGGTGAGATTAACGAAGACAAAGGCCAAGAAAATCAAAAAGATGAGAAGGTTTATGAGTCTATTGTTTTTTCGGGCGAGGGTTTTTTGCAGCGTAGTTTCAGATTGCCTTCAGAAACACCTACTCTTATAGTAAAGTCTGTCGATGAACTTTTGGCACTTAACCCTAAAAATTTACACAATTTCAATGACAAGTACACAAGCGACTTCTTTGTCACAAAAGCACTTGTTATAGCTCAGTTTTATCATGATTCTATGACCGATTTTATTGAGCTTTCTGGCATAGTTGAAAAAGGAGGGAAGCTTTGCCCTGTTATAACGATAAGCCGCGGTTTTATGACAGTAGATGATATTGTAACTTCTGTTGTTTACGCTGAAATAAGCCGTGATGATATCGGTGAAATCGGGAATCTTAATGTGATAAATATTCACGAAGACGATGTTATTATTTGCGACTATGAAGTGTTCGACGGAAAAATAGTAAAAAAAGAGAATTGAGTATATCTCACCACACCCCGCGCCACCGCGCGGGGATTTTTTATCCCCATCTTTGGCAGGCAGGCACTTGACACCGGGTGGAAAATGTGTTAAAATAAAAATTAATCAGCTACCTGTTTAATTTGCGAAAGGGGAAAGTAACGTGAATAATTTTTCGGTGCTCATAAAACCGTCGTCATCGCTCTGCAATATGAGATGTAAATACTGCTTTTATGCAGACGTCAGCGATATGCGTGAAGTAAAATCGTACGGAATTATGGATGCTTCTACCGCACATACGCTTATTGACAGGGTGTATGAGGCGTGTCCGTCGGGTAACGTCAGCTTTTCCTTTCAGGGCGGCGAGCCGACTCTCGCGGGACTTGATTTTTTTGAGGATTTTTCGCAGTATGCAGATAATACGAAGCCTCAAAATGTGAAAATTTCGTACAGCATACAGACAAACGGTATACTTATAGACGACAAATGGTGCGAATATTTCGCAAAATATTCTTACCTCGTCGGACTTTCTCTCGATGGGGATAGAAGTCTGCATAATCTTTGCCGTAAAGCCGCGGACGGAGAGGGCAGCTTTGATGATGTTGCCCGCGCTTCAAAGCTGATGAAAAAATATAAGGTCGATTTCAATATCCTTGCGGTAATAACCGCGCAGTCGGCAAGACACGCAACCTCGCTCTTTAATTTTTGGAAAAAACGCGGTTTCGATTACGTTCAGCCGATTCCGTGCCTTGCACCGCTTGACGGTACGGAAAGCGAATATGCGCTCACTCCGAAGCTTTTTGCCCTCTTTATGACAGAGCTTTACAACGTGTGGGAAAGAGAATTCAGAAATAAGCATTATATAAGCATAAGACAGTTTGATAATCTTGTCAGAATGGCGGCGGGCGGTCAACCCGAAATGTGCGGAATGAAGGGATTTTGTCAGGCACAGTACGTTGTGGAAGCGGACGGCGGAGTTTATCCTTGCGATTTCTACGTGCTTGACAGATATCTTTGCGGAAATATAAAGGATATGACCTTTGAAGAAATACTCGGCAGCGAGCAAATGAAATCATTTCTTGTGCGCGACGGCATTGATGAAAGATGTAAAGAATGCAGAGCGCGAGGAATATGCGGAGGTGGCTGCAGACGCTTCAGAAGCCTGTATTTCGGTGAGGACTCCTACTGTGCGTACCGTGAATTCTTGTATGAATGTTATCCGAAAATAAAATTGCTCGCAAATGAGCTTTTCGGTAAAAAACAGTAAATTTTAAATATATGAATATAGAATATTTCAGGAGGATACGAAAATGAAAAAGCACCCCAATCTTGTCTATATGTTCGCAGATCAGCTCAGAATTCAGTCTGTCGGATATTACGGCGACAAAAAAGCGAAAACTCCAAATATCGACGCCCTTGCCGCAGAGTCGTGCAATCTTGTCGAGGCGGTTTCGGGACATCCTGTTTGCGCACCTTACCGCGCATCTCTTTTCACGGGTAAATACACAACGAGTACGGGAATGGTTATAAACGAAATAAGAATTTCCCCGAATCACAGAACGATAGCGCACGTTATGAACGACGCGGGATACGAGAGTGCGTATATCGGAAAATGGCATATGTATGCAAACGAATTCGGAAACCATTTTGATTCGAAAAATTCGTATATTCCGAAGGGACCCGATCGCCTTGGCTTTGACGGATTTTTCGCGGGATATAATTTCCACCACGTAAATTACGGCGAAAATTCCTATTACCATCTCGACAGCCCAGAAAAGATACATTACGACGGATTTGAACCCGACTGTCAGACAGATATGGCAATAGAACAGCTTGAGAAGCTTTCGGCGGGAGATAAACCCTTTGCGCTCTTTTTGTCGATAGGAACACCGCATCCGCCGTGGACAAAGGAAAACGTTCCGCAGGAATATTATGATCTTTATACGGACGATGACTTCGATTTCCCCGAAAATTATGAAGCGGAAAACGATCCGTACGGTGACGGATGGTCGAAGCTTACTCCGGAGCAGAGAGAAAAAACAAAATCGTGGCTTCACGTTTACTATTCAATGACGGCAAACGTTGACTATAACGTAGGAAGAGTGCTTGATGCGATAAAACGCCTCGGAATAGAAGACGATACGATATTTATCTTCACTTCGGATCACGGGGAGCTTTTCGGCGCACACGGAAGAGCTGCGAAAAACATCTTCTACGAAGAAGCTGTAAGAGTGCCGTTTCTTATGAAATGGGGAAAGAAGATCCCGACAGGAGAAAATAATCTCTGCCTTAATACTGTCGATATTATGCCGACTCTTCTGAAAATGATGGATCTGCCGATTCCCGATGAGGTTGAAGGAAGAGATCTTTCCGATGCGATCTTCGGAAAGGAAAATGCTTTCAGACCCGACGGTGCGCTTATGATGGGTACAGGACCTACCGCAATCTATAACGACGGATTTGAATGGCGTGCTTTCAGAAACGGAAAATATACGTATGCAGTTTACCGTAAGGACGGAGCAGAGCTTCTTTTCGATAATGAAAAAGATCCTTTGCAGATGAATAATCTTATCTCGGACAGCAAATATAATGATATAGCCGAAGATCTGAAAGCTAAAATGAAAGAAGAAATGGAACGTATAAACGATAAATTCCATCCTTGCTCGTATTACAGAGATAACTGGATAGTTGACAGAATAATACAGAAAAACAAAGCAGACTGATTGCAAAAAATAAAAATAATTGATTTAGGAGAAATAATATTATGGAAAAGGCAACCGTATATTTTTCAAGAACGATAACACCGGAAAAGGTCCTCGAGCTCTACAAAATGGTGGATAAGAAATTAAACGGAAATATAGCGATCAAGCTTCATTCGGGCGAAAAGGGAAATCAGAACTTTCTTAAGCCGGAATTCTGGAAGCCTGTTATAGATCACGTAGGCGGAACCGTCGTAGAGTGTAATACGGCATATGACGGAGCAAGAAATACAACAGAACGCCACCGTAAGCTTATGGCAGATCACGGATGGAGCAAATATTTTACGGTAGATCTTCTCGATGCGGAAGGTCCGGATAAGGTTCTCGATATCCCGAACGGAAAGGTAATAAAGAAGAACTACGTAGGTAAAGATATAGAAAATTACGACTCTATGCTCGTTCTTTCGCACTTCAAGGGACATCCGATGGGCGGTTACGGCGGAGCAATCAAACAGCTTTCGATAGGTGTAGCATCCTCCTACGGTAAGGCTTATATACACGGCTCGGGTCAGACAGAAAATATCTGGACCTCGGATCATACACGTTTTCTTGAATCTATGGCAGATGCGGCAGCATCGGTAATCGAATATTTTAACGGCAATATCATTTACGTAAACGTAATGAAAAATATGTCGGTTGACTGTGACTGCTGTGCAGTTGCGGAGGATCCGTGCATAAAGGATATAGGAATACTCGTTTCGACAGACCCGATAGCAATAGATCAGGCTTGCCTTGACCTTGTTAGTGCATCGACGGATCCGGGCAGAGATCATCTTCTTGAGAGAATCAACTCGAGAAACGGTGTTCATACGATCGAAGCCGCGGCAGATCTCGGTTACGGCACACGCGAGTACGATCTCATAGAAATCGACTGATAACCAAAAATGAAAAATGCACCGACGAAGGGTATTCGCCGGTGCATTTTGTATGTTGATAAAATTACGGATACCTGCTTACGGTAGTAGCTATGTCGGATGCGCAGAGTATTCGCACCTGCTGTGACATATCCTCGTATATTTCCTTGTATCTGATTACGTCGGGACAAAGCGCGGTACATATGAACATAGAACCCATACTTGCAAACGACGTGTCGTACGGAAACTCGTCTTCAAGACCGAGCTCTCCGAGTTCTGTCGTGGTAATAGAGTTCGAAGATGCGTACAGATCGTAAAGCCATTTTACCGAATGAACCCAGGTTTTGAGAGCCGCGTGACCGCGTTCAAGCTCGGCGGGGTATTCATCGTCTGCGGCAAATCTGCCTGTAATCAGAAGTGCTGATGTGATTAACTCTTTTACTGTCATACAGCAGGCTTAAGATCAACGAGAACGATCTCTTCGGGATATATTATCTTAGTACCGTAGAGATAAAGTCCTTTAACAGCATCGGCAAAACGGTTTTCAGGTCTGTATGCTACGATAGACTTGATCTTTTCAACAAATGCGATGGCGCGCTTTGTACGTGCAAAGCATTTGTAAAAACCGTCTTCCTCGGCGATGTTGTTTGAAACGTATATGTCAAATCCGATGAAAGAACCGAGATAACCGTTGTATATTGCATCTGCATTGTTGCTGAGTGTGGTTATCTGCGCCTTGAGAATAAGGGATGCCACTGCAGGGCTTACTTCAAGAACGGTTTCTGTGTTGCTGTTGATGTTGTTGGTAAGCATCTTCTCTCTGACAGCAATCATAGTATCAATAATGTTTTCGGCGGTGGCAGCTTCATTTTTTATGGTGTTTTCTGTGCCAATGTTGACGTAATTGCCGAAAACGTAGCTGTCAGCATCGTTTGCAAGTGCACTTGCAGCCTGTCTCATAGCAGATCTCATAATGCTCGGAACACTCTGTGCCTTGTCGATATCATCTATCTGGAAGTTGAAAGCACGTGCTCTGTCTGCGCTGATACGGACTGCTTTGTCGTCAAGGACCTGAGGATCCTGAAGGTCGGAGTTTTTGATGTAAGGAAAAAGATCTACCTTGCTTACGGCGCATACCTTGACGCTGTCGCCGACAGCCTTTATGTCGCCTTCGAATTCTCTGTTGCAGTTACGTACTGCAACGTATTCTTTTTCAAGTGAATTGAGAAGAGTTTCACTCCATACGGAAGTAATAAAATTTGTTATAGCCATTAAAAAATTTCCTTTCTTTTTGTGTTTTAATTTTTAAATTGGATGATTTTTATTGATTGGAAAGTGTTTTCATAATCTGCTTGTAATGCTTTCTGACCTCTGTCGGGGACATAGCGCGTATTTGTTCAATGGAGAGTGCTTCGCCGAAGTTGTCAGATTTTCCGAGAGAACCGCTGGATCGGCCGGCGTTTATTCTGTTTTGAGCCTCGGCAGCCGCTACTGCAAGCTGTTTTCTTCGCTCGTAAATAGCATAAGCGGCGATAAGAGGGAGCCCCTTTTCGTCAGCCTCTGCTTTTACAGAGTCGGGAATGCTTTCTTTGTCGATTTCGGGAAAAAGCTCCTTGAACAACATAGCTTCGCTCTCGCTGCGCTCTTTTTCGGCAAGCAGATCTGATAGACGTTTTATTTCGTCAATATATTCTTGTGCTGTTTTTTCGCTGCCGTTCATTCTTTTGAAATTTCCTTTTCTATAATATTTTCGTTAAAATAAGCTGCTTTGAGTAGCGCTGAATCGTTACGTGCCCTTTCAAGGAGCTCTTCCTTACGTGTTATTATTCCGTCGGGAATACGCTCAAGATATTCTTCAAAGGTTATGTGACCGGACTTGAGGAGCCACTCAAGTGTGTTGGTAAGTAGGCTTTGTGAGAATCGTCTGCTTGCACCGGTATCTACACGGGCATCGATAAGCTCACTGTCAAACATACTGAAATCGATGGACGTACATTCGCTGTCACCGATAGTCGAAATGATGATAGGACGCTCAGGTGCCCAATATTCGCGCAGAAGCTCAAATCTGACAAGGGAAAGCTCTTTTACCGCAGTAATAAAATAGGATCTCACAGTGTCAAGAGAAACCTCAGAGCTTTCTCTGAGAGCAAGAATGGCACTTGTGTTGGTCGGGTCTGTTTCTCCGAGTACGGTGTCGTTAGCTCCCGTAAGACGCTTTGTGTGCTTTATTACAGATTCGATTATTTCGATGAAATTGTCCTGCATTTCGCCGACTCCCACAGTGGTAACAACGTTTGAAACGTCGCCGCCACTCATAACACCGATAGCCTCTCCGACTTCGTTTGACCATTCGGGGATAAGTCTTTTGTCGTAAATGACTTTTGAAAATGCGGTGTCGATCATATGTTTCATCATCATAGCGTAGGCTTTGTTAACGTACTTCTGATTCTGTATAAGCTCGGTAATCGGCGAAGAACCGAAGAAACTGTTTTTGACCTTGTCCCAAACGAATGAAACGATAGGATAAAGCTTCATCGATGTTTTGCAGGATGATATAACTACGTGTTTGACAGATTTTTCCCAAGAAACAAACCCCTTTTCGTCCTTGGTGAATTTTATCAGATATGTAGCTTTTTCCGAATCGGAATCTCTGTTTTCATAAGAAGAATAATCCCCTGCAAGTGATTCGATATCGTCGTCGGGAATGATCTTTTTGACCATATCTTCCGGTAATCCTGCGGCAATAGCCTCGGCACGAAGCCTCTTGACACTTGCTCTGCCCGAAAGAATGATATAATCCTGACTTTGAATGTCCTCGGAGTTTACGTCGGCAACGAAAACGTTAGTTGAATCGACCGTTTCGGTGCGTATGTCACCCATATAACCGTTTCCGCCTTCGATGCTTTCATCCCAGTAAGAGTAAAATATACCGTTTCCCGAGAGTGCGGCATCGGTAAGACCTTCTCTTAAAACGTTGTCAAGATTTTCGACGTCCCAACGGTAAGCGTGCATTCTGTTAAGAAGGTCAAGCATATCGGACACCTTCTTTTTTCTCGGAGAAGGGTCGGAATAGGGAAGACTTCTGTTCAAATAGTTTACAGAAAGCTTGTAGTAAAGTATCGCGCTTATAAGATAAGCGGTGATCCTTTTTATGATGTTGAAAACGGGAGTCGGAAGTCCCTCGGAAGCAATTCCGCGCCACTGTTCACCGCGGAAAAAACGCTCGTTTTCATCTACACGCTGATAGAGCCCGATCTGACGCTTGTGCTCCTTGCCGTGCTCGTACTGTCGCCAAGCCGTAACGATACTTTTGTTTTTTTCCGAATTAAAAATTGTTTTCACCTCACTTCTGAAATTATTCGTGCTTTATAATACTTATAAAAGCATCGTTTGTTCCGTCGCAGTCACGTTTTAGCTTGCCTTTTTTTGCCTGTCTGCGACGGGGGTAAAGAACAAGATGGGCAAGTATCTCACCGATCATACAGGAAAATATACCCGAGATAAAAAGGGTAATGACAAGAAAAAATATTTCAAGAGTTGCCATAAATGTTAAATAAATTCCTTTCTTAGCTTTTCAGAGCTTTATATAAGACGTTCTGAGTACCTACCCGTATGCAGCCGAATACGAGATAGGGACGGTAGTTTAAGTGATTTATGAAAAACGCAGGAATGTGTTGATGGAATTACTGCTTTTCTCGGAGGAGAAGAAGTCATCCGTGTCTTTGAAAGTGTATTTCACAGATGCTTCTGAGGAAGGCATAAATGCCATAACACCGTAACGAAGAGCTTCGGGCAGATGGGTTATGCTGTGCGGCTCACCTGAAGCGTCCTCCGGATTTTTCCTGTCGTGCAGAAGTGCGGGCAGACAGCGGATAAGACCGCTGCAGTTTTCAAAAACAGACAGACGTGATTTCTGCTGATCGCTTTTCGAAGAAAGAAGCTCTCGCAGATAACGCCACCCGATTATTCTTCTGTTGTCTGCTTTTATTAGGGGTGGCAGACCGTACTGTGAACTCATAATTTCCACACCGCTGAGCCCCGAATCCTGACGCCGATTCCAAAGGTCGGGAGAAGCAACGATATATTCGGTACTGCCGTCGCAGTAGCTTGATGTGAGCTCGGCTGCTTTCGAGAGAGTAAGCCCGCTGTGTGTCAGCTCTCTTTCAATAAAAATGTTTCCGCTTGAATCGGATGACAGCCATAAGACGGCAAGCATATCAAAGCCGTAATCCATAGCAGCCCAATGACGGGTGCAGTATGAAGTGTCAAACGGTTTTATTACGTGTATTTCCCGGGAAAATTCGCTGAAAAACTGACCTTCGAAGATGTCCCAGTTGCCGCACAACCAGGCTTCTCTAAGCTCGTGGGGAAGACTTTCAAGCTGTCTTATGTATTCCGGATCGGAGTTTACCAAAATTTCATTGTCATATACCTTAGCCGGTATGAAGCTGTAATCCGCCGGATCTTCATTTGCTTGAAAATTACGGTCGATAAATAACCGTTTTACCCACGTGTGTCCGACACCGCCGGGATTGCAGGTCAGATACATTCGTTTGGGAAGGTCGTTTGCACCTCTCAGGCAAGCCTTGAGGGTGGAAAACTGATATTCGGTAAGCTGAGTCGCTTCGTCGATGGCGATGACGTCATATTCCTGCCCTTGATAGCGCAGGACATCGCGTTCGCTGTCCATATATCCGAGTGTTATTCGACTGCCGTTTGGGAAATCAAAGATCTTTTTTGATTCGGAATATTGGGCAAAATTGTTTAACTCGGATAACATAGGCAGAATGTGATTTTCACGTAATTCCGAGAGCGTGCGTCGGATGATAAGTATCTTCAGAGAGCTGTAACGAAGTGCCATAAGGATAAGCTTTCGCCTCAGTGCCCAGGATTTTCCTCCTCCGCGTGCTCCGCCGTATGCGGTGTAACGTGTTCGCGATGCAAAAAACAGCTTTTGTCTTTCATTTGGTCTGCCGCGTAAATATATATCGGATTTTTGAGAAGCAGACCCTTTTTTGAAAGAACGCTTATTCACCGTCACATGACGGGTCGTGTTCGCAGACTATTCTTACCGTGTCTTTTCCTTCGCCGCTTATAGAGTTGTTAAAATCGGTGATGAAAGACATATTTGCCGCTGAATTGGGGAATTTGGTGTTGAGAGCTTCGTCGATAAAGGTCGATTGCGCGATGTCAAACATAAGCGGGAATGAAATTCTCAGCTGTGCGAAATCACTTCTCGATATCGAGCAGAAGCGGCAAAATCCGGCGGCGTTGGGAAGGCGCCTTGCCTTTTCGTTTGTGCAGTGCTTGATGTACGATTTGAGCTTTCTGCGAAAAACCGCTTCGCTTTCAAAAACTGCACCGTGTGTTGTGTGTTCGGTCATTTCCGTTCTCCTTTCTGTTTTTTTCGGCTGCGAGTATATGATAATACATTTTCGATACGCAAAACATAGCAAAAAGTAGAAAAGAGTATTAAAATACGAACATTTGTTCGTGATAAACGGTTGACAAATTAATAAATGTGTGATATAATGTGAATGAATTTGTATTATGCGAAGAAATTTAGGACTAAAATTGTCTAAATAAAGCTTCGGAAAGAAGAAGTTTATGAATTTTCAAAAAAGACCGCTTGCTGAAATGATGCGGCCGGAAACCTTCGACGATATGGTCGGACAGGCTCATCTTTTCGGAAAGAACGGTGTTATAAGAAAGATGACGTCGGGTGGGTATCTTCCGAATATGATATTTTTCGGACCTCCCGGTACGGGTAAGACGACGGCGGCGGGAATACTTGCATCGTCCACCGATATGACTATACACAGACTTAATGCTACGACGGCATCTCTCGCCGACGTAAAAGAGGTCTGTGCGCAGACGGCGTCTGTCTTTGCCTCAAACGGAATACTCCTTTACCTCGATGAGATACAGTATTTTAATAAAAAACAACAGCAGTCACTTCTTGAATATATAGAGGACGGTCGTATAACTCTTATAGCATCGACTACCGAAAATCCGTATATGTACGTTTATAACGCTATCATTTCGCGCTCGGCAGTCTTTGAGTTTAAACCTGTGCCTCCGAAGGATATAGCTGTCGCTCTGAAAAGAGCACTTGAAAAATTAAACAATGAATACGGATCTGTAAAAATCGCGTCCGATGCGGCACTGAACGCTATCGCTTCTGCGGCGGCAGGTGACGTGCGAAGATCGCTCAATCTCCTTGAAAATTGCTACTTTGCGGCAGAAAACGAGATAAGCACGGAGATACTTAACTCGATAAATTCGAGCGCGGTGGGTAATTTCGATAAAGACGGAACAGTTCACTATGATCTGCTCTCCGCACTTCAAAAGTCCATTCGCGGTTCAGATCCCGATGCGACTCTCTTCTACCTCGCGAGAATTCTTGAAGGCGGAGATCTGCTCGGTGCGTGCAGAAGACTTCAGGTCATAGCGTCAGAGGATATCGGACTTGCGTATCCGATCGCGGCGGCAGTTACCGATTCCTGCGTTAACAGCGCACTAAGACTCGGTATGCCCGAGGCGGCGATACCTCTTTCACACGCGGCGGCACTTCTTGCGACCTCTCCAAAGTCAAACAGCGCGCATATAGCGTATGAGGCGGCGCTTGCAGATGTCAGAGCAGGCAAGGGAAGAGATATTCCGGCGGCACTGCGGCAGGTAAGCAATTTTGACGGATATAAATATCCGCACGACTATCCCGATCACTATATAAAGCAACAGTATCTCCCCGACGATGTCAAAAACAATAAATATTTCACCTACGGAATAAGCAAAAATGAGATCGCGGCAAAAGATTACTGGAACCAAATAAAAAAGAAACACGGAGAAAACTGATATGGAAAATATGACACCGCAAAATGAACAGATCTTAAACGAGCAGAACCCCGAAGTTTCGGAAAACACTAACGGAAAAGCACCCAAGGAAAAGAAAAAGCGCTTTAAAGAGGGAAGAAGAATCAAGACCATAACACCGATGAGCATATTTATGCCCTACGTTATGCGTCAGAGATGCGATGCCTGTAACTTTATCAGCGATGAGATCGACATCACCGCAATAGAGGATTACGTCTTCAAAAAACGTTCCGAAGGCTATAAAAGCTTCGGTATAATGCACGTAATAATCGCGGCATATGTCAGAACTGTTGCAGAAAAACCGGGCGTAAACCGCTTTATTCGCGGTCAGAGAATATGGGCAAGAAACAACATCGAGGTAATGCTTACAATCAAAAAAGAGATGAAGCTCAATTCTCCCGATACTGTTATTAAGATCTTCCCCGAGGCAACAGATACGGCGGCAGACGTTTATAACCGTATAAACGAGCTTGTTAATGAAAATAAGCAGGAGGGCGAAAGCGATTTCGATAAAACTGCGAAGGCGCTCACCTCTATTCCTGGATTCCTTATCAAGGGCGCGGTAGGTCTTCTTACCTTCCTCGATTATTTCGGACTTCTTCCGAGATTCCTTACAAAGCTCAGCCCCTTCCACGGCTCGTTCTTTATAACCTCGATGGGCTCGCTCGGAATTCCGCCGATTTACCATCATATCTATAATTTCGGTAACGTGCCCGTGTTCCTTTCGTTCGGTGCAAAGCAGAGCGAGCTTTATATGGATAGAGACGGAACGGTAAAGGAGCGCAAGACTGTCGGACTCAAGATAGTTACAGACGAGCGTATATGCGACGGATATTATTATGCGGCGTTCCTTAAATCTATGAGATTCTACCTTAAAAATCCCGATAAGCTTGACTTCCCGCCCGAAAAAGTAATTCCCGATATCGACTAAAATATAATTTATGTAGGAGATTTTGATATGAAAAAGATATTTGCACTTGTACTTGCAGGTCTTATGCTGATAAGCCTTACAGCCTGCGGAAATTACGATGTGTTTGATACCGTTTATACTTACGACTATGCGATCGTGTCATTCCCCGACGGAACGGTAGAAACGATAGAGCTCGAACAGTGGACAGACTATGAGGGCGAGCAGATACAGATAACAGCCAAGGACGGCACGGTTTATCTTGTAAATTCGGTTAACTGTGTGCTCGTTAAAAAGGGCGATAAAGTAGATAAATAAGAATAAAAAACAGATACGGTGAAGATATGAAGATCAGCCGTATCTGTTTTTTTGTTTGCAAAAAACAATATCTGAAATAAAAATAACCATTGAAAAAATCAAGCTGTGGTGATATACTGAACCTGTAAAAACAAAATTCTCTGAAAACAGGGGGAAAATATATGAAATCTTTAAAAGAAGAGCGTGTTTCTCTTGACGGACAATGGTATCTTTCTTACGCATCGGAAAAAGAGATGATAAAGGACGGATATCGTGATAAAAATGATAAAACTCTTTCAACTCCGAAGCTTTTTAATATAGAAAGCATAAAAAACTGCGGATACGATCTTGTGGATGCAAGTGTACCGGGAAATTTCGAGCTTGATCTTTGGAAAGCAGGCAGATGCGGCGACCCGTATTTCGGTACAAACGTTTTTGATATGCAAAAATATGAGGATGTGCATCAGTATTATTTCCGTACGTTTGATTTTTCGGGCAATAAAGAAGGAATGTATATTGATTTTGAGGGCATTGATACGGCATCTGAGGTCTTTCTTAACGGAAGACTTATACTCGTATGTGAAAATATGTTTGTTTCGCATACGGTGCTCGTGGAAGATCATCTTCTTGACGGTGAAAATGAGATCGTTGTACATATAAAACCCGCCGTGCTGTTTACAAGACAGTATGAAACGGATGCAATGCTTTTCCATCAGCCGTATAACTACTCGTCGCTTCACCTTCGTAAAGCCGCGGGAACGTACGGCTGGGATATCCTTCCGAGGATAGTTTCGGGCGGACTTTGGAGATCAGTTTCTCTCGTAAAATATAACGATGTGCGCATAAAAGACGTGTTTGCACATACGGTTAAGACAGATATGAAAAACGGCATAGCCGACGTAAGATTCATAGCCGAAGTCGAACTCGGTGCGGATATAGCGCAGGATTTTTCGCTTGAAATAGACGGCACTTGTGCTGAAAGCTCTTTCCATATTGAAAGTAAGCTCTGGCACACAAATGCAGTTTTGGGCACAAGAATAGCGAATGCGAAATTCTGGATGCCGCGAAACTACGGAGATGCGAATCTTTATACGGTATGCGTAAAACTGCTTCGCGGCGGCGAAATTATCGATGAAACCGAACTGAAAATGGGAGTGCGTACAGTATCTCTTGAACGCACCTCGGTAATCGAGCCTGACGGTACTCGTTTCGGAAAAGGAGAGTTCTGCTTCTATGTTAACTCGCAACCGATTTTCGCGATGGGAACTAACTGGGTACCTGCCGACGCACTTCATTCGCGTGACCGTGAAAGACTCAAAGAGCTTCTTCCTATGCTCACGGATATCGGCTGTAATATGGTAAGATGTTGGGGCGGAAACGTTTATGAGCACGAGGATTTCTATGATTTCTGCGACGAAAACGGAATACTCATATGGCAGGATTTTGCGATGGCTTGCGGCGCTTATCCGCAGGACAGTGTCTTTGCCGATAAGCTGCGCGTAGAAGTCGAGCAGATCGTGCGTAAATACAGAACACACCCGTCACTCATACTCTGGGCAGGGGATAATGAATGTGATGTGGCGATGGCGCAGTGGGGCGGAACTGTAAAACGCGACCCGAATAATAATATTCTTACAAGAAAAGTAATTCCCGACGTTCTCTCCCGCCTTGACCTCACACGTCCGTATCTGCCGTCCTCGCCTTACGTTGATAAGACTGCATACGAAAGCAAGCTCCCGACCTCGGAAGATCATACGTGGGGACCCCGCGACTATTTCAAAGGCAATTATTACCGCAATACGATATGCCGTTTTGCAAGTGAGATAGGCTATCACGGATGCCCCGAGCCCTCTTCGCTGAGAAAATTCATATCCGAAGATAAGCTTTGGAATTGGCGGGAAAAGGATAAAGAATACGCAAACGATGAATGGATGGCGCACGCCGCAAGTCCGGAGCATAGAGACGGTGCGGTATATGCTTACCGAATTCCGCTTATGGCAAGCCATATAAAGACGCTTTTCGGTAAAGAATTTGAGGACCTCGATACCTTTGCCGCGGCAAGCCAAATATCGCAGGCAGAAGCAAAAAAATATTTCATAGAGAAATTCCGAATAGAGCGTCAGTGGCGAACGGGAATACTCTGGTGGAATCTTGTCGACGGATGGCCGCAGATTTCAGACGCGGTGGTTGACTATTACGGCGCGAAAAAGCTCGCTTACTCTTATATCCGCCGCGCACAGGAAGCTCTTCAGCTTATGTGCGATGAGCCGTCAGACGGCAAAATTTCGCTCTGCTGTGTGTCCGATCTTCAGAAATCGGTAAAGGTAAAATGGAGCGTGAGCGATATATTTGACGGAAGAGAAGTGCTTTGCGGCGAAAACGAAATTATGCCGCATACGACATTTTCCGTCGGAAATATTCCATATGCCGACGAAACACCGCACTACTATCTTATGACGTGGAGCTACGAGGCGGACGGAAAAGTGCTGTCTGGCAAAAACCATTTCATCAGCTTTATGGAAAAGACGCTTGATATTAAGCAGTACGTAGAAATGATGCGCATAGCAGGCTATGACTCCGAATTTTTCTTTACAAAAAAATAAAATAAGCGCAAAAATAACCCGCCGATTTATATCGGCGGGTTGCTTTATGTGTTGTAAAATTATTTTACAGTTACCTGATCAAGAAGCTTTTCAGCGAGAATGTCATACTTGAATTCTGTTTCGAGAGTTTCTTTTCCGAAGTAATCTTCAACGCCCTGTACGTCGGTAATTCCGAAGTAGTACATATAGTATGTCTTGTTTTCGTTGTAGAATTCTTCGAGCTTGGTGTTGT
The DNA here is from genome assembly GCA_015064255.1 of Oscillospiraceae bacterium. GTDB lineage: Bacteria > Bacillota > Clostridia > Oscillospirales > CAG-272 > SIG672. The sequence continues at coordinate 15,220 of SVSP01000013.1, forward strand.
AGTCCTTCTTTGAGAGAGTAACGCCGAGCTTGTCGAAGAGATATTCGTAAACAAGTCTGGACTTAACGCTCTTGATAGCTGTTTCCATAGCTGCTGTGTTAGCTTCGGAATAAGACTCTTTATCTACGAGGAGCTCGAATTCGTCCTGTGTATAGTTTCCGATGTCAACCTGTGCTGTGGAGCTTGAGCTGAGGCTCTGAAGGATAGAAGTGATGTTGCTTTCGAGAGCAGACTTGTATGCCTTCTTGGTTTCGTTCCACGGTACTTCGATGAACTTAGCGGAATCGATAATAGCTGTGATAGCCATAGATGTACCGAAGTCCTTGTAAAGGTAATCTTCGTAATCCTTGGTTGTTGTGTATTTTTCTTTTGTATGTTTCTTTACGAAATCGTCTGTCCAGTCGGGAAGAATTTCGATTTCGTCAACGGTAAACGTTACCTTGATAGTTCTGCCTGCGTAATCGGCAAATGCCTTTACATCCTTGTCTTCGGATTCTGCAACGTCTTCGGGAACTGTGAATTCGATCTCAAACTCTTCGAGCTTTTCCTTGCCGTCGAGAGCTTCAACTATCTTGGAGATTTCGAAGATAGTATTGAACTTGTCGAATTCTTCGGAAGAGAGGTCGATGGAGAGATCGTCGCTCTTGAAAAGATCTGTGAACTTGGATTTTTCTTTTTCTGTTTTGTCGTCGGTAGAGTCTTTGTCTTCATCTTCTTTCTTTGCGTCGGGATCGGTGAAAACATAGCTTATATTAGCAAGGAGTTCTTTATTTGTGATGTCAATAGAGGAACGGGAAATGCTGTTGATGGTTACTTCGAACACTACGATAACGTCCTGAAGCTCAGCGGTGGAATACTTGCTGGGGAATGTAACGGTTACGTCGACCTTGTCGCCAATCTTCTTGCCTTCGAGCTGTTCTTCGAAGCCCTTGTTGTTGCGTTCTTCGTTCTTAAGGTCGGTGTAAGCACCAACGAAAGTTCCGGAGCCGAGAACGAGGTCGGATTTTTCAGCGCTCATACCCTTGAGAGTTTCTTCGGAAAGCTTGAGGTCTGCGTTGTCAAGGTCCTTGTGGCTCTTGTACGCAAAGTCGATGTTGAGCTTGTCGCCGTTCTGAGAAACAACGTCTGTGCCTTCAAGCTCGACGAAATATTCTTCGCGCGAAGAATCACGGATGTCGAGAATAGCGTCGGCTACTTTTTTGAGTATCTTAGCTTCGCTGAGCTCGATCTTCTTGAGATCGCCGATTTCGATGTACTTGTCGTAGTTTTTGTAAGCGTTGCTGCACGATGTCATAAATGTGCAGAGCATTACAGCGGTGAGGATCAGTGCCAGAATTTTTTTCATTTTGTTTTACTCCTTATATTTAAACTAATAGTTAACCATAAATAACCACATCATTGTAACACAACATTCCGAATATTTAAAGGGGGTAAAGAACGAATTTACTATTTGGAAACATTTAGGTTACAATTTGTTTATATATATAAAACTGTGAAATTATAAGCTCAAGAGTCTTTACTCGGAATCGGAGGAAAGACTTTCGCTGTCGTCTTCGGACTCGCTGTTTTCGTCTGTATCGTTATCGTCGTCAGCGTAAGATTCGTAGGTGGGTGTTTCGTACGGATCGATCATTATTTCCTTGATCTTCGGCCACGCGGCGTACGTTGCCATAAACATACAAAGACCGACAGTGATAATCAGAGGAAGAACGATTCCGATGGGAACATAGAGCATCATTATATAGATATTAATAACGATGGTAAGTATTATTCCGACCGATGCCACAAAATTACGCTTAAATCCGAGGAATGCGAAGATAAGTGCGTTTTTGAATATCTGACGTATTTTCAAATCGAACGTTAGGGTGAGAATGTAAATATAAAACCGCATAGAGAAATATACGAGGATCATAAATACCGTTGCCCAGAACATCATATTGTTCATAAAGCTTCCGAGCTTCCCGAAGAAGAATATGAGGTCATATACAAGCATAAAGCTGATAAACAGGTCGATAATTCCGATTATAATTCCCTGACGGAGATTTTTCTTTACAGCATACCAGAAATCACGCATAAAGAATATCGGCTCTCCGCGCACGACGTTGCGAAGGATATATGAAGTGCCGATGGATGCGGGTCCGAAAGTGAAGAGAAGCAGAACTGACCCGACTATGAGCGTTGCCCAAGCAAGCGGCGTTGGAATATCCACTACCGCAGGATTTCCGAAGAATCCCCACAGTGCGGAAAGCGTGGGAGATGCCGCACCGAATTCGTATGCACCGTAGAGAGGTAAAAATATAGGACTTGTCGGTGAGAGCGCGTGCAGGTGAAAGAGCTTTGCAGGGAAGAGAAGCATTATCAGCAGGGGAAAGTTTGCGATCAGAAAGGTAATATTGATATAAAATATTCGGGAAAGATTTCTTCCTGCGAGCTTGAAGAAGAAAATGAAATTTCTCGGAGCATTTCTGTCGTCTTCTGTTATTTCTTTTCCGTCGCGCGAATAGAAGATGTCAAACAGATTTTTTCTTTTCTTTTTCTGCGGGGCAGATTCCTCATATCCGTCGTGAGAGCTTCGCGACATATTCGGATACTGTTTTTTCAAATAATATCACATCCTTGATTGTTTAAGTAGTCGTTATTATATTTAAAGGTAATTTTATACGAAAGCAAGTGCGACGTTTCTGCAAAATATCACAATGAACATAAGTCCCGTGAAAAAGAGAAATTCAAGCGCATATGATATAGTGCGTTCGACCTGTGAGCTCTGATTTTCAGAGTGTGAATATTTGTAAGCACATCTTGAAAGTGCAAAGCATATGCAGAGTATAAAGACGCTTGAAAAAGTGTGCAGCACATAAAGAGCCTCGGATGCACCGCCAAGTGCAAGCATAAGTGATGAATATGCCGAAGCAAAAGACCTTATAAAAAGCACGCACGACGATATGATACCGGCATACGGAATAAATCCGATGAAAAATATAATACAGGTATATATCGCTTGCTCGGATGCGGTCTGCATAAAAAGAGAAAAGCCGCCCTTCTGTAAGAAAACCGAACCGAGCTCGGGAATGCTTTCGACGGATAAGACACCGCCTGTAAATGCAGGGAAAACAAGCCCGAAAATATATCCGAGAATGGCTGCGTGCAACGATAGGTCGCACTTTAGAACGCGCAGAAAGCTTTTGTACATAATAATCTCCGACGATAACTGATAAAATATTGTATTTTATTTTTATTAGTCGGATACCGTGATTATTACATAAGCCGTATAAAATATGGACCTATATATAATACCATATACTTTCATTCTTTTCAATAATTTTTTATAAAATTTTTTGGATTTTGTTGAAATAACGTTGAAAATAAGTATAATGTATAGATGTAGTGTAACGGTGATAAGGAATTAGAGTATTACTGTCGGCATACATCCTGAAAAACGGCAGAAAGGCATAAGACTGAAGTTTTATGACTTTCGCCTCAAAGCTGCGAATTTGCTAAGGCAAAACGCATAAAACTTCATAACCTCAGGAAAGGAATGGTCGTAAAAATGAGAATCGACTATCTTAATTTTTTCAAAACCGATGATACGGTGATAGAAACTCCGCGTCTTCGTATAAGACGAATGGCTAAACGCGACAAAAACGATATGTATGAATATGCAAGCCGCGATATAGTGACGAAATATCTTCTTTGGCGTACGCATTCGGATGTCGAGCATACGAAAAGATATATAGATTACGTTACCACGCTGTACAGAAGCGGAGAATTTTTCGATTTTGCGATAGAGTATCGGGAAAATTCAAAAATGATAGGAACCTGCGGATTTGCGGCAATAGACGAGGCAAATAACGCGGCAGAGGTAGGATACGTGCTTTCTCCTGATTATTGGGGACGTGGGATAGCAACAGAAGCACTTACGGCAATACTGCGTTTTGCTTTCTGTGATATCGGCTTCAACCGCGTAGAAGCGCGTTATATGGTTGAAAATACCGCAAGCAGAAGGGTGATGGAAAAATGCGGTATGACGTTTGAGGGTGTTTACCGTAAAAAGCTTTTCGTAAAAGGTTCTTACCGCGATATAGGTGTATGCTCGATACTTTCGGACGAATATTTTGCAAAAAATCGCGAAGGTACCGCACTTTCAAAAATACAGGGAACGTTTTTTGGCATAAGAAGAATCAGAGGTAAATAAAATCAAAGGAAACTTAATTAAAGGAAAATAAAAAGAAATATTCGCATAAAAATTAACAAATCTGTAACTATATTTCATTTGGTTTGGTGTATAATCTAAACCGTACTTAAATTTTGTTCAAAAGAATGGAGAAAGCATATGAATAATTGGTTTTTGTTACTTGAGGATCCGGCACCCGATAACAGCGGTTGGGTTTCCATCGCTCTTATGGTCGGTGTAATACTTATTATGTATTTTATTATGATCCGTCCTCAGAAAAAACAGCAGAAGCAGATCGACGACATGAGAAATAATCTTCAGGTTGGCGATGAGATCACGACTATCGGCGGAATTATCGGAAAGATAGTAAGCATTAAGGAAGAGACCTGCATTATCGAAACAGGCAGAGACGGCGTAAGAATGAGAATACTCAGAAGCGCGGTAAGATGCGTTGACGTACCTGCAAATGCGGCTAACTACACTATCAACGTTGAAGATAAGAATACCGAAGACGAGTTTGCTGATGAAAACAGTGCGGCAGAAAGCACTGAAAACACTAAAAAGAAGAAAAAGTAATCTTTCTTTGATATCTCGGTTGTTTTTTAGTACCTTCCCGAATATTATTTAATAAAAATAATTATTTCGGACGGTGACTAAAATGAACGCAAAATTAACCTTACTGAAAAAAGCAACGCTTTCCGCCGTGATAGGTCACGGTGCGGCATTGCTTTTTCTTTTTCTCTCAAGCGCCGTGCTTGTGAAAAATGAGAATCCATCTTCGATGATGCCGATAGTGGCTGTAATAGCCTTTTTTGTAGGCGCGGCTGTGTGTGGTGTGTTGGCGAGAAAACGGGGAAGCTCTGTGTGGGACGTACTTGCCGCAGGACTTGTTTTTTCGTTTCTTCTGATAGTCGTTTCACTGGCGCTGAATACAGCACTTCCCGCAGACGGTGCAGAAAGCAGTTACGGTATAGGCAAAAAGGCGGCACTTATTGCGGGCGGTTTTGTTGTTTCGGTGCTTACGGGACTTTGGATCGGAGGAAGAAAGAACATAAGCCGTGCAAATGCCAAGCGAAGAAAGAAAACGGTAGGGAAATACATAAATGAATGAAAAAACGTGTACCTTAAGTCTATTAAGGTACACGTTTTTTGTTATGATTGTAAGTGACGTTAATTTATTCGGAAAGAATTTTTTCCTGTATAAAATTCGCAAGAACCTCTGCTGCGGCTGTGTGTCCCGCTATGCTGGGATGTCCGCCTCCGCCTGTCTGCTCTTGGGGAAGCATGCACATATATAATCCGTTATCTTCACCGCCAAGTGCGTTGATAGCTTTGAGGGCGTAAGTCTGCATACTGCTTCCCATCATATTTGCTACCCATACGATCTTGACGTCTTTTCCGTATGTGTCGCGTACAAGATTTATAAGAGCTTTTGCTTTAGTCATAAATGTTGTTGCGGTCGCACCCTTGGTGTTGTCGTTTGTGCCGAGGTTTATTACTACAATGTCGGGAGTGAACGACTTTTCATACGCTGTGCTTGTGCTGCGGCAGTAAGAATCTGCGGTAAAGAATTCTTCCATAAGGAAATCGGGCCAGCCTTTTGCAACGCCGATTCCGCTGTAAGATACGAGTGAGTGGTCTGCACCGAGCTTTTCGGCGGTCATAAATGCGTACGTCTGTGTAGCGTCCTGGTTGAGCGCGTTGCCCGGATTAGCCGCACCGTTTTTGCAGAGGTTTCCGTATCCGCTTGTGATACTGTCACCGATAAATTCGATGAGAAGGTCTTTTGCTGCCGGTGCAGCTTCAAAATAACCTTTGAATTGAAGTTTTTTAAGTACGCTGAGAGAGTTTTGAGATTCGGTCTGCTTGAGAATACGGATAGTGTGTACTCCGCCCTCGGCAAAGCTTGCTATCGTCAGTGTTGCTTCACCGCTTGCGACGTTAAAGCGCTTTTCCTGTCGTACACCGTCAATGTAAACCGTGTAATACGTGTTGGATTCGTATGCACCTGAGGGAGTAACTCTCGCAGAAACAGAAACGGAAAGCTTTACGTCACCCTCTACGTATGCGCAGAATTCTATTCCGGATGCAGAGTGGTCGCAGATTATACCGTTTGTCGTTACCGTGTTTCTTCCGAGAAATTTGAGTGAGTCGGTAACATCTTTAAGCTCGTACTTTCGGTCTTCGATCACCTTTTTGTCTTCTTCATTTTCGTTGTTTTCATTGTTTTCGTTGTTCGCATTGTTTTCGTCGTCTTGCGGAATGTCGTTTGCTGTGCCGCTGCACGCAAAAAGCGATACACAAAGAATCACCGAAAGTAAAAACGCTAAAATTCTTTTCATTGTATATTTCTCCTTACGTTAGGTTTTGTTGTTACCATTATACATTATATTTCTTTACGTGTCAAGTACGCGATAAATAGCTTAATATTTGAAATTTGAAATAATGTTATTTACAAATCGAACTTTATATGATAAAATATGAAAAAATGCAGATAATAAACACGTCCGTTTGAAATAAGCTTTTAAAACTGCTTCAAGGGAGAATGTCCGAGTGATTTATGTAAAAGATTTTCTGTACGGACTTTTTGTCGCGTATATCGTTTTTCTCATAGCGGCTTTTGTGATTATGAGATATTTTGCGATATTTTAAAATGTTCGGCGATTGAAAATCCGATGCGGATGTGCAGTAATATAATATAATGAAGGAAGTGAGCGTGCGATATGTCGGAAAAACAAAGCGAAAAGATGCGTCTTGATAAATTTCTCGTTTCAACGGGAACTGTTACGAGAAGCGAAGCAATAAAACTCTGCCGTGCGGGAAAGGTTACCGTAAACGGACGTGCGGAGAAGGATTCTTCGGTAAAGATAGATCCTGCAAAGGATGAGGTTTTCCTGCTCGGTAAAAAAACAGAGTACAGAAAGTACACCTATATTATGATGAATAAACCCGAAGGCGTTGTTTCGGCTACAGAAGACGGCGACGTTACCGTGATCGACCTTCTTCCGCAGGAGCTCAGACGCATAGGTCTTTTTCCGTGCGGAAGACTTGATAAGAATACTCACGGATTCGTGCTTCTTACCAATAACGGAGAACTCGCTCACTTTCTTCTTTCACCAAAGCACCACGTAAGAAAAGAGTATTATTTTGAAACCAAATTTCCGCTGTCGGAGGAAGACCGAATAACGCTTGAAAACGGTGTCGATATAGGCGGGTATACGACCGCGCCGTGTAACGTGATTCTTGACGGTGAAAAAAAAGGCATAATAACACTTACCGAAGGAAAATACCATCAGATAAAGCTGATGATGACGGCGGTACATAATCAGATAACCTTTCTGAAGCGAATATCCTTTGCCGAAATAGCACTTGATACGACGCTTGCGGAAGGTTCTTGGCGTTATCTGTCGGATGATGAAATAAAAATTATAGAGCATGTATTTTAATATATTAAAATTAAAAGTTTTCAGAAACTGCTTGCACCGTTTCAAATCGAACCGGATTGTGCAAATGTCACAAAATAAATTGTGAAATTTTGTAGGATAAACATCTTTAAAAATTCACATTTATGAGTTATAATAGATGCTGTAAAAGGTTTGCATTAGGTGCGGACTTAGAATATTTAGGAGGCTATTTAAATGGCAAGTATATCGTTTAGACATTTGTACAAAAAGTATCCGGGCGGAGTAACAGCCGTATCGGACTTTACTCTTGAAGTTAAAGACAAAGAATTTCTTATTTTCGTAGGTCCCTCCGGATGCGGAAAAACAACCACACTTCGTATGATAGCAGGTCTTGAGGAAATCACCGAAGGCGAGCTTTTCATCGGCGACAGACTCGTAAATGATATAGCACCCAAGGACAGAGATATCGCGATGGTTTTCCAGAACTACGCTCTTTATCCTCATATGACAGTATTCGAAAACATGGCGTTCGGTCTCAGACTTCGCAAGACTCCGAAGGAAGAAATCAAGCGTAAGGTTGAAGAGGCTGCAAGAATCCTCGACATCACACACCTTCTCGACAGACGTCCGAAGCAGCTTTCGGGTGGTCAGAAGCAGCGTGTTGCGCTCGGTCGTGCGATCGTTCGTAACCCTAAGGTATTCCTTCTTGACGAGCCGCTTTCCAACCTCGACGCGAAGCTTCGTGCAGCGATGAGAACGGAGCTTACAAAGCTTCATAAGAGACTCGGAACTACATTCGTATACGTAACACATGACCAGGTAGAGGCTATGACAATGGCTACCCGTATCGTTGTTATGAAGGACGGTATCATTCAGCAGGTTGATACACCTCAGAACCTTTACGATTTCCCTGTAAACCTCTTCGTTGCAGGATTTATGGGAACACCTCAGATGAACTTCATCGAGGCTATGGTTATGAATAAGAACGGCGAAACATACCTCAGATGGGGTGAAAACAACATCAAGCTTCCCGCAGAAAAGGCTAACGCTCCCGAACTTAAGGACTACGTTGGTAAGGAAGTTATTATGGGTATCCGTCCCGAGTGTATCCACGATGAACCTCGTTACCTTGAAATGTTCACAGAATCCACAGTTGAAGCAATGGTTGATGTTACAGAGCTTATGGGTGCGGAAATTTATCTCTACCTCACAGCAGAAGAAACCAGCTTTATCGCTCGTGTTGCACCTACTTCTACTGCAAGAAGCGGTGATATGGTTAAGATCGCTCTCGATTCTTCTAAGATCCATATCTTCGATAAAGATACAGAAAGATGCATCATTCACTAATGAGCAGAATATAGTAGAATATGAAGGGATACAATATATCTTGTATCCCTTCTTTAATTTTAATGTAAGGATGAGATCGAAATGAAAAAAATAATATCAGCTATTTTGGTGTTGATACTTGTTGCAGCATCGTCGGTGATCTGCTTTGCTGAAAGTGCGGAAAATGAAAGCGAAGATAGAATGCTTCCGAAGGCAAACGTCAAAGCTGTAACCTTTCTCGGTGATTCTATCGCGACAGGCTACGGACTTGAGGGCTACGATGAGAGCACTGATAACGCGGAAATTCTCTCGTACGCAAATCTGACAGCTTCGTATTACGGACTGACCCTCGGAGAAAACTGCTTCAATTATGCTAAAAACGGTGACAAAAGCTCGGACCTTCTTTTGAAGCTTACCAATGAGCTTACCGAAGATGAAAGAGCAAATATCGCTAAATCGGATGTTATCGTTATAAGTATAGGCGGAAATGACCTGCTCGGACTTTTCTATACGCATATGGCAGAATTTCTCGAACTCGGCGAAAGTGCATCGGTGGAGCAGGGAATTATAAAGCTTTTCACCATGACAGAGGATGAGATCAAAGGACTTTCTAAGAAAGCCGAGGATTTCTATAAGACAAAAAAAGATGAAGTCGAAGTAGTATTTAAACAAACAGGCGAAAATATTTCGTATATCTTCGACGAGCTTAAAAACATCTCTCCGAATGCACAGATATTTATTCAAAGCGTCTATAACCCTGCGAGTGAGCTTCCGCAGTATGAAGCGCTTTCAATAGTGAACGCATATATCTTTGAAAGTATGATAGAAGCTCTGAATAATCAGATATATGACGTAGCCGAAGAAAAAGGAATGCATTTGGTCGATGTTTTCGCAGAATTCAGCGGAAGAAGAGAGGACTGCACGAATATAGCGGACTTTGACGTGCATCCGAATGAATACGGACACTCGATCATAGCGGATGCGCTCTGCTTCAGAATAGACGTAGTTTATGATTCTCTCGGCGAAGGCGACGTTGATAAATTTACCGAAGGTGAATTTCCGTGGATATGGTTTGCTGTGGCGGCTGCTGTGATCGTCGCGGCTGTTCCGATAGTGTTCTTCGTTGTGAAAAAGTCTGCAAGTACACAGAATTAATAAAAAACCTAAGGATTTTAAGGTCCTTAGGTTTTTCTTTTTCAGTAAAGTTTTTGAAGGAGTGCAGAGGAAACTTTTTTCAAAAAGTTTCTTCTGCAAAAGGCTTGTAAATTCGAGTACCATCAAGAATGTGAATGGGATCGGAGAAAGTGCTCGGTTCGACCTTGGTGAGAGTTTCCTCGTATATGTACATACGCGAGTCTATGAGATCAATGCAGTGGACGGCGTAAGCCTCGGCGGTGGCTGGTACGGAGATCGCTCCGTATTCGCGAGTGCCGTGATGAGAAGCGATTATGTGAGTAAGGCAACGTACCTTTTCCTCGCTTGTTCCGAGCTTTTCGGCATACTTTTTGACCATTTCAATGCCGAGAAAAGCGTGTCCGAAGAGATAACCGTCTTTAGTGTAGTCGGTGATGCCCATTTCGTCGGTCGAAAGCTCAATGAGCTTGCCGATGTCGAGGAGAAGTACGCCGGCGAGAAGCATGTCGCGGTCGAGAACGCTGTAGGTGTCGGCGGATGCGCCTGCCATTTTGACCATTCGCGCAACGTGCCAAAGAAGCTCGCCGACCTTGTTGTGATGAACCGATTTCGCGGCACTCTGCCAAAGGAGCTTGTCTTTGTTGTCAACGTAAATTTCTTTTACGAGCGCAGAAAGCTCGCCGTCAGCCATCTTGTCGATCTTGGATAAACAAAATTCGTAAAGCGTTTCGGGCGGAATCTGCGAGGAGGGAATGAAATCGGTCAGAGAGATTCCCTCGGACGGATAAGAAGGGCGGATGCGCTCGATAGTGTAGCTCATTTTGCCGTTGTAAGGCTTGCCGTCGAGCGTTACAAACGCGATTTCCTTGGCGGAGACCTCAAGCGCGTCGAGCGAGGTGTCCCACATATTTGCAGAAAGATTGTCGCTGCCGTCGGTGAAATTAAAGGTGAGGAAGGTGCTGCCGTTTCGCGCGGTCTTGACCTGAATCTCTTTTATAAGGAGAAAAAGCTCGAAGCTTCCTCCTGCAAGCTCGGAAATTTTGTTGATTCTCATATTGTGTGTTCCTTTCGAAAGTAAAATGTTTTATAATAAAAGTTTTAAGGATTTTCAAGGAACTTTTTCAAAAGTTCCTTAAATGAGCTTTGGGCAACGCCTCACACGCCTGAATAGCGCCCTCGCCGCTTTTTTAATTGCTCACAATTTAAATCCATTATACCATAAAATACTAATTACGTGTGCAATTTTTGTGAAGAAAATTTGAAGTTTGTGTATTTTAAGTGATACAAAAAACACATAGGAAAATAATGGCAAAAAAACCATTGTCAAAACGCGAATAAGAAACATATAATGTACAAAACCTACAAAAAAGGGGTTGCGAATTAAGACAGTTTTAACAAAAAACAACTTGCATAGCAAAAAACGATTGACAAAAAACAATAAAGATGGTATAATGCATTCGAACATAACGAGAAGCGCCATATTCACTTCTCAAAATCAGAATCAAATTTCTAACATTTATTTGGAGGAACTAATAATGAAGAATATTCTCGTAAGAATTCTTGCATGTGTTCTCGTTCTCACAATGGTATTTGCTTTTGCTGCATGTAAGGCAGAAGAGCCCGCTGATACTGATACTGATACAGATACTGATACAGATACTGATACAGATACAGATACAGATACCGACACAGACACAGACACAGACACAGACACAGACACAGACACAGACACAGACACAGACACAGACACAGACACAGACACAGACACAGACACAGACACTGATGATGATGATGATGTACCCACCACACCCTACACACCTTTCACATGTCCTACATCTTCCAGCACCGTATACGGAAAGACAACAGAGACTAACGCTCTTACTTTCAACGATGTTTGGGGTTCTTGGGAAGTTATCACTGAAGGCGACCTCGCTGGTTCCGTTCACGCTACAGCTGACGGCGGCGCTAACATCGGTCTCATCACAGGCATAGACTTCACAAAGGCTAAGAAGGTTACAATTTCTGCTGACTTCATGCTTCCTGCAAACGTAGCTGGTAACAACAACTACGGTTTCGTACTTGACGTATGGGCAGAACCCGGCGAAGACACATTCTTCTACTGGGAAGCTGACTTCAACTCCTACTACTACTGCCTCCAGTCCGGTGCTGGTGACACAGGCACACTTCTCGGTAAGTGGGGCGCTGCAACAGTTCTCGGCGGCGAAGCTAACGGTTGGACATCTTTCGGCGAAGCTCACGGCGTTCAGAACTTCACACCTGAAGGACTCGAATTCCAGTATGGCGAATGGACTAACCTCAAGGTAATTTGGGACGTTGAAAACGACGCTCTCGAAATGTACTACGACGGACAGCTCACCAGAAAGGTTGACTTCGACGAAACAACCTTCAAGTTCACCAACGATGGTGACAACGGTGTTGGTATCCGTTCCAACAGAGGCGATGTTTACTACAAGAACATCAACCTTATCGTTGAGTAATTTAATTACAGGATTATTAATATAATATTGTAATTTAACCGATAACTCCTCTCGTACAATATGGGTACGAGAGGAGTTCTTTTTTTGCTTAGAAAACTTTTTGAAAAGAAGTTTAAAACAATTTGCAAGCAAATTCTTTATAAGGACTTTCAAAAACTTTTAAAAAAGAGAAAGAATGGTTTTTAATAAAAGTTTTGAGGATTTTTAAGGAACTTTTTCAAAAGTTCCTTAAATGGGCTTTGCTCAACGCCACGAGCACTCCCGGATTATTTCTCCGAACTGAATCGCGATACGATCTCGCGTTCAACTTTTTTTCGGGCATTTTCGGCATCTTCAAGCTCGCGAAAAGCTTTTTCAAGCTCAGAGGAATATTTTCCGCTTACGATCGCACGGTAAATCCAAAAAAACATACGCCCGTAAGCGTGATGAAGACGGCTGTCGGCGTCACCGAGCTCTTTTTTCAGCGCGGCAACCTCTTCGGCTTCCTTCTCGTACTTCGAAAGACGGCTGTCGATGGCGCGCTTGATAAGATAAACGCAGATTCCGACACCTCCGCCGCTTCCGATAAGGAGCGCAAAAATCAAAGATAAAATTTCGCTAAAATTCATAAACACCCGTGAGAACACTCACGATGATTATTTCGCGCACGCGCTCGAAACGGTTGCCGAATATCAGTTCAAGAAAAGTGCGCTTGCGCGGTGAAATTTTTTTAGGTAAATTAAGCATAAAAAAGTTAAAACCTCCTTGTAAACTAAAGCAGACGTAGTACAGACAAGGAGATTTTAACTTTTTTTATTTGGCGCGTAAATTGCAAAAGATATTAAAAGGTAGAAAATTGACTGTCGCGCAGACCGAGCTCGGAGTGCGAAAAACGCGGGAGCGTTCCGTTCTCAATCGATTCAAAATTGCTCTTCACAAAGAAGCAGATGCGCGCAAGTTCGCGCTCGGACGATGCTCGGGGCGGAATATTTTCGGCGTAGCAGATGATCTCGTATATTTCGGAAATACCCTCGACAGAATATCTTCCCGTCTTGGAGAGCGCATTACACATCTCACGCGGAGTCAGCGCACTCGGTATGCCCATTCGCACAAACTGCGAAACAAGAACGGCGTAGGCGAATCTGAAGCGCTCACCGCTGTCCTCAAGCGAATTCAGCTTGCTGTTGAATTCGTGCAAGGAATTTCCGTGAGTCGATACAAGATCGCGCCCAATGTCCTCAAAATAAAATACTTCGTCGGAGAAGGGCTTTATCTCGTTGTCGACAGCTTCCTCATAGCGTATCCGTTTCAGCGAGAACAGCCAAGAAATAAAGCGGCTCCAAAGCTCCTTGAAGAATGCGACTATGGCGCGGAAGGAAAATCTGAAACGTATGGGCTTTATCTTTTTGCGCACGAGTAAATAAATTATGAGTGCGGCAAGTAAGATCCAAAAAATAATGAAAAACGCTTTGTTAAGATCGACCGATTTGAATACGGCGTCGGAGAAAATTATCTGTTCGACCTGCTCTTCGGTGAGCCCTGCGGAGTAGGCATCTCGCGTAAGCCAGTAAGTTACGAGCATAAAGAGGGATTTTGCGGTGATAACAATACCGTTTATGGCGGCAGCAATCGGGATAAATACTACGGGAATGAGTGCCAAAAAGACCAAGGACGTCTTGAATCCGAACTGACGGATGTTTGCCGAAATTCCTAAAACTCGGCTGCTTTTGCTGACTTTTCGGATGTTTTCCTGTGTTTTACCGATAAAAAGTGCTGTAAAGAAGAAAGTTATTGCCAGAACGGCATATACGGTCACGTCGGCAAGGAAAAAGGACGATACGATGACTTCGCTGATGATTATGACGATAAATGTATATGCGGATCGGCTTGAGAAAAACGATTCGGCAGGGAGCGTGAATACGAGAGCTCCGCAGAAAAACGCGAGAAAAGTAACTATTGCAGATAAAATTACGAAAAATGAGTATTGATGCGAGTGAACGTTTGCAAAAACGATGATCCTGCTTGTTATAAATCCGGCGATAAACGCAAGGACGATAGAAACAATAGTGCTTACAAACATATCGCGCTTCAAGTTGTCGCTTTCGGGATAACTCTGAGAAAAACGCATCATATAAGACTGAAACAGAGCGCCGAGAATGGCGGAGGGCAGGGTGTAGATAAGCGGAATTATGCCCGTTTCGAGCGCAGAGGCAGTAACGGTGCGTCCGAGTATCTGAACGACGAGTATATAAGGGATAAGCACCGAAATTCGGCAAATAAGCAACGTCTTTTCGTCGCTGAACCCCGAAGAAGCCGACTTTTTACGTGGAATGTTGTCTTTCATACTCACCTCTCCTCTCCGAATGTGGCGGAAGATATCTCTTCGCTGTAAAATCCTGTGCTTTCGCGAGAAAAATCAATGTCCTCGCTGTGCGAGTAGATGTAAAATATTTCAATGTCAGAAGGAAGATTGCGCACGCCGATAGAGCCTGCGGTAAGATAAAACGACACGTTTATACCGAGCTTTTTCATTTCTCGGTGGAAGCTGACCATACGCTCGGTGAAATATGCGGTAATGAAGATAAGATTTCCTCCGGGTGCGTACTCGTAAGGGCTGTTTAAAATAACGTCGAGCATCTTTTCGCACGGCATTGAAATATCTGTGTTCATCCGCGCAAGAGTGTGGAAAGCTGCGAGTGTATCTGTCGATCCCGAAAAGCTTTCGGTTATGCGAAGAGTGTTCATATCATCGTCGGCGTATAAAGCGCGTCCGAAGTCTTCGGTTTCCGTGTTTGCAATAAGCGCAACAGAAATATCATAAGCGGATATGCGGTCGATTATAGACGCAGCTACGGTAATGTTGTTTTCGATGTAGTAGGGAACAGACGGCTTTGCGTGAGCGCTGTCGTGGTCGCGTGCCTGCATATTGATTACGATGTTGAAAGAATAATTCTGAAGAAATTCTTCGACGTTGACCTGTAATTCGCCGTGGGAAGCGGTGGATTTCCAGTTTATTTTGCTCATAGGGTCAGAAGATGTGTACTCGCGCGTGCCTGCACGGGTCATAGCGTCGGTGAAAAGCCCTCGCGGAAGCGCGATCTCTCCGGGCTGAATTCTTGAAGATGTAAAATAAAGATCAAGATCGATTATTCGCGGAAGAACGGTAAGATTGTTTTGTACGTTGTGAGGTACCTCGTATCTGCGCGAGGTGTTGTTGCTTCCCGTCATATCCCCCGTGATGATGAGAACTGTACCGGGCGAGTAGACTCCGCGGCGTGAGCAGTATATTCGCCATCTGCGCTTGACAGCAGAGTGTCCACGGAGCGAAAATATGCTTTCAACGAACCCTTTTTGCGTTTCAACTCGGTCAGAACCGAATGGAAGCATAAGAAATGACAATCCGTCCGGAAGCTCGGTATCGACTTTTGCAAAAACGATCGGAAGATTTTTGTCGTTTGAAATTTCCTCGTACATATAGATTATGTCGCCCGCAAAAGCCTCCCGTACGGAAAAGCTTACGTTGTATCCTATCTGCGAGAGAGCTTTTTTCTCATAAATTCTCCTCTGTATAAGGTAGAGCAGATATATAGATATGACAATTGCAAGAAATATTAAAATAACTACTCCTCCTTTCAGATGAGTAAAATCATAAAATCAGATAAGCAGAATAATCAGGAAAGCGGTACGGGAGTGCTGTCGAGAAGATATTCTATAATAGTCTGAGAACTGTCAGATGACCTCAGAGAGTGTGTAGAGCGAGGTATTATTCTGTGCGCCATCACGGGAATAGCTACGTGCTTGACATCATCGGGGATAACGTAATCTCTGCCCGAAATAAGAGCATAACCTTTTGCGGCACGCATAAGTGCAAGAGATGCGCGTGGGCTTATCCCGAGTCTGATTCGCTCGCTTGTGCGCGAAGCCTCTGCAAGTGCGATAATGTAGTCCTTTACAGAGTCACTCACGTTGACCTCGTCAAGTGCTTTGGCGGCAAGGATAACGTCTTCTTTGGAGCAAACAGCTTCAAGCGACTCAATAGGTGAAACGGATGCGTGTTTGTCAAGAATTTCTTTTTCGGACGCGCGGTCGGGATAACCCATCGAAAGACGCATTATAAAACGGTCTGTCTGCGCTTCGGGAAGAGGAAACGTACCTTGTGATTCAATCGGGTTTTGAGTTGCGATAACGAAGAAAAGCTCGTCAAGAGGATAACTTACACCGTCGATGGTCGCTTGAAACTCAGCCATACATTCGAGCAGTGCGGACTGTGTACGCGGCGTGGTGCGGTTTATTTCGTCGGCAAGCAGAATGTTAGTGAATACGGGACCTTTGCGGAAGACGAATTCTGACTCTTTCATATTGAAGAAATTTATTCCGCATATGTCAGACGGAAGAAGGTCTGGGGTGAACTGAATTCGTTTGTAGTCGGCGTTTACGGAGAGCGCAAGCGATTTTGCAAGCATAGTTTTTCCTGTACCCGGAATATCATCGAGAAGGATATGTCCTCTCGCGAAGAGTGCGGTAATTATAAGCTTTATTTTGTCGCGTTTTCCGTAAATTACAGAAGAAATATTGTTTTCAAGCTTTTCGGCAAGAAGATATGCATTTTCTATATTTGTGTTCATATTAATAACCTTTCATCGCATTTTCTTTTAAATAAGCAGTAAGGACCGCATAAGCGTGAGCCGTAGCGGTCCTTGATGTTAAAAATATTATATAGCTTTGAAGAATTCTATTCTGTCAGAGAGTGCTCTGATTGAAACTCTGCCGAGTTCATCCATATATTCGTCAAAGTTTTCATTTACAACCGCGAAATATTTACAGGATGCAGAAGAAACGAGTGAGTTCGTAAACTTGGTGAATATCGCCTTTTCATTTGAAGCATAGAACTTGAAGCGTGCGAAGCCGTCGTTAGTGACAGCCATAAGCAAAGTAGAATTGACGGGAATATTTTTGCTGATATCGTGAACAGCATCAGGCTTCAAGGTATATATCCAGATTATTTCGCCGCCCTCATCCTTGCATTTTACACGGATGTCTTCGAATTCACCTACGAGCCAGTTGGCAACAACGGGATTTTCACGTCTTGCCTTGATGGTTTTGTTTGTGGGAACTGCTATATCCCAATGACGGAGATATGCGCTCATAATGCGTGTAGATACGTTCATACCGAGAATGGCAGAAGCGAGATTTCTTACAGAATTCTTGGTCCAGTATTCTTCAGTGCTGATGCCGTGCTCGGTGGGAATAGAATTTATGATATTAACAACGATCTCTTCCTGCTGTGCGGGAGAAAGGATAATATCAGCAGAGCCTTCTTCGGAATCTATTCTTGCAACGTAACGCTTAAAGGAAGCGACGATAGCTTCGATCTCTTTTATGTCGAGAGTAGTCTGTTTTGCGATCTCTTCGTTTGTCTGACCTGCCTTGGACATAATGACGATTTCTCTCTGAGCCTGAACGTCTACAAAGCTTTCGGGGCAGATAAAGCCTCTAAGCTGATCGAGAAGACGCTTTTGATTTTCAGCTTCTGCACGGCGAGCCGCAAGAACACGGTTTCTGCGTCTTGTGTCCTCGCTTACGTATTTCGCGTAGCGTATGCGGAAGAAAATGAAAGCAACGACGCTTGCCGCAACGACAATGTATATCGCGAAAAATACGAGAAAAAGCTTCTTTGCAGGCGATTTAGAAGAAAGCATTACCAAAAACGTGATAATGTTCACTAAAAACAAAGAACAGGGAATTAATAGTCCCCAAAAAGGACTGTCCTTTTTGGTTAAAAGACTTTCACCCCAAATTGCAGCAGCCGAAGCAGCAATAACAGCGATTATTGTCAAAAAGTATTCCAAATAAAACACATCCAATCTGCAAATTTGCGAAAATATAAATATCTATTTAAGATTATACAATAAAAACCCGATAATGTCAATATTTTTTTAGAAACCCTTTTTTAATAAAGTATTTCCAAAAAGTTTTGACAAGATTAATAAAACGCTTTATACACCTCTGATTATGTCACCTTCCTTGACGGGGAAAGGAACCTTTATGGAGAAGAGCATTGACGGATGAGGCGCCGACTCGATAGCTTCTCCGCGTTCGTTTTGCATATCAAGTGCGGTAAGCGGACGTCCGACAAGACCGGGAGATATAAGCTCAATGTCAGCACCCGAAACGACCTTGTTTTTCTGTCTGAATGTTGCTCGTCCGCTTTCTTCGTCGTAGGATACTGCGTGTGCGAGATAAGCTTTTTCAAGAAGATAACCGTCGCGGGTGACAGTCTGAGCGTTGTCCGATGGAGAATCAAAATAAAATCCCGTGCAGTATTCGCGGTGGCTGACACTCTCAAGCTCGCGAAGCCAAAGCGGGTCGTATGAGTAATTTTCGGGCGAAGAAATGTACTTGTCCATCGCAATTCGATAAGTGTTTGCGCAGACCGCGGTGTAATACGCGCTCTTCATTCGCCCTTCGATTTTGAAGGAAGAAATCCCGCTGTTCATAAGCTCGGGAATGTGTTCGATCATACACATATCGCGGCTTGACATAATAAATGTTCCGAGATCGTTTTCTTCAACAGGGAATCGAAGATTCGGACGCTTTTCCTCGGCGATCTCATAGAGATTGTACTTCCAGCGGCAGGGCTGTGTACAGCTTCCGCGGTTTGCATCGCGGCCTGTGATGTTTGTCGAGAGAAGACAGCGGCCACTCCAAGAAATGCACATAGAACCGTGTATAAAGCATTCAAGCTCAAGCTCTGCGGGCGTTTTGTCGCGAATTATCTCGATCTCTTTGAAGGTAAGCTCGCGAGCAAGAACAACGCGAGAAGCTCCGAAATTGTACCAGAATGAGCAGTCTGCGTGGCTGACGGCACCTGCCTGCGTGGAAATATGTATCTGCGTGTCGGGCAGTATTTTCTTTGCAAGAGCGAAAACTCCGACGTCAGCGATAATGAGCGCATCAGGCGATACTTCCTTGAGAAGATAGAGGTAACTTTCAAGCTCGTCGTATTCGTTTGAATGCGGTGTGACGTTTACTGTGATATATACCTTCTTTCCGAGAGCATGGGCATATTTTACGGCGTCGAAAAGCTCCTCGTCGGAAAAGTTGGCGGCGGCAGTACGCATACCGAAAACCTTGCCGGCAAGATATGCGGCATCAGCACCGTATCTGAGCGCGGCGGTGAGCTTTTCGGGATTTCCTGCGGGTAAAAGAAGTTCTTTCATTTATGTTGATTTCTCCATAGGTAAGTAACTTGATATGATAAATCTATTTTACAACATTTGAAGCGAAAAGTAAACATATTTTGCAGAAAAAATAAAATTTTAATGTAAATTGCTATTGATTTTTTTAAAAAATATGCTATAATATCAAGGATATATAAAATGCAGTGAAGAGATAGGCACGTTTCGGAGTACTTTTCCCACAGAGAGTTCCGCCATAGGCTGAAAGCGGATCGGAGAAGCCGACGGTCGCCATTCGTCTCGGAGCAGATCTGCTGAAAAATAATCGCTACAAAAACGACACTTTGCGTAGGCAGATACGGTTTACCGCGTTATAGGTTTCAAAGTAAAAGCATATATGAAAGATCTTTCTGTGTGCTTTGAAAAATAGGTGGTACCGCGTCAAGATTCCTGTCGCCCTATTGCTAAGGGCACAGGTTTTTTATTTTGTTAAAAAACATTCAGATAAATCGAAAGGAAAAAGAAAAAATGAAAACATTGCTGCTTGAAATCAGAGCAAAGGCCGAAGAGGCACTTGCAAATGCAAATGATGACGGAGCACTTGAGAGTATCCGCGTAGGATACCTCGGAAAAAAAGGTGAGCTTACGGCAGTTCTTCGCGGAATGGGCAAGCTTACACCCGAAGAGCGTCCGATAATCGGACAGCTTGCAAATGAAGTAAGAGTTTATATTGAGGACGCAATAGCTGTTAAGAAGGCGGAGCTTGAAGAAAAGAAGCTCGAAGAAAAGCTTAAGGCTGAAAAGCTTGACGTTACGGCACCCGGTAAGAAGTTTGAAGTCGGAACAAGACATCCGCTTGAAAAGATCGAAACAGAGATGAGCGATATATTCCGTTCTATGGGCTTTGAAATTGCAGAAGGCCCCGAAGTAGAATACGACCTTTATAACTTCCAGAAGCTCAATATTCCAGAAAATCACCCCGCACGCGATACACAGGATACTTTCTATATCACAGATAATATTCTTCTCCGTTCGCAGACCTCTCCCGTACAGGCAAGAGTAATGCTCCAGCAGGAGCCCCCGATCAGAATAATCTCTCCCGGAAGAGTTTACCGTGCAGACGAGGTTGACGCAACACACTCACCCGTATTCCATCAGCTTGAAGGACTTGTTGTTGATAAGGGAATAACTATGGGTGACCTTCGCGGAATGCTCGAAGCATTTGCAAAGCAGATGTTCGGTGCAGATACAAAGATACGCTTCAGACCGCACCATTTCCCGTTTACAGAGCCTTCGGCAGAAGTTGACGTAAGCTGTTTCGTATGCGGAGGTAAGGGCTGCCGCGTATGTAAGGGTGAGGGTTGGATAGAAATTCTCGGCGCAGGTATGGTACATCCCAATGTTCTTTCGGGATGCGGAATAGACCCTGAGGTTTACAGCGGATTTGCCTTCGGTATGGGTATTGAGCGTATCGTAATGATAAAATACGGTATAGACGATATGCGTCTGCTTTATGAAAACGACCTTCGTTTCCTTAAGCAGTTCTGATGATAAATTGATGAGGAGGATAGTTTTAAGATGAATTTGTCACTTAAATGGCTCGCAGACTTCACAGATGTCAGCGACGTAGATGTAAAAGATTACTGTGACCATATGACCGATACCGGTTCAAAGGTTGAAGGATATACTGTACTCGGCGACGATATTGAAAACGTAGTCGTAGGAAAGATACTCAAAATAGAAAAGCACCCCGACTCCGATCATCTTCAGATATGTCAGATAGATGCGGGCGAAGGCGAAACAAGACAGATAGTTACAGGCGCACAGAATATTTTCGAAGGCGCAATAATTCCCGTGGCAGTACCGGTTGCAAAGCTTCCGGGCGGAGTTGTTATCAAGGCAGGAAAGCTTCGCGGTATTCCTTCGGACGGTATGCTTTGCTCGATAGGTGAGCTTAACCTCACCACACACGATATGCCGGGCGCAGACGAAAACGGAATATTCATAATGAACGATTTTGTTTCTGAAAGCGAAATAGGCAAGGATATTAAAGACGTTCTTATGCTCAGCGATAAGGCGGTTGAGTTCGAAATAACGTCTAACCGCCCCGACTGTCTTTCCGTTATCGGTCTTGCACGTGAAAGCGCAGTAAGCTTTAATAGAGAACTTAAACTCCACACTCCCGAGGTAAAAGAGGGAAGCGGAGATATTTCCGAATATATTTCGGTCGAAGTTGACGACGCAGAGCTTTGCCCCAGATACACAGCAAGAGTTATCAAGAACGTAAAGATAGAGCCCTCGCCCCTTTGGATGAGAATGAGACTTCGCGCATCGGGCGTTCGTCCCATAAATAATATCGTTGATATTACAAACTACGTAATGCTCGAATACGGTCAGCCGATGCACGCGTTTGACTACGCGATGCTTGAAGGCAAGAAGATAGTTGTCAGAAGAGCAGCAGAAGGCGAAAGCTTCAAGTCGCTTGACGATATCGACCATATCCTTAACGCAAATACACTCGTTATTGCAGACGAAAAGAAGGCAGTAGCACTTGCAGGAGTTATGGGCGGCGCAAACAGCGAGATCAAGGATACAACCACAACAGTTGTGTTTGAATCTGCAAACTTCCTTGGTTCTTCGGTAAGACTTGCCGCAAAGGCACAGGGTATGAGAACAGAATCGAGCAGCCGTTTCGAAAAGGGACTCGATGCCGAAAATGCACTCCCTGCACTCGAAAGAGCTTGTGAGCTTGTAAATCTTCTCGGAGCAGGCGAAGTTGTAGGCGGCGTTATGGATGTTTATAAGAACAAGAAAGCTCCCAATACAGTAAAATTCGATGCAAATCAGATAAACAACTTCCTCGGAACAAACGTGCCCGAAGAAGAAATGGTAAAGATACTTGCTTCTCTCGGATGCACGATCGAAAACGGTGTTCTCACAGCACCTTCCTATCGCGCAGATCTTGAGCGTATGAACGATATCGCAGAAGAGATCGCAAGAATCTACGGATACAATAATATCCCCTCTACTCCCTTCAAGTGCGCTGTAAAGGCGGGAACACTTACTCCGAAGCAGGCGTATAGGGCAAGACTTCACGACCTTCTCTGCGCTCTCGGACTCACACAGAGCGTTACCTTCTCGTTCGTATCTCCGAGGACACTTGATATGATAAATCTTCCCGAAGACGCGCCCGAGCGCACACAGGTGGTTATTACAAATCCGCTTGGAGAAGATACAAGCGTTATGAGAACAACACTCGTTCCGTCAGTTCTCGGTGTTCTTGCAAGAAATAATAACTATAATTCTGCGGACAGCGTTGCAATTTATGAGCTCGGACATATCTATATTCCGAACGCGGATAAGAATGAGCTTCCCGAAGAGCCTCTCCGCCTTACGTTCGGCTTCTACGGCGACGGAGATTTCTATACACTCAAGGGAATGGCAGAAGCTATCTGTGAAGACGCGGGAATTGCGAAAATTAAGTTCGTTTCTAACGAAAACAGCCCGATATTCCACCCCGGCAGATGCGCAAATATTATCGCAAGAGGTTTTGAGGTAGTGGGAACTATCGGTCAGCTCCATCCGAGAGTTGCGGCAAATTACGGCTTTGATACTCCCGTATATCTCGCCGATATCGACTTTGAAAAGCTCTTTAATTTCAGTAATTTCGATAAGCACTATAAGCCGCTTCCCAAGTATCCGCCCGTAAACCGTGACTTCGCGTTCGTTTGCGATAAGAATACAGAAGCAGGCTCGATCGAAGACGTAATCCGTAAGGCAGGCGGTAAGCTCGTTGAAGCGGTTACACTCTTTGACGTTTACGTTGGAGAAAGACTCGGCGCAGACAAGAAGAGCCTTGCGTTCAGAGTAACTCTTCGCGCGGCAGACCATACTCTCACAGAGGATGAGTCCGAAAAAACTTCCGCAAAGATCATCGCATCTGTTGAAAAACAGCTCGGTATTACACTCAGAGGATAACGCCAAGGGACGCTGCCCCTTGCAATCCCGATTAAGAAACTTTTTGGAAAAAAGTTTCTTAATAATCTTTAAAAACTTTACTAAAAAAGCTATGAGAAATTTTATCTCATAGCTTTTTTGTTAATTAATAAACATATTGCAAAAAAAGCAATTTTGTTATATAATATGTCCGTATTCTATCGTAAAATAGCTATAACAGTACAGATCTGTCTTTATCAATGTGAATGTATATCGGTAAAGTAGAAAGGAATGGTCATAAAAATGTTTATTACAGACAAAAAAGAACTGAAAAAGTACGAAGCAAAGCATAGAAAATGGCAGGGAATACCGAGCATAGAAGTCAGCAAAAACGGAAGAATATTCTCGACCTTCTATTCGGGTGGTATTACCGAGGAAATAGGTAACTACGTGATGCTTCTTAAATCGGATGACGGAACGAATTTTTCAGAGCCGATCGCGGTGGCGTATATGGAAGATCACCGTTGCTATGACCCTACACTTTGGATAGATCCCCTCGGCAGACTTTGGCTTATGTGGGGGCTTATGCCGGATCACGCACTTTACGGCGTTATTTGCGACGATCCCGATGCAGATGAGCTGACTTGGGGCGAAGTATTTCTTATCGGATATGACGTTATGATGAATAGACCGACCGTGCTTTCAAGCGGTGAATGGCTATTCCCGATAGCAGTATGGGATAAAAATATTGGAATAGGAAAGCTTCCCAGATCACAGCAGAGCGAAAGCGGAGCATTTGTGTATATGACGAAGGACTGCGGTAAGACCTTCGAAAAGATAGGCGGTACGGCAGTTGAAAAACGTGTTTTCGATGAGCATATGACTCTTGAACTGAATGACGGACGCCTTATGATGCTCGTAAGAACGGCGTACGGAATAGGAGTTTCTTATTCAGAGGATAAAGGTTATACATGGTCAAAGGGCGAGGATAGCGGACTGGGCGGTCCGTGCTCAAGATTCCATATAAAACGCCTGAAATCAGGACGCGTGCTGCTTGTAAACCACTATAATTTCAAGGGAAGAAACAATCTTACGGCACTTCTTTCGGATGACGACTGTAAGACGTGGAAATATAAGCTTCTTATCGACGAGCGTAATCTCGTTTCATACCCCGATGCCGTTGAAGCAGAGGACGGCTTTATCTACATAACCTACGATAGAGAAAGAGGCGCTTTTTACAGATCGTGGGAAGATATAAAGGGTGCTGCAAGAGAGATCCTGATGGCAAAGATCACAGAAGAGGATATCATAGCGGGAAAACTTGTAAATCCCGAAAGTAAGCTGAAATGTATTATGTCCAAGCTGACGAGCGAGTTTGGATATGAATATATTCCGGAGGAGCCGCATCGCCTTTCGGATATAGACCTTGCAAATCTTCTGATAGCAAAATATCCGAACGACATAGTCGGAAAAATATTCGATTATTATCCTGTAAGCTGTGAAAATATGCAGAAGCTTGAAAATGAAAATCTTGATACCCTTGTTGGAAAATTAAATAACAGCAAGGCGGAAGAGAAGCTTTCAACGGTTATGGGAATAATATCTCTCGTAAGATCGATATCGAATAATAAAGTCAAATCATTTCCGATAGTTAATACCGTGAAATGCGTTATTCTCGACAATGTAAAATACGATCTCTCAATTCAGGAGATCGCGGAAAAAACGGGAATAAGTATGTATTATATGATGCATAGCTTCAAAAAAGAGATGGGTATTACGATAACAGAATATAAAAATCAGCTCAAGATTGCTCACGCGAAGACTATGCTCGTAAACACTGATCAAAGTGTAACAAGCATCGCGCTCGGATGCGGATTTGAAAATTCAAGCTATTTTTCAAAGCTCTTTATGCGATATGTTCGTACGTCTCCCTCGGCATACAGAAAAATGATGCGTGAAAAAATAAGCACTATTCCCGACGGTTTTAAAAATATAATAGATAAAGATTTAGTTCTTTACGATATGGCAGAGCATATGACTCTGCTTGATAGCGAAAATATGACCGAAATTACCGAAACAGATGCAGTAAAGCACTATACGGTATCAATGCCGAGTGAAGAGTTCGAATTTTTGCACGAGGCGGCAATAACAGAATATCACGGAACGCTTTTTGCAGCATGGTATAATAATGATAAAGTAGAGCTTCAGGGCAGAACACCGATACGTTTTTCAAGATCAACGGACGAAGGAAAAACGTGGAGTGAGCCGAAGATAGTGGCAGACGACACGAGCGGTAAGATACTCTACTGTCCTCCCGTTTTCGGAATTTCAGATGATAAGCTGTATATGCTGATAAATCAAATGGTTTCGGCAGATCATATGCACTCTCTTGATCTTTACGTTTATAACGAGGAGAGCGATCTTTTCGAGTGCCTTTGGTCAAGATCTATACCATTTAAGCTGAATACCAATATATATGAGCTTCCGAACGGAAAGTTTATGATCGCGGGACGTGTTGCAGAGCTTGACGGTTTCCCGACGACTCCCGCGGTGCTGATATCGGATAGCGGAAAAATGGATGCGGATTGGCGCGTGGTAAAGGTGCAGGAAAACGGACTTTTGCCCGAGGGAACGTCTTATATTCATCCCGAGCCTTCGATCATAATTCACGAAAATAAGCTCTATCTGTTTGTCAGAAACGATCTTCGTCAGTTTCCGATAGTCTATACCTCTGATGATTTCGGCGAAAGCTGGTCTAAGCCGATAATACACGATATACCGTTCTCAAATTCAAAGATCTATTCGGGTACACTTTCGGACGGACGTAATTATATAATCGGCAATATGCAGCCTAATCGCGAGAAGCTTTCGATGTATATAAGCGAAAAGGGTACAATGAAATTCAGTAAGTGCATAGTACTTCAAAACGGTTACAGTAAAGAGCTTGAATACGGATTTGTATGGCATTATCCGTGTGCATATGAAAGTGACGGTAAGCTTTTCGTTATCTATACCGTAAATATCAGCAGAGATTGGCAGAAACGCGGTGCAATCGTCAGCGTAATTAATATCGATAAAATCTAATTAAAATAATATAAAACCCTTACAGATTTTTTTAATCTGTAAGGGTTTGCTCATTTAAACGGGTTTTATAAAATTTGAATTACAGAATGCAGGTCAAGACGGTCTATATTAATATATGCCCGTCCGTCGGTATAATCAAAATCAAGAACCTTGTCTTCTGGCTGAAGAAGGATCTTTTCGGGACATTTGTCGAGCGCAACAGAAACTGTAATATCAAGTACGGGCGGAATGAAATCCTCGGTTGCGACAGAGGGATTTGCGTGCTGTCCGTTGGCGTTGATAAGCTGGATGCAAAGCTTTTCGTCCTTTATAAGCTCATTGATTTCAAGAAGACCGAGCGATCTTTCTACCTTTACGACAGGCGTGTAAAGCTTTTCGCACATCGCTTTGATTATATCTCTGTGAACGTACTGTACGCAGTCGAAATATTGACCGCCTATATCCGTGGCAAGAAGACCGATTTTGCCGCTGCCGTAGTTTAATATTATACCGCCGCTTGAGTTCGTTTTCTCTTCTTCCCAGCCGTACCATACCACTGTTTCGCTGTCGTTACAGCTAATGTCGTGTGCATTTTTCAGTTTGCCGACTCTGTTTCGGTCGTGACACGCCCAACGCCACTCGGAGTTACGGTCAGTGTCATCTACTGTGAAAGGCAGATATTCGGAAAAAATACGGCAGGTATTAACACCGCAAAGAAGCAGACTTCCTCCGCAGCGTACGTATTCAAGGATATCTGTGATCAGTTCTTTGTCAAGACCTGTCATTATTTCGGGTATTACGATAAGCTTGTAATTGTTGTAGTTTCCTTTGAGCGTGTGCTCACAAACGATTTCGGTAGAAAAAGAGCAGTCGCACATAAGAGAGGTCATACCGATGAGAAGTTGGCAGCCTGTGCGGTCGAAGGGTGCATTTGAGGATCGTCTTCTGTCATACGTAGAGAGAAGAACCGCCGCTTCGTGGAGCGTTTTGCCGCGGAAGCAGTAAGGCTCGCGTGCGCGGATAAATTCACCGACCTCTTTCATTCTGCTGATGGGAAGCATTCTCGGAGAGCCGTCGCTCTTTTGTGTGATATAGTTTTGGAAACCGCCGCCGATCGAAAGTATCTCAGCAGCTTCCTGAAGAATTTGGATCGGATTTTTTGTCAGCCCCTGGGGCTTGTCGGGTCTGAAATGGCGGAAATTCCAAGCCATAAGATCCCAAGTCATATTCTGCTGTGCAATAGCACGTCCTGCATATCTTGAAACGTTAAATGAATTCCAGGAGTCAAAGTCACCGGAAAGATAGTTTACGTCAGCCGTTACCGCTTCGGGCATATGGTCGGTAAATCCCCAGTTTGAAGCTATCTGGAAATCCGGATATTCGGCGTGGATCTCTTCTGTGTAGTGACGGACGTAACGTCTGAAAAGCTCTCTGTTGAAATCGAGATATTCGTCATAATATTTTTCATCTCTCGATACGGGTGCTTTTCCGCAGAGATCGATACCCGTTTCTTTTTCGAAAGCGGCTACGGTATCGGGGTGATAGTCAACCTGGCAAGCCCAACAGTCGCCGTCTATCCATATTCCGTCAACCCCATATACCCCCGCGAGTTCTTTGATTTGAGGGATAAGCAGGTTGTCAACGTAATTGCCCAGACAGCGTGTTGCAGTTTGAGAAGTAGTGCCGTCTGCATTAAGAACGGCATCCTTGGGGTGGTCGATACAGTATTTTGTATCAAATACACCGGAATAGTGCATATATAAAGCAACGCCTTCTTCTTTTGTTACTCTGCGCCACATTTCAAGCGTGTCAGAAACTATTCCGTGTGCAGCATTTCCGAGTTTTGTGGGATATGATGCCCAGCCCGGATGACCTTTGCAGTCTATTTGTATAAAATCCGGCTTTACGGTTTGACAGATGGTACGGATATCTTCTTCGCGCAGTGTTTCCCCTACGTTGTTGTTAGGACCGGAGTGAAAATCAAAATGCAGACCAAATGAACTGTCTTGACGTTTTTTCATAGCGATACTTCTCCCGAAATAAATGTTATTTTTTTATAATTATAACATTATATAAAAATATTATCAATACATATATTGAAAAAACTGAAAAAATAAAAACGCAGGAAAATCTCCTGCATTTTTATATAAAAGTTTCTTGGCTGGTCTTGGGGGATGAGCCACAAGTTACAGACTGTCAATATATCTGCAAGCGTTGACAGCGGCAACAGCACCGTCGCCTGTTGCGGTAACGATCTGACGGACAGCCTTTGTACGGCAGTCGCCTGCAACGTAAACACCGGGAATACCAACGTCACACGATTCGTCGGCAATTATGTAGCCGTTGTCGTTGAGTGCAATAAGCTCTGCAAAGGGCTTGTTTTCGGGCTCTTGACCGATCGCTACGAAAACTCCGTCAACGTAAAGTCTTGAAACTGCACCGGTAGCAGACTTCTTTATTTCAAGTCCTTCAAGATGCTTTTCACCGATAAATGAAGTTACAACAGAACCGAAAATGAATTTTACGTTGTCGCGGAGATAGAGCTTTTCTATGAGCGTTTCTTCACCCGTAAGGAAGGGAAGATTCTGAATAAGAGTAACGCTTTCGCAAATATCAGAGAGCATAACAGCTTCCTGAAGTGCGGTATTTCCGCCGCCGATAATGGCAACGTTTTTGCCTGCATAAAACGCTCCGTCGCAAACTGCACAGTAGGAGATTCCGTTTCCTACGAAATAGTCCTCGCGTTCAAGACCGAGATGTCTGTGCTTTGATCCGGATGCGATAATAACGGCATTACTTTCGTAAACATTTCCGCTTTCGGCTGTAACAGTCTTAAGACTTCCGTCAACCTTAAGGTCAACGACACACTCAAGCTCGATTTCACAGCCGTGAAGGAGAGCCTGATCGATAAGTCTTTCGGCAAAAAGGTTTCCGCTCATTTCGTTAAAGCCGGGATAATTTTCAACCTTAGGAGAATGTGTTATCTGACCTCCGAAGTTTTCTTTTTCAAGGATCAGAACACTTTTTCCTGCACGTGCGGCGTAGATCGCCGCGGTAAGACCCGCGGGACCTGCGCCTATTACAATTATATCGTACATAGATTTATAAAACCTCACTCGAAATAATCAGTTTAAGAATTCATTTCAGCATACTTTCTGATGTTGGATACGTTTGTAATGATCTCTGTGTCACCGTTCTTGGATACTACCATAGAAGGAGCCTGCTTGATCTCGAACTCTGCGGCTGTTTCGGGATTGTCATCTGCATATACGATTTCGTAGTCAATTCCTGCTTTGTCAAGGAATATCTTAGCCATCTTACAGTTGGGGCAAGTGTGAGTTGCGAAGAGGATAACAGCATCTGTGCTGTCCTGTGCAAACTGCACTGCGGGAGCGATGCTGTCGCTTGCCTTGACAGCTTCTTCGGACTTGCTTATAACCTTGTCGCCGTACTTTGCAATGTTATAAACCTTTCTGTCCTTGTACTCCTGGCTCTTACCGTCGTTCCAGTTGAGAACAGGGCGGTAGTAACCTGTGATACGGCTGTAAACCTCTGCCTTTTCACCGCATTCGGGGCAAACGAACTGTTCGCCTGCAAGGTATCCGTGGTTGCGGCATACAGAGTATGTGGGAGAAAGTGTGTAGTAGGGAAGCGCATAGTTTTCAGCGATCTTGCGAACGAGATTTGCCGCACTCTTCCAGTCGGGAAGCTTTTCGCCGAGGAATGCGTGGAATACCGTACCCGATGTGTAGAGAGTCTGGAGGCTGTCCTGAACATCAAGAGCAGCAAAGATGTCTTCTGTATATCCAACGGGAAGATGAGAAGAATTGGTGTAGTAAGGTGTAGAATCGCCTTCGGAAGCGGTAATAATGTCGGGGTAACGCTTTCTGTCGTGCTTTGCGAAGCGGTAGGAGGTGGATTCTGCGGGAGTAGCTTCGAGGTTGTAAAGGTCGCCGTAAGCTTCCTGATAGTCGGAGAGACGCTCACGCATATGGTTAAGAACGTTCTTTGTGAATTCCTGTACCTCTGCGGAAGTCATATCAGCGCGGAGCCATTTTGCGTTAAGACCTGCTTCGTTCATACCAACAAGACCGATGGTCGAGAAGTGGTTGTTGAATGTTCCGAGATATCTCTTTGTGTAAGGATAGAGACCTTCTTCGAGAAGCTTTGTGATAACGGTTCTCTTTGTCTTGAGCGAACGTGCGGAGATATCCATAAGCTTGTCAAGACGCTTGTAGAAGTCTTCTTCGTTTTCGGAAAGGTATGCAATTCTCGGCATATTGATCGTAACAACGCCTACCGAACCTGTAGATTCACCCGATCCGAAGAAACCACCCGACTTTTTGCGGAGTTCACGGAGGTCAAGACGGAGTCTGCAGCACATCGAACGAACGTCGGAGGGCTCCATATCGGAGTTGATGTAGTTCGAGAAGTAAGGAGTTCCGTACTTTGAGGTCATTTCAAAGAGGAGCTTATTGTTTTCTGTTTCCGACCAGTCGAAATCGCTTGTAATGGAATATGTGGGGATAGGATACTGGAAGCCTCTGCCGTTAGCGTCGCCTTCGATCATAATTTCGATGAAAGCTTTGTTAACCATATCCATTTCAGCCTTACAATCCTTGTACTTGAAGTCAAGTTCTTTTCCGCCTACGATACAGTTGAGCTCTGCAAGGTCGTTCGGAACTGTCCAGTCAAGAGTGATGTTTGTAAAGGGTGACTGAGTACCCCAACGGCTGGGAGTATTTACGCCGTAAACGAAGGACTGAATGCACTGCTTAACTTCCTTGTAGGAAAGGCTGTCAACCTTAACGAAGGGAGCAAGATAAGTGTCAAAAGAAGAGAAAGCCTGAGCGCCTGCCCATTCGTTCTGCATAATTCCGAGGAAGTTTACCATCTGGTTGCAGAGTGTAGAGAGGTGAGCTGCGGGAGCAGAAGTTATCTTGCCTACAACGCCGCCGAGACCTTCCTGAATGAGCTGCTTAAGCGACCAACCTGCGCAGTAGCCGGTAAGCATAGAGAGGTCGTGAATGTGGATGTCGCCGTTTCTGTGGGCGTTTGCGATTTCGTCGTCGTAAACCTCGGAGAGCCAGTAGTTAGCTGTGATGGCACCCGAGTTGGAAAGGATAAGACCGCCGACAGAATAAGTAACTGTGGAGTTTTCCTTAACTCTCCAGTCGAGAGCCTTAAGGTACTGGTTTACTGTTTCCTTGTAGTCAAGTGCGGTGTTCTGAATCTCACGGAGCTTTGCTCTCTGACGGCGGTAAAGGATATATGCCTTTGCAACGTCAGAATAGCCTGCCTGTACGAGAACAGATTCAACGCTGTCCTGAATATCTTCAACAGCGATAATGTTGTTCTTTATTTTGCTTTCAAAGTCTGCTGTAACCTTGAGAGCGAGGAAGTCAATGATTTGCGGGTGGAACTGCTTTTCCTGTGCTTCGAATGCAAGCTTGATGGCGTTTGAGATCTTGTCGAGAGAAAAATCAATTATTTTTCCGTCTCTCTTTTGAACCTGATACATTTTGTTCTCCTTTTTCTTTAGAAATTTTTATTTGTTGATATTGCTTACGGGAGTGAGTCAGATGCCGCGAAGCTCTGCGGACGGAATATACTTTTGTATCGTCTTAAGAAATTCGTACATCTTTTCTTTTGGAATACCGAGTGTGCCTTGTGAAATGAGATCGCCGGAATCGACAAAATTCTGAATAAAATATTTGTTAGCACCGCTTATCCATTTTCCGATGGATTCAAAATCCTCGGTTTCGTGGAAGCCGTTTGCCACGGTCGTTCTGAATTCATACTGAACCTTTCCGGAGAGCAGAGCAGAAACGGATTCCTCTATGCTTTTAAGCAGATCAATACCGCCCGAAGTCAGAATATATTTTTCGGGCGAATTTTTTATGTCCATAGCCACGTAATCTACAAGGTGCCCGTCTATGACAGAACGCAGAATACGGGGATTTGTACCGTTTGTATCGAGCTTCACGAGGTATCCGAGATCCTTGAGCTTTTCAAGAAAATCGGGAAGATCCTTTTGAAGTGTGGGTTCACCCCCGGTAACGCAAACTCCGTCAAGCACGCCCTTTCTTTTTTTAAGAAAAGAGAAGAGCTCGTCGTCGGTTACGTACCCTGCATCTTGTGGATGGGTAACAAGCGATGCATTGTGACAAAAGGGGCAGCGTAAGTTGCAGCCGACGGTGAAAACCGTACAGGCGATCTTGCCGGGGTAATCAAGCAAGGTAAGCTTTTGCAGTCCTCCGATGTTCATACGCATCACCTCCATAAAACAATATATTGATGGTTGCCCTTAAAGTATAAACTATATATTGTGATTTGTCAATACATCAATATGTACAAATTTAAGAAAAATTTTTGTTCAATACGATGATTTCGTGATAAAAAGCATAGCGGATTTTAGTTCGATGAAGTGGTTTTAACAAGTAAAAGCATAAAATTTGTCGGTAAATACAAAGAAACACGCCGACACAATATATTGTGTCGGCGTGTTGTAATAGGAATAGATTGTCAAAGCCCCAAACGCTCGCCTATGAAGCCTTTAAGCGCTTCCTCACAACGTTTTTTGTCAACAAGGTAACTTTCACCGTGACCGGCATTTTCGACGAATACAGAGGTTTTTTCGGCCCTGCAGGCATCGAGCGAGCGTTTTGACATTTCGCAAGGAACGAAATCATCGCTGAGTCCGTGAATAAAAAGAATCGGTATCTTCGTTTCCTTCATAGTATCCTCGGTCGACACGTCGTAAAAAGAATATTTTGCGAGTATCTTCGACCAGATGTTCATAAAAGGCATTATGACAGAAGGATTTATGTGATAATTTTTTCTTATTACGTGAGAAAGAATGTCGGCTGGTGAGGTGAATGCGCTGTCTGAGATTATTGCAACAACGTTTTCGGGAAGCTTGAGCGAGCTTGCCATAAGCACGGTGGCACCGCCCATAGAGATCCCCGTTATTAATATCGGAAGATCTTTTCCGTATCTCTCATAAATGAGATCTGCCCAAGTCCGGCAGTCGAAACGCTCGGTAGCACCGAATCCGATGTATTTTCCTTCGCTTCGTCCGTGCGCGCGCTGGTCAACTATGAGAAGATTGAATCCGAGAGAATAATAAAATTTGGCGGCGCAGGAAAAATCGTTTATACCGGAGGAACGGTATCCGTGGAACATAAGCAGGGTGGCTTTGGGATTTTCGTTTTCAATAAGCGTTCCGTATAATTTAAGACCGTCGTATGAAAGAGTGGTGAGCGTGGTTTTGGGCATAGACTCAACCCAACTTATCCCTTCACGAATCTCAGCGCGGAATCTGCACCAAGCCGTGTCGGGCATTGTTTCGAGCACTTCAAAAGGAACGTCGGGGCGTCTGACTATTGCCGTGCGGAATGCAAGATATGAAGCAACAGCCAATATGATTATTACAAAGAGTAAAAATCCAAGGATAATAAATATAGTATTTACAATATCGCCGCCGTACAGTAGGCTGATATTACATGAATATAAGTTTTTCATTTGTTCTTACTGCTCTCTACTATGTCAATAACTTCGGGCGAGAGATATTTTGACGTATCAAGACTGTAGCGTATAAGCTCGCGTGCGGCTGATGAGGAAACTCTCTCGTATTCGGGTTTCGAAATGAGAAGTAATGTTTCTACGTCGGGATTTATGTCGTTTCCGAGCTGATGAAGGAATTTTTCATAATCAAAATCGGAAGAGTTGCGAACACCCTTTACTACGAATTTTATGGAATTTTCCTTGGCGTATATAACTACGGGCTTGTCGGAAGAATCTATCTTCACGTTTGGAATGTCCTTGCACATTTCGCGAAGCATACGAAAGCGCACGTCTTCCGAAAACATATATTTTTTGTCGCTGTTTCTGAAAAGACAAACGGTAACCTCGTCAAAAAGGGAAGACGCGCGTTTTATGACGTCAAGATGACCGAGCGTAGGCGGGTCAAAGCTTCCCGTGATAAGAGCTGTTTTGTTTTCCATATTTCAAAATTTGCTCCTTTCAAATATTTTTTGAATTATATTAATACTAAAATTTATTTTCTGAGAATATCAATAGCTGCCTTGCGGTCATCGCTTCTAAATACCGAAGAACCCGCAACGAGAATATCTACACCTGCATCAACGCAGAGCTTGGCGGTTTCTTCGTTTATACCGCCGTCAACCTCGATTTCGTAAGAGAGGGAAAGCTCTTTGCGAAGGGTATCAAGCTCTTTTATCTTGTCGAGTGCGATAGGCATAAACTTTTGTCCTCCGAATCCGGGTTCAACAGACATAACGAGAACGAGATCGCATAGAGGGAGAAGTTCGCGGATATCGCTTACGGGGGTGCCCGGCTTTATCGAAATCCCCGATTTCAGACCAAGCTCGCGAATAGCTTTGAGCGTTTTTTCGGGATCCTCGCACGCCTCAACGTGAACTGTGATAAGGTCTGCACCCGATTTTTTGAATTCACTTATGTAGCGTATAGGCTCGCATATCATAAGATGTACGTCGAAGAACATTTTGCTCTTGGGGCGGATAGAGGATATTATGGGCATACCGAAAGAAATGTTCGGAACGAACATTCCGTCCATAATGTCAATGTGGAGCATATCTGCACCTGCGTTTTCAACGGAAGCTACGTCTTCACCGAGCTTTGAAAAATCTGCGGCGAGAATGGAAGGAGATATTTTTGTCATTTTATAAAGTAACCTTTCCTGAGTAATAAAAATAATAAAGAAAATAAAATTTTATTCTTGGGTTTTTAAGTGAAAACCCGTTTGTACAATTTAAAAATTTCCTTTTAAATATCCGAAAGCGAAAAAACGTAAATCGGACGAAATCTGATGCGGAGTAACACAAGATATAAAATGCCATATTATATATCAGGCAGACAAAAGCTGAAAATTAAAGATAAGGTAAAGCCGTCCGAGAACAGGAAGTTCAAAACAGAGGATGTGAAGATAAAACAAAAAACTTGGATTGTCTTGCCCGGGACAGATACTTCGCGCGGACTGAAAAACGTTCGCGCGGAGCAGGTCCATTTAAATATTCTTTTGCAAAATACATACGGCGTGCGCGGAAATAGCTTCGCCGCTTCCCGTAAATCCGAGACCTTCCTCGGTAGTGGCTTTTACGCTTATCTGCGAAATGTCACAGCCGATAGCATCTGCAATATTTTTTCTCATTTCGGGAATATACGGGAGAAGCTTTGGCTTTTGAGCGATTATCGTGATGTCTGCGTTGGAAAGAATATAGTTTTCACGCGAGATGATTTCGTACACCTTTTTCAGAAGCAAAATACTGCTGATTCCCTTGTACGCGGGATCACTGTCGGGAAAATGCTTTCCTATATCACCGAGTGCAAGCGCTCCGAGAAGAGCATCCATAAGCGCGTGAAGCGCGACGTCGGCATCCGAGTGACCGAGAAGACCTTTAACATAAGGAATATCCACACCGCCGAGAATAAGCTTTCTGTCTTCGACAAGACGGTGAAGATCGTAACCGTGACCTATTCTGAAATTCATATGCAGCTCTCCTTATCGGCTTTGTTTCTGTTTTCGATAATGGCAGAAGCAATAATAAGATCGTCATGGTGTGTAACCTTGAGATTTGTGATCTCGGTATCGACGGCTTTTACAAAAAATCCCGAAAATTCAAGAAGGGAAGCATCGTCGGTTGCTTCAAATTTCTTGTCTTTTGCATAGTATGCCGATATTTGATAGAGTGTGCGCTCGAAAACCTGAGGAGTCTGTGCAAGCCAAAGCTTTTCGCGCTCGGGAGCTTTTTCCTTTATCATACGGCTTGAATTGACGATCTTGGGGGTATCGACTGCGGGAGAAGCGGCGATGGCTGCCTTTGATACAAAAGCGGCGCGTATTACCTTGTATGCGGCTTCGCTTGTTATAAGCGGACGGACAGCGTCGTGTATTGCGACGTATGAATACTTCTCGGACGAGGCGTTAAATCCGATGAGAGAAGATTCCTGACGAGTCGCGCCTCCCTCTATGATCTTAAAAGGCTTGTTCAGAGGAAAATCACGTATTATTTTTTCGGTATAGGCAATATCCTCTTTTCGTGTGACTATAATTATCTCATTTACGGCTTCACAAGCATCAAACGCTTTCAGCGAATATACTATCATAGGTATGCCGCAGATGGGGACAAATTG
The DNA here is from genome assembly GCA_015064255.1 of Oscillospiraceae bacterium. Classification (GTDB taxonomy): domain Bacteria; phylum Bacillota; class Clostridia; order Oscillospirales; family CAG-272; genus SIG672. Next base: position 52,085 of record SVSP01000013.1, read on the forward strand.
TTTTGGCAGAACAGTATCCGTCTGCGAAGCGCCGGATGCAAATCTCATTCCGCTTCCTGCCGCAAGTATAACGGCAGAACAGGATTTTCCGCGTATAGCTCGTGAAAAAGAACGAAGCTTTTCGGGTATGCTCATTAAAAGATCCTCCGTAATAAAGAATTATCAGTCAAGTGAATATCCGAAATCGGACTGTGCGGTGAATTTCGTTTCAAACAGTACCTTTGCGGCGTTTTTCAGATAAAGCGCGTCCTTTACGCCTGCAGTTTCGCAAGAAGAGTGCATAGCAAGCTGGGCAAGACCGATATCTGCACAGCATACGGGAAGCTGATGGAGGGCGATGTTACCAAGTGTCGAGCCGCCGGGAAGATCGGCGCGGTTTGCATAATTCTGACAAGGTACGCCGGCTTTTTCGCATATCTTCTTAACAATAGCAAATGAAACTGCGTCGGTGGTGTATCTCTGCGAGGAGTTTGTTTTTATAACGATACCGCCGTTCATATTCGGTGCGTTGAGCGAGTCAAAAAGCTCGGGGTGATTCGGGTGCTTTGCGTGTGCGTTGTCGGCAGAAAGCATAAACGATGATGCAAGAGCTGCGTAATAATCTTCCTGACTTCCTCCGAGAGAAAGGACTGTACGCAGTAACGTTTCGGGAAGAAACGTGGATGCAGCACCCTGACGTGAGGAGCTGCCCGTTTCTTCGTTGTCAAACATAGCGTAAACGGCTATGGATGAAGCAGGCTTTGCTTCTGTGAAGCCTTCAAGCAGAGAATAAGCACATTCGAGGTCGTCTATTCGGGGTGAAGAGAAAAATTCGTTGTCAGCACCGAATATACAGCCTTTTTGACGGTTGTAAACGAAAAGGTCGGTTGAAATTATACTTTCTTTGGAAACGCCCGCATACTCTGCAATAATATCGTAAAGAGCGATGCCCGATTCTTTTTCGGAGAAGAGAGGAAGAAAATCGGTAAGGGGTGTAGGCTCTTTAATATTTCCCAGGTGAATCGGAACGTTTGGAATAATAAGAAGGTCGCGGTCAATATTTACGTTTTTGGAAATAAGCTGTCCGTCTTCTTCAACAACTATGCGTCCCGCAACCGAAAGAGGACGGTCAAACCAGGTCTGAAGAATTGCACCGCCGTATTTTTCAACGGTAAGCTTTCCGTACTTGCCGAAAGCATCACTCTCACAGCTCGGCTTCAGTTTGAAGCAGGGAGAATCTCCGTGTACGGCACCGATCGTGAAAGATATCTTGGACGTGTCCTCGGGAATTATCATAGCGATAAGTGAGGAGCCGCCGCGGGTGAGATAATACTTTCCGCAGGGCTTGATAGCAAAAGACGCGGAGGAGTCAAGCTTTGTAAAACCTGCATCCTCAAGAATTTTTGCGGCGTTTTCGACAGAGTGATATGCACTCGGAGAAGCGTGTATATAATCTATAAGTTTTTCGGTAAAGCAAAGGCTTTCGTTTTTGGTTGTCATAACGTTTTGTCCTTTCGTTTTGTCCGTTAGCAGACGAATTTACTTTTACACTACAGCATACCATAAAATAAAGAAAATATCAAGAATAATTTTGAAAAGATTTAAAAAGTTGGAAAAAAAGAGAAAAAATTTCGCCTGTTTTATTTTAAATCAAAAAGCGTTTACAAAAAGTTTTATATTTAAACGCCTTTTTGTATCAAATGGTGATTGAAAAAAAACGTATTTGTGGTATAATGTCGTATATGAAAAAGGCTTTGCCTGTTTAAAACTTGATCAGAATATTACATCGGAGAAAACTCTCTATGAAGAAGATAATTTTAACTTTACTTATTTTTACAATGTTGATAGCGGTCTTTTCGTCGTGTGAGCGTGTGCAGGTTGGACTGAACGGTCCCTCGACCAAACCCGATGATACACCGAAAGAAGAAGGAATAAAGATCGATGCGACGGGTGTCGTTGAGCTTGACGTAGGAAAAACTGCTCAGCTCAAAGCAATAAATCTCGCAACGGAGATGGAAACGTCGAACGTAAATTGGACTTCGGATAATGAGGCTGTGGCAGCTGTCGATTCAAGAGGTACTGTGACAGGCGTTTCTGAGGGCAGCGCAATAATAAGCGCGACTACGATAGACGGAGAGTATAGCGCATCGTGTACGGTAGTCGTAACATTAAGACTTACGGGCGTTGAGATCGATTACGAATATTACGATATGGAGATAGGCGAAACGGCAAAGCTGAGCGCATCTCCAATTCCCGGAAACTTTGTGGGTGCTTCGTACACTTGGATGTCGAGCGTCCCTTCGGTCGCAACTGTTGATAACGAAGGAAACATTACGGCTCTTGCACTCGGAACTACAAGTATAATGGTAGAGGCTGCACCGGGAGAATATACCGCAATATGTACGGTAGTGGTAGGTAAAAAAGCACAGTCTATTTCGCTGAAGCCGACGTCGCTCAAGCTTTATAAGGGCGAGTCGGAACAGCTTGATTTCTCGGTATCTCCGTCTGATGCGACAAGCAGAATATTCTGGACTTCGTCCAACGAAAAGGTGGCTATCGTAAATTCGGGCGGTACGGTTACGGCAATCGGAAGCGGAAGCGCTACGATAACTATGTCCACGACAAACGGTCTTATTAAAACCTGTAAGGTTACGGTAACGGCTGTACTTGAAGAAATACATTTTGATATAGACGAGGTCGTTCTTCAAAAGGGCGATAAGCTGACGATAAACGTCACGTATGTTCCAAGCGACGCGACAAATAAGACTTTGACTTGGACGTCTTCCGATCCGTCTGTCGCAAAGGTCGAAAAAGGCGTGGTTTACGCACTCTCTAACGGTTTTGTAACGATAAAAGCCGAGTCGGAAAGCGGAAGCTGTGTTGCGGAATGTAAAATACTCATAAATAATCCTCTTAAATCTCTCGCGTTTGAAGGTACGCTTGATAAAAACACAGGTAAATATCCGACAATATCTATGCAGTGTACGGACGCTATGAAAGCACCGATAGTTGCAGACCCGATAGATGCGGATGAGCTTGAGTCTCTTATATGGGAGGTAAGTGATCCGAAGCTTCTTAAGATATCCTCAGACGGTACTATGACCGCACTTGCGGAAGGAACCGTAACGGTAAAGGTAAGCTCCACTAACGGATTTACCGCATCGTGTGACGTTGAAATAACGAGAAAGATATATAACGTAGAGCAGATAGTAGTTACGTCCCCCGAATATTATATGAATCCGGGCGATAAGATAAATATAGGACTTACATATCTGCCGATAGAATCTGTTATAGATGCAAAGCTTTACAGCGTGGTATCAAGTAATATGAACGTTGCATCCTACGACGGATTTGACAGCATAATCGCATATAACCTCGGAAGCTGTGAAATAGTATTTACTGTTGTAAATTACGACGGCACGCAGATACAGCTCGTAGTCAAGGTGACTGTGGTAGAAAACGGTACGTCATTTGACAGCGAATATAAAGCAGATATTCACGCACTCCGCGACGGAGAGCTCTATACCGGTCTTGCGGAAGCGCTTGATACTCTTGAACGTCTGACGAAGGAAAAAGAAGAGCTTCTCGGAAAGCTTGCAGCAGAAACAGATCCTGCTCTCATAGCAGAATATAATCTCAGACTTGCAGAGGTTGAAAACGGTATAAAGCTTGCGGGCGAGAGCGAAAACTATTACAGAGAAAAGATAGCATCTGCCGAGGCAGAGCTTAAGGCAAAATATTCGGCTGTGGATACAACGTACGATCCCGATAAAGACCCGTATCCCAATACGACCGATTCGGATTTTGTAAAGGTTTCCGATTATATAGACAACCTTGTGACAGATCTTAAATATGCGGGAATATATAATGAAACAGGCCATCAGATCTATACGTTTACAGAGGCTTATCTCCGTTACGGCACGGTTCAGAAGCTTGCAAACGTTGCAAAGCTTCTTAAAGAGCAGGGCTACAGTATAGTTATATGGGATGCCTACAGACCCGCAAAGGCTCAGGATCTTATATGGAAGCTCGTCGGAATAAGTGACCTTGACCTTTATTCGAGCAGTAGAGGAAATTCGCTGTATATCACAATAGTAAATGCAGACGGAACACCGCTTGAAATGCCCTCGGGCTACGGTGACAAATCTGCCGCATCCGACCGCGATTATAGTGACGTTACGGAAAACGCAGGCGCAAATGCTCTCTATCTTGAAACTCTGATGACAGCAAACGGCTTTACAGCGGGAGCAAAATGGTGGCAGTTTACCGATAGCGTTGGATATGAGATCGAAAAGAATTTCCTTGCAGACTCGGTAGTAACTTCGGTTGAAGCTAACTGAAAATAAAAAATAACCTGTGATTTTGACAGTCACAGGTTGTTTTTTGTTTTTCAGAAAAGTTTTTGAAGATTCTTATAAAGAATTTGCTTGCAAATTGTTTTAAACTTCTTTTCAAAAAGATTCTCAAAGAAAAGAAATAAAAAATAAAACTCGGCAAAAAATCTTTGCCGAGCTTCAAGTATTGATAGACCTTTTTCAGAAAAGTTTCTTAAGTTAATTAAGACCGATAGATTTGAGATAATCGTAGCTTTCCTTGAGACAAGCGAAAGGATCTTCACCGTAACAGTCGTCCTGCTCAACGAAAATGAACTCTGTGCCGCCCTTTTCGCAGATAGCGGCGATCTTTTCGAAGTTGATGTTTCCGCGTCCGGCGGGAGCCATTCTGACCTCGCGCTTGGGGTAAATAGCATAATCCTTGAAGTGTACGCAGGGGATTCTTCCGCTGAAAGCTTCAAAAATGTCAGCAACACTCGCACCGCCGTGCTGTACCCAGTAAGTGTCGAGAGTGAAACCGAGTTCGTCTGCAGACGTACGCTCAGCAAGATCGATAAGATGGAATTTTCCGTCCTTGTTCTTGGTGAATTCGCCGTCGTGGTTGTGATACATAAAGAGAACGCCTTCTTCCTTGAATGCGGGAGCTGCCTTCTTTACGATGTCGACCATAGCGTCAACGTCTTCGTCAAATGCGAGCATATTGGGACCGCCACCGAGACCGATGTATTTGCAGCCGAAAACCTTGTGATCGAGAGCTGTCTGCTTCGGATCCTCGGTGAATTTTGTAAGCGGGACGTGTGTGAGATTGCAGGTAAGACCGTTCTTGGCAAGCTCTGCCTTGAGCCACTCGGGCTCGTAAGCGCAAGTGCCAGAAACCTGAACCGTTTTGTAACCGATGTCGGCTACCTTTTTGAGGGTTTCCGCAAATTCTTCGGTAGTTTTGCAGAAATTTCTGAGTGTGTAAAGCTGTGCTCCTATTTTCATAGTTAAACCTCCTGAAGCGTGGATATGTATTTGTTGGATTATTTTCTGACCCACTTTTTGATATAGCGCAGGTCATTATTAAGTTTTTCTGTGTCGGGACCTTCGGCGTGAAGCTCGGGCGATTCAAGCGTTATCGAGCCGTGGTATTTTTCGGATATTACAGGCATTATCGAGTCAAAACCGACAAGACCGCATCCGAGATGAGGAATGGGACGAAGCGATCTGAAATCATGCGCGGGACCGACGTAGTCCGAAAAATGCATATGCCGTATTTTTCCGTTTGTCAGCCATTCGGAAGAAAGAAACTTGTCTGTCTGCTCGTGAAAAGCACCAAAGCGCGTGTCAAAAATGAAATTTACGTGCGGATATTTTTCGTCGATTGCCGAAAGATTCGAAAAAGGATCGGCGGTCGTGCAGGGCACGTTTTCGATAAGAAGCTCAAGCGAATATTTCGCGGCGATATCGTAAAGGTAGGGAAGCGCGGCAAGATTGTTCTTAAAAAAGCTGTCAGATACAAGCCCGCTCCAAAGGTGTAAAACTATCTTTTCGGAAGCGAGATGCTTTCCGACGCGGCAGTTTGTTTCAAATGCATCAAATGCTTTGCTTAAAATATCGCGGTCTGTTTCGGCAAACGCCTCTCCGATGTCCTTTTCGGCGTGGACGACCGGAATATTTGCACCTGTTTTTTCAATAGCCGAAATAAGCTCGGAAAGTACGGGATAGTAAGCTGCGACCATCATAAGCTCAAAGCCGTCGGCTTCAATTTCCTTGATGTTCTCGGTAAATAAATTGTAATTGTAGTTGTTTATTCTTCCGACCATAGTGCCGGAAGAGCAGTAAATTTTGTTGTTCATATCATATCTCCATCGCTTTATTCTAACACAAAAATAATCAAAATGCAACACTTTGGCGTAAAATAAATAAAATAGATTTAAGCGCTGTGCGCACAATCAACAAAAAACAGGCGCAGATTTGTTCGTATATGTTGACAAATGCTGTAAAATATGTATAATGGAGATGGAGGATAATATTACCTTTCATATTAGGAGGTTGTAATTATGAAAAACTTATTGCATTATTAATGTTGTTTACGCTTGTTTTCACTTTGCTTTCTTGCGAAGCAGCACTTGACGAGCCGAAAACGGATGAAGAAAATCAAGACGACCATTCCGATAGTATTGAGCTTCCGATTCTAGGTGAAGAAGGTGCAGGAGACGACGATCCGGACTTTGATTTCGAAGATATGCAAAGCTTTTTGGATTATCTTAACAGCGACAAAAATACCCCATCCGTAGCGGGAAGTTCTTATCTTAACCCCAAAGCCTATGTTGATTTTTCCTCTATTATCCCAAATGAAGAAGCAATATATATTTGCAGCTACAATGCCAAAGAACAATATTATTTTGTAGTTTATGAAACCGAAGTAGGAGATATGCCTTTTGGAGTTGATGTATCTATCGGATATAAGGATTATTTTGTTGATTATTTTCAAAAATACAAAGATTATTGGATTGCAAATTACAAAGTATATAATTCTTTAAAAGATGTACCGAAAGACGCCGAGCGTTTTGCCTGCGATATAGACGGAAATTATTTGTTATATGGTTTGTATAGTTATAATGGTTATGGAGATGTCGCTGAGGTTATTTTTATGCTTGGTGATTACTACTTTAAGATTTATACAGCTTCGCCGCTGTCTTCTGTTGCTCAGCAAGAATTATTAAATGCACTTTTCCCCTCACTCGGCGCCACCGACGACAGCGTTATCGCTATGCTCGACAAAATAAAGGCTCTTATTCCGAAAGAGTAAACAATCCTTTCACCCGACCTTACACGGTCGGGTGTTTTGTTATAATCTCCAAAATTAATATAAATTAAATATAAATCAAAAAAACGCGCGTTTTTCTATTGAAAAATAAAAATAATTGTTGTATAATATATTATTAAAATAAGGGTAATATTTTTTGAAACCATATATACACTACGGAGGTAATAAAAAATGGATAAAATACTTCAGATGCTTGAGTCTGATGCGCGCCTCACCCCCGCACAGATCGCAACTATGCTCGAAAAAGAAGAGGGCGATATAAAAAATACGATAAAACAGTACGAGAAGGAAGGCGTTATCGTCGGCTATCAGGCTCTCGTTGACTGGGATAAAACCGATAGAGAATACGTAAGCGCGGTTATAGAAGTAAAGGTAGTTCCGCAGCCCGACCGCGGATTTGATAAGATAGCAGAGAAGATCTACCACTACGACGAGGTAAAAAGCCTCTATCTTATGTCGGGAAGCTACGATCTTCAGGTAATTCTTGAGGGAAAAACTCTTAAAGAGGTTGCACAGTTCGTCGCTATGAAGCTCGCTCCCCTTGAGTACGTTACCTCTACGGCAACACATTTCGTGCTTAAAAAATATAAGGATAAGGGTGTTGTTTACGAGGCTCGCGAAACTGATGAGAGAGGTAACTGCGAAATATGATTGATTACAGCAAGATCCTTTCGGAAAGGGCGTGCTCTCTTAAGCCGTCGGGGATAAGAAAGTTTTTCGATATCCTTGACGAAATGAAGGACGTCGTTTCCCTGACTGTCGGTCAGCCCGACTTTGTCACTCCGTGGCATATACGCGAAGCGGCAATAGAAAGCCTTGAAAAAGGAAGAACGTATTATACTTCAAATGCGGGACTCACACCTCTGCGCGAGGAAATAGTCGCATATATGCAGAGAAGATTTGATCTTAAGTATAACGCAAAGGAAGAGGTGCTCGTTACGGTCGGCGGAAGCGAGGCTATCGACCTTGCAATACGCGCGACTGTTAATCCGGGCGATGAGGTGATAATTCCTCAACCGTCATTCGTTTGCTATGAGCCGATAACGGTTATGGCAGGCGGTACTCCCGTGATAATTCCGCTGAAAGCAGAAAATAATTTCAAACTCACGGCAGATGAGCTTCGCGCGGCAATAACGCCGAGAACAAAAATGCTCGTTCTGCCTTTCCCGAATAACCCGACGGGCGCGATAATGAATGCAGACGACCTGAAAGAGATCGCAGACGTTCTGAGAGATACGAATATTCTCGTTCTTTCGGATGAGATATACGCAGAGCTTACATATACGGGCAAGCATATCTCGATCGCGTCGCTTGACGGTATGAGAGAGAGAACGATAATAGCAAGCGGATTTTCGAAGGCGTACGCTATGACGGGCTGGCGACTCGGATATACACTTGCACCGAAGGAAATAACAGCGCAGATGTTCAAGGTGCATCAGTACGGAATTATGTGTGCGCCGACTGTCAGCCAGTTTGCGGCTATCGAAGCTCTCAGAGCAGGGGATAGCGATATAGAATATATGAAGGATGAGTATAACAGACGCCGCCTTTATATTACAAGCGGATTTGCCTCGGCAGGTATCGAGTGCTTTAAGCCCGAAGGAGCTTTTTACGTGTTCGCAAACGTGGGCGGATTCGGTATGACGAGCGAAGAGTTTTGCACAAAGCTCCTCTATGAAGCGGGCGTTGCAATAGTGCCGGGGAATGCATTCGGAGAGTGCGGAGAAGGCTTTGCAAGAGTTTCGTACGCATATTCGGTAAATCATATCTCGACGGCAATCGAAAAGATAGATCAGTTCGTTAAAAAACTAAAGAATAATTAAAATAAATTAAAATAAAAACATTAAGCCGTCATAAATACGGCGAGGAGGATAATATGGCAGGATTTCCAACAGATATTGAAATAGCACAGAATTCAGAAATGAAACCTATAACAGAAATAGCATCTCAGCTCGGAATCGAACCCGAGGAGCTTGAGCTTTACGGACGCTATAAGGCAAAGATCAACGACAGCTTTATAAAGAGAAATGCAGACCGTCCCGACGGAAAGCTTATTCTCGTTACAGCAATTAACCCGACTCCCGCGGGAGAAGGTAAGACTACTACTACGGTAGGCCTTGGTCAGGCTATGGCAAAGATAGGTAAGAATGCGGTCATCGCACTTCGCGAGCCTTCTCTCGGTCCCGTGTTCGGCGTAAAGGGCGGAGCAGCAGGCGGCGGATATTCGCAGGTGCTTCCTATGGAAGATATAAACCTTCACTTTACAGGTGACTTCCACGCAATTACAGCGGCCAATAACCTGCTTTGTGCGGTTATAGATAACCATATCTATCAGGGCAATAAGCTCGGTATAGACCAGAGAAGAGTTCTCTTTGCAAGAGTAACAGACACAAACGACAGAGCACTCCGTAATAACGTTATCGGTATGGGTAAAAAGACAGACGGTATTCCGAGAGAAGACCACTTTATGATAACTGTTGCAAGTGAAGTTATGGCGATCCTCTGCCTTGCAGAATCGATCTCCGACCTTAAAGAAAGACTCGGAAATATTCTCGTTGCATATACTTACGATAATAAACCGGTATATTGCCGCGACCTTAACGTTGCAGGCTCAATGGCGGCACTTCTTAAGGATGCCCTTAAGCCTAACCTCGTTCAGACGATAGAAAACACTCCCGCACTTATCCACGGCGGTCCGTTTGCCAATATCGCTCACGGCTGTAACTCGGTAAGAGCAACAAAACTCGCACTTAAGCTCGCTGACTATGCAATCACAGAAGCAGGATTCGGCGCAGACCTCGGTGCTGAGAAGTTCCTTGATATCAAGTGCCGCGCAGCAGGACTTACACCCTCGGCAGTTGTAATAGTTGCAACTATCCGCGCACTTAAGTATAATGGCGGTATTCCCAAGACAGAGCTCAAGACAGAAAACGTCGAGGCACTCAAGAAGGGAATATGCAACCTCGAAAAGCATATAGAAAATATTCAGGGCTTCGGACTTCCCGTTGTCGTTGCGCTTAACCGCTTCGATACAGATACAGACGCCGAAATCGCGGTAGTTCAGGATCTTTGCGATAAGAAGGGCGTTACGGTATCTCTTTCCGAAGTCTTCGCAAAGGGCGGAGAAGGCGGCATAGACCTTGCATATAAGGTCGTAGAAGCTTGTGAAAAGCCTTCGAACTTCACACTTACCTATCCCGATGAAATGTCGATAAAGGAAAAGATAAATGCAGTTGCTACAAAGATCTACGGAGCAACAGGCGTAAAATACGATGCTTCTGCAAGTAAGGCAATTGCCGATATCGAGGCACTCGGAGAAGAATACTCATGTTACCCGATATGCGTTGCAAAAACACAGTATTCGCTTTCTGACGATATGTATAAGCTCGGCAGACCCGAAAACTTTGAGATCACGATCCGCGACGTAAAGCTTTCGGCAGGCGCAAAGTTCATAGTCGTTCTTACAGGCGCGATACTTACAATGCCCGGACTTCCCGCAGATCCCGCGGCTTACCATATCGACGTTGACGATGACGGAAATATTACAGGACTTTTCTGATAAAATAATGAAAAAAGAACTTTTATACGAATTTTGTTCAGACTCCACCGAGAAAACCGAAGAAATAGGCAAAGGCTTTGCAAAAGAACTTGAAATCGGAGATTTTGTCGCTCTCGTCGGTGATCTCGGTGCGGGAAAAACAGCTTTTGTGCGCGGAATGGCGTCAGAGATAGTTCCGGACGCAAGCGTGTGCAGTCCGACCTATGCGATAGTCAATGAGTACGTGTCAAAGGACATACGCCTTTGCCACTTTGATATTTACCGCCTTGCCGACGAGGACGACCTTATATCTATCGGATTTTATGACTACGATAACTGCATAAAAGCGGTCGAGTGGTGCGATAAGATAGAAGAGGCACTTCCCGAAAAGTATTATCTCGTTACCATACTCGGTTCGGGCGAGGATATACGAAGCATCAAGATAGAAAAGGTCTGCACCGAGGAGAATTGAGAGAATTGATGATATGAAAATTTTGGCAGTTGATACGAGTGCGCTCACGCTCAGCGTGGCACTCACAGAAGATAAAAAGCCGATAGCACAGACAACTCTGAATACCGGTCATACGCATAGCGAAACGCTCCTTCCGGCACTCGAAAAGCTTATGGACTTCGCTTCGTGGAAGGTCAGCGATATTGACCTCTTCGCGGTTTCAGACGGTCCCGGCTCGTTTACAGGCGTGAGAATAGGTGTTTCCTTCGTAAAGGGCCTTGCATTCGGCGGTAAAACCTGCGTTGGAGTTTCGACACTCGAAGCTCTTGCATATAATCTGCTTGGATTCAAAGGCATTATTTCCCCGGTGATGGACGCAAGACGCGGACAGTTCTATAATGCACTTTTTGAGTCAGACGGAAAGACTCTTACAAGACTCTCTGAGGATAGAGCAATATCTGCAGAAGAACTCGAAAAGGATCTTGAAAAGCACGCGGATAAAACGATATATCTTTGCGGCGACGGCTACGAAATAGCTCGAAAAATGCTGAAAAATGAAAATATCGAGGAAACTCCCGAGGCACTTCTTAAGCAGAATGCTTATAGCGTCGCTATGGTGGCGCTCAAAGAATACGATGCGGGAAGAACGCTTGATGATAGCAGCCTCTCTCCTACGTATCTCAGAGTTCCGCAGGCAGAGCGCGAGCGTCTTGAAAGAGAAAAGAAAGGGAACTAAGCACCCTTCAAGACGCTCGCGCTC
>SVSP01000051.1 GCA_015064255.1 Oscillospiraceae bacterium
TTTTCAAAACCGACCTCCTTAAAGCACGGGCTTGAAGACCGTAATATAGGTCTTGCTGTATTTTGACTGCTTTTCAACTGTAAAACGAGATGCTAACGCGCAGTCGCTTTCGAACACGGTATCTTCGTTGCTTTCGCAGATTATCAGAGACGTAGGCTTTAGAATTCCGTATTCAAGCATAGCACTGAGCGCGGGGCGGTACATCTTTTGCGAATACGGAGGATCGAGAAAAATTATGTCAAACTTTTCTTTCGAGCTTCTTCTTATAAAATCAAGATAGTCTGCCTGATATATCGCGCAAGAGCCGACAAGCTTGGTCTTTTCGGCGTTGTAGCGTATTATGCTTACAGCTTCACGCGATTTATCAACAAGAGTTGCGTGTGACGCACCTCTGCTGAGAGCTTCAAGAGCCATTTGTCCGGATCCCGAAAAAAGATCGAGCACTTTTCTTCCCTCTATATCAAATTGTATCATCGAAAAGACCGCTTCTTTTACTCGCTCGGCTGTTGGACGAGTAGCGTCTCCTTCAAGCGTTTTTAAGACTGTTCCCTTTGCTAAACCTGTTATTATTCTCATTTTTGTTCCCTTGTTCTGAAATATTCAAAAATATTCTTAGCATCTGCTTCGCTTATACCGTTGATAGCCGAAATTTCTGCTTCTGTCGCGTTTTTTATCGCATTCAAGGTACCAAACGCCAAAAGCAGCTTTTTGGCTTTAGAGGGCCCTATTCCGCGTATGTTCTCGAGTGACGAGCGTTTGAGCGCGCTGCTCTTTGCGCTCATTACTTTATCTACGGTAAATCGGTGTACCTCTTCTTGTATTTTATATATGAGCATAAATATTGCACGTTCTTTGGCGATATTTATTTCCTCGTTTTCCGTGCAGAGAGCGCGCGTTTTGTGAAAATCGTCCTTGACCATTCCAAATACAGAAAGCTCTATGTTTTCTTCGCGAAGCACTTCCTTGACAGCCGATACGTGTCCTTTTCCGCCGTCTATAAGTATAAGATCGGGATACTTGGAAAACGATCCTGAATCGTCTTCTTTAAGATGCTTTATTCTTCGTCTGAGAGCTTCCTGCATAGAGGCATAGTCATCTGTGGTGTTGTTAAGCGAACGTATCTTAAATAACCTATAATCAGCCTTAGCGGGCTTCCCGCTCTCATACACTACCATTCCTGCGGTAATATTTTCCGTACCGATATTGGAAATATCGTATGCCTCTATTCGTTCGGGGATAGCTTCAAGCTTCAAAAGACGGGCGATGTCTATGAGAACGCTTTCGTCTTTTTGTGCTTCAATTTTTATCTGTCTTGCTTTTTCTTCGGCGTTTTGGACGACTGTTACGGCAAGCTCTTTATTATTTCCACGCTCGGGATGTTTGATATAGACGCGATGTCCGCTTCGGTGGGTCAAGAATTCTTCCAACATAGTTACATCATCTTCGGCGAGATCGAACGAGAGCAGAATGTAACGCGGAATTATATCGCGCTGTATATAATGATCTGCGACAAAGGAGGCAAGAGCTTCGGTATCGGTTATTGCATCTGAATTGAATACGTAATCGGCTTTGTCGTTTACAACGCCATCGCGAATATACATTATCGAAATACAGCTTGCAAATTCATCACAATAAAAGCCGAATACGTCCATATTGGTATCGGGAGATGCTACGATATTCTGCTTTTGATTTAAACGTTCAAGCGCGCGCATCGTATCGCGACAACGTGCCGCGGCTTCAAATTGTTCGCTCTCGGCAAAGGTCAACATTTTTTCTTCGAGGGCCTTTTTTGCACCGGAAATGTTTCCTTTCAAAATGTCGGTAGCACACTGCAACAGCGCATTATACTCGTCCTTGGATACGTTGCCAGTACAAAGTCCGCAGCATTGTTTCATTTGGTAATAGATACAAGGGCGTTCTTTTCCAAATTCTTGTGGGAATTTTCTCTTGCAATTTGGAATTCCAAGTGATTTATGGAGTATGTCAAGGATAGAGTAAGCGATTCCGCTTCCCGAAAACGGTCCGTAATACTTACTTTTATCAGCACGTCTGTTTCTGGTGAATACTATCCTCGGATATTCATCGTCGGTCACCTTGATATACGGATATGACTTTGCATCTTTGAGCTTGATGTTGTATTTGGGAGCGTTTTGCTTTATAAGTGAGTTTTCAAGCGTAAGTGCTTCTATCTCTGTTTTACATACTATATACTCAAAATCCTCTGCCGCATTCACCATACGAGAGGTCTTTGTGTTTTTTTTGCTTTGCTGAAAATACTGAGAAACTCTGTTTTTGAGCTTTCTTGACTTGCCAACGTAGATTATTTTGCCGTTTTTATCACGCATTATATAAACGCCCGGACACAGTGGCAGTGCGTTTGCCTTTTGAAGAAGCTCGTGAGTCCTTTTAAAAGTAGTTGGCATATTTTTATCTCCGTTTAGTATTTAAAAGTAAAACAAGAGGCCGTAAAATCGGATTACAGCCTCTGTGTTCACCTATATTTTTAATCTGCTAATCCGGTCTGTACGAGATTTATCAAACCGTCAACTGCTTCGTTTTCATCCGCGCCGTCGGCTATGATAGTAACGACCATTCCTTTGGCGATACCCAAAGAGAGTACGCCAAGCAAACTCTTAGCATTTACTTTTCTCTCGTCTTTTTCTATCCATACGGAAGATTTAAAAGTGTTTGCTTTTTGAATAAAAAAGGTTGCCGGTCTTGCGTGCAAGCCTATGTTGTTGGTGATAGTCATTTCTCTTTTTACCATAATACAAATTGCTCCTGTTCTATATAGATCGGTCACACTGCTGATTGTAGCAAAGAAACTTCGATCAAAACGTATAGATGAAATACACAAATACTACATTAATAGTATATCAAAAAAATCGTATAAAATCAATAGTTAAATATTAGTGAAATTTCATAAACTTTTTGGCAAAAAACACGAAAACATTTGCGTTTTGTACACAAAAGCAACAAAATGTTGATTTGGAAGGAGAAATTTTAATTTTGATCGGTCTCTTCGATGTTGGTTATCGTTATTGTTATCGTTGCGTTCTCGGTGCAAACCGAATAGCTCTGTCCGGCGGAAATATAGGTAGAGCCGTTGAGCAAAAACGAACCGTCCTCCATTACGGCACAATTTGCTAAAATTATGCCCGTTCCGTAGATCAGCGGGTCTTCCACATTTTGAGGATATTCTACATCGGCATATGTTTTTCCATTTATGACAACGTTATGGACCGCGGGATACGTCAATATAGGCAACGGTTTTTCTTCCGATTCTACCGTCAGCGTTCCAAACTCTTCGCCGTTTGATTTCAAATAGAAGCGGTCTCCTGTTTTAAGCGTGTTCAGGTGAGACTGTACAGTGTTTTGCGTTTCGAAATAAACGTGGCATTCTTTCATGTTTTTTACACTGTTCAAGGCATCGAAAAAGCTATATCTAAAGTATATTCCGACAACTATAGCAATGACAAGAAGAATGATAACGGCATCGAGAACTCCGAATTTTGGGAAATGGCTACGTGATGTCGAAGATGCTCTTCTCTCTGCTTTTTGGTTTTTTCTTTCAAGCCTGTTTTTCATACGTTCCTCCGATCAATGATACATCTGAACACAGTAACCGCTACAGGTATACATAGGCAATCTCAAGTCAATGAGCTCGCCGACCGCAATTCTCGTTCCGCTTACGGTATATCCGACGTCCTTTTTATAATCGGCTTGTGCAGTTATCTTGATAAGGACTGTTTCGGGGACGTTTCCGTCTTTTTGAGCAGGCGAATTTACTTGATTGCAAACAGCTTTGTTGCCGACTACTTCGTATTCGTATACGTATGAAGTATTGTATGAAACGTCAGTTATTTTCCCTATCGAACTCTTAGTAACAGAGTCGATAACGGTATCTCCGCTTTTTATCTGATCGATATATTCGGGAGGAACGTCTTTTATCTCGACGAAATAGGTTAATTCCACAGCGTTATCGGTCCAAATATTTTCTATTTTAGACCACGGAGAAAAAACGTAGATCAGTACAGCTATAACAACCGCTATGACGAGTACGATCAAAAAGTCTATGAAGTTAAATTTTTTGCCACTGCTTTTTTGGGCGATCTTATGAGAAGCGTTATTCATTTGTTATTCCTTTCTTGGCAATCATCATTGTCAGATTTTAGGTTTGATATATCATAAAAAGACTGCGACACGTCGGTTTTTCTTTCGATCTCGTTGCGCCCAACTCTGATGAATGCACAGCCTATAGCAAGTACTAACCAAAATACGAAGAAGACTCTATAGTTATACCAGATATAATCGAATACACCCATGATCAAAGCTCCGATCATAGACGTAAGCGCAGCACTGACATAAAACTTCGAAGCTTTATTTTCGGGAGACTTAATGTATTCGGAGCATTTTTGAAGAAACAAGAAGGTTACCACGAGGAAAGTAAGCAGTCCGCCTATTCCAAGTCCCAAAAAAATTTGCAAGAACAAACTGTGTGAGTGCTCTGCTGCTTCTATTCCTGAATAGGCATAAGCAGGATATACCTTTTTGAACGCTTCCGTACCATAGCCGATGCCGCCCCAAAAATGATCGCCGATAGCTCTTAACGAGCCTATCCAGGTGTATATTCTATAGGAGATCGAGCTGTCGGAAAAATTAAGAATACTCAGCGCTCTGTTAATAACGTTTTCAGATAATATCATTGGCAAAACGGGAATGGCAAACAGCGCAAATCCGAATATTCTCAATGTTTTTCTGCTGTATATCGTAAAGAATATCAAAGCAACTACAGCCATTGCGATCCATGCGCCGCGCGACCACGTCAAGAGAGTGGCGACCGCAAAGCAAGCACATACGATGCTTGATACGAGGCGCTCTCTTTTTGTATTTGAAAGCACGAGATAGCAAAGAGCAAAAGGAAACAAAAGCACGAGATACGCAGAAAGAACGTTAGGATTTTCGAATAATGACGTGATCCTTATTCTTATTCCGGCAAACAAACGGGTATCAAGCCACGCTTGGTTTGAATCCCCAAAAAAGAAATATTCAAATATACCAACTATCGCTACTATTGTTGCAGAGCTTACAAGTGCGGCAACGCAACGCTTTGCCCATTTTTCTGTCCTGATAAGGTTTACAAGAAGAAAATATCCAAGCATAAGTGACAGAGACACCAGAGCGGAATTTTTTGAAGCTTCGGCACCTGCACTGAATATGCTCGAAAGGTATATTACTATACCAAACAAAAGAATAAATCCGTCTATGATCTCAAGCTTGAATATACGCTTTCCGCGAATCAATTTCAGTACGTAAAAGAAAGCGGTCACGAGAACGCATATACAAAGCGTTAAAGTTGGTTTTTCGACAAATGAACAAAACGGGATGACCGCTGATGTTATCAAAATTCCTATTTCAGGTGTCACCGCTACGAAGGTTATCGCGACACATATTATTATGAAAAGTAATATCTTGAGCGGATGAATGAAAAACGAAAGTGTTCCAAAAACGAGACCGAGGAAAAGCATAAGAGTTCCTCTTCCCTTTTTAGAAACGGCATTTCTCGTGAGGACCTCGTCTGAAATACCGAGACAGCCTTGAGCAAATGCTTTGGCTATACTGCTTTTCATTATAGCATTTGCAATCGATAGTTTGGAGAACAGCAACGGTACAGATATAGCCATTATTGAGATGCCGAAGATAAGATGCTCCGTGCCACTGCTTTCTATGTCGGGAATTATTCTTTTTACAAAGAAAACAACTACGGTGTACAGACCAAAGAAAAAGCCAAAATTACCGTAATGATTAAGCGGTGAGGAAATAAAGAAATTTGCACTTTTTTTGCCCTGCTTTACTAAAAAACAGTTCTCAATATTGCTTGAGAGAAATTTTCTTATTTTTCTGAACAGCTTTTTGAAACGTCTGTCACCAAATATAAATTCTTTTATAAAACCGTGCTCAAATCCGACCTCAAGCTTTGTGTGGAATGAACAGATCCTTCCCCAAAATCCGTTTACAAGCGCGTTGCAGATAATTTCCCAAAGTCTGTCAAACAAGGAGATAATAAAACTCAGAGAAGCTATTCCGCCGCCGCGAGATGTTTTGTCGGGGTGTTCGGTCTTTTGCTTTTTTGCTTTTTTGACTTTATTATTTTTCTCGATTTTCGGTTCGGTATCCTGAGTCATACGTATTCCTCCTTTCGCTTTTAATAAAATATTTTAAGTATCTGTTTTGTTGTATTTTTCTAAAATGTCGGGTCTGTTTTCCTGAGTGAGCCTGAGAGCCTCCGCGTGACGCCACTGATCTATCTTTTCGTGGTGACCTGAGATAAGAACGTCGGGAACCTTTACTCCGTGAAACTCATATGGGCGGGTATATTGCGGATATTCAACAAGTCCGCTCGATATACTTTCGTTTTCATAGCATTCGGGGTCTGAAAGGACACCGTCGACAAGTCGTGCTACAGAGTCGATAACGATACACGCGGGTATCTCTCCGCCCGTAAGTACGTAATTTCCTATAGATATCTCTTCGTCAACTATCTCGTCTATAATGCGGCGATCTACTCCCTCGTAATGACCACAAAGCACGATAAGTCTGTCGTATTTTGAAAGTTCTTCTGCTTTCTTTTGATCGAAGAGCTTGCCAGAGGGGGACATAAAAACGACACGTGTAGAGAGCTCTTTGTCAGCCGATTGAGAAATGATATGCTCGTAGCAGTTGTATATAGGCGGAGCTGCCATAAGCATTCCTTTTCCGCCGCCGTACGGGGTGTCGTCTACACGTCTGTGCTTGTCCTCGGAAAAATCTCTTATATTGTGACAGTTTATCTCGATAGCACCGCTTTTCTGCGCTCTTCCGATTATGCTTTCACCGAGAACGTAGCTTACAAGCTCGGGAAAAAGCGTCATAACGTCAAAGATCATATTTTCCTCCGATCAGTCGAGCATCCCTTCTATGGGACGCACAAATATTCCTTTTTCCAGATCGGTGGAAATTATAAATTCATCGACGGCAGGTATCATTCTTTCGCCATTAGCCGTTTTTACGACGTAGATGTCAGAAGCACCGCGGTTGATTATCTCACAAAGAGTTCCGTATATTTGGTTCGTGTCGGCGTCTATTACGTTAAGATCGATGAGATCTGCGAGGAAAAATTCCCCGTCTTCAAGAGCGAAATCCTCTCGCATAGCATATAAGGTTTTGTTCTTGAGTAACATTGCCTTGTCCATATCGTCAAGACCGACAAACTCAAAGATCACAAACTGCTTGAATATCGACGACTTTTTGACCTTATACTCGTCATAAACGTTGCCGTTTAAAACGAATACCCTTTTAAGTTCGGCAAGATCTTCTTCGGAATTGCACCAGGATTCAGCCTTGACTCCGCCTCTGCAACCGTGAGTGTTTACGATCTTTCCGCATTCTATATAATCCTTAACTGACATTTATATCTCCACGTAGAAAAATTTATACATAGTATATTATAACACAAATCTTTCAACAATTCAACAGTTTAGGCAAAATTATTTATTGTAAGTGATTTATAAATCAAAAAAGAGAGAAATTTCGATAATCGTCTTTCTCTCTTAATTAAGCTTTAATAAATATATTTCTTTCTGTTTTGTGCCAATATTCTGTCGCGTTCCTCGGACCTTATACGCTTCATAGCTTCAACCGTAAAGTCCCAAGTGCGTTCGGGATTTTTTGCTGCATAATCATTGGATTCACTGCCCATATATCCCCACGCAAGTATGGTGCGAGCACCCGCATCGTAGGCAGCTTCCGTTGCGACGATTATTTCCTCTTCTCTTCCTCGTGGAACGTCAAATGCCTGTATCCATATATTGTGGTCCTTGTTATAATTTGCACAAACGTCAAGATTTTTCTTCGTGCCGTTGTAGACGAATTCATAAGGGTGAGACTCTGTGGCAAACCAATAAGGGTCTGAGCCTATGTTATGGACAGTAGGCAGATCGCAAATCTTGTCTATCGTATCAAGTCCGATACCAAAATGGTCGCCGAGCATAACGCAAACCACGTTACAGAGTCCCATAGAGGCGCTGTATTCGGTTATTTCCTTGAAATAATCGACGATAGTGTTGGTTCTGAAGGTCTCGACATCCGCATCTGCAAAAAGCGGCATAGGTCTGCTGTAACGGTCTTCGAAAAGCTTTTTGCAACGGGGACAACAGCAGGCGTAATAACGCTTGTCATTTCCTCCTTCGGCGAGCTTTTTCGGTATGGCGGGCTCGTCCCAAAATATAGTTTTAGCACCCATGTCGGCAACCGTTTCTATCCAATTCTTCACGAATTGGCGGAAATCGGGGCTGTTAAGGCAAGCACATACGGGGTTCATTTCGCCGTTGCTATAATACATATGCGAGTCGGGATAATACGCGAGGAAATGCGATTTATCACCGGGAGGGCCTCCAAGTCCCCAATTGTCTACCCAGACTTCCATACCCGCATCTTCTGTTATCGCAAATATGTCCTTCATTACTTTTTTATGACGGTCCCAATCGGTGTGAGAAAACATATGCACGACAATATCCATATCTGCTTTTGATATTTCACGCATATCCGCTTTCACGTGAGAAGGCATACGGTTTCCGTGATACGCAACACCTGTAAGTAAAGATCTTTTTGCCATTACGTGCTCCTTAAAAAATTCGTTACATTTATGGTATCACAAACGGATATTGATGTCAATAAAAACTTTTCACAATAGATAAAAAATTTCAAAAAAGGTATTGCTTTTTTCGTTTTGTTGTGGTATAATACCGATGTTGCGGTTATTTGTCGCACGAATTTTATATATTAAATGTGTACAGTATGCATCAAGGAGATATATCTCGCCTACGGCGATGATTCGCTACGCGAATGCGAAGTGGATTCAATGAGCAAGCTCATTGAGCCGCATCGAATCAAGCTCCATAATTGTGATGCACACTTGTGCAAAATTCAAATATGTACAGTATGCATCATGGAGAGATATATCGCCTACGGCGATGATTCGCTAACTCTTCGTCTGGTGAGCAAGCTCCCCGACCTCCGAGTTGCGAATGCGAAGTGGATTCAATGAGCAAGCTCATTGAGCCTCATCTCATCAAGCTCCATAATTATG
>SVSP01000014.1 GCA_015064255.1 Oscillospiraceae bacterium
GAAAAACCATCTCAAACGCCGAAGTTTTTTCCCTTCCCTCAGACTCCTATCCCTTTTCCTTGGCTAAAAAACTTTTCTTTTATTATGGCTACAAATTGAATTTTTCAAAGAAAAATTACGATTTCAGTAAAATTATGCTTTTAAGGAGGACTTTATTATGCCCGGACCCGGAGGAGGAGCACACGGAGGCGGAGGATCACGCCCCGGAGGATTTGGCGGAGGCTTCGGCGGAGGTCACAGACCCGGCGGTTTCGGTGGACCGCGAGGCTTCGGACCAAGACCGCATATGCACGGACCTGTATTTTTCGGAGGAGGTCCTTGGTTTCACAGACGCCGTTATTACGGAGGCGGAGGATGCCTTTCGGGACTTCTCGGTGCGATAATGCTTCCTGTTATTTTTGTGCTTTTTGCGGTTATTTTCGTTGTTTCTTCCCTTTCAACGTCGATTTCCGTGCTTTCGCAGGGCGGTGTTCCTATCTACGATGAGGAGACCTTTCAGGATTATGCCGACGCACAGTATGCCGCGGAATTCGGAAACGCCAATGCGTACGAGGATTACCTTCTTCTTGTTTTTCTCGTTGAAGAGGAATATTACGACTATGCGTATATCGCTTGGCCGGGTGACCACATAAACAGCGATATAAAGGTTATGTTCGGTAATGAGCAGACCGAATTCGGACGCGCGATCACCGCTTCGGTGAATATGAATTCTTATAAATATTCGCTCGACTCGAATCTTGCTCAGGTAATGGAAACGATGGGCAAGAGAATAAATGCGCTCGGTCTTGAGTCTTCGTATATCGGTACCTGCAAAGAGGATCACAGCGACGTGAAATCGCACCTTACAAACAAAACGGCTATGCAGCTCACCGAAAGCACGGTAAACAGCGCACTTGAAGAGTTTACCGAAACTACGGGAATACCCGTTGTTATAGTTGTTGAGGACATAAACGACGTATTTGAAAAGGGTATTCCGTCCGACACCTATATTTCCTTTGTTATTTCCGCAATAGTTATCTTTATTGCGATAATGTTCATCGTTTCTGCCGTTAAAAACAAAAAGGATAAAAACGCCAATAAAAACGATAGCGGCTACAATAACGGCAACAATAACGGAAATAACTATTATTCGTAACCTAAAGAAAGGAATAGTCGTAATTATGAAAAAACTGATAATTTGCCTGTCAGTTATAGCGATATTCGAGCTTTTTCTCCCCATTTACGTCGAGCTTTTCGAAAGCCCTGCCGGTAAAGAGGCTTGGTATTTCACAATGTTTCTGACAATAAACCCGATAATTTCGGCTCTTCTCGGTTTCGTATCGGGATTTGACGTTAAAAAGCTGTGGTTCGTTCCTTTTTTTAACGCACTTGCTTTTCCGATATGCTTCTGGCTGTCCACACTTGAGATAGATTTTGATATTTTTTCCTATCTTATCATCTATCTTCCCGCGGGACTTTGCGCTATGGTAATTACCCACTGCGCAAACCGACTCATAAAAAACAAAAAGAGGTAAAAATTATGAAAGCCTGTATAATTCAGCCGCCTTATTCACGCGACGTGTCAAATTCCGATGAGTTTTTTAAATTCAAGCTCGATATGCTCGACGAGTGCGACGATAGCGTTGATATTATCGTACTTCCCGAATACAGCGACGTGCCCTGCGCAACAAGCACGCTTGAGGAAACTCTCTTTTATCACGATAAATATATAGACATCCTCCTTAATAAGTGTATCGAAACCGCAAAAAGATGCAATTCGCTCGTTTTCGTCAATGCGCTCAGCAAAGAAGAGGGCGGATACAGAAATACGACCTTCGCTTATAACAGAAAAGGCGAGCTTGTCGGAAAATATTTCAAAAAGCATCTCCCTCCGCTTGAGCTTGAAGTCTTGAAGCTCGACAGCGATTATACGTTTGAATACAGCGAGCCGTACGTTATAGAAATTGAAGGCGTAAGATACGGATTTCTCACCTGCTACGATTTCTATTTCTACGAAGCCTTTGCAAATATCGCAAGAAATAAGGTTGACGTTATAATCGGCTGCTCACTTCAGAGAAGCGACAGCCACGATGCTATCGAAATTATGTGCAGATTTCTCGCGTATAATACGAACGCCTACGTTATTCGCTCGTCAGTAAGCTTTAGCGAGGATTCGGATATTTGCGGCGCAAGTATGGTCGTTTCTCCCTACGGAAAAGTTCTTGCAAATATGAAGAGTAAATTCGGAAAAGCCGAGGCAGAGTTCGACGTGAACGATAAATACTACAAGCCCGCAGGCTACGGAAACCCCGACGCTGCTCACTACGAGTATATCGAGTACGGACGTAAGCCCTGGCAGTACAGAAATGCCGGCTCGGCTATTATTGCGAGTGACGATTATCTGAAATATCCGCGCATATGCGCTCACAGAGGATTTAATACGATAGCTCCCGAAAACAGTATGCCCGCATTCGGTGCGGCAATAGCTCTCGGAGCGCACGAAATAGAGTTTGACCTTTGGCCGACAGCCGACGGCGAGATAGTTTCCTGCCACGACAGCACGCTCGACAGAGTGAGCGACGGAAGCGGAAAGATCTATGAAAAGACTTACGAAGAGCTGTTAAAATGCGATTTCGGTGTGAAATTCGGCGAAAAGTTCAAGGGACTCCGTATCGTTCTTTTCGAGGATATACTTAAAAAATTCAGCGGACATACGATAATGAACGTCCACGTAAAGCCGATGGGACCGTCGTATGATCCCGAAATTATGAAGAAGATAGTATCTCTCGTCCGTAAATACGATGCGGCAAAGCATATGTATTTTATGCTTGAGCCCGATTCCGACATCAGAATGTTTAAGAGCTACGCGCCCGATATAAACATTTGCGTCGGACACGATTTTAACCGAAACTGGGCGATAGTTGACCGCGCTATCGAGCTTGGTGCGCAGAAGGTGCAGTTCTTCAAGCCTTATTTCAATCAGGAAATGATCGACAAAGCGCACGCTCACGGAATAATCTGTAATATTTTCTGGGCGGATGATCCCGAAGAAGCGAAGCGTTATCTTGATATGGGTATAGATACCATTCTCACAAACGATTATAACCTCGTTTCGCAGATACTCAGAAAAGAATAAAACATATAAAATTTAACGAAAAAAAAGAGCAAGAATATAAGGTTTTCCACCTTGTACTCTTGCTTTTTCTTTTTAGCAAAGTTTTTGAAAGTTCCAAGAAAACTTTTTACAAAAAGTTTTCTTGGCGGGTTCTCAGGGCAGAGCCCTGAGCTGCGCTTCCCTTCTGCGCTCGAGGCGGTCCTTCATTTTGAATTTATACAGCTCTTCGGCAGCAAAGGAGATTTTCGTAACGACGTCCTTTTTGGTCGGATAGCAGTAAAGCGAATCGTTTGAAGTTGAAACGTCGATGCAATCGTCGGGGCGGACGTAGCAGTAATCGTACTCGATGTGAACTCCGTACATTCCCGAGACGGGACGGCGGATGCGGTACTTTTTGCCGTTGTATTCGCCTTCGATGATAAAGCCGTCTTTGGAATGTGTGAGCTTTGCTTTTCCTACGTCTTGGAATTTCATACAGGAGGGCAGAGAGAATACGTCAACCTCGTCTTCGAAATAATATTCACCGCTTTCGACCTCTTTGCGTACGTTTTCGCGCTCCCATTCAAACCAGTCGGGAATATGCGAAAATTCGGTCTCGCCTTCGAGTGCGCAAAGCTCGCCGAGAGTGTTCATTTCCCACTTTTTACCGCAGTGCGTGCAGTAAAGAATACTTCCTTCGCTTTCCATCTTGTGCTCGGTAAGACAGTTCGGACACTGATAGAGTATCTTGTTAAGACCTTCGGCACGGAACGGTTCGGTTATCTCTATTCCCTGCTCTTTCTGCCATTTGTATTCATTATACTGCATAGCAGATACGATGCGCTCCTGAATTTCGGGCGCGGAAAGCTTTTCTATCTCTTCGGGACGGAGAACACAGCGCATAGTCGTATAAAGCGGCACTTTTCTGGGCTTGCGGTAATTCCAGAACGGCGTGTGCAGATAGTTTCCGTGGTGAAGCATTACAACAACGGGAACATTCATACGCTTTATAAGCTGTGAAAGCGAGTCGGGCAGGATAGCCGTAGTGCCGACGGGTGTGTATCTCGCCTCGGGGTACATACACATTATTCCCTTTTTCTTAAAAAGCACGTTTTCTATCGACTTTATGAGATCGGGGTCGGTGGTGAACTTTCTTTTGCACATACAGCCGATAATTTCCATAAGGAAAGGACGGCGGTAATATCCGTCAACGGTTGCGATATTGTAAACCTTTTTCGGGAAGGTCGCAATAGCGTTCAGATAAAAATCGACAAAATACATATGGTTACTAAGCAGAATGTACGGACCTTTTATATCGTCCATATCGAACTTTTCGACCTTATATTTTTGTCCGATCATAAGTATCTTACTGAGTGCGTAGATGAGAAAAGTGAAAAAACCGAGCTGATATTTCGGCATTTTCGATGTGTTATAGTGCTTTACTTTTTTGTCATAGGGAATTTCGCTGTAAACTTTTTCGTTTTCCATAGCTTTCTCCGAGGTTTAAAGTATTTTGACTGCTGATACATCTCATTATATCACATATTTTGTCGAAAAGCAAGGGATTGATATGATATTGATGAAAATGGCAGAAGAAGTTTGTGCAGTTGATTATAGTAAAGGGTTAGTACTGCTTTAAAAAGTTTTTGGAAAAGAATGAAAACCCTTTTTTAAAAAGGGTTTTTTGTCTTCAGGTTGAAACCCGCTTTTTTAAAAAAGTGGAAATTAAAAAACGGTGAAAATCGTTAGTTATGGTAATTTTTATTACAAAAATCCAATGCTTTTTCCTTTTCAAAAAAGTTTTTGTGGGAAGTTTGAAACCCACTTTTTACAAAAAGTGGGTTTCAAGAAAATTATTCAATTTCACCGCTCGGAGGGTCAATTTCCGTTTCGTAGCCGACGGGAAGTCCCATAACGGGGAATCCGCTTTCGTCAAAATCGACCTTCTGAATATTAATGTATCTCGGTGCCCAGTTGACAGGTACGTTGTGCGCCTTCATTCCGTGATACGCACACCAAAGCTCGCTGCCGTCGGGAGATTTAAAGAAAGAAGCGTGACCGGGTCCGAAAACGCTGTTTCCGTAGGTGAGAATGGGACTCTGATGCTTTATCCAGTTTGCCGCGTCGCAAAGCTCTCCGCCCGTATGCTCAAGAACTCCGAGGCAGTAGTGGTCGGACCAACAGCCTGTCGCAGAATAGATAATGAAAAGACGTCCGTTTCTCTCAACAAAGAATCCGCCCTCGGTTATTGCGTATTTGCCCACGTAGGGAGGATCAAACTCCCAATCAAGCTCGGCTTTTGCGATAGTTGCAACCTTTTTTCCGAACGTGTAGGGGTTTTCCATATCGCAGATGTCAAGCACCTGTCCGTAGGTAGGATCAACTCTCGAATAGCAGACGTACTGCTTGCCGTCGGGAGCAGTATAAACGGTCGGGTCAATAGAAAATATATCGGGTGTGGGCTTGCATTTGAATGCCCATTCACCGAAGGGATCGTCCGACTGCGCTTCCATAATGAAAAGACGCTTTTCTCCGGGATCCTTCTGATTTCGTCCGCTTGTGTAAATGTACCATTTGCCGTTTGTTCCCTTGTGCATTTCGGGCGCCCAGATATCTCCCCAGATGCCGTCTTTTTCGCCGTTAAAACGGTAAATTATCTTCGAATCGTTGTCTGTTATGATATTTGCCGCGTGACGGCTGCGGAAAAGCTCAAGGCATTCTCCGCGTGTGAAAAGGCAGTAATAATATCCCGTTGTCTTGTCATAGGTCATAAACGGGTCGGGTGCATCGATAGGTGATATGGGATTAAAAAACTTTTTCATATCATTTTACTCCTTGAATGTTTTAGTTCGGGTAATTTGATTATAGCAAATAAACACGGTAATGTCAATAAAAACAAGAAAGCAATTCGCGTGCTGTTTCGTTTGTCAGATAAGCGATAAAAACATACAAAATATGTGTTAAACTATTGATTGTTTTTGTAATATATGCTATAATTTAAAAAAGATAAAATTTTTTTGATTTTTTATGATAGGAAACCGACATTTTGTCGTCTACATAATATGAAAGAAAACTCAGCGTTTTCGGAAAGGCAGACGAATATGGAAGACAGAGAGATAATAGAACTGTTCTGGTCGCGTGATGAAAGCGCCGTTTCGGTGCTTGATGAAAAATACGGCGAATTTTGCCGACATATTGCATTCAATATTCTTCACAGCCAAGAAGACAGCGAGGAATGCGTAAACGATACATATCTCAAGGTGTGGAACGCCATTCCCCCGCAGAGACCTACCTTTTTGCGTGCTTTTCTTTCGAGAATTACGAGAAATCTCGCGTTTGACAGATGCAGACTGAAGATGCGCGAGAAACGGGGAGGCGGCGAAGTGGCAATAGCGTTAAGCGAGCTTGAAAACTGTATATCAAGTAGGGCTGACGTTCAGGAAGAATACGATACAAAGGAGCTCGGAGAAGCTATAGGACGCTTTTTGAGAACAATTTCGGAAAGAGATCGCGATGTTTTTGTGGCAAGATATTATTTTGTTACCGAGGTTGAGGAAATATCCGAAAAGCTCGGTATCGACGTAAAGCAGGTTTGGAATATTTTGTCACGCACACGCAAAAAACTCAAGGATTTTCTTGAAAAGGAGGGATACCGCATATGAACAGGAAGGATGAAAAGCTTTTTGACGCCATCGGATATATCGACAGCGATATAATAGAAAGCGCCGCGGATGCCCTCAGCGGAAAGAAAAAATATAAAAAGCCTGTCCTATGGTATCGTGTACTTGCGGTGTCGGTGCTTTCGGTGCTTGTTGTAGGCGCACTGCTCGTTTCCGTGCTGAATATCGGAAATGACCCGACCGATGATCTTGACGGCGGTGAAATAAATAAAAATCCCTGGTATGACAATCTTGAAGAACGCCCGAATGATTCGCCCGGAGACACGACAGAGGATACACCCGAAAATGATAAACAGACCGACACAGACAGCGAGCCCGAAAAGTGCCCCGACTGCGGCAAGCCTGTTGACGAATGCGAATGCGAAGAAGAGTCCGCAACTCCTTACTCTCCTTTCACCTGTCCTACCTCGTCGAGTACCGTTTACGGGGTTACAACCGAAAATAACGCTCTTACTTTCAACGATGTTTGGGGTTCTTGGGAAGTTATCACTGAAGGCGACCTCGCCGGTTCGGTTCACGCTACAGCTGACGGCGGCGCTAACATCGGTCTCATCACAGGCGTAGACTTCACAAAGGCTAAGAAGGTTACAATTTCCGCCGATTTCCTTCTTCCCGAAAAGGTTACAGGCAACAATAATTACGGATTTATTCTCGACGTATGGGCAGAACCCGGCGAAGATACATTCTTCTACTGGGAAGCTGACTTCAACTCCTACTACTACTGCCTCCAGTCCGGTGGCGGTGACACAGGCACACTTCTCGGTAAGTGGGGCGCCGGTACAGTTCTCGGCGGCGAAGCTAACGGTTGGACATCTTTCGGCGATGCTCACGGCGTTGAATCTCCTGCAACAGAAGGACTCGAATTCCGGTATGGTAAGTGGACCAACCTCAAGGTAGTTTGGGACGTTGAAAACGACGCTATCGAAATGTACTACGACGGACAGCTCACCAAGAAGGTTGACTTCGACGAAACAACCTTCAAGTTCACCAACGATGGTGACAACGGTGTTGGTATCCGTTCCAACAGAGGCGATGTTTATTATAAAAACATTAACCTTGTAGTTGAATAAATCAGCTTAAAACCGATATTAAAAATACAAAAAAGAAAGGGAAACTGCTATGAAAAACATTTTTACAAGAATAATCTCCTGCCTTCTCGCTATTTTGATGCTATTTTCCTTGATTTCGTGCAACGACGAGGGCGAAGATACAAAAAATGACCTCAAAAATGAAGAAAATGTCGAGAAAATTCCAGAAATTGACGGAATATATTCGGGCACGGTTACCGTAGAAAACAGAACGACAGGCGAAAAAAAGGTTCTCGAAGGCTATGATGCCGAGTATATGCTGTACGCCTTCAATTCTATGAAAAGAGAACAGAAAAATACGGGAACTTCGGCGGAATATCTGATAAAATTCGGTGAAACCGAGATTTATTACAATCTCAGCGGCATCGGAAACGATATGACAAACGGAACGGTCACGGGACTTAATCAAAAAAGAAGACCTACCGTGGACGAAATTCTTGAAAGAAACGTCGGCAAGGCAAAGCACACGGTTTCGGGTATCGTTACTCTCGACGTCGGACGCCTCGGGGAATGGGTCACTCTTACCGAGGAAGAATCAAAAGAGATTTGTGATTTTCTCAACTCGCTTGAGTACGAAGATTATATACCTTGCGACTGTGATATACTTCACAGACTTGTCGTCAGCGGATACACGGTTTCCTTTGAGGACGACCATATAACTTGGGG
Organism: Oscillospiraceae bacterium; assembly: GCA_015064255.1. Classification (GTDB taxonomy): domain Bacteria; phylum Bacillota; class Clostridia; order Oscillospirales; family CAG-272; genus SIG672. Next base: position 8,508 of record SVSP01000014.1, read on the forward strand.
CGGCAGAGAAGCTGTGAATCCTCCGTGCAGGATAGAGGATATAATTGAAAAGTATTTTGTCGGTTATAATGATTGGAAAACTTCCGATGACATACCGGACGTAGAAGGAATATATTCGGGCGAAGTTACCGTAGAAAATATGGTTACGGGAGCGAAAAAGGTTCTTGATGGTTATGAAGCAAAATATATGCTGTATGCTTTCAATTCTGTGAGAAGTGAGAAGAGTAATACGGGAACTTCGGCGGAGTATCTGATAAAATTCGGCGAAACCGAGATGTACTATAATCTCCACGGTGTCGGAAACGACATTACTAACGGTCTGTACACCGCTTTGGATCAAAAAACAAGACCGACGGTGGATGAAATTCTTGAAAGAAACGTCGGCAGACCCGGGTATGAGCTTTCCGGTGTTGTGAAAATTGATGCTTATCGCCTCGGAATATGGGTTACTCTTACCGAAGAGGAATCTAAAGAGGTGTGCGATTTCCTCAATTCGCTTGAATTTGTCGAAAGAGAACCCTGCGAGTGCGTGTTAATGCACAGACTTGTCGTCAGCGGATACGAGATTTCGTTTGAAGAAAAAGAAATAAGAGGTCTGCGCGGAATCGCGTCCGATCCTGCCTGCAATCTGGAGAGTATAGTCGGAAAATACTTGAAAGATGAAAACGGCGAAGAAAAGTGCCCCTACTGCGGAAATTTCCTTTTCGAGTGCAATTGTGACGATAATAAAGGACCATACTCTCCTTTCACCTGTCCTACCTCGTCGAGTACCGTTTACGGGGTTACAACCGAAAATAACGCTCTTGCTTTCAACGACGTATGGGGCGTTTGGGAAGTTATCACTGAAGGCGACCTCGCTGGTTCCGTTCACGCTACAGCTGACGGCGGCGCTAACATCGGTCTCATCACAGGCATAGACTTTACAAAGGCTAAAAAGGTTACGATTTCCGCAGATTTCCTTCTTCCCGAAAAGAAGGCGGGGAATAATAGCTACGGATTTATTCTCGACGTATGGGCAGAACCCGGCGAAGATAAGTATTTCTTCTGGGAAACTGACTTCAACTCTTACTACTACTGCCTCCAATCGGGTAGCGGTGACACAGGCACACTTATCGGTAAGTGGGGCGCTTCCTCTGCTCTCGGAGAAAAAAATAACGGTTGGATGTCATTCGATAAAGTGCATGGCGTTCAGTCTCCTGCAACAAAAGGACTCGAATTCCGGTATGGCGAGTGGACCAACCTCAAGGTAGTTTGGGACGTTGAAAACGATGCTATCGAAATGTACTACAACGGACAGCTCACCAAAAAGGTTGACTTCAACGAAACAACCTTCAAGTTCACCAACGATGGTGACAACGGCGTCGGCATCCGTTCCAACAGAGGCGATGTTTATTATAAGAATATAAATCTTATCGTTGAGTAAAGTGCTAAAAATACAATAAACCGATACAAACCAAACACCGCCGAGCATTCGCTCGGCGGTGTTATTTAGTTTTGGGCTGATTTTAAGCAAGTATTTTAAGAACATCTTCTTTTTGCTCTGCGGAGATAACGGTTTCTTCAAAAACCGCCTTGTATGCCGCGGTTTTGAGAATTTCGGTGTCTTTTTTGTCGAAAGAACCATCAAAATCAAGCGCTCTCGGATCAAAGCCGAATATTTTTGCAAAAATTGTGATTCCCGCAAGGTAGCTTCCTATTGCCGACGGATGCGAGCAGTCGGGATCGTAAACGTTGATTTCGGGATAATTTTCATAAATATCGGCAAAAGCAAGTCCGACGTAGCAGACCTCTGCGCCTATTTTTTCTCCGCCTACCGTGTAGGATGCGGCAAGACGGTCTGTCATATAACGGGAAGTCCATCCTGCTTCGGTGAGGTCGTCGCTCTCTGCTTTTCTGCCCCAAGTTGAGTACAGAAATTCCTTGTCTGCGGCTGTTTTTACTTTATTGTGAAGCGCAGAAAGACCTTCGATGAATTTTATCGGGTCTGATGCGGGTCTTTGACTCTGCTCCTGCATAATTACGAAATCGTATTTTTTGCCGGCAAGCGCCTCGTCAACTCTTGCGCCGTGCTTGTCTGCGCTGTCGGCAAATTCCAGAAGAGTATATCCGCCGCTTGTGATCGAGGTCACCTTAACGTCGTACCCTGCCGCTTTTGCCGCCTTTTCGAATGTCTTGGTCGGCATATCTCCGAAATACGTATAGCTGTTTCCTATAAAAAGTACGCTGTACTCTCTGTTTTTCTCAAGTTTGCTCATTTTGATGTCCTCCGTGATTTTTTTATTATATTGTTTATCATATTTTTATAATAATCGTTTTCGTGCTTTTTAATAACGTATTTATGCGGACCGTTTTCTCCGACTTCAAAATAATTTGCGCCTGTTTCGCCGTCGAGAGTTGCCTTTCCGCAGACAGTATCGTATCCTGCCTTTTCCTCGTCGCCGATAAGCGCCATCAAGGTGAGCATCGGATCCCATGAGCAGCGTCCCTTACCCGATCCGTGAGCGACGAGTATTTGGTGCAGAAGATCGTCTTCGGCGAGCTCTCCGCCCGTAAGTACGTCAAAGCCGATCTCCCAGCCGAGGAAGGTTACTTCGACGGGACAAAGCTCGCAGAACTTTTTGCCTGCGACTCTTGAACGCTCATTTCTGCAAAAATTGTTCTCTTTTTCGCCGTCTTTATCCCATTTTCCTGCCATTACCCAAATTTTTGACACCTTTTCGCGTACAAGCTCGAGTCCGCTTTTATCGGAAATATCATCCGCGCCGCTTTCAAAGAGAGCCGTAACTGCTTGCAGATAGCCTATTTCTATTATTTCGACGGGCTCGGGTGCATTTGCGAGAAGCTTTCTGTACAGACGTACCGCATCTTCCGCATCGCCGTTTGAGCTGTCTGGGCAGAATTTTTCGGCAAGCATTTTCTGATACGGCGGTTTTCCACCGAAATCGGTCGCTTCGAGGTCTATCGCAAGCGGAATATCTTCTGCGCCCTCCGCAGTGAGAAATCCCTTGACCGACGCGAGTGAATACTCCATACAGGCGTTTATCACGATTCCGAGAAAGTTTATCTTCTTTTCTTTCGCATAGCGCAGAAGTATTCTCAGCGCTACCGCATCGTCGCAGTCTGTCCACCAATCTGTTCCAAGAATGATATTTTTCATAGCAAAATGCCTTTCTCAGTTGTAAATTTCACGAAGCTCGTTTATGACCTCTATCATTTCGCCGAAATTTTCGCAGGCGAAAATTCTGCTTCTGAAGGTTGCCGCACCGCGCACGTCGTGGATATATGCGGCAATATGCTTTTTCAGCTCGTGTACCGACACGTTTTCGCCCTTATCCGACGCCATAAGACGCGCGTGACTTAGCGCAACGTCCAGTTTTTCGGCAATTTCGGGGGGATCATATTCTTTTTGCGAAAGTATTGCCGATATTTCGGCAAAAATAAAAGGGTTGCCGACCGCGCCGCGGGCTATCATAAGTCCGTCGCAGTTTGTTTCTTTTATCATTTTGAGAGCATCGCCTGCCGTAAAAATACCGCCGTTTCCGATTACCGGAATTTTCAGACAGCTTTTGACCTCTGCTATTACCGAGAGGTCAACAGGAGGGGTGTAAAACTCTTCGCGCGTGCGCCCGTGTATGCAGACCGCGTCCGCGCCGCCTTCTTCTGCCGCAAGCGCACATTCAAGCGCGTTTTTTGAGGAAGAATCCCAGCCTGCGCGCAGCTTGACGGTCAGAGGCTTATCTATTGCATCGCGAACTGCTTTTGTGATGTCGAATATCAGCTCGGGACTCTTCATAAGTGCGCTTCCGTCGCCACCGCTTACGATCTTTTTCACGGGACAGCCCATATTTATATCGATTATATCGGGCAGAGCGCAGTTTTCGTAGTATGCGTACTCGCCTTTTGTAAGCAGATACGCCGCTTCTGCCATAATATCGGGCTCGTGCCCGAATATCTGTGCCGCCGTCGGAAAATCTTCTTTTTCAATGTACGCAAGCTGTGCTGTCTTTTTATCCTTATAGTGCAGAGCTTTTGACGATATCATCTCCGTATAAGTCAGCGCCGCACCGTACCGTCTGCATACCGATCTGAACGATCGGTCGGTAAGACCTGCCATCGGCGCAAGAAAAAGATTTCCTTTTATATCTAAATTACCGATTTTCATTTACTTACTTGGAGAAACTTTTTGTAAAAAGTTTCTCCAAACCTCTTCAAAAACTTTACTAAAAACAAATATTACTGTATCCAAAGGATGGACTCGCAGTTTTGCGTAAGCGAAACTGCCAAGCGACACGAAGTGTCGGTTTTCACTCCTTCAAAAACTTCTCTGAAAAGAGAGAAGAAAAATTTTGTTTTGATTTTGTGTGTTACACCGCACGAAATTTCTTCTGCGAAGCGAACGGCTCCGTCCCCGCCGCGTCTTCCTCGCGGCGCGAGCAAAACCGACCATAGTGGTCGGGAGGTTTTGCGGGAGAGGGATGGGTGCTCTTAGGGAAGGGATACTTCCCTTCCCAGAAGCTGTTCTTTGCTTCATTTCTGTCAGCACAGAAATGAAGAGAAAAAGAAACAAACGCGTTTTTTGTATGTTCGTACAGTACAAAACCCTTCGTGCGTCAGAGACTTACTTTTCTTTGATACCGAAGGCAGAAAGAAAAGTAATCAAAAGAAACTCCGCTTCCTTGGGGCGCTGCTCCAATCTCAGCCAAAGAACTTTTTTCAAAAAGTTCTTTGAAAACTCAAAAACTTTATTGAAAAATAAATTATTTTTCTTTTTTAGTAAAGTTTTTGGGAAGGTTCTTAGGAAACCCTTTTTCCAAAAAGGGTTTCCTAAGCCTTACATCATTTCCTTAATAATATCCGAAATTATCTTAACTCCGCGAACGATCTGCTCACAGCTCGGTGTCGAATAGGTAACGCGGAAAGAGTGCGAAATTTCGCTTTCTTCGGGTGAGAACGCCGTTCCCGGAACGACAGCAACCTTTTTCGCGAGCGCTTCCTTAACAAAATCGTTAAGACAAATGTGGTCCGGAAGAGTCAACCATATGAAAAGTCCGCCCTCGGGACGTGTGTATTTAACGCATTCGGGCATATTTTTGTCAAGCTCACCGAGCATAAGCTCGCATTTGCTTCTGTAAAGCTCGCTTACTCCTGCAATATGCTCGTCAAGTCCGTATTTTGTAATAAAATCCGCACAAAGCATCTGGAAGAACTGGTTTGTGTGAACGTCTTCAACCTGCTTTGCAACAACTATCTTCTGGAATACCGCTTCGGGTGCGCTGAGGAAGCCTACGCGCATACCTGCTGAAAGTATCTTCGAGAATGATCCGCAGTAAACGACGATTCCCGCATCGTCAAAGCTCTTTATGGTCGGAATGTCCTCGCCTGCGAAGCGAAGCTCTCCGTAAGGGTTGTCCTCGATGATAAGAAGTCCCTTTTCGCGGCAGATCTCGTAAACCGCGCGGCGCTTTTCGAGCGACATTGTTGTTCCTGCGGGGTTGTGGAAGGTCGGAATGAGATAAAGTATCTTCGCTCTCGGATTGTTGTCTATAGCTGTTTTGAGCTTTTCGACGTTTATTCCGTCGTCTTCCATTTCGACGCCGACAGTCTTTGCACCGTTTGATCTGAAAGCGTTGAGCGCACCGATGAAGGAGGGGTCTTCGGTAAGAACTACGTCGCCCTCGTTGCACATTACCTTGCAGGTAAGCTCTATTCCCTGCTGACCGCCAGAAACCATCATAACGCCGTTGCCTTCGCGCTTTATGCCGAAACGTGTTTCAAGACGTGACGTTACCTGCTCACGAAGAAGCAGATAGCCCTCTGTAATTCCGTACTGAAGAGCCTGCGAGCTGCGGTTCGTGAAGATATCAGATGCAAGTTCCGCGAGCTTTTCGGACGGAAAAGATTCGGGCGCGGGATTTCCTGCCGCAAAAGCGATTATTTCGGGGTCGGTGAGGCTCTTGAATATCTCTCTTATAGCCGAGGGCTTCATATTTACAAGCTTTTCTGATATATTATACTGCATAACTGAAATTCCTTTCGATGTTTCGTCGTATTTTACTTAACTGAATCATTTTAACACAATATACATTTTTTTGCAATACGAAATTTATAAAATCCGCTTAAATAAATTTGAAATTAACTTGAAAAAAACATATAAATATGGTAATATTAATTAGTATATGAAAATAAACTGAAAGGTCTTTAAATATGGAATACGATTACTACCCGTACGACGACGAAAAAGAAGATAAAAAGCGTTTTACGTTCGGAAAGCTTCTTAAATATATTGTTATTGCCCTGATAGTGCTTGTTTACGTGCTTATGTTTTTCAGAATAGGCATATCGAACGATACGAAGCTGGCAAAAAGCTTCATTTGGACCGAGGCTTCTGTTAGTGCATATAACGACAAGGGCATTACTGTCTTGTCGCAGGAGCTTGAAACTTACCCTCTGACAGATGAGGACGGCAACGTTCTTGAAATGGTTACCTTTGACGAGCTTTCCTCTGACGGTTATTTCAAGGTAAGCAACTTTATGTACGTCAAGGAAACTAAAGAGGTAATAATAACTCTGCGCTACAACGATACCTGCGAGGAGCTTTATTCTGAAAAATATAACGTAGATACCTCGTCGGGCGAGCTTTTCGTCTTCACTTTGACGGGAGGCGCAAACAGATATACCGAATACACCTACGTGACAGATTCGCGCTTTACCTATCACTACCGCAGACTTATATTCACGGGCGTTGAGCTCAGCGAGCTTGGCACGATGAGTATTCAGGCGTACTGCGTCGGAAACCTCGATTACGAAAGCCCTGCGTGCGATATGACGATATACGACAGCCATATCCCGACAAAGAAAGTTGACCTTGACGATTATCTTCCCGCGAAGGTAAATCCCGATATTCAGACTCCGCCTTACGTCAGCTTTGAGTAAAGGCTTTGATATTTTAACGTTTAAAAAAGGAAAATAATATAAAATGATACTTTCTCCAAAAGAAACAGTAATTGCATACAGATGTCCCGACTGCGGTTCGGGAATTATGAGTGTCGTCGGAGCTTTCGCTCTTTCGGGCGATCTCATCAAGCTTAAATGCTCCTGCGGCGGAAGCGAGCTTCATATTTCAAGAACGTCCGACAAAAAGCTCCGTCTGACCGTTCCCTGCCTCGTTTGCCCGAAGCCGCACAACTACGTTATAAGTCAGAACACCTTCTTCTCGCGCGAAGGAGTTTTTACCCTTTCGTGTACTGTCAGCGGACTTCCGCTTTGCTTTATCGGAACAAAAGACGCCGTAAGCGACGCTCTTGACGAGGCGACCCGCGAGCTTAACGCGCTGCTCGAGGACGCAGGTCTTGACGGACTTGATGAAATAAGAGAAAACAGCGAGACCTCCGATCCTTTCGACGCAAGCATAGACGATATTATCAGATACACCATCTGCGAGCTTGAGGACGAGGGCAAAATAAAATGCAAGTGTCCGACAACGGCGGTCGCAGACTACCAGTTTGAGATAATAGACGATACTCTTAGGGTGTACTGCGAAAAATGCGGTGCATCGGTCACCCTGCCGATGTCCGATATGGCTATGGCGCACGATTTCCTGCTTAGCGAAAGTCTTGAACTGACCTGAAAAATCAGTAACACTTTAGAGCTCTCTTCATACTATGGTATAGGGAAGGATAAACAAAACTTAAAGGACTCCGAAAGGAGCTTTTGAGAAGCGTGCAAAATCCCGAAATCTAAAATATAGGAGGCTCTGAATATGAACTGCCTTTGCAATCTTTTTGAAGATTCCACCGTATGGCTCATTATAATTGCTGCCATTCTTCTTTTCAACAGCTGCAACGGATGCGGTTGTGTAAACACAGGCTGCGGCTGCGGCAACAACGGTTGCGGATGCGCAAACAACGGCTGCGGATGCAACAGCTGCAACTGAGTTTGTCCCAAAATACAGATGTTTAAATAATAAAAACGCCGAGTTTTACGCTCGGCGTTTTCTCTTTTCTTGGAACCCCTTTTTGGGGAAACTGGTTTTCAAACTTTCCCAAAAACTTTTCTGAAAAGTGGGGACACGTTAACGGATGAGGTGGACTCTGTTTTACTTTGTTAAACTTTAGGCGCGCGAATACGAAGCAAATTTCCTTTTTGTATTTTATTCTAACATTACCTTCCCCGCAACCCTCGCAAGCGTAATTGCCGTTGTATTACTGCTCGGCAGGAATATCGCATACAAAGCATCTTTGAAGGTTACTCTGTCACCTGCATAAAAATCGCTGTAATACCAGAAGCAGTTGTTTATATCGAATTTCGAATAAGTGATCTCTTTACTTAGGTCTTTTATACAGTCGATCGCACACACTACGGTGAGAATCTTCGTTATTGATGCCAATGACTGCTTTTTGTGCTCGTTTTTTGCATAAAGCACATTGAGATCGGTATGACTGTCGCCCTCTGCGGGGATAACGCAGGCGATCGCGCTGTCACAGCCGACGTCGATCTTGGAAAGGTCGGCGTTTGGATTTTTGTACTTTTTGAGTGCCGCATCAGCGACCTGACACGCTACCTCGTATCTGTTGTTCTTCTGCGAATTATCTCCCTTTGCACAAAGCACCACAACTACGAGAAGATCACTGCTGTCGGGTATCTTTAGAATGACCGCGAGGCTGTTTGCTCCGCTGAGCGTTCCCGTTTTACCGCCTACTACCGCATAGCTGTCGGTAAGCTCGGGAACTGCAACCAAGGTTTTGAGTGTTTTGGTTCTTGCCTTGCTTCCGTTGACCTTTACGGTATGGCTTTCTGCTCCCCAGATTCCGTCAAGCTCCTTGTAGCTGTGCGCATAAATGAGAAGTCTTGCGATATCAGAGGCTGTACTTTTGTTATTTGCACCCACCGAGTCGGTAAAGGTGCTGTTTACCATTCCGATCTCCTTTGCCTTTTCGCCCATATAAGTGATAAAGGCATTGTACATATCCTTTTCGGAAAATTCTACTTCCTCGCGGCTTTTTGACCTTTCGAGAGCTACGTAATTTTCATACAGCGCGACCAGAGTATCAAGACTCGGCTTGGTCGTAAAGACAGAAAGGTCGATAACAACGGGATCGTCGAGATATCCGTCGAGATTTGCCGATTTGATACTTCCCATATAGATGTTTTGTCCCGATTTTACCGACACAACGTCGGCAACGGTGACAAAATCGTAAGTGCTTCTCGAAACTCCGACAGTTACGTTGTTTACGTGTATTCCGAGCTCTCCCGCAACGTATCTGCTGCAATAAACCTTGCAGGCAACGAAATATTCGCTTGATTTTTCGAGTGTGTTTGTCGATACGAGCTGCTGAGAGGAGCTTCCGAAGGCTTTAAGACTGTACGGCGCGGAATAAAACTTGGTTGAGCTTATCGTGTTTTCTCCTGCGGCTTTTTTAAAATCGCCGTATCCTTTTGCGTTAAAGCCGTCCGTGTATGCAAGATTGTTTTCTATAAATATTTTTTTGTATGTAAGTCCGTCAAGTGCAGTATCATCGAGTGATGTGGGTGCGGCAGCGTTTGTGTAGGTCGCTTTGTAAGAGGTTTTTTGCCCGTTTATGACCCAATAGCCGTCTTTACTGATCTCTATGGTCGGCGTTTTTCCGTCCTTACCGTCTTTGCCGTCCTTGCCGTCAACTCCGTCCTTGCCGTCAACTCCGTCCTTGCCGTCAACTCCGTCCTTGCCGTCGGCGCCGTCTTTACCGTCAACTCCGTCCTTGCCGTCTTCACCGCGGGCTTTTACTCCTGTGTCGGTGTCACCTATCCACCAGTTTCCGTTTTCGCCGATGAAAGGAGTGAGTCCGTCTGCACCTGCTTCGCCCGTTTCGCCTTTTTCGCCTCTCGGACCTCTTTCGGGCTCTGCCGTACACGAAACGGCACTAAAGCAGACTCCGAGCACGAAGGACAAAACAAGGATAAGCGATAAAAATCTTTTCATATGTATCCGTATTCTCCTTGTGATTTTTCAAAAAGGCTTTAATCCCACACGAGAGTGCCGTTTTCTTCGCGGATAGCGACGAATATCGGTGTTTCCTTGCGGTTACCTACAGGGCTGTTCGGTGAATGTATCGAAAGGTAGGTCTTTCCGTCGAGTGCCTTGAAGATTATTCCGTGTCCGCCGTCGTAAGTGCCTGCCATATCCTTGGAATAGAGCAGGGTTTCGTCCTGACTCCACTTTCCGTCTATCTTACCGTTGTCAGAGCGCGCGATACCTACGCAGTAACCCTGCGGGCAGAAATTCGACCATATCATAAGAAGCTCGCCGTTTTCACAGCGGTACATCCAGCAACCGTCGGTAACGCGCTCGTTTGTCCATACGGGATCGTCTGCGCGGAAAAGCTCAATAGGCTCGGAAATAAAATGCGTAAGGTCGTCCGAAAGCTTTGCGGCTGCCATTCTTCCGATTTTGTCATCCGTGCTTGTCCATTCGTGAACGAAAACCATCCACGGCTGTCCGTCCTCATCTACGTAAAAGGTTCCGTCAATAGAATCCCAATCGGAGGGCGTAACGTGTCCGTCGGAAATCTCAACAAACGGACCTTCGGGACGCTCTGACTTCATAACCGTGCATCCGCGATGATTGTTTTTTGAAGAAAAATAGGTGGTTATCATATAGAATGATCCCTTGTATTTGTGTACCTCGGGTGCCCAGAAGCATTTTACTGCGTGATCGGGCGCGACAGCAACCTGACCGAGAAATTCCCAGTCGCCGTCGAGCGATCCGCTTGTGTTTTTATAGCACACCCAGCCCGTTCCGTAAGCGTAGTAAACGCCGTTTTCGAGCAAAATGCAGGGGTCTCTTAACTGTTCAATAGAAGAAGTGATGATCATAACCGTACCTCCGTATAGATCTATATAAAATTTATAAAATAAGGAAATATCCTGTTTACGAGGGTAGTATAGCACAAATTTACTGCACATACAAGCATTTGTCCGCAAAAACACAAAAAATTTAAAATCTTCTTTTATTATACCACTTGCAAAAAGACGCTCTGTATGATAATATAAACTCGAATAGTTATGTTCGTACACTATCCGTAAAATAAGGAATCGCGAAAATGAATTCTACATACATAAACGATACAAAAAAACAATCAAAACGGAAGATAATTCTTTCGATTATAAGCATAATATGCCTGATTGCCACACTCTTGGGAGTGGCGTCCTTTGCGCTTGCTTCCCTATTTCCGAGCCGTGCAGAGGAGCCAAAGCTTTTTGAGGGTCTTTACACGGAAAGTGCCGAGGCAGTCGATTTTGAAAACGCAACCTACAGAATAGACGACAGCGGAAACGTTTGGGAAGAAACCGACGAATCTATACGTCTTGTTTTTAAGAAAGAAGCTCTCCTTCTTGCCGTATATGACTCGGCCTTGTACGTTCTTGTCAAAAACGGAAGCGGCGACTATCTGCTCTCAAAGCTCGATATTATAGACGGGTTTGTTTTTGACAGCAAAAACCTCGGAAAAAACGAGGTGAAATGCTTCTCTATGACAGAAAGCGGAGTGTATTTTCTCTCTGACGGCAAGATATCTTTGCTTTCCGGCGAAGATACTTCAGTTCAGCTCGATCTTTCGGAGCTTACCTACGAATGCGAAGACGAATACTGTGAGCATACAAGCGAGATCTCTTTTGTGAATACAGAGCTTTTTACGCTTCATAGCGAAAATTCCCTGCTTCTCTACCTGCCCAATCCCGAATATATAGACGAAGAGGAAGAAGAGTCTGTCACGGACGGCGAAAATGACAAATATTTCACCTTTGAATACGATTTTTCTTCAAAAAGTCTTTCGGAATATTCGGATACCGCAGATATAACTTCTTCGGCATCTTCGACTGCTGCAGCAGGAAAGATAATGCTTAACGGAGTTGCACTTCCTTTCAGTAATTATCCTGCGTACTCCTCATATTTTACAAAAAACGGAAGAGCGTGTACCTGCCACAACCGAAACAAATGCCTTGTAAACAGCTCTCCGTGTAACTGTCTTCGTTATATCAAGCATAACGGCGCTACGTTTGACCTCGCGGCAACACAGTGCTTCGGCTTTGCAAGATACTGTCAGCTTAAGATATTCGGTCATACGGACGGCTCTGCACCCGAAAAGTACACAAACGCACTCGGCGGAGCATGGAATTCGGGTAAATTTACCGCCAACGATATTATGAGAGTTTTCCTTGAATACGGTGCGGGCGGACACATCCGTACAAAATCGGGACATTCACTTTTCGTAATATCGGTAAACGCGACAGGCTTTACCACGTATGAATGTAATACAAACAACAAGGACTGTCTTGTTTACACCCGAGATTGGACTTGGGCAACCTTCTATAATCTCGTAAAGGCGAGAGGCGTTTATTATTACAAGATCCCGACCGATTTCAGCGGAAATTCGGGTACGATAATTGACAATTACCCTACGGGCGACTATCTCGTCGATGCCGACGGCGGTCTCAGACTCCGTGAAAAAGCAACGACAAGCTCGAACGTACTTGCTATGATCCCCGACGGTACTATCCTTACGATAGTCGAAACGCTCGAAATAGACGGCGCATCTACTAACAGATGGTGGGGAAAAACGACCTACGACGGAAAAACGGGCTGGGTAAGCCTTGATTATGCAAGACTTCAGTCCGAGATATCGGCGATAAAAATTTCTTCTCTGCCAGAGCGAACAGTATTCTTTCAGGACGAAGAATTTTCGTACGAGGGACTTGAGGTGCAGCTCGTTTACGCATCGGGAACTTACGGAACACTTCCGGGCGGATACAAGGTAACGCCTCCGAGTATGGCGCATCCGGGAACGTACAAGGTGACCGTTTCCTATATGGCATTCTCGACGACGTATGAAATAACGATAAAAAGCATAGCGATCCTTCCCGAAAAGATCGTTTTTGAGCGTCCTACAATTACCGTTATGACGGGCGGCGAGTTTGTTCCTGTATATGGGGTGGACTACAGCGTTCTTCCTGCCGACACGAACGATAAAACTGTCGAATGGTCGGTAGTCAGCGGCGACCACCTTGTTTCGGTAGATAAGGAAACGGGTGTCGTTACGGCAGCCAAAGCGGGAACGGGCTTTGTTGACGGATATGCGCGTATCAGAGCAACGTCGCTTGCGAAGGATTCTTACGGAAACCGAGTCGGAGTTTACAGTGAATATATCATAGAGGTAATCAAAGCACCTGCCGACGGAGAATGGAGCCAGCCTGCTACCAATCTCCCCGACGGAGTTACACTTTCGGACTATGTTATCGAATACTGTGCAAGTGAATCCGATTTTAACAAAGGAAACTGGAAAAAGTACGATGGCACCTCTAACGTGACCGTATATAAATACCGTTTCCGCGACTCTTATAAGATCACTTGGTACTATGATCTTGACAGCAGCGACGGAAATATTGAGCTTCCCTCATCTTTCGGATATCCTAAGGGAGCAAATATCGGAGAAAAGATAACTCTTTCAAGCCTCAAATCGGTAACGCAGACCAACAAAATATTTGCCGGCTGGTTCACTTCAGCCGAGGGTGCAAGAAACCTTGATAAAAAGCTCGCCTATAAAGGCGGAGTAATAAACGGCGACACCGAATTTTTCGCGGGATGGATAGACCTTTCGAGTGAAGAATTCCTTGTAAACGCTGCCGAAAACGATCCGATACACGCGGTAGGAAAGAATCTTCAGGCATTCGGCGTTTTCGCTTCCGATATAAATATAAGTGATGACAGCGGCGGTCTTAGATTCTACGGACACATAAGCTCGGCGCTTGTCGATAAGCTCTCTACACTCAGTTCAAAGGAGGTCAGCTACGGAATGGTAGTTCAGATAGCGTCGAAGACCTCGGGTGCTCTCACAAGCTCGACCTCGGAGGGATATCTGCAAAACGGAAAATCTCTCGTGGTGACGGCTAAGAAAAATTACGGAGAGTTCAAATTCCTCGGAAGCGGAAGCTACACCGTGTTCACAACGCTTGTTGCAAATATTCCGATAGAAGATGCGAAGACCGATATTGCCGCACGCGGATTTATAACCTATTATGATGTAAACGGCATTAGACACGCATTTTATTATACAAACACAAAGGACACCACTCCGGATATGACGCTCAAGGCAAGCGGAGTTACGTCAAATCTCTATAAGTGCGCCGAAGAGATATACGCATCGGCAAGCGACGTTGAAAAAAATTGGCTTATTGAAAACGTTCTCGGTCACGATTACGAGGGATAATAAAATATTACAGAAAATTTTATATTTGGATAGCATAAAAACAGGACAGAGATCTTATTCTCTGTCCTGCCTTTAATTTATGCGATTTATATTACAGCTTAAGAACGTCTGCCTCGGTAACGAGCTTGAAGCCTGCATTTGCGAGCGCGTTTTCGGCGGTATCGTTGTCCTCAACACGAACTACCACGTACGCATGCTTCTCTGTGCGAGCCATAAATGCGTAGAGGTATTCAATATTGATCTTGTTTTCATCGAAGACCTTGAGCGCTTCGGAAAGCTTTCCGGGCTTGTCGCTGATCTTGACTCCGATAACGTCGGTGATTTTGATAAGATATCCTTCGTCCGCAAGTATCTTTTCGGCGCTTTTTTCGTCGTCAACGATAAGACGGAGAATACCGAAATCCTGTGTTTCTGCGATAGAGAGTGCTCTTAAGTTGATGTTGTGTCTGGAGAGGGTATCTGTAATAGATACTACTGTTCCCTGCTTGTTTTCAACGAATACTGTTAACTGCTTGATAGCCATAATTATATCTCCCTTCTGAATTATACACGATTATACAAGTTATATAAGCTTTCTCTTGTCAATTACGCGGACCGCCTTGCCTTCGCTGCGCGCAATACTCTTGGGAGCAACAAGGTGAACGGTGGGATTGATGCCGAGCATAGTTTTCATAGCGTTTGCGAGATTCTTTTCCATAGAAAGAATTTCGCTGACCTTATCTGTGAATTTCTCGGGTGTCATTTCAACGTTTATTTCGAAGGTATCGTTGTTCTTGACGCGGTCAACCACGATCTGATAGTTAGGCTGATAGCCTTCGTTCAGAAGTACGGTTTCTATCTGGCTCGGGAATACGTTTACACCGCGGATAATGAGCATATCGTCTGTTCTGCCCATCGGCTTTGCCATCTTGATGAGAGTTCTTCCGCAGGAACACTTTTTGCGGGAAAGAACGCAAATATCGCGTGTACGGTAACGGAGAAGCGGGAAAGCTTCCTTGTCGAGCGATGTGAATACAAGCTCGCCCTTGGAGCCTTCGGGAAGAACCTCTCCCGTGTCGGGGTCAATGATCTCGGGATAGAAATGGTCTTCGTTTACGTGCAGACCTGTCTGCTCGCAGCATTCGAAAGCAACACCGGGACCGCTTGTCTCGGTAAGACCGTAAATATCGTATGCCTTTATGCCGAGGACTTCTTCGATTCCGCGGCGCATTTCTTCTGTCCAAGGCTCTGCACCGAATATACCCGCTTTAAGCGGTATTTGATCGGGAGTATATCCCTGTTCTTTCAGATATTCGCCGATGTATGCGGCGTAAGAAGGAGTACAACAAAGAATAGTTGCATTCAGGTCCATCATAAACTGAACCTGTCTTTCGGTATTTCCTGAGGACATAGGAAGAGTCATAGAGCCGACCCTGTGCGATCCACCATGAAGACCTGCGCCTCCGGTGAACAGACCGTATCCGTATGCGACCTGGCATACGTCTTCGTTTGTTCCTCCTGACGCAACGATAGCACGTGCGCAGCAGTCTTCCCAAAGATCAACGTCGTGTTGTGTATAGAACGCAACTACGCGGCGTCCTGTTGTACCCGAAGTAGAATGGATGCGAACGCATTCGTTCAGCGGTTTTGCGAGAAGACCGTAGGGATACGCATCACGAAGATCCGCTTTGGTAAGGAAAGGGAGCTTATGAAGGTCTTCAATGCCCTTGATATCGTCGGGAGTTACGCCCTTTTCGTCCATAAGGTTTTTGTAGTAGGGCACGTTTTCGTAAACGTGTTTTACCTGTTTAACAAGTTTTTCCGATTGAAGCTTTCTGATGTCCTCAACCGGCATAGTTTCGATTTCTTTCTGGTAATAATTCTGTGCCATTTTTGACCACCCTTTCTTTTGTGTCCTCTTTTTCGGACTGTAAATGAGATTTTTTCGGAGTGTCAAAGGAAAACAAAAAGCCCTCTGCATTCCGATAAAGAATACAGAGGACGAGAAAATAAACAATCCCGTGGTACCACCTCAGTTCGCTGTCATCTCACGGTGACAGCCTTGTCGGGTACAATCATACCCTCAGTCCTGTAACGGGAACACCCGTTGCATCCTACTAAAGATCTCTCTTATTCAGTGCACTGCTAACAGAATGAATTCGCGAAGGACGCCCGCATTGTCTCGCACCGACCGACAACTCTCTCCAGCTTCTTTCCAACCTACTGGTTTCTGATCTACGCATTTAGTATCACAACATATTCGGTTGATGGCATTATTTTAGCACGCGTTCTTGAGATTGTCAAGAGGTTTGCAACAATTTTTCGAGAAATTCAACAATTTAATTTGATAAATCGGGATACGGGCGTTGCACGCGGCTTGACAATCTGCCCCGCCCCCTTCCCCCCATCTGGGAAGGCTATGGGGTTTACCGCTTATTTTGCACGCCTATCGGTGATGCTTCATTTTTTTACAAAGAGGGATTTACGAACCCAACGCGTGCGTCGCGCGGAGGGCACCGCTTATTTTCCTTTCCGCACGCTGCAGCAAATCTGCGATTTGTGGGGTTCTGCATCGCAGAGTGCTTAATAAAAAAACAGACACCACCACAGGTGATGTCTGTTTTTTACGGAGAAGAGGGATTTACGAACCCAACGCGTGCGTCGCGCGGAGGGCACCGCTTATTTTCCTTTCCGCACGCTGCAGCAAATCTGCGATTTGTGGGGTTCTGCATCGCAGAGTGCTTAATAAAAAAACAGACACCACCACAGGTGATGTCTGTTTTTTTACGGAGAAGGAGGGATTTGAACCCTCGCGCCGTTATTCACGACCTACACCCTTAGCAGGGGCGCCTCTTCGGCCTCTTGAGTACTTCTCCTCGGTCGCAAAATAGATTTTACCACATTACAGCCCATTTTACAATACTTTTAATTGTTAAATTTGTGTGAACACGCCAAAATGAAGCAATTACGCCTTGAAATATCCGAAATTCTCCCTTATCAGCTTCACCTGCGCGAGATCGGGCTGAGGCGGAGCTGAAAAATTATTGCGCTCGTCAACGCAGAGCCACATACAGCATCCGAGCATCGGACCGATTCTCCGCAGAATACGGCATTCTCCGCCCGAAAGATAGAGGAAAGGTATTTTCAGTTCTTTTTTCAAGAGAGTTACGATGCGCAGATTTTCGATCTCTTCTTCGTGCGAGCCTGCGCCCGAAACTATCTTGCAAATATCCGCGCCGCGTCTTTCCTGCTCAAGTGCGATCTCAAGAATTCTTTCTGCGGGTGTGAATTTAAGAATGTGTGAGGAGATAAGCACTTCTGCGCCTTCGCCGTGCAATCTGTCGATAAGAGCCATCTGATTTTTTATCGCTTCTTCGTTGCGCGCCATCTGATCGTCCTGCTTATCGTAAAGGTCGCCGACGACGTCACAGAGCGTTGCACCGCATTTTGCAAGTGTCACAAGACCTTCGGCGATCTCGTCGTCGCTTTTCCCCTCGTTAGAGCGTCCGCGATAGTACGTAACGTAAGTCGGCAGATCGCCTGCTGCGCTGATTACGCGCTTGAAGCTCTCTTCGTTTTGATTTTCTGTATCGAGATAGCACATCTGGACGCCTATTGCTTCTGCACCGTTTTTGACCGCATTTTTTATATATCCTATATTTTTTTCTATATCGTTTTCAAGCACCATAGCTGTGAAAAGCGGTTTTTCATATTTCAAAAAGGTAGGTTTCATTTTACTTTGACTCCTTTTGTTTTTCGACCGTCAGCACCACTTTGCCTGCGCTGTTTCCGCCATAAAGCATATCGTGAGCCTTTTCGGCTTCTTCTATCGGAAGAACTGCGTAAATAGTCGGGCGAATTTCTCCGCTTGTTACCTTCGGCCATACCTCTTTTACAAGGTTTGTGAGAATTTTTCCCTTGACCTCGGGAGTTTTACTGCGGAGCGTACTTCCTATAAGACGAATGTTTTTGACGTACATCGTTCTCATATTTACACTCGAAAAATCACCTGCGAGAGTCGCTATCATTATCCAGCGGCATCCGTAAGCAACGTACGGGAAGCACTCGCCCACGTTTTCGCTGCCGAGGCAGTCTATTGCGATGTTAAGAGGGTGGCCGTTTTCGGCTTCGCGCTTCAAAACGTCGGGAAGCTTTTCTTTTGAGGTATCTACAACGATATCCGCACCGAGATGCGCTATCGTTTCCACAAGCTCTGTCTTATAAACCGTGGTTATAACGCGCAGACCGAAGGCTTTTGCCATCGGAATTATAACGCTTGCAAGTCCGCTTGCGCCTGCCTGCATAAGAAGTGTATCGCCTGCTTTTGCTCCGCCTTCTATAAAAAGATTGAGGTAGGCTGTGGCGAAGGCTTCGGGAAGCGCAGATGCCTCTGTCATAGATATTCCCTCGGGAATGGGCATAACCATTTCTTCGGGCACGCAGACGTACTGCGCATATCCGCCTCCGCTGAGAAGTGCGCAGACTTTATCGCCTACCTGCCATCTGCCCGTTTTTTCTGCCTTTTCGGAGAGCGCGCAGACCGTACCCGAAACCTCAAGTCCGGGCCAATCGGGGCAACCGGGAGGGGGCGGATAGCTTCCCTCTCTCTGCAGAAGGTCGGCTCTGTTTACTGCCGCGCAACAGACCTTTATCATTATTTCGCCGTCCTTTAGCGTAGGAATATCGACCTCTTTCCAAGCGAGGCTCTTGTCTTTTTCTATAACTATTGCTTTCATAATTTTGTATCCTTTCCAGTTGGGGTTTCACCCCAACCCACGCCAAGAAAACTTTTTTAAAACGCAAAACAATCATTTTCATCGTGTGGGATGCGTTTCGCTTCACGTTGGTTTTTCTGCATTCATTCTATCATCATTGACATTTGAAAAATATATGTTATAATATCAAAAAAGAGAACTATTCTATCATTTTAGTCAGGAGGCATAAAACGATGAGCGCTTTTACCGACGTTTCCAACCTTATTTTCTTTAAAACAGAGAAATATCACTATAAAAACAGCCAAATATTCGACGCTTCTGCACTTCCCCGCCCGCACTACTGTATAGGTCTTATTCTATCGGGCGAAAGCGTTTTCAGGGATTCTTCGGACGGTGAAGAGATTGCTGTTAAGCGTGGCGATATTATTTTCGTGCCGATGGGCTCGCGATATGTTTCAAATTGGAAGGGCGCACCCGATATAACCTACGTCAGTATGCATTTCGTTTTCGGTGTGTCGGAGCTGTTTCCGCAAAAAAACAGCTACCGCTTTTGCAAGATAACACTTCCCGATTTCGAGAAAACGAAAAAAATATTTGTCGATATGCTGTCATTTTCAAATGCGGATGATGTAAAAAAGCTGCAGCTTATCTCGGAATTCTATACTGTTTTATCCGAAATTTTGCCTCATCTTTCCAAAAAAGAGGAACACTCGAGGGATCTGCGCCTTGAAGAAGCGGTGCGGTACGTTGAACAAAATTATAACAAAAAGCTTTCGGTTGAGGAGCTGGCAGTCAGGGCGAATATGAGCGTTTCGCGTTTTTTTCCATACTTCAAAAATGAGTTCGGAATGACACCCGTTGATTACGTAAATAATTATCGCATAAGGTGCGCGGTCGTGCTTCTTATGAATGATGATACGCTGTCGGTCGAAAATGTTGCAGAGCGTGTCGGATTTGATTCGTCAGCCTATTTCAGACGCGTTTTTAAGAAAATTACAGGCGTTTCTCCGCGTGAATATAAAAAAATATCTACCGAGCTTTGATTTTTTTGCAAATGTATTGACAATTATATCAATAGTTGATATAATTGTCGAAGAAGATGAATCTTTTAATTAAAGGAGATTTGATTATGGTAGTAAACAGCTTAAACGGAGTATGGTCGTACCGCGTGGGAAAGGGCACTTGGGGCGAAAAGAGCGTTCCCTTTTCAAGCGCGCCTGTCGGTCATTCGGAATATATGCGCAAATTTGACTGCGATCTGACAAAGAAAAAGGTGTTTTTGCGTTTTGACGGAATCACGTACGCGGCAAAGGTGACAGTTAACGGCATTTTCCTCGGAAATATGCTTCCTTATGCCGAATACACCTTTGATATCAGCGAAAGCGTCAAGGAAAAGGACAACACTCTTCTTGTTGAGATAGAGGATATTTCTCCTGTTTTCGGACCGTCCGAGGGTTGGGAAAACTATGGCGGTATAATCCGCGACGTTTCTCTTCTCTGCTGTGATGAGAATTATATAAAAAGCGTCTTTTTCAAGCCTGCGTTTAACAAGGATTTTACCGTAAAGGGCTTTGCTCTCGACGTTGAAACGGCTCTTCGGAATACAAAATATACGGTAGCTCTTTTCGATGGCGAAGGCATACTTGCCGAGTATTCAACGGACAGCACTTCGTGTTTTATCGAATGTCCGTCCGACACAAAGCTGTGGTCGCCCGACGAGCCGAATCTTTATACTCTTCGTGTTTCGATCGATAATTCGGATGAAAGCTATACCGAAAAAGTCGGATTCAAGACTTTGACCCGTGACGACAGAAAATTCTATCTTAACGGAAAACCGATATTCCTCTTCGGTGTTTGCCGCCACGAAATGTATGGAGAGTTCGGTCACACGGTACCGAAGGAGCTTATCGAAAAGGATATGCGTATGATAAAGGAGGTCGGCTGTAACTTCGTAAGACTCGTTCATTATCCGCACAGCCGTGACGTGCTTGACGTTGCAGACAAGATCGGTCTTCTCGTGTCCGAAGAGCCCGGTCTGTGGTGGTCGGACCTCTCTTCTCCTCAGATACAGGACGAAAGCCTTGAGGTTCTCCGCAGAACAGTTCTCCGCGACAGGAACAGAGCTTCTATTGCGTTCTGGCTGTCTTTCAACGAGTGCCATTTCGACGAAACCTATATGACAAAAGCCGCACAGGTCTGCCGCGACAACGACGGCACGCGTCTTGTTTCGGGAGCAAACTGTATGGACGATGACGATACCAAAAAATACTTCAACAAATGCGGATTTGATTTCTATACCACGCATCCCTACAGCAATACCGTAAAAAGAGCAGAGCGCTCCGCAGAGGTGCTTTGCGAAAAGCCTCTTATCTTCACCGAATGGGGCGGTCACGACCTTTTCAACAATCCGAAGCTTATGTCCGAATACATACAGCGTTTCGGACAGATGTATCGCGACGGACAGCTTGCGGGCGCTTTCTATTGGTGTTGGGCAAGTATGTACGAGTTCGGCAGAGGACTTCCCGCCTGCGTTGACGGTGTGCTTTACGAAGGTCTTGTCGATACCGAAAGAAACAAGCTTCTCGCTTACGATGCGTTTGTCAATAGCTGGCACGATATTTTCTATCCCCCGAATTACGAGGACACCTATTGGTACACACCCCTTGGCGACCTCCGCGGCGAAGCACTTTCGCATATTTCGGGCGGTGAGGACAGCGAAAAGATGTTTGCAAATGCAAGGGCGGCTATTGAGCGATACCCCGGCAACAAGCGTTTCAGACATATGAGAGTCGGACCGATGCTGAAAAACACCGAGCTTTCAAACAAGCCGTATATCCTTTCGGACGGCTGTGAGGTGGTTTTCAAGGGTGCAAATGCGTCCGAAATATCTCTTATCGGAGCTGTTTCTATGCCGAAGGGCTACCCGATAAGCGGCGAGTACGGCGAAGAAGGCGCAAAAATGACGCTTATTTTCAAAAACGGAGAGGAGAAAGCTTTCCCTCTTCGCAACGGAATAGAATTCACGACTGCTATGATGACATACGGACCTTCGAGAATCGATCCGATAGGCGAGAAGACCGTGCGCTTTGCAAATTACGGTTATGACAAAAACCACGAAAATTATATTATAAATAAGCTGAATATCTCTCTCGGCGGACTTTACGATATTGAGTCTGTAAAATTCACCTCGTCCGACAAGGGATATGACCTGCTTATATATGAGGTTTACGCTATAAAATAATTTTATGCTATAAATAATAAGGTAAAAATTGCAGGATTTTGAGGAAACAAAATGATTGAAACGAACGTAAAAATATCGGCTTTCGGGTATAGCGCATATTTCAGAAGCGATCTCGGCGGAAACTGTTACCGTCTGTGTCACGAGCCGACACACAGCGAGCTTTTGCGCACGCCGAAGGACGAAGACGAGCTTTTTTCGGAAGTCTATCTCTTCGGAAACCCGATACTCTTTCCGTCCAACAGAATACGTGGCGGAGAATTTGAGTTCGAAGGACGAAAATACTCTTTTCCGATAAACGAGCCGTCAACGGGATGCCACATCCACGGCGAGCTTTACAAAAGAGCTTTTGAAGTCGAAAAGCTCGAAAGCGACCGCGTAATATTCACTTTCAGCTCAAAAAAAGGCGAATATCTCGGATTCCCGCACGCTTTCACTCTCAAAAGAGAATATTTTATCGACTCCGACGGGCTTTGCGAATCTGTTGAAATTACAAACGGTTCGGAACAAAATATGCCATTTATGCTTGCTTTCCACACAACGTTGAATGTTCCTTTCTCACCTTGTGGTGACGGGGGTTCCTGCATGCTTGAAGTGCCCGTTATAAGAGAACAGCTCCGCGACGAAAAGTATCTTCCTACGCTTAAGTACGCTTCGGGCAGAGAGCGCGATTCAATGCTTTCTTCGGGAAGCTACAATATAATCTCGGGTGCGCTTTCATCTCTTTACGAGGTTTCGGGGGAATGTGCATACATCCGCGACGAAAAGTCCTGTCTTACACTCGTTTACGAGGGTGACGAAAATTACAAATACCGTATGCTTTGGCGTCGCGACGGTGCTGATTTTGTTGTAATCGAGCCGCAGACCTGTGCTATCGACTGTTTCCATCTTGAAAAAAGCGCCGAGGAAAACGGTCTTATCGTTATAAAACCCTATGAATCGCTGAAACTTGTTACGAGATTTTCTCTCAGGGAATCTTTTCTCGGGAAACCTTTTTGAAAAAAGTGTTTCCCAAACAAATTGCTTGCAATTTGTTTTGACCTTATCCAAAAACTTTTTCAAAAGTTTGCGGGGAATCTTAAGGGGCGGAGCCCCTTGAGTCGCATATCAATGATGCATACAACGCCTAATTAAAATCAAAACTCCCAACAGACTAAAATCTGTCGGGAGCTTCGTGTTTTACTCTTTAAATTCAGATCTTTCTGAAGCCGGGAAGATCAACAAGGCTCATAACGTCAACAGGCATACCCGATGCGATAGACTTATTCGCCGAAATACCGGTCAGAATACTCATGGCGCCGTCGATGTGCGAAGCGGCTCTCTTGAACGGGTCTTCCGCGGGCGTGCCGAAAATATCGTTGAGAAGAACTCTGTCACCGCCGCCGTGTCCGCCGATACCTGCCTGAATATCTACCTCGTATGCGTTTCCGAACATCGGATATACGACGATCTTACTTCCGTTTACTACGCCTTCGACCTCGGATTTGTCTTTTCCGTTGATGTAAACCGCTTCAACGACCTCGATCTCGATTCTTCCCTTTGTGCCCGTGAAGCATACGCGGAAGCCTTCCCAAGGCGAATATGCGTTGAGCGAATAAGACATCTGCGCACCGCTTTGGTACTGAACGAGAACGTTCATTGTGTCTTCTATGCTGATATTGTCACCGAAAACGCTCTGATCGCGGATATATCCGTCGTCCTTTTCTGCATTGAGATAGAGGTTTTCAAGATACTTGTTGCCGTCCATAACGAGCGCAAAGGGGTCGCCGTTTGCGTTTTCCTGACCGTGAACGCGCGAATAGAATTTTGTAACGCCGCGCTCCTCTGCGTTTTCTCTGCCGTAGAATTTGAGGTCGCCCATAGCGAAAACTCTCTTCGGATATGTTCCGAGCCAGAAGTTTACAAGGTCGAAGTGGTGTGTTGCCTTGTGAACGAGGAGTCCGCCGCTGTTTCTCTTATCTCTGTGCCAACGGCGGAAGTAGTCAGCGCCGTGAGAGGTGTTGAGAAGCCACTCGAAATGCACCTGCGTTACCTTGCCGATGGTGTCGTTCATAATAAGCTCGCGCATTTTTGTGTTGTGCGGTGCGTAACGGTAGTTGAAGGTTACGCGGAGCTTCTTGCCCGTGCGCTCAATACAGTCGATAATGTCCTGACACTTGGCTGCGTCCATAGTCATAGGCTTTTCGGAGATAACGTCGCATCCGAGCTCCATTGCCTTGATTATGTATCTGTGGTGTGTGCGGTCGATAGAGGTTACGATAACGGTATCGGGCTTCGTTTCGATTATCATTTTTTCGAATTCATCAGCGCCGTACATAGGAACCTTGTGATATCCGAGTTCCTTTTCGAGAATATCGTTTGCGTATTCCATACGTGTGCGGTTAATATCGCAAAAAGCAACGAGCTCGGACGTTTCGCTGTAAGTTTTTGCGATAGCTTCGTAGTACATTCTTGCTCTGCCGCCTATACCGACGTGAGCATATCTTTTCTTTTCCATATAATTCTCCGTTCTGCCGCGTGTACGGCTTAAAAATCGTTTCTGCCTTTATTATATATCATTTTTTTCTGTATTTCCCTTATTTTTTTGACGGACTGCGAGAAAAATCTTGATTTTTTTGAGCGTTTTACAAAAGCGGCGTATCATATGCTTTGCAAAAAAGAAAGATCAGAGGAAAAAACCTCTGATCTTTCTTTTTAAGTAAAATTAGTCAGCAAGAACACAAATCTTGTTCTTTGTGATCTCTGTTACGAGGTCAACGAGCCAAGCAGCAAAGTTGCCGATACCTGTAACGAGGCAAAGAATGCCTACAACGAGAGTAACGATGTTCTTTGTTTCTGTGAAACGGAGAATACGATAGATACCGCCGATGAGTCCGCCGAAGAAGATCTGAAGAAGGATCTTAGCGATTTTGGGAAGGTTTTCGTATGTTTCTGTAATTTTCATAGGTGTTACCCCTTTCTGAAGTTTATATACATATTATACACAGGAAATTTATAAAAATCAACCCTAAAAGGACAAAAAGTTAATTTTAATAATAAAAAATACTTTCATTTATCCTTCTGAATTCTTCAAGCATACTGTCAAAGAACTTGTCGTACTTTGCGGGAACAGAATATATAGTAGCTCCCTTCGAGATAAAGTAGCAATTTTCGGAATCTATATAGAGGCATATGTCGCAATCTGATCTGAAAAGCATATCGCTACTGCAGCTATAAAGCCCAACACAAATATTATACTGCGCAACTTCATAGATCTCTTTTTTTACGATGTTTTCACCTCGCATTATATCATTTACTGTGTCTATCTCTTTCTCGGTAAGTATATGTCCGACCTTGCCGAGCTTATAACCGTTAAAGGTATAATAAAATCCCAGATGATCAAGTTGTACCCCTTCTGTTATACATTTTTCGACGTAATCGTATCTGTCTTCACGGCAATAATACGAAAGGCCCGGCGAAATAAATACTCCATCATAACTTATATGGAATCGTTGACCGTACTCTTTTGAAAGTAAGACGGGAACGTTTTTATTTGTTATTTCAAGCTCTCTGTATAGATCGGTAAAAAGATATACACTTGACGAAAGAAGCTTATACGTTTCTCCGTTAAAGCTTATAGACCCGTCATCGTTCCAAAATCCCTGATTTGCACGCATTTCGTCGATCTTATCACACCCGACAAGCGGCAAAGCGAGCATAAGAAGCGCAAGTATAAGCGCGGCTGTGCGGATGAATTTTTTCATTTCTTTTCTCCTTTCAGATATGTTTCGGATTTTGATACATATGTATGCATATTGTTTATACCTTTAAAGGGTTTACGAAAAACTTTTGAGGTACTCTTTAAACATATTGTCAAACAGCGTGTCATACTCTTTGGGGACTGAATATGCAAAATCTCCGTCGGATATAAAGTAACGGTTACTATGAAAATCGGGCTTAAAGAAA
The DNA here is from genome assembly GCA_015064255.1 of Oscillospiraceae bacterium. GTDB lineage: Bacteria > Bacillota > Clostridia > Oscillospirales > CAG-272 > SIG672. The sequence goes on from SVSP01000014.1 coordinate 34,625, forward strand.
ATTATAAATTCGCTTTCCCTTCTGAACAACATATCATCACTGCAACGATATATCTTTATACTGTTATAATACTTCGACCAATTGCGTTTCCAATCACTGTAATTTAGTCCTTCCACAGACATCATTATATCAATAATTGTATCCGTTTCTTCTTCTGCAAATATATGTCCTACCTCTTTGCTGTGAAAATCTTTCGCCAGATAGACGGATCCTCCGTTTTCATATGGGTAGTAATAAAATCCCAAATAATCCATATTACCGTTTTGCTTTATACTCTGCTCAACGTAGTCATACTTATCTTCACGGCAGTAAACGTTATATCGGTCGCCCACTAAAGCTCTAATAAACAATTTGTCAAAAGTTATATGGGCATCGGTTCCGTATTCTTCCGAAAGTAACACAGGAACGTTTTTCTCTGTTATATCAAGTTCGCCGGTCGGATTTATTATGAGATAAAGATATGTACTCGGTGAAAGAAGCTTATACGTTTCTCCGTTAAAGCTTATGGACCCGTCATCGTTCCAAAATCCGTGATTTGCGCGCATTTCGTCGATCTTGTCGCAGCCGACAAGCGGCAAAGCGAGCATAAGAAGCGCAAGTATAAGCGCGGCTGCGCGGATAGCTTTTTTCATTTTGTTTCTCCCTCCATCACTCAAGATTCAGTTTTTTCGTTATAATCTTCTTGTTGATAAAGAATAAGAGCGCCGACATTCCCGCGTTGACAGCTATTCCCGTGCAGAAGATTATGTGGAAAGAGGCAAACGTGTGATTTTGGAAGAAGGTGAATATAGGCTCAAGCACGCCTGCAAGCTCAAGAACGGTAAATACTACCATAAGTACTGTGGAAAGTATCTGAACAAGCAGATAATAACCGAAAAATGTGAGTACAGCCATAAACACGCGGTTTTTGCGCGCCATCTGTCCGATGGATATACAGGTGTAATATACAAGCATAGTAAATACAGCCGACACCGCTGTCAAAATAAGCATTTCTATGCCGTATAATACAACGTGTGCTGCTATTTCCGCGGGGACACTGTTAAAGAAACGCGAGATAAGATAAACAGCGGCTTTTATGACTTCTATAAGCACGTCGCCTGCGCTCAGAATAACGAGAGCAAGAAGTGCCGTAAATATTGCGATAAGCTGGAAAATTATCGCACCGAGAAGCTTTATCAGAATATGCTGTGCCGGTGTTATCGGCAGAGTAAAGGTCAGATAACCCTCGGCTGTGAATAAGTTTTTGTAAAATCTTATTATGGCTACTATGACAGACATAAACATACACGCCATAATCCCTACGAAAACGGCTATAAGCGACGACCAGAAAATTATACCGTAGGCAACTGTGTCACTTTCGAAAAATTGGATTATCCGCGCAACCGCCGCAATTATAAGAAGTATAACGTCTATCGGCAAAAGTATGCGCATATAAGATACAAGCTCGTATTTTAACAGTTTCTTTACCATCTGAATACCTCCCTGAAAAGTTCGTCAACGCTTTTCTGATGCTCCTGGCGTATCTCATCGACAGTTTTTTGCAGTACGACCTTTCCGTCTTTAAGGAAAATGACTTCGTCGAGTATCTGCTCGATGTCTGAAATAAGATGCGTCGAAATAAGCACGGTCGCCTCGGGGTTATAGTTGTTTATTATCGTGCGGATAACGTAATCGCGCGCGGCGGGGTCAACTCCCGCTATCGGCTCGTCAAGCACGTAAAGCTTGGCGTTTCTGCTCATTGTGAGAATAAGACAGACCTTTTCCTTGTTACCCTTTGAGAGTGTTTTAAGCTTCATTTCGGGAGATACCCCGAGCTTTGTCAGCATTTCGTATGCAAGCTCCTCTCTGAAGTCCTCGTAAAAGTCCTTGAAGAAATCTACTATCTGCTTTACCGTCATATAAGAATTAAGATAGTTATTATCGGGCAGATATGCGACCTCCTTCTTACTCTCGACTCCGGGAGTATTGCCGTTTATGGTGATAGACCCCTCGTCTGCTGTGAGAAGTCCGTTTATAAGCTTTATAAGCGTGGTTTTGCCCGATCCGTTGGGACCGAGGATGCCGATTATTTTTCCGTTTGTCAGCGTTATACTTACGTCGTTCAGTGCTACGACGCTGCTGTAACGCTTTACAAGATTTTTAGTACAAAGCAGTTCGCTCATTTTATCTTCTTTCCTTTCGTGAAATGATATAATATAGGACCGGTTTAAGTGTTTTACCAATTTTTGACGTATTTTTTTGTTTCCTCAACACTGAGTCCGAGCGCGTTCATTGATTCGAAATACGCCTTCGTTTTTTCTTCGATCATTTTTTTGAGAGTGTCTTTGGCAAGCGATATATCCTCGGCGGCATACCAGCCCGAGCCGCGTTGGGAGTAAAGTATTCCCTTCTCCTCAAGTATCTCGAAGGAATGCTGCACCGTGTTCGGATTTACCCCTGCCGCTACGGCAACTTCGCGTACCGAAAGAAGCTTTTCTCCGGGTGCAAATTCCCCAAGCGCTATCCTCAGACATACCTGCTCGCAAATCTGAGGGCATATCGCTCTGTCTTTGTCGAGTTTCCACTGCATAAGATTCACCTCCTGTTATGCCAACTGTACTACCTCACTAATACAATAATACAGTATTTTTTCGGATTTGTCAATAGCCTTAAAAAATTAATATAATTTTTCTTGACAAAATGAGGGATTTGTGGCAAAATTACTTATGAAAACACAAAATATAACTTTATATCACGTAAATACACCGAAAATAAATTTTCTCTTTCGTAATCTGATATTGGGAGGATATTTCCTGATGAGAAAAGATGATATGCTTGTTGCTCTCATAAACGAAGCAAAGGAAGACGTAAACGCGGCAGACGAAATGATCCGCACGTATATGCCCTTCATAAAAAACGAAACCGCCAAATTTCTAAGGCGACCCGTCATAGAAGAAAACGACTGTGAACTCAGCATCGCTATGATGGCTTTTTATGAGGCCGTGCAGGGTTATTCTCAGATGCGCGGCGCGTTTTTCAGTTACGCTTCGGTACATATAAAGAGCAGACTTATAGACTACGCGCGTAAAGAACGCAAGCACAAAAATTTAACACCGCTTGAAACTGCCGATGGCGATGAAGATGAGATGTCAGTGACGGATAAGCTCACCGACGGATCGGATCACGCCGAGGAATTCTCCGAGAGAAACGCCGCACGCTCCGAAATTGAGAAATTTACAAAAGAGCTTGAAGAATTCGGACTCAGCCTTTCGGACGTTTCCGACCACTGTCCGCAGCAGCAAAGAACGCTCGAGGCCTGCCGGAAAGCACTCGACTATGCCAAAGAAAATCAAGAAATTCTTGACGAATTTCTTCGCACAAAAAGACTTCCGATCGCACAGCTTTCGCTCGGCGGCGGAGTAGAGCGAAAAACGCTCGAAAGACACAGAAAATATATGGTAGCTCTCCTTCTCGCCTGTACGAACGGATTTGAGATAATACGCGGTCATATAAAGCTCGTTTTGTCTTCCGAGAAGATATGAAAACGCTTTCGCCAATACTAAACTAAGAAAGGAATTATCTTAACTATGAAATATATCGTTATGGAATGCCATAGATCTTACGCTGTACTTCTTGACGAAAACGGAAAATTTGTAAAAGCCGCAAATATGAACTATGTTGTCGGACAGACGGTGACAGATCCCGTTATTATGAAAAGACAAAGATCACGCACAAGCACCCGCGCCGCGTGGATCCAAGCTTTCGGAGCTATTGCCGCTTGTCTTATTCTTGTTCTCGGCTTCGGATACTATCAGAATAATCTGTTTTGCTACTCTTCTATAACTATGTCCATAAACCCCGAGGTCAGAATCGAGCTTAACCGCAAGGGTGAAGTAATCGACGTCGTCGGAACGAACGATGACGGAGTAAAGCTTGTTGAAAATTATGATTTTCACGGAAAAGACAAGATAACGGTTGCCGACGAGCTTATTTCCCGCGCAAGAGAGATGGGATATCTTACAGATGCGGGTGATATATCATTCGACATAAACGCGCCCGATCAAAAGCTGCTTGAACAGTACAGCAGCGAGATAAGCCGACAGGTAACCGAATATCTGAGCAATCTTTTCGGCGGTGCGGATACAAATATTTCAAACGGTCACATTACGATCACGGTAGAAATAAAGAAACCGGACGGAAATACCGATCCGGGCGGAAGCACCAATCCGAACGATTCCCCGTCACCGAATCTTCTTTCGATAGAAGAAGTCAAGAGTATCGTTCTTGATCACGCGAAATTGAATGCCGCAGACGTTGTTTCATTTTCCGAAATTTCACTCGAAACGGAAAACGGCGTACAGATATACGAGCTTGAATTTACAAGCGCAACTCTTGAGTATGAGTACAAAATAAACGCTCTTACGGGTGCGATCATAGAATTTGACTCTGAAGAGATCGACGATGACTGAACTTACAGCTTAACTTTAAAGGAAGGGATTTTCCCTTCCTTTATTGTTGGCAGTGGAAATAAACCCACAGGGATACGAATAAAAGCGGCGAGCCACTTTGATCGGTCATTCTCTCTTTTGTTTCGGTATCCCTTTAAAAAAGCGACCCAAAATACGCAAAAAGGAATATATTGTCGATAAATTTTACGGTTTATATACAACTTAATAATTGACAATATGAACGCCTTGTGGTAAAATTGTATAATGTATAGGTATGAATACCCGTGCGGACTTCGCACTGCTTTATATAACAACAAATAGGGGCAAAATGCTATGAAAAAACATTTCGGTATAATATTACTGATTTTAATATTATCGTTCACCGTGTTTGGAAGTCTTATCTCATCGGCGGAGCCGACTCCGAGATACGAGATTTCGGATCAGAGTATAGAGGCGGGAACTTCGTTTTCGGTTATCGTTTCTCTTCAGGACAACCCCGGAATTATTTCGCTTAAATTCAAGGTAAATTACGACGAAAACTGCCTAAGACTTGATTCGGTAGAGGACCTCGGGCTTCTCGAGGGATTTACAAATCCGTCACCCGATATCGGATCTCCTTATACTCTGCGTTGGAGCAACTCTCTGTGGTCCGATCATCTTTCACCCGGATCTACCGCAACGGGTGAGCTTATAAAGCTCAATTTCACCGCGATAGCTTCAAGAGAGGTCACTACCAAAATAACAGTTTCGCACGAGGAATCGTACAACTATAACGGCGGAAATTCCATAAATTTCGCAAACAGCGAAGCAACGATTACGATCAAGAAAAAATATTCGGTCACTTTTTATGACGAGGACGGCACGACCGTAATATCAAGCGGAAAATATTTCACGGGAGATACTGTTACTCTTCCCGAAGAGCCTAAAAAGCCAAACGACGAAACGTACAAGTACAAATTCACGGGATGGACTCCCGCAGTTGCCGAAACGGTTACAAATACAGATCTCAAATATACGGCAACCTACACTCCCGAGCTTCTCTCGACAGACAGCTCTGTTTCTTCGCTGAGCGTCACGGGCGTTCAGCTCGATCAAGCCTTCTCCCCCGAGCTTCTTCAGTACAGCGCGACGGTCGATTTTTCGGTGAGCACTTTTGAAGTAATTTGCACTACCACGAACGAGTTTGCGACCTATGCGCTTGATACAAACGAGCTTAAGGTCGGAGAAAATATCATAAAAATGACGGTTACTGCCGAAAACGGCGACAGCCGAACGATAACCTTCGTTATCACAAGAAAGCAGGACCCCAACTACGTTCCCGATAAGGACGCATCGCTCAGAACGTTCTCGGCTTCTACGGGCGTTCTTTCACCGTTCTTCCTTTCATCACAGAAGGATTACCTGCTTTACATAGAAAACTCTGTTACTTCGATAGTTTTTGAGGCTACCGCAAAAAGTGAAAAGGCTCTCTCGATAGTCGGAACCGGCGAACACGCGGTAAAGGGCGACAAAGCCGTGATAAGCATAATCTGTACGGCTGAAAACGGAAACACCGAAACATATACGATAACCGTGATAAGACTTCCCGAGTATAACGGCAAGATCCCCGAATTTGTTTTCGAATCGGACAAACCCGTTACTCCGCCCGATGATCCCACAAATCCTCCCGACGATCCCGAAGACCCGAACGGAAACGAAAATACAAACAATAATCAGGGCGGCACGACTTCCCCGAAGCCTAAAAAACCGAGCAAAACGGTCGTTGTTATAATAATAGCGGCTTCGATATGCGCCGCAATATCGCTTTCTGGCATAATTATTCTTCTCATAATGAGCAGAAAAAGTAAAAGAAAATAAAATTATTTAAGAATATTTGGTATAAAGAAAGGCAGTCAAAAAAATGAGCAACAATGCAAAAAATTACAAGATAGAAACAAAATGTATTCAGGGAGGCTACACACCCGAAAACGGAGAACCGAGAGTTCTTCCCATATATCAGAGCACGACATACAAGTACGACTCGGCAGAGCATCTGGGCGACCTTTTCGACCTCAAGGCTCCCGGTCATATGTATTCAAGAATATCTAACCCAACTCTTTCGGCAGTAGCGGAAAAGATCGCCACTCTCGAAGGCGGAGTGGGAGCTATGCTCACCTCTTCGGGACAAGCTGCAAGCCTTATTTCTGTGTTCAACATTACGTCCGCAGGACAGAACATCGTTTCCCTTTCGTCTATTTACGGCGGAACAACAAACCTTTTTGCCGTAACTATGAAGCGTATGGGAATCGAAACAAGATTCGTTACTCCCGATATGACAGATGAAGAGGTTGAAGCTCAGATAGACGAGAACACACGACTCATTTTCGGCGAAACCATCGCAAATCCCGCGCTCACCGTTCTCGATATCGAAAGATATGCTGCTCTCGCTCACCGCCACAATATTCCTCTGGTTGTGGATAACACCTTTGCAACACCCGTACTCTGCCGTCCGATAGAATTCGGCGCAGATATCGTTATTCATTCCACAACAAAGTATATGGACGGCCACGCATCGACTGTCGGCGGCGTTATCGTTGACAGCGGTAACTTTGACTGGGAAGCTTCGGGCAAATTCCCCGAGCTTACACAGCCCGACGCGTCTTATCACGGCGTGGTATATACCGAGTCCTTCGGAAATTCGGCTTACATAAGCAAGGCTTGCTGTCAGCTTATGCGCGACCTCGGAACGACTCCCTCACCGCTTTCTGCATTTATTATCAACCTCGGACTTGAATCTCTCGCGCTTAGAATGGAACGCCATTCGGAAAACGCGCTCAAGGTTGCAAAGTACCTCTCAACAAACGACAAGGTGGTATGGGTAAGCTATCCGAAGCTTGAAGGCGACTCGCAGTATGCTCTTGCAGAGAAATATCTTCCCATCGGTGCATCGGGCGTTATTTCCTTCGGAATCAAGGGCGGACGCGATGCGGCTATGAAGTTTATGAACTCGCTCAGACTTGCCGCTATCGTCGTTCACGTTGCAGACGCGCGCACATCGGTCCTCCACCCCGCAAGCACGACTCACCGTCAGCTCACCGACGAGCAGCTCGTTGCCGCAGGTATCGGTCCCGAGCTTGTACGCTTCTCTGTCGGAATTGAAAATGCCGACGATATTATCGACGATATCGAGCAGGCACTTGCGCAGATATAAGGGAGTCGATATGTAGCACCGCTTCCCAAAAGAAAAAGAAAGGACATAACATAAATGCCTATCAAAATTCCAAACGAGCTGCCGGCAACTGCCACTCTGCTCAGTGAAAATATATTTGCAATAACCGAAACGAGAGCGATAACGCAGGATATCCGTCCGCTGAAGATACTTATTTTAAATCTTATGCCGACGAAGATCGTTACCGAAACACAGCTTGCGCGTATTCTCGGCAATACACCTCTTCAGGTCGAGCTTGAGTTTATCCATACGAGCACACACGTGTCGAAAAACACCTCGTCCGAGCATCTTATTGCCTTTTACAAGACTTTTGACAAGGTGAAGCACGAAAAATACGACGGTATGATAATAACGGGTGCGCCCGTTGAACAGCTCCCTTTCGAAGAGGTCGAGTATTGGGACGAGCTTTGCGAAATTATGGAGTGGAGCAAGACGAATGTAACGAGCACATTCCATATCTGCTGGGGTGCGCAGGCGGCGCTTTACTATCATTACGGAATAAACAAGCGTCCGCTTGACAAAAAGCTTTTCGGTGTATTCCCGCACACGGTTGACCGCAAAAAGTCGATACTTATGCGCGGATTTGACGACGTTTTCTATGCTCCGCATTCAAGATATACGACCGTTGACCGAGAGGATATAGAAAAAGAGCCTGCCCTCAAGATTCTCGCATCCTCAGAGCAGGCAGGAGTTTACGTTGTGGCGACCAAAAAAGGCAGACAGGTCTTCGTTACGGGACATTCGGAATATGATCCCGACACCCTCGATAAGGAATACAAACGCGACTGCGCCGCAGGCCTCGGTACTGCCATTCCGTATAATTATTATCCGAATGATGATCCCTCGAAAAAGCCGCGCTCCACTTGGAGAAGCCACGCAAATCTTCTCTATACAAACTGGCTGAACTATTTCGTATATCAGACCACACCGTACGATATCAATAAGATAAAATAATAAAAGAAAAACATCCGCAAACGGTAAAATTTTCACGCCGAATGCGGATGTTTTATTTTCAATTTTTGTATTTTACTACTCTATCGACTCAAAGAAGCAAAGCCGTCTGCCGCCGTTATTCGCGCCGATAACCTCTTCGCCCTGCCAACGCAGCTTGATACGCCAGCCTCTGAAATCATAGGTAATATCTTTGGTTTCGAATTCAAATTCGACTGTAAAAGCCTCGTTTTTCGCGTTCAGGGAAGCGTAGATCCACTCTCCGCAGACCGTATAAGGTGCGTTTGCTGTTTTTATCTTCGCTCTGTGCGGAATTCTCAGCTTGAGCGTGCTGAAATTCTGCTTCGGTGTTACTGTCATAACTCCGTTTGCGCGGTAGGGGTCTGTTACGGTGCAGAGCGCGCTACTGCATCCGAAGTGCATAGGTATAACGAGCATAGACTCTTCTGCATAAGCGAGCTGCTTGTAAGCTTCGCAAAGGCCGTTCACGCCGCCGCCCACTATATCCCAGTTGAAGGATATCCAGGCACCCGGAGTGTCCTCGTGTCCGTACGGAGTCGGGAATCCGAAAGCACCTTTTGCGCGGCTTGCTACCTTGTGGCGACTGAGATCGTTTTCGTTTTCGTCATCGGGAATGAAACAGGGGTCAAGAAGCTGTGCGGGCAAGAAGTGTGCGCGGAGTATTTCTTCCGCCATAGCGTAGTAGCCGTCATAGCCGTGCTTGCCCATAATAAGACAGCTTTCCATAATATCCGACGTGTTATTTATCTCTCCGATAAGATTGTCGCGGCGGTGATTTCCCTCAATACACCAACCGAAAGGAAGCGCGATCTTTTTAAGTCCGTTTTTGAAAAATGCATCTATTCTTTCAAATATTTCGCGGTCTTTCGTCACGTCGCCAAGCTGTGCGAGCGAGGATATCATCGCTGTGGTAGAGTGCGTGTGACCGCCGAATCTTACGGCGTCATAGTCGCCGTCCTCGAGCAGAATATCTCTGAAGCAAACGTCTTTGAGTGCTATTGCCTGCGCAAGAGCTTCGCTCTCTCCGGTGGCCTTCCAGAATTTAACGAGAGGTCCTATGTATCTGCCGAAATGCGGCGGGAAAAGAAGTCCTTCCGACGGATGCGAACAGCTGTACATAATTTCCGCGCCCGTTTCTTCGCGGTATTTATCGATATTGAGCGTCCCGCGCTCGTAGTCGAAATATCTGTCAAGTGCGCGTATCATTCCGAGAGCGAGTTCTTTGGCTTTTTCGTCCTTTCTCCATTTATAGAGGGCAAAGAGCGCGTGCATAGTTTCGCGGAGATTGTGCAGGTCTGTTGCTTTTATGAACTCACCTTTGTCGTGGTCCATACACGCAGGAAATCCGATCTTTACCTCAGTAAGTGTGGCAAACGCCCATTTTCTGAGGTTTTCCACCGCGTTTTCGTCGGGAGAGATTCCCGTTACGGATTCTGCATTAAGAAGAGCGAGCAACCATCTTCCCGGAATATGTGCCGCGCTGAAGGTCGGGTGATGGAAGTTTCCGAATCCGTCAAGCGGAGCCATTTGGTTGCCGAAAAAAGGCAGGTTATCCCTTGTTGTGTCGAAAAAGCTCTGCATCGGGCGCATACCCTTTTTTATTGCAAGCTCTATGTCGTGTGTGTTGCTCATAACTTTAGTTTTGAATTCCATAAAATTTTCCTCGCTTTTGCAAATTAAGAAGTTTTTATGTCGGGTGGGGTGGTTTATACAGGCAAGAGCCGTTAAGTATTTTTTTGAGAGGCTTCTTCTTTTTCAGAACCGATATAAATGTCTTTTTCAAACCATCCCGATTCATATGTGCCGTCCGGATGTTTCAGTATACCTTTTCCGTGGCGGTAACCCATATCGTGTTCTCCCTCGTATATACTGCCGTCGGGAAGCTCCCACACGCCTATGCCGTGAGGAAGACCCTTGTCGCTGAGCGCACCTTTGTAAACACCGCCGTCGGAATAGTATTTTTCGCCTTCACCTACGACTTTGCCGTTATCAAACGTACAGACCAGTCTTGTGCCGTTTGCAAATGTAACTGTTCCCTTTCCGTGTTTTTTATCGTTTTCGTAATATCCTTCATAGACGTCTCCGCTTATAGTGCGTGTGATGCCATATCCATGCCGCTTTCCGCATACGTATTCGCCTTCAAAATCGTTTTTTGGACCTGTGCATTTGCCGTGACCGTGCGGAAATCCAAACTGCCACTCGCCCTCGTAGCGAACACCTTTTGCACTTGTAAAGATGCCGAAGCCGTGCTTCATATCGTCTTTCCACTCACCCTCGTAGTGTGTTCCGTCATCCCAATCTGCGACTCCGTAGCCTTCCCAGATTCCGTCGCGGAAACCGCCTTCGTAGCGGTAATTTACGTACTGACGCTTTCCTTGACCTGTGAAACGAAACTCACTTCCCGGAGCAGGAGCTTTTTTGCTAAAAAGCAGGTTGCCTTTTATCCAATAGCCTCTGTATTTCTTTCCTTTTGTATTCGTATAGGTAGCAAATCCTGTAAAAAATCCATTACTGAGCTGTCCTGAGTAGGATTCGCCGTTTGGCCAGGTTACAACGCCTTTTCCGTGGGGAGATCCTCTCCGCCAACTGCCGTTATAGGAAGAAAAATCGTGTGCGTAGTGGCGGCCGCTACCCCACTCCACGTCATTTTTCCACTCGCCCTCGTAGCGTGAGCCGTCAGGTGATTTGTAAACACCGTATCCGCAACGCACGTCGTTTTTAAAATTTCCTTCGTAAATAGAGCCGTCAGGCCATTTGAAAACACCGTGTCCTTTTTTATATCCTTTGCAAAACTCTCCTTCATAGTATCTGCCGTCGCTGTCGGAAAGCGATCCGTGTCCGTCTAGTACATTGTTTTTGAACACGCCCTTATATACTACGGTACCATCAGCCGAGGTGTATGTGCCGTCACCGTTATACTGATTATTTTTCCAATGTCCTGTATATATGCTGCCGTCAGTAAAGCGCATAGTTCCAAATCCGTCGCATACGCCGTTGGTGAAATTGCCGTCGTATGCGGTACCGTTGGCGGCAGTGTACTTACCGCTACCGTTGAAGCTATTGTTTTCCCAAACTCCCGTATAAACGCTGCCGTCAGGAAAGTGCATAGTTCCAAAGCCGTCACGCACACCGTCAGTGTAATTTCCTTCGTAAGTAGTGCCGTTCGCAAACCGTTCACTTACCTTGCCGTTTGGTTTGCCGTCGCGGACCTCGCCTTCAAAGGAGTACCCGTCAGGACTTTCTATGGTAGTATATCCCTGATTCAGACCAAAGTAAAAGTGGGTATTCATACGTGCGCCGTTTGCAAAGGTTACGCTCGTCTTTCCGTAGGGCATACCGTCGAGCAACTCTCCCTCAAAAACCGTACCGTCTTGATTCTGCCAACGGGCATAGCCGTTACGAGGTCTCGGATTATCTTCATTTGACGTATTGTTTTTGAAAAAACCGAACATAAGCGAGCTCCTTTTGAAGAAATGAGTGTGATCTGCTGTATTTATTTTACTACAAAATACTTGGAAAGTCAATACGTCTGTGTATGAACGGACGATAGTCGCGTAAGGACGTACAAGTACGAAACGAGGACAATCTTCTTCTGCGAATGTAAATGAAAAATCCAAGCCGTTCAACTTGGATTTTATATGACAAAATTTACAACTATATAGATTCAACAAGCTTTATAACGTCTTCTTCGGTAGTGGCAAAAGTCGTAGCAATTCTCACCACTCGCTTATCCTCAAACCAATACTTGATATCGTATAACTCCCGTATTTTTTCCAAGGTGTTCTCATCGATTACACAAAACATCATATTGCTTTGCACGGGGAAATATGGCTTGATTCCCTTTTTGCTTAACTCAGCCTCCAGTAATTTTGCCATTTTGTTTGCATGATCAAAGTTTTTTATCCAGCGGTCATTTTCAAACAGAGCGAGCATTTGCGCGCCCAAAAACTTGGATTTGTCAAAATGCTGTAAGGATTGCTTTAAAATATACTCCCCTGCGGAAAGCGCATTTTTATCGGTAAACACGATCGCCTCACCAAACATAGCGCCCGCCTTTGTACCGCCGACCGTAAAAACATCCACATCGGTTTCTGCCATCATTTCGCGGATGGAGCACTCCAAAGAAGCCAATGCCGAGCCAAGTCGTGCGCCGTCAACAAACAGCTTCATTCCCTTTTCGTGCGCATATTTAGTCAGATTCTTAAGTTCTTCGATAGTATAGAGTGTGCCAAGCTCGGTCGGCTGAGTAATGGCGATCACCTGCGGGTAATACCCGTGATTTTTCTCGTCAAACAGCAATTTATCGACCATTTGAGGCGTGATCTTGGCATTCTCGGTGGGTACAGTTAAAATTTTATTACCCAAATTGTATTCAAGCGCACCGCATTCGTAGGTGTTGATGTGTGCTTGCTCTGCGCATATTACAGTTCCGAATCTGTCAAGCAGAGCCTTTAATGCAACAACATTTGCCGCGGTTCCGTTGATCGTATAAAGAACTGAAATTTCATTATCAAAAAATGACTGCAAATATGCGGTTGCCTTTTTTGTGTAGCTATCCTCGCTAACCTTGCCGTCAACCTGTTCTGCGTTAATTTTTACGATCTCCGAGAGCACGTGTTCATCGATATTATTCCACACTTCTCCCCTGAAACTCTTGTTAAGAATGATACTTACCCCCCCTTTTTACATTTTCGGTAATTATAGCACAAAAGCGCAGGGTTGTCAATACGCGCATGTGGGCTTCGCCATAGTTACTCTCGGGTATAACAAAAGACCAATGCAAAAGCATTGGCCTTTTTTTGTTTGTGATATGCTGAGTCCTCTTTAAAAGTAGATTTCTCTATCCTAAAATTGTAACCAATAGCGCGTTACAAACACAATACAAGCAGCAATTGGACCGTCAGGACTAAACATCTGGCAGTCCGGTAAGTATATTGCAAAAAATCTCCGCGTTTGCCAGTATTTAGAACGCCAATACAGTACACCTGTTACAAATCATTTTGTTACATAACGTCTATCCAAAGCCATAAGAACTACGCAGGCTGCTCCGCTCACAAGCATCATAATAAACCAAAAGGCAGTGTTGCTACTATCACCTGTTTGCGGAGGAACGGGGATTTCTCCATAATAAGCATTTTCAAATCTTGCTACAGCGTTCGCCACGGTCTGCCCGTCTACTGTAACATTGGCAACAAGCTTGTTATCTTCGCCTAATGTAACAGCAATGTGAATATCATAAACCTTCTGATCGTAGGTAACATTCTTTATACCCGTGTTAATTTCTGAAAGCTTATAGTTAAAGCTCTTTCCTGTATCCTCAGCTGTAAACGGGAGCGTAAAGAGCGCCTTTCCGTTGGCTGCAGTTTTCAGAGTGATCTTCTCACCGCTTGCTGTATTTTCAAGAACAAATTCAAAGCCTTCCGGGGAGATAGACGCTGTACCGGTATTCTTGACAATCTTATTCACTTCAATGCTTACCGCGATATCTTCATGCCCCGGAACAGCAGGAATAAATGTATTGATAACGCTGTCGGTTTTCGTTACGATATAGCCATATGTGGTATTTACCGTTGATGTCATCAGCATAAGAAAAGAAATAACCAACGCAACTCTTCTCACGATTTTGTTCTTTAGCAATACGCGCACCTCCTTTTTATAAGCTTACAACGATCAAAAGGCACAAGGTTCTCTTGTACCCTTTGATCGCCGCCCAACCCCGGAAGAGGTTGGGCGGACTGTATAATCTATTGTATATTATTGATATGCAAGGCTTATTTTGTCATCTTGCGCTGTTGTTGTCCCAAAACATCACTTGGAAGGTGCAGCGATATCGCCTTTCAAAATCGTTCCGGTCTCAACGACGGTGCTGTAGTTGCCGGTAAGACAATCAAAAAGATAATAACTTCTGACATTAGCGGTTCCAAGCTTAATAGTGTCAGCCTCGGTTTCACCCTTTGCAGGATCATAGGTATAAGCAACCGCCTTGTTTGCATTCAAAACATTATCTGTTGCAGTTACATCCAAAGTGATGCTGCTCCAGGTTTTGATATCAATCAACGCCTGATCGGAATAAGTTCCTTCGATATTAAAGGTGCATCCTTCAATTTTTACTGTTCCGGTAATAGTGCCACCGAATTCAATCAGAGCATCACTGGCCACCATTGCATTAAATGTACAGTTTTTAAATACAACATCAATATCGGCTGATTTATCGGAGGAAGCACCGAAATAAACACCGGCATTTTCAAATGTACAATTTTCAAACACATAGGTGCTCTTCAAACCGGCAGCCATGGGATAGAGCTTCAGTATTTGATCAACTCGATCGGTTCCGGTGTTACCGGGTTTGACTTTGACTTCATTCACAAAAGTAACATTTGTAAATGTATAGGTATCACTTTCGATGGGGCGAACATCAATGTAATAAAAAGTATTTTTCATCACATATCTGCCATTTGACATAGAAAAATCGTTTGCCACTTCAATTCCCTTGCTATTCAAGGTGTATCCGCCAAGGTCAAGTTCAGTGGGAAGATCAATATCTCCACCAAATTCAACATCACAGAGCAGATCGATATCTCCGGCATTTACAATAGCAGCATCAAAACCAGCCTGATCAAACACATAGTTCGGTATAGAAACGCCTCCAAACCACTCCGCAGCTTTTTCGGAAGACTTACCAAAAGCGGTATCCAGAGCGGTATTGGCATTCTCGAAGCCGGCAGCTTGCACAGCTTGAGAAAGAACGAGAATGTCGAGAGTGCCGTTGCCGTTGCCGTCGATGGCAACCATATCTTCGTTGGTTGCTTCAGACTTCAGATAAACCTGAGAAAGGCTGGGGTAGGAGGTGTCGCCAGCAGGCAGAACCCCACCCTCATGTCTCCAAGAGCCGTTGCTGAGTTTGCCGCCGTTGTATGAGAACTCAAAAACAAAATATTTGTTATTGTCGATCTCAACTACGCCGATATTTTTGCAGGTCCAGGTAGAGTGAGATGACTTACCAATCAGAGAATAATCGCCGCTACCACATTCGATGGCAACGATGGTGCGGATGTAAGCGTCAGTCTTACCGGTGTTTTCAACAGTAACAAACTTATCCTGAGCATTGGCACCTGCAAACACCTGCATAGAACCATAAGAATCTACCTGGGACATACGAACGATGGTATCATCCCAACCAGCAGCTCCGATGCTGGGATCACCGACGATAGGAAGTAACTCCTTGCCCTGCTCGAAGGCTTCCAATACATAACTGGTTTGATTGTCAATCGTAGCGGTCTTATAAGAGCCGTCTTCATTTGTTACGCGCTGATACTCATGCTGAGAGATCTTCACGTTACCAAGGGTCATTACGTTGACATCGCTGTCGTTGCTTTGCAGATAGGCCAAGGTTCCACCAATGGAAATCGCTACAACCAGAACCAAGCTGAGCGCATAAAGCAAAATTTTTTTCATTTTTTCTTCCTTTCCAAAATAATGTGGTTAATTTACGTAATTGGTTGACTACATACATCAACCTTATTACAGGTATCGCTTGTCATGTTAAGAATTGCTGATCAACGCCCATGCTTCGGCAGCAGTGTCGATCTCTTCGATGTTAGCATCACGTTGTACTGCATAGCCGGTAAAGGTCAGTGTGGGATAATTGGAGTTGTTTAGCTTCTCCAACATTTCCTTGGTTACAGTGCCTTTCACAGTCACCTGGTCGTCCGCGAGAACACCGAAAGATACATCCTGATCAGAACTGTCGACCTCTCTGTAATAAACTCCGGACACGCCATCCAAAGCAGTCCATCCGTCGGCAATGCTGTAATCGATATAGTCGCTAAGCTTTTCAACAGCCGATTCGTCAATCTTCACAAACAGCCAGCAATCTTCGCTGTCCGCAAGAACAGTGATCTTTGGATCTTTTTCCAGCGTTGCGCCCGGTGTCATCTTATAGCGGTTACCGGTTGTTTCTTCCAATTTGATCTGAATGTCACCATAGGTAAAAACGTTAACAATGGGGTCTGTCGAAGTCACCAGCCAAGCAATCGAGGTTCCAATGAGGCCGAAAACCAGTAAAACTGTTGCAAGAGATAATAGCAATCCCTTGATTTTGAAACATTTTCCAGATCTTTTAGATCTACGCATATTTCGTTCCTCCTTTCTTCATCTTTTTTATATCAATAAACCGGCGGAATATAAATTCGTCCGGGTAATTGATCACTCTAAGGCGCATTGGTGGTATCCTTTAGCCCATCTGCGCATCGAACGCATCCCAAGCCGAATCTTCATTATTAAATCCTACCTTTTGAATTGCATGGCCGATAATGACAATCTCCAGATCCTTGATAGACTCCATATCACTGCTATCCAATGCAGCAGGAATCGTAACAGTCGTAAACAAGGGCTCTAAAACGGCGTTCTCAGTTGCGGCTGGTTTAACAGTATCTTTATAGCGGAATTCATATGTAACGGTGTTTGTTACGGTGTTCTGGGTTTCGCCAACATACGTCCACGCTGTGGCATCAAATCCGCTCAGAATTGAATCATAGGCAAATCCTCCGGTAGCGGCAAAAATAGCGTCAAGCTCGTTTGCACAATTGACGGTCACCAGCATACGGACATAAGATTCTTCACCGCCTTTGAGCACTGTCATAGTCGGATCCTTTGTATAGGACCCACCGGGAACCAAATGATAGTTATTTTGAGTTACCCGGTTTGCCGGTGTAACGGGAGATCCATCAGGATTCACCTCGGTTTCATCTACCGTTATTTCAACCTTGCCAACAGTAAACGTGTTTTTTACTTCCACTTGATCTGTCAAGTAAGCAATCGTACCAAGCACAGATACACCTACAAGCAAAACGGCACATAGGAACAATAACAAAGGTTTCATTCTTTTCATTCCAACATCTCCTTATTTTTGTGTTTGATTTTTGTGACTTTTAGACTTTTTGTCATCAACTATGATCCCTACCATTACCTCTATCATCACAATGGCAACCACGACGGTTATTGCGACAATCTTTCCCCGTGGCTGTGAGATATAGTTCCCTAAATATCCTAAGTACGGGATTCCAAAGAAAGGTTCTCCTACAACATCCTCAAATTCAACTAATGGGCCGTCCGCGATATCATTTTCATCCCCTTTTGTTCGAAAGCGAAGGATAGAGGAATCCGTTTCGTCCGGAACAAGCTCTATAATGCGATGGGTCGCGATCGTACCATCTTTCAGTTTAAAAGTGATTACATCATTTACCCGCAATGTGGCAGGATCTATATCGGATACATAAATCAGCGAACCAGTGGGATATACCGATTCCATCGAACCGGACAGTACTGCGTAAGGTTTCATACCAAAAAGCTGCAATCCATAGAGCAAAAAGGTTAAAAGCACCACCGCAGCAACAAGCATGTTTGATATCGTTTTTAGTATTCGTTTCAATTTTAAATTCATCGTTCTACTCGTTTGCTCCTTAATCTATAAAAACAGCGGCCACCAAGCGCTATACTTATTACGCCCGTTATCACGACGTCGGCATTCCCGTATAGCCGCAACACGGAGAATATATCATACGCTTGTCGTGTGTTAAGACAGGAAATATTTCCATATTTTACAAAACCGCATAGCGCAGGTTTTTCAGCTCATACAAAATCTGCTCGTCGTCTACTTCCTTAGTTAAATATCCGCTGGGTTTTAGTTTCATGACCGCCTTTGCGTGTTCGTTTTCCGAGCAGACGGTAAAAAAGATGATGTTGACCCTTGGATTGATGTTTTTAACTTTTTCTGCAAGAAAAAGTCCTTCTAACCTCGGAGGGTTAATTTCACAAAGGAGCACATCGCATCCGAACTTTTCCGCATAGTCCAGTGCGTGCTCTGCAGAAAGAAATGTTTGCACATTAGCATAGGGGTATGCTTTATCCGCATTCTCTTTCAAAGACTGCAACATAATCGGTGTGTTATCGACACATACAATAGTCATTTGTATTCCTCCTTGTCAGAACAAACTGTATTAATTGTGCATTATATCAAAGTGAGCGTTACAAAGGTGTTACATACACAAAAAGACGGCAGAACATATCTGCCGTCTTTTCGTCATTTCTTGAATTGTAGCATAGCGCAGGTCTCTTCTGCCCAGCTATATTGCGTCATATATTCACCGTGAAACTCCGGTTTTCCTGTTTCCAGAAAACTGAGATAATCGCATCTCACCAAGTTCGTATCAACACGATAATAAGGGGTGTCATGCTGAAGAATGTCTTCTGCTCGAATTGTTTTCAGTGTATTCTTTAAGTCCAGTACGAGTTGTCGCAGATATGCCGCATTCTTGGTGTCATCCGTATTATCGGGAAATAAAATCGCACAAATCTGCTTTGCCGTCATTCCCGCACCGTTGCGGTCAATTAAGACTGCCAAAAGTTCTTTTGCTTTCTTTCGTTTGAAAGGAAGGATCTCTCCGTCATAAAGTACCTCGAAATTTCCAAAGCATTTGATGGTCAGAAGTTTTTCTGTTGCTTTGACTCCTTTGATGTGGTCAATTTCTTTCTGTACAGCTTCCGGTGTGATTGGTTTCATCAAATATCCGGAGACATGGAGCCGGAAAGCAGTTACAGCATATTCTTCATAACCTGTACAAAAGACGATTTTGCAGTGAGGCTGTATCTCAAGCAATTTTTCGGCAAGTCCTAAACCGCCGATGCCGCGCATATTGATGTCAAGAAAAGCAACATCGACCGGATTTTCCGTTGCGTACGCAAGCGCTGCGGAGCATGAGGAAAAAGCCTCTACCATTTCAATGTCGGAAGATGCACTTACCGCTTCCTGCAAGGTTTCCAGCATATAGATTTCGTCATCAACTGCGATTGCTTTCATACTATCACTTCCTTTGGAATCATAATAACTGCTTTGGTGCCGACACCGGGCTTGCTCTCCAGAACGAGAGCTCCGTTTACCATTGCCTTCAGCCTTCCACGGATATTCCGCAGGCCTACATGCTTCTTCTCATCAATAGGTGCATCTGCATCAAATCCTACACCATCGTCCGTTACCTCAACGCAAAAATGTGTCGAAGTTTCATAAGAATGGATCTTGACTGTTCCGCCCGTTTCAAGGCGCATTAGACCATGCTTAATGGCATTTTCCACAAGAGGCTGTACAGACAACGCAGGAAGAACGAATTCAGTCGCTTCCACGCCATATTCAATGTTCATATCAGGGAAGCGAACCTTTTCAATGTTGATGTAATACTCAACGTGTTTAAGTTCTTGTTCAAAACGAATCGGAGTTACGCTATCAAGTTCGCTGAAATTTCCACGGAGATACAGGCTGAAATTCCGCACAAGTTCAAACGCCTTTGGGGGGTCTTTTAGACACATTCGTTCAATAGTCCCCAGTGTGTTATAAATAAAGTGCGGCTGGATCTGCGAAAGCATAATGGAAATTCGGCTTTCCTTTAGTTCTGCTTCTACCATGTTTTTCTCTGCCTCAAGTTGGCTTTTTTGCAGTTCCATTTCCTTTGCTTTCGCTGCGGCATTAATATTGCGGGGAATGATTCTAAGAATAATGACCATCGCTACGGCAAATAAGGCAATAAAAATATGCTTAGAGACCGCACCGCCCTGCCATAATCCAAGGTATGTCATAACAACATCGACAACAAAGGAAATCAGCGGCAAGACCGAACCGATATACAGCCATCGTTCTTTCCCTTTCGTAACCACGAACTCCCGTATCAAACAACCGAGCAAAACAATGTTTACAAGTATTTGTGCCGCCGCCCAATAAAGCCAGGTATCATAAAAGAGTACATCCGTCAAAATCGGTAAAACAAGAATTACTGCGTTAACCACTCCCAGCAGTGTAGTGGTAATGATGCCTATTGTTTTTGTATTCTGCAAAAAATGTACAACTGCAATAGAAAGAAAGAACGTATAGAACATCATTGCGCAGCCAAGAATCGTCGTGTTGGATATAACAGATTCACGCCAAAACGAAACGCCGTCTGCACTATAAGAAAGATATGTGCCGGCAAACAAAATCACGGTACCAAACAACCATATAATCTTACTGTTTTTTATATGGATCAAGCTCGAGAGCAATGCTGTACCCAAAACAACAAGAGAAATGATGGAAAACATCAGACCGATATCTCGTTGAAATTTCCCACTTTCAAGCGCGCCTTTTTCAAACTCAACACCCGTCCATAAAGCCGTGCGGGACAGCATCTCATCAATAGCGGTTTCGTTACCAAAACGATGGGGATTATGAATCAGAATATCGACAGGTTCTTCACTTCCACTTGTAAGAACGTGAGCAACCCAACCCTCGTGGCAAGCAGAAGCTCCGTATACAGGATTTTCCACATCTATTTTGTGGGGCTCATTTTCACCCTCATAAAACGTCAGGTTAATATGATTGGTATAAAGCGCAATGGGAATACTGTCCGTGTAAATACCAATATACTCACCATCCGGCGCAACCAAATGGAAATTTCCTCGCAGCGTCACATCTCCTTCGGTGGCAGAAATGTGCTTTCCTTTTTCAATTTTCTGCCACTGCCCATCGGCAATACGGTATTCACCGTCAAAATATACTCCGGCCACCATAGCGGGTGTTGCTTGCATGCTGTTCGCATTGCCGTGCCATAACAGTATCACTGCCAGGATAATAAGCGCAAAAATCCCTATGATACATAGTGTTGCTTTATTAAAAAAAGAAATCTTCGATTCTTTGCTGTCCATTATCGCATCTCCTTTACAAACTGTTTCACACACTCTATGTCAAGCGTCGTAATCAGTTGCCTTGCTCCTCCATGATTGGTGATATATGTAGGCTCGTTTTCCATTATATAACCAGTAACCTGTGTATACAGATCGTAGCCTTTTTCTTTCATTTCTTCTATTAATATACGTCTACATTCCGCACGAAATTCATCTTTGTCGAACCAATGAAAAGCTGTTCCAACAACCACGGCATCACAAGTGTTTTCCGAAATCGATCCGTGTTTTTAAGGCAAGCGGATAGACTTATGCCTTGGCGGTGATGAGTTGCAAAAATCTCCCGAAAGAGAGAGTTTCCAACTATGCCGGTAAACGAAGCTATGTAATATCAAATAATATTCAAGCTTGCTTTATCGTTTGCCAGCATTGCCAAACGCTTATACGCACCGAAAAACATATCCAAGTGGTAATCTGTCATGTAATAAAACGCCCCTTGATTTTGTTCTCTGCACTTCGCATGATATGAAAGGACTCTGAGCATATGTAAAGCCGCAAAAATATAGATTGCTTTTTCTTCGTCATCGTTCAAAAGGCGAATGTCACTATAACCCTTAATTACAGAATGCCAAATATCTTTTTGGTAAATTTCATTGTCCATAAAAGTCAAATTGGCAAGCAAAACGCCCAAATCGTATGCAAAATACCCTTGCCCCATACAATCAAAGTCAAACATAACCGGATGCTCACCGTTGAAAAAATAATTGTTGGGTTGCACATCACCGTGACAGAAACCGACTGTACCTTTGTGGTTGGAAAGCGTTGAATCAACCGACAACCACAACGGCAATGCAGTTTTGCTTAAAAAATCAAGATCATCTGTACGGTGTTTCAGAAAAGGATTCAGCAATCGGGTAGGTTCTTCTACGAGCATTATTTCATCTATTGATGGTCTTGCAGAATGATCTTGGAAGGAAAGCGAGGACGTATGTATCCGTGCGAGAAGGTTTCCTAGATTTTTCATTCTAATATTTGCATCTCCCATGGGAGATTGCGTAATACCGCGGAACAAAACCGCTTGGCGCATACCTTCGGGTGCATCTAATTCCAATACATAGGATTTGTCCTTACATTGAATCGGTTCAACCACCGACAATCCGCGTGCCCGAAGATGATGGATAAATCGAATTTCTTCGTCTATTTGCACTGTGTTGTACACATTAAACAATGACACTCTCAGGAAATAACTGTTATCTTGCGTAGTTATTTTGTATATGTCATTCAATCCGGATTTAAAGAATATGCAGGATGAATCCGTTGGTAAATCGTAATGATTCTTCAATTCTGCTAAAAGAGCTTCCGGCAAAAATTGCGAATAGTTTACCTTGATCGAACTCATTTGTTATCTCCTTTCGCTGTGTTGATGGAGGCGATTAAAATTCTTTTTACCTCGACACATCTATCCAAAATTGTTTTATCGTAATAATATTCACTTTCGATCAAAAGTTCAAGCCAATATTCGGTTTCGGAGCATTCCTTGAGGGCAATATGTAATTTCGCCACAAAATCCGCCTTTCCGTGAGCATAAAACGCCTCATGAATATTTGCGCCAATGCTCGTTCCCGAGCGCAAAAATTGATTGATCAGCGCACTTTCGCACTTCGCTTCTCGCAATACCTTGCAAGCACGAATAACTTCTAAAGCAAACGCTTTCGACTTTATCATCAAAGGACTATCGGACATTATACTTTCTCCCTTACTTAACTTTTCCCTATTATAACATAAAACCTATTACTTTTCAACCCTTTTAACTCCAAGACAATTACTTCTTCACTATTCACTATTACTTATTACCTTCCAAAAAATCCGTACACGCCGAATTAGTGAAAAGTGAATAGTGAAAAGTGAAAAAGTAAAAAATCCGCACACTTGCGTGTACGGATTTTTTGTGATACCACTACAAAATACGTCCGAACCGTACTGTGCTATAAAAACAGTCCGGCTTTTTTTGTTAGATGGTACACTTATCCCTTGGTATTGACGGGAGTTGACAGTAACCGCTATCTTCCGGGCTGTCAGCACCATGCTTGTAACGAATCTT
>SVSP01000015.1 GCA_015064255.1 Oscillospiraceae bacterium
GGTGGTTTTCGTGTACCCAAAGAATATCTACATACATCCACCCCCAATAAGTGCCACCGAGAATACCACCAATAATATTGCCGTTGGTGTCATATTCCACGATGTTTAGAGGTGTATGACCATCCTCTCCGACTCTCTCATTATTGAATTGATTGAGCTCTTCTCGTATATATTTGATTTCGTTTTCGGTAGGAGTAATATTCATAGTCACCTTGTCAAACTCTTATTTCTTGTTCTGTTCCCATTCCTTTTTCAGTATCGCATACTGATACGTATTCTCGTATATGGGATTGCCGTTCTCGTCCTTTACAAAGCTCACGAACTCCATAAACAGCCCCTCGCGGCGCATGCCGAGCTTTTCGCAGAGCTTCTGACTTGCCACGTTGTAGTCCTCGGTATAAGCGTAAAGGCGACGTGCGCCCTTTCGCTCAAAGAGATAATCGAAGAAGGCGTGAGCCGCCTCGTAGGCGTAACCCTTGCCGTGGTGTTCGGGATTGAGCATCCAACAGGGGCTAAAGGTGTCCCTTGCGGCGTTTTCTTCGTCGGGAGCAGTTGCTTCGGGCATGGCATCGATCTCACCGATGACCTTGCCGTTTTCTTTGAGCGTGATGGCAAAATAAAACTCGCCGTCCTTGGCTCTATCAAGCACAGCCTTTCTTGCATCGTCCATGGTTTCGGTTTTCATGCAAGCGAAGCAATGCACCATTGGCTCGTGTAAATATTCAAATGTGTCCGCTGCATCGTTCTCGGTGAACGGACGTAGGATCAGGCGGTCTGTTTCTATGATCATAGGGGTTTTCCCTCAACTTTCGTATTTATTCAACTCCGTGCATCCCCATCAGCTCGACCAGGTCGCCAAAGCTTTTATTGTACTGCGCCTGAGAGATAGCACCGTTTTGGAGGAAAGTATCGAGCAACTTCTTCTGTTGACGGAACAGCCCGACCTTCTGCCAGCGATCCTTGGTCATAAGACTCGAGTGCCCCGTGCGGATCTCACCGAGCAGCGACACTTCAATGCCCTCGGTCCTGCGCTGATAGACGAATCCGAGCTTTTCCTGCACGCGGCGACTTTTCTCGTTGCCGTCATAATAGCCGCACCAGATGCGGCTCATGCCGAGATCCTCAAAGGCATAGCGGAGCATCTCACGCGAGGCTTCGGGAATCAGGCCCTGCCCCCAAAAGGGCTTGCCGATCCAGTAGCCAAGCTCGTATTCGTCGTCTTGTTCTGCAAGATCGTTGCGATGAAAGCCGATACTACCGATTGGCTTGCCGTTCTCTTTCAGACACACGGCATAGGTTTCGGGCGCGGACAGCACCGTGCGAATGATCTCGCGGCTGTTCTCCACGCTCGTGTGCGGCGGCCACCCGGCAGGTGAGCCTACATCGGGGTCGCTCGCGTATGTATATAAATCCTCCGCGTCATCCTCGCACCATGGGCGGAGGATCAGGCGACTTGTTTCCAAGTGATCAATCATTTTCATTTCTCGCTTTTTGCCACTCATCACGCGTGATCCTATACACAAACAGCGCTTCCTCGCCATTCTCATACGCCTTGATCCTCGTCATACCGTTTGCCGCAGCAGTGGCATATGAGGCAACGTTTTCTTGATTCATATACGAATATACGCTATCATGCTCTGTGTTTTTGAAAAACCAATCCTTGACGGCGGCACATGCCTCCTTGGCATATCCTTGACGCCAATATTTTTTGTGAACGTGATAACCGATTTCGGGAAGAATTTCACCGTCGATATTTTGCATAGAGATACCGCAATCACCGATAAATGTACCCGTCTCCTTCAATTCCAACGCCCAAAGTCCGAAGCCATACTGCCGATAGCTATCAAGGCACCAATTGATCCAGCGGTGAACTCCATTTTCATCATAGGACTTGGGATAATATTTCATTGTTTCCGCATCCGAGAGAATTTCGTACAAGGCTTCAAAATCGCCCGACGTATATTCTCTGATAATGAGGCGGTCTGTTTCAAGTGTCATGTTTTTTTCTCCATATAATGCCGTTCGTGTATCGCCGCAACCGTTGCGACCGCGCACACGACCGGCAGAGTGTAGGTTATAAAATTTGAATTTTCCCAATAATATGCTTATTAAACTCCTTCAGTTCTTCTGCCGGAATCCAAAATTCTTGATGATAACTCGCCCCCACTGTTTGCACAGTAAATTGAGAAATATATTCGTCGTCAATTTCAAAAGCGGTAACATAGCCTGTATATTGTGAATTGGGATCCTTACGATTCCATTTTTCTGCAATTTCTCTTGCATATCGCTCGTTAAGTACAGGATAGAAAATCGGTTGTTCCGGTAGTCTTGGGGGATATGCAGTAAAATCAGACTCGGCAATCAAATCATATTCTGCCTGTCCAATCGGTCGGTATAAAATCATATGTGCTCTCCTTTTCAAATTATTATTTGTCAGTACCTATTGCTGTATATCATTTTGACTTGTTTAATTGCCTTCGGTTATCTGCTTTTTCGCCCAAGCGAACAATTCTTCCGACATAGCATCAAGTTCCACGGCATCACCGTTTTTCAGGTTCAAGAAGGTTTCAATGATCATTCGTTCATCGGCAGAAACCACGTCGAGCAGGTCTTTTTGATGCTTAATATATTTCCCCGTCTGCTTGAAGGCAATTGCCTGCACGACAAAGGATGCGGATTTATACAGTCCGCGCAAAATGTCCTCGCTCTTTTCGTGCAACATATTATGCACGCAACCGTGATAGACGTTGCATGCGCCGATCTTGATGGCTCTGCGGGTAGCCGCTTCGTCAATGACTGTCAGCAATTCATCAAGGCTGCCTTTTATGGGCGCGGTGTCATAGTAAAACTGAAAAAGGTCGGAGGGCTCCCAACTCCTAAGTTCGTTCTTTCCCGAAAGAAAACCGCAGATCAGTTCTCTGTGCGGCAATGTATCGAGCATCGTATTGTATTCCCAAATATCCGAGGCGGCCAGCTCGTCAAGTATCACGACAACGTCAATGTCGCTCGTTTCAGTCGCCTCACCGCGACCGTAGCTGCCTTGCAAGCCGACAAACCACACGCGGTTTTCGAAATTATGACTCAAGGCTTTCAAAAAGCCGTCCAGCCAAGTAGTAATATCTATCACTTACCTCACCTCTCAATTTTAATATTCTCACCGACAAACTTGAATTTACCGAATTGGTAAAGGTTATATTGAAACCAATGTTTCTCTCATTCTTTCTCGATCATAGTCCAAGAAAAACTGTTCCAATTTTATGTAAAATTCCTTATATTTCTCCTTTTGGTGTGCCTTCTGCGTCGTAGAGGTATATCAGTATATGTTGTACTCTCAGTTACGTTATCCCCACGCCCCGCAAGACGAGGCGTGGGTCTCTGATAAACATTTTTTACAGAAATATTAGAGAAATTTTGCCATTTATTCAGCGCTTAATAGTCTTGTTATAAATTGATATAACATGTAAACTAATTCACGGAACTCAACAGCACTATTCCAAATACAGCAAGAAAAATTTCAAAATACGCAGTAACAAAAAACATCTTTGTTCCTAAATGATTTAATTCATTGTGAGAAAGAAAAAATGTCTTTTTTTTCCACAAAACTATTCTTAATATTAATGATAGAGTTAGGCACCGTAAAGAAACAACAAATAATATCCAAACAGGCAATTGAATGTCAAGCAGTTTGTTAATAGTTACAAATAAACATATACCACGACCAATTTCTGTAATATACATAACTATCAAACTAAATTGAACTAAATATAAAGTGCTCATATAACACGCCCTTTTAATTAATTACCCATATAGTTTTGGTATAGGTTTGTCTAAAATGATAATCTACACCAATACCATATCCAACGGTTATCTGAATACCGTTTGGTGTGCCTTCTGACTCGCTCCGCTTTCCTTATACCATATTTTTTCCACTCTGTCAAGGGTATCGTAGTCGTATTTTACTGAAGTTCCGTTTCCGTAGCTCATTGTCGCAAGCTTTTTCGACTATAGTTTTCAAAGTTTGTTCTTATAAGGTCGTGCCATCTGCTGCAAGGTCTTCATTCAGATCGGCAAAAACATCGCCCTTTACGCCTATATAAGCGGTCGTAAACGGTACGCCCGACGCCGCCTGCGGATATATTCCCGTTGTATGATCCACAAAATAGGTGTCAAAGCCGCTCTTCTTTATCTCCTCCGGACTGAGGCATCTCGTAAGCTGATAAAGCATAGCAGAAATCATCTCCACGTGGGCAAGTTCTTCCGTGCCGATATCCGTAAGCAGACCGACAATTTTTCTATCCGGCATAGAAAAACGCTGCGACAGATATCTCGTTGAAGCTGCAAGCTCACCATCAGGACCACCAAACTGTTTTTTATGTTTATTTATAAATATAAAGCACAGAAAGGAGGATAGTTTTTTGACAGCCCACAATCGGGCGGTGCAAGTCCTCTACACTCAGAGGCGTATTTCAAAATAACAAAAATGTATAAGGAGAAAACAATGAACCAGAAAGAATTATTTGAAGCATTAAGATCCAAAGCAAACAATAACGGATTTTTGTGTGATGTGGAAGTCGAAGTCGAGCTTACAGACCTTCAAAAAAATCTATTCGAGAAAAAATTAATTGATTTAAAGGACTTAACAAAAGATGATATGCTTGTCGATGAAGAGGAATGGGACGAGGAAGAAGAACGGCTTGCAAATTCTCCCGAGTTCCTTGCTAAAGTTGATGCTATGGTCGAAGCGGTAAAGAAAGGAAAGCATTGTTCCTTTCAAGAACGTTGGAAAGAAGTTGACCTTGAGGAAGAAAACGACGTTGACAAAGAGATTGATTGTGGAGAACCGGTCGGAAATGAGATGTTTGACAAAAAAAGCGTTCGAATGAAGTTTTTGAAGAATAACAAAAACAAGAAGGAGAACAACAACGATGAATTACGAAAAAACAGATATTCAAAAGAAGATTGTGATCAGAAATGTGATTAGTTCGCAGGCAAAGCAGATGTATAAGGAAATAACGCCCTTTGGTTACGTATATCTTAAGGATTAAAGTTTGATTAGCCGTGAAAAAAGACTTATTGATATTACATTTCCCTCTCGTTCGAAAAATATATCATTTTCATCTATATAACAATCTACTTTCTAACATAAGAAGAGTTTTTTCATCTAAACAAACTCGAAGGAAAGCTGCTATACTTTCCTTCGAGTTTTATTCTATGTAATAAACAATAATATACAGAAAGTCATATTAACTTTCCTTTTTACTTACTGATTGATTTTTTATTACGCCAAAATATAACTTGCTACAGTCACATCGTTTCGCCAATGGGAGAGTTTGAAGATAGAGGTTGCCAGCAAAGCCATTTTGTGATAGCGTACAGGCATACCTTTGGAAACAGCAAGTTCGCGATTTTTTCCCCTGAGTGTATACCAGCCGTTTATATCTTTTGCTCGTAACCGTTTCACTCTTCCCTGCTTATCGGTACAATAGAGTTTCCATCTTGCTCGGATCTCTTGTTCCAATTGTACGGCATACTGGGAATCTGCATTGATTTTTTCAAGTGTTTTGAAATAATATGCCTTTGCACAATCTGCGCGAAGAGAATGCAAATTAAGATCGTTATCAAACAACTCTTTTGGAAAAATCCTTTCATCTTTCGTGACCTTATCAAAATATTTTCGGATAAACTCCTCTTTATCGGGATCGATCCTTTGATACTGAAGTTTACCGCCTTTCCCCTTTCGGACAACTACACATGGTTGCCCGCTTTCATCATAAGCAAAATCTCCGCCTTTGAGTTTACGAAGCTCTTCTCGTCTGATGCCTACTACACGCTGAAACTCTACCAAATAACTCCACTTAGGATCATTAAGGTCATTATTCACACCAGTAACTTGTGTTTTTCTTCCTCTTATGTATTCCGCCGTATGACGTATCGGTTTTTGTATAGTATCAAGTTTTATATTCCATACGGCACAAACTGCTGCCATATACGTATGCACGGTTGATGCTGAATATCCTTGCTGACAAAGATGATCCGAATACTCTTGAACATATGAAATACAAGATTCAAAATTCTTTACTCCATGCACAGTTCGACAGTATTTAATATATGCCTTGGCGTGTGCGATATACTGCTTTCGAGTGCTATCATGATTGATGTGCGATAGTTTTGATCGCACATTAGTCATAATGACTTGGGTTATTGTTTGCTTTCTTATACGTCCCATTCGCTTCCTTCCCCAATGCTGTCCAGTTCACAGTCTTTGCACTGACCTGACACCCGATCTGCACTAAAATAGACTTTACCGCAACAATCGCAGATATGATAACGCATTGCCATCAGATAATCTGACAAGATTGCACACGCCAACAACTGTTTGGTGCAATCGTCGATGCCATCGTGCTTCCACCGGCGGATCTGTTCCAACGATACACCGTAATGCGCCATTAAGGTGTTCTCCTTAATACCGATGCATACGCGTAAGAAGTCTGCAAACGTGTTTGTGTTTTTCAGCGCCCGTGCTACAGCAAACAAGATATTAAGTTCTGCACTTGTAAGTGATGCTTTTACCACCTCGTCGTCAGCGATGAGCTGAAAATCATTCGTAGCCCCACTATTTGAATAAATCAGTTGAAGAATTTGGTAACTTGGCATATTATGTACCACCTTTCAAAAATTATTAAGATCTTTTGACCTCTAATATAAGTATGTCAGATTTTTTAAATCACAATTGTAAGTTTACAGTTGTGCCGCCACTTATGGTGTTAAACGATCATGGCGTCAACTTACTGTAAATGCCGTTTTTATCATTCGAAATCAATTTCATCAAATTGTTCCAAGCATCTCGCCGAGCTAGGCTTGCCTTGAATGCTGATCATTTCATTCAAGCGCAGTTTTCATTTCCGTTTCATTTAACTGGTTATACCTCGAATTCTCCGAGATATAACCGTTAAAACAGATTTCCTATTCATCTCCAAATCCCTTTCTTTTTGTATTTCTTCTACTATAAGTATGAAAGAAAAATAAAATTACAAATGACAGAAAAGGAAACGGAAGCACCAGTGTATCCTTTTAGATACACTGGTGTCCTACTATTCCGCTATCTCGCCAAACAACGCAATATACGTATCGGTATCACAATGATTCTTTACCCAGTACTTTGTTTCCTCGACCGTTAACGGTACAATTTTAGATCCGCTACTATACCAATTGTTGCCAAGTGCTTCTGCGTAGATAGTCATTGGACCGCCCCAACCACACAAAAAATATTCTCCGGTCTTTTTTAAATACAAAGTTTCTTCCCAATAGCCAAAACATCCATAATCGCCATTATCATATTCCGCGATTTTTTTGGCTGTATCGGTATTATACAGCTTCTTGTTAATAAATTTCTTCATTTTTAATTTTTCCTTTCAAATTAAACTAATATAATCCTTGCCACAAATCATTGATACACGCACAGCATATTTGCATGTTTCTTGCTTTTTTTCTCCCTTCTATTATTTCTATTAAAAGTATGCTAGATTTTTTATAAAAAATGGCTTTCGAATAGAAATTTTTCAAAAAATCAAAGGCTTGTCTTAGGATATTATTATTGACTACGTAGCTCTAATATAATTATGAAAGAAATTTGAGTGAAAAAGTGGCGATTTTCGCTAGAAATTCAAAAAAACAAAAAATAACATCATTTAGCTCAAAATCTCATTCTCATATATAGTATTTTGACTACGACGAAATCCTTTTAATATATAAAAACATATACCGATATACTTACTAACTCTACAGTAGCAAAAAGTGCAATAAGCAGCCTGCCGAAACGGTAGGCTGTCATAGCCCACCGTTTCGGCAGAAGCATCTGATATACCAAACAGGATTTGCATCCGTCGATACTGTCGCAGTACTTTTTTCGTACCGCAACTGTCTTTCCTTACTTTCGAACACCAAATTTATTGTGTTGTGCTTGCCCACCCCTTCGCAACAGATACGGTTAGTATCGTTGCGTCGGTAAAACGGGCATTTTGCATATTTTGAAACGTACTGTGACATATTAACCACCCCGTCTGCGATTGATGTCATCCATCGCGATCACTTGTGTAATGCAATCATCCAATAACAATCGTAGTGCATCAGCAGGATAGTGATTGTATTTGCCAGTAGCGATTTTTGCGTTATATAAATCAATAGCTTTTTGCATCAAATCCATATGTATTTTACCTCACAGTCCCAACAGATTCTTAAAGTCTTTCCCGGTCGAAGCAAGCTGTAATCTGCGTATATCTTCACCATCGACGTGGACCGGCACACACGCGCCCAGGATGCGCGATATAATACGCTGTTGCGTCATCCCTTCCGGATGCTTCAGCTCGGCGTCAGTTAGATTGGTAGTTATAATCAGCGGCAGTCCCGATCTGATGCGTCCGTCAATGATTTCAAAGGCAATTTCGTTCATATATTCTGTGCCAGCCTGCGAACCGTAGTCGTCGATAATCAATAGATCGTATGTATTCAGCGATTTTAAAAACGCCTCGCGCGCGTCGAATGATGCCTGTATCTTGTTACGTGCCGCCCCCAACGTAGTCATGTATGCCGATTTGCCACTATCGATTAATGCGTTTGCGATGCAAGCGGCATAATACGATTTGCCTCTGCCGGTTAACCCGTACAGGCATAATCCCTTCCCATTGCTATAGAAATTTTCGAAATGGTCGAGATATTTATGTACCGCTTTTGATATCTTCGGATTGTAGATTTGTTCGTTTGCAAAGGTCCAGTCTAACATTTCGTGTTCGGCAAAACACAGACTGCGCAACACTTTTTTGCGTTCAGACACCAACTTGTCGCTGATTTCGAAATTATGCAAATCTAACCACCGCTTCAAGTCGTACAAATCCTTGTGGGTCGACCTAAATTCAACGTAGTCCTGCTCGATTTTGCGCACCTCGTCACGTGCCCGTTCGTCTGCGTACGCCTTGCGTCTGCATTCGCACATCAAAAACGGTGTTATCTGCCCCCACGGAACATCATATCTGCCCTGCTTCGGCGTGTTGCACCTACCGCAGTACCACAGCCCGTCCTTTTGGTAGTCGCCATCGACTACTTTGTTTGCTACAGCTGCGGCCTGTTCGGGTATGCTAAGCAATGATCCTAATGTTATCTCAGTCATAATTAATTAATCTCCTTTTTTTTAGAAAATGTGGTCGAGGTTAACACCGTCATCGTAGGTTGATGCAGGCTGTTTGGTCTTGCAGGGCGCATTCAAATACGACTCGAATTTCGTTCCAAACAGTGTTTCCGGGCGTAAATACTGCGCCATCTTGGTGTCTGTTGCCCATTCAGCAACCTTCTTGTCGATAACTACAACAAAATCGTCAAATGTAAAACCTTCGGACAATCGTGCGTTAATGTGCGCTTTGGTTGCTTTTGTTGTAGCCTTGTAGTTTGTACCGGCCTTGTCGTTAAGGCGATCTACGATTGCGGCAATCAGATCAGCGTTACCGTCCTTTTTAGCCGCTTCAGCTTGTGCCGTTTCCGGCACATTAATTATATGTATATCTGATTCTTTATCTAATTCTATATCTATATCTATATCTGCAGCGTGACATTCCGTGACATCCTCCGTGACGTCACGTGACATGTCACGTGACATATCGCGTGACGCACCCGATAACAGCCTAAGTTTTTCTCTTTGTTTTTGCTTCCTCAGGCGGTTTTGCTCTCGGATTTTTTCAAGTCCGTCTTGATTCTGATATTTCACAAAGTTCGTAAGACAATATACATCATCTATAATCTCGACCATCCTTTCGTTGATGAAGAACTGCATACACAGCTCGATTTCTTTCTCGTCGCGATCAAGCATTGTCGCGATGTCGTCAAAGGTGCGATAGGGTATCTCATTGTTGTCAATTAAATATCCGTTTGCATTGCTCTTGCCAGCAAGATCAAGCAGCTCGAACCAGACCGCGGTTAATTTGTCCCGATATGACACGCCGCCGATCTTCGCACGTTTGATTCGCTTAAAAGAATTGCCGTCAAACATCCCGACTATAAATCGTATCCATTGTACTTCCGCCATTATTTTTACCTCGCTTTTTTATTTAGTATGAAAGAAAAGCTGTGCAAAAGGTGTGCATTTACACAGCTTTTCCTGATTTTTATCAAATTTTTTCAATTTTTCTTCCAATTAACTCGTCAAGCGTCATCTCAAACACGTCGGCGACCTGCGACAATAACAGTACGGTCGGTGCCGTTTGGTTCGTTTCCCACTTGAAAATTGTCAGTTGCGATATCCCTATCCTTCTCGCCAGGCGTTCACGGGAATAGCACAAAAAATTGGTTCTCATATATAGTATGAAAGAAAACGAGGTGAAAGAGTGGCACTTTTTCATTAAAAATTCGAGAAAAATAAAAAATCACATAAAATAGCCCAAAATCCATTCTCATATATAATACGAGAGAAAACGATACGAAGAAATATAAAAAAGGTCATAGCACCCAATTATGTACTATGACCTTTTATGATTATTTTGTTTTAGTTTGAATTTTTATAAATTCCCGTATGCATTATTTTAATACAGTTGTCCGCTTCGTGCGGATATAGTTATTACAAAAGTTAACCACCGCCGGTAAATTTGGCAATGCTTATATAATTCATCATTATGCATAAAGATGTCGTAGCTGTAGGTCGTGACCCGATCGCTTACGTAGTCGTATTTTACTGAAGTTCCGTTTCCGTATATTATATCTCAAGCCCACCGATAATTCGGTGGGTTTTAAGATTTCTTATTGCGTAGATATCCTCTGCTGCTATATAAATTTGTTCCGCTGGTAAATGCGATACTTTGTCGGAATTATTTAAAAGTTTTTTGTGTCTACTTTCTATTGACAACTTTACTTAGCAGGTGATTTTCGGAACAAAAAACATCCCCGAAATTTTCGGGGATGTTTGCCTTAAAGTAGACCGTTCAAGTCCTAATATGGACCATTCAACATAGGTATTATATCACATTCATTGGGAAAATGCAAGAGCTTTTATA
The DNA here is from genome assembly GCA_015064255.1 of Oscillospiraceae bacterium. Taxonomy (GTDB): domain Bacteria; phylum Bacillota; class Clostridia; order Oscillospirales; family CAG-272; genus SIG672. The sequence goes on from SVSP01000015.1 coordinate 11,034, forward strand.
TCTCTCGACATTAAAAGTGTGATATTTGATCTAATCTATATTCATAATATCACAAAATTCATTTCGCAATCGTCGATATTTTCCTAATGCATATCCATCAATTTGATTTGCTATATAAATAATTTTTCCGCCAAATGAAGCTCCCGCTACAAAACGGCCATTTTTTATACCTTGTTGTATATTCATATTCACCATTTTTCTAAACGTAGGTGTAATACGATCAACGCAGAATAAAGAAATCATGTTAACAGTATTGGTTACTGTATTTTTATTATAATATTCTTTGAAACATTCTGTAATCGAATCGTTAGCGTTGTTAACAATCTCATCTGACAATTCCGATGTCTTAATAATAGCAAAGCAATCAAAAACCCATAAACGTTGAGACTTAATATATATGATAATCTCAACATTTTTATAAGAAGATATTTCTTTGATTTTGAAATATTGTCGCTGTATAAGTTCCTCATCCAACGATACTTTGAGTTTATCGTAAGTCTCAAACATCAGTAAGGCTTTATCGGGCTTGGTTATCTCTGGTGTTAATTTTATAAAACACATTAAAACAACCATCACAGTACCAGATATAAATGTAGCAATTCCAATAACAATCCAGACTTTTTCACTTTGTTCAAAATTATACCCAAGTACAACACACACTATAGGAAACATCACAAAAGATATAAGTAATATTCCTGAAATAACAATACTTAACTTTACAATGTTCTCTTTTATCTTGTTATTCATACAAATTATCTCTCCTATTGAAAAATCTCTATTATGGGTTGTTGTGATTCATCGTTAGATAAATTTTGTGTAGTTTGTATGGCAAAAGTAAATGCGGATTGTATAATAGATTGTGTGTGTGATTTAATTGCATACTTGCCTAAAAATGAACTTTTAAACTTTATCGGCGTAAACCATCCTTTGTTTGTAGGAATAATTTTACTAGCAACTTTGCCAGTTATAGCTGTTATCACTGTTCCGACAGCAGTATCAACTATTATATTTGATGCTGAATTTAATGCATTTCTTAAAGTCAAATCTTTTTGGGTTTGCCCATTGAATTCTGCTAATGGTGTATAAGATAAGACTTCATTTATCAGCGATTCTGCTGCAGCACTAGCTAGTGAAGCAAGCATAAGATCCCCTGTCGCAGTCATTACACCACCATATGTTGCACCACTTACCGTAGCAGCAATAACGCCATCACTCCATTTTTTACCAGATAACAAATTAGAAGCAATTTTTGTCGCCCCACCTAATATGCCACCAACAATTATTCCTGCAGGAATCCACCACGCACGACCAGTAGAATCTAAACGCATAACTGGATTATTTCCACAATAAACAAACAAGTTATTTCCTAAAATATCATTATTAATTTGCCCATCCGCGCTAATAAACCTACTCGTTTCAGGATCATAATATCTACTATTGAGATAATAGAATCCGAGTTCGGAGTCGTAGTAATAACCTCTATAACGGAAGGGGTTATACTGCGCAGCAGTAGAAGCACCGCTGTTATGGTAAGTTATTGTTACATTACCCCACGCGTCGTATGTGTAAGATACAAGTTTGGTACCGTTTTCATCATAAACAGCAACGATGTCACCTTGGAGATTCTTTTCGAAGAAGTAAGTATCAAAAGAATTTTCACTATACGTGCTTTTTTTGTACTGCATACCAATCGGTGTGCCCTCTGCATCGTAGAGGTATATCAGTATATGCTGTACGTTGTTTTCAGTCCATTCTTCGCTAAGAATTGTACTTCCTGCAAGGTAGTAAAAACATCTGATTAAAATATCTATACAATAGGAGAGTATAGTAACTCTCCTATTGTATAGCATTTAAAATCATTATTTAACACATACTCCATCTATTGAAACAACAAGAAAAACTCCTTCTTTTGAAGTGCCTTCTAATTCTACACAGAAATCTTCGACATTTCTATATTCAGTATCAGCGATATAATATACTTTATCGAAAAATGCACCTGTTCTTCGATTGCAATCAGAAGACGCGCCAATTTTTACAATTTTGTTTTCCAAAAGAATTTCAATCTCAATAATATCATTTTGTGTAACCATAAATATTATTTTATCTATCGAGTACGGTTGGTGTTTTAACTTTTTACTGTATTTTTTCTTTTCAAGATCCAAATTATCGGATACTATAATAAGTTCAGAACCTGATATACCTATACAAAAAATTGCACCCAAACCAAGCGGAATAAAAATAAAGGACAGTATCGTACTTACAGTTTTGTCAGTCACTCCAAATATTTGATTACGTAATATAGCAACTGGGATAATTATTACTGAAACAATAATTTTGATAATAGGATACCTATATGATTTCAAATTTAGCTGAGGTTCAAAAAGGCTTTCAATAGATAAAAATACTTTTCTTATTGTTGAAAAAAGCGTCTTCATAAACCTCACCCACAGTACCTTCCTAAACCTTTAATTCTATTTTTATAATTTCCAGAAGCAGTATATACTGTTTGTATGCCATCATCGACAAAATTAGAGAAAATGCCTTTGCCAATAACCTTAAAGCTCATTCGAGTTGCTGTTCCATTTCTCAATTTTGTAAGACCTGCCTTATACACTGCAGACATATTACCTCTACCACTGTTAATGCCTTTAACATTAGGCATTAGTGAACCTAATACTTGACCACCTACAACAGAGAGTGCTGTATTGGCACCTATCTCTGCCCATGTTTTATCGGGATCACTAAAGGCTTTTTCTAAGCTCTGCCCTATTAAAGTGGTAGAAGCATCAGATACTATTCCGGCTAATGTTACATTTCCAGTTCCTCCTAAAACAGCACCTCCCAATGCCCCTCCGATAACAGAACCTGCATATGTCTCCCAACTACTAATAGTAATTTCATTGTTAACTACCGAAGTAACTATATCACTAACCACCTGACCTATCAATCCAGAAACATCACCAACAGCTGCTCCAATAAGCCAATTCCAAAACTCTCCGCCAATATCCATTCGCATCACAGGATTATTATCACAATATGCAAACAGATTCTTATCTGTCAAAGCCATTGGTGTAGCAGTTAATATATCTGTTGTATCTGGGGAGATAAACCTACCCGTTTCCGGATCATAATATCTGCTATTAAGGTAGTAGAATCCAAGTTCGGAATCGTAGTAGTAACCTCTATAACGGAAGGGGTTATACTGTGCTGCAGTAGAAGCACCGCTGTTATGGTAAGTTGTTGTTACGTTGCCCCAAGCATCATACGTGTAGGATACAAGTTTGGTACCGTTTTCATCATAGACGGCAATAATATCTCCCTGCAAGTTCTTTTCAAACCAGTAGGTAACAAAAGAATTTTCACTATACGTGCTTTTTCTGTACTGCATACCGATAGGCGAACCCTCTGCATCGTAGAGATAAATTAGGAGATTATTTCCCCATTCCTCTGCCAAGATACGACTGCCCGAAAGGTAATATGTATGCTTTACGTTGTTTACGGTTTTGGAAGTACGTATTCCTTCATCGTTGTATTTGAAGAAGATCTCTATACTTCCATTTCTAGCCTCTGCAAGTCTTCTTCCTTGTTCCCAAGTGAATGTGAAGCCGTTATGGTAAGTCAGCGGATTACCTATTGTATCATAGGTTATCGTGCCGCTATTATAACCTGTCAGCAGGTCGCCCCACGCCGAAGTGGAATAATCATAGAAGTCTGTATCTATCGGGCTTCCTACTCCGTCATCGGGGGACGCAAGATAGTGCGTATGTTTATACGTAATATTTCCTGCTTTATCGTACTGATACGTATAGGTATATCCCGCCACATTATCGTCTACGCGCACAAGCTGTCCGAGCTTATCGTAATGGTATGCATATTTCAGCACATCGCCGACTTTTATTCGGGTTATATTTCCGTTACTGTCGTATTCGTAGGTGTATTCTGTCTTACTCTGCTCTATACCGTTATTCGTTACGGTCGAGGTCATATCGGATATCTGCAGGGATGTATTTGCACCGTTTGACTTGTAGGTATAGCGTTGAGTTATGACCGACGACTGATTGAGAACCGAATGCTGCAGAGTCTGGATCTTCTTTTCAAGACGTCCGAGGTTATCGTAGGTATAGCCTGTGTTAAGCTGGTAAGTATTCAGCGATATGCTTTCGGTTTTAAGGCTTCCGTCATTGTCGTCATAAGTATAACCCGTAGTGATGAGAGCCGTCTCGTATCCGCCCGAATATGCGTAGTCTTGTCTGTAATACTGAGATACTACTCTTCCGTCTTCGTCATACGCGTAATCGAGGAAGCTCTGTTTACCGTCTTCGGATGCGGAATTTACATAGTATTCGCACAGTCTTCCCGCGCTGTCGTAGCGGTAGGTCGTGACCTGATCGCTTACGTAGTCAAAGAAGGTATGCAGATAGCCGTTTGAGTCATATTTATACTCATACGCAAGTGTATACGCACTCTCTCCGCTTTCTTTATACCATATTTTTTCCACTCTGTCAAGGGTATCGTAGTCATATTTTACAGAAGCTCCGTTTCCGTAGCTCATTGTCGCAAGCTTTCCGTTATATGCGTTGTACGTGTAGCCTGCAAGCTGGTTGCTTCCCGCCGAGATCGACGTCGTATTACCGAATGCGTCATATACAAACGTATACGTTGTAGAATCGGTAGTTATAGTGCTGAGTCTATCGGTGGTATCGTACGTATATGCGACGTTTTCGGCATTGGTTGTTGGCGTATAGCTACTGCCCGAAACCGTAGCGGGCGTTGCAAGTGTCATTCTGCCGAGCGCGTCATATGTGTACGCCATTCCGTTACCGTCCGGAGATATACTTGCAAGAAGATATCCGTTTTTGGAATCGTAAAAATATTTTGTGGTGTTTCCGAGCGTATCCGTTTCACTCGTAAGTGCACCGAATATCTTCATTGTGCTTGTGTTGTACGTTCTTGTCGTTACAAGCGTTCCCACACCCGATGACGTAACTTCTTCTTTTGTTACAAGTCCGTATGTATTATAAGTATATACGGTAGTCGAGCGTAACGTACGTGCTGACGTTCCATCAACGTATCCACAGTTTTCCTCTTTCCAATCGCCGTTAAAGCTGTAATACTTAACCGTTTTTACACGGTTATTTTCATACGTATAATCTGTAACGCTGTTTTTGGTTATCTTTCTTGTTACATTTGTTCCATCGTATTCATAGCACGTGCGTGAGTAGGGCGCAAGCACTTCGGTAAGCATTCCCGTGTCTTCGTCGTAGTCACAATACATAGGAGAATTATCTGTTTTGAGATAGCAGAGAGATATATCGTCAAAGTATACGCTACCGGTCTGTCCGCTAAACTCACAACGTATTTCTATATGCTTTACAAATCTTCCCGATGCTGTAGAAAACACACCACTTACATACTGCCATGAATCGGTATAATCGTTGAACGGAAAAGAATATTCGTCAATTTCTGTATTACCGCTTCGATCCATATATGTTACTGCAACTACTATTGCAAAGATACTATTGCTTGATGGAATTGCATTTGTTGACAATGCTCTTCCAGAAACTCTGTATTGCTTCGGTTTTATATTGTAAGCAGTTTGACCCGACGTGAAAGAAGATATTTCGTAACTCGATGCATTATATATTGTCTGTCTGACATACCGTTCGTTTGTAACTCCACCACCGGTCATATAAAGTGAAAGACCGGATAACAGGCTATGTGTAGCTACATTAACAGACGTATCACTGCTTCCGACTATAGACCAAAAGGTTCCAAGCGGATGTGTGGTCGTTCCGCTGCTTATTACAGAAGTTTCAAAGCTTCCGTAATTCACCTTATTGTTCATAGAATAGCCAACAGATTTGGAAAGAGTTGCGTGGCTAACTAAAACACAATCTGACGCATCTGCATTACTTTCGCCCACGACTTCTATAGTAACAGCAAAGCGTTCTGTAGAAGTCGTATTTACATCAAATGTCAGAGTTTCTTCTGCGTTTATAGGATAATTATATTCTTTTCTAAAATTAATCTCTTCCGTGTATATAGTCGAAGTATTATCCAAAGACTGTACTTTAAGTCTTACCGTAAGTTTACCGTCAGATTCATTTCTGAGATCTGCCGACAACGTATACGTTCCGCTTTTAAGAACAACATTTTGAGTTAATTTAGATGTACTTCCGGCTGAAGCTGTTAGTTTTACATTATATGCGCTATCATACTCATCTTGATTATATGTAAGAGGTTCTGTATTCTGGTCGTATTTCAGTGCCAACAAAGATACATTACCCGAAGTAGTCCAAAAATTAAGGCTGGACACTCCATTTATGACAAAGTTAGAATTAACAAGATAATTTGTAGCAATATCCGAAATCGAAGAAGATGTCTTTATACTGTTTTTAGCTTTTTCGTTATCGTCAACATATTCACCGCTTGTAGCTCCGTATATAGTATATCCGTTTATATCTGTAGAATATGTAGTCACACATCTGCCTTCATTGTCAAAACTATATACTGTAAATATATCATCCGAGTTACCGTATATATCATCACTTCCGCTTGTACGGACTTTAGTATAGCCGGTACCGTACGTAAAGCCTACGGTCTGTCCGATACTTGAGCTTGTTCCGGCTTTCTCGCATACGGATGTGACTCTGCCTGCAGAGTCATATGTGTACGCTATTTCCGTCTTATGAAGATCATCTTTAACCGAAACGATTCGGCCTGCAGCATCATAATCATAATAACATTCAGCATCGACTGTTATATAAGAATTGCTTCCACTCGAATAGAACGATGACCAATTGCTGCTGCTTGTACTTCCACTCTGATGAGCATATACGATCTTTCTGAGATACTTATATCCAGAAGAGCTTATATCTCCGTTATATGTATTCGAATAATAGAAAAGTACAGCCTGTTGCCTTGAAGAATCCAAAACGTATCTCAAAACACCGCTGGAATTATTAGTGATTGTGAAATGCGTTACCGAACTGCTGCTGCCGTTAGGTGTCATCTTAACAGATTTCGGTTTTCCGTTTTCATCAGATGTAAAACTAATCGAATTTCCGTTAATGTCCGTAATACTTTGCAGTATTCCACCCGAGGACAAGGTTGCAAACGTATATTTGTTAAATGCTGTATCTTCAATAATGAATCCGTCTGATGATACCGTAAGCTTAAGCTTCAGTCCGTCTTCGTCATAATAAATATTATCTTCTCCGCTGACTGTGCTCTTGAAAAAAGCGTGTTCGGTTGCATCTGCATCAGTATAAATATAATATGTTTCCTCTGCACCGTCAATATTGATACGCGTATCAGAAACAATATATTGGCTCATACTTGCTTTAAATCCGGTTCCTGTTGGGGTATACCCATTTGGAACGTGTCTGTTAAACGTGGTATAATAATTTCCGGCAAGAGCTGAATTATACACCATACTTACTGTATATGGCATAAGACTGTCTGTAGTAGTAATCGCACCTGCTTCGAACACAAGATTGCCCGTTGCAAGATTTACGTATCCGTTTCCGGCCGTTCCTGCACTATGCGAAGCAAATGACCAATAATCTTCAAGACCCAGTTGGTCCTTATAAGTTACCATTAGACGCGGTCTTCTGGATACAGTAGTCTCATCATTAGAGTAGAAATGAGTATATTCAATAACCTCGGTACCGTTTACAATCTGCAAACAAAGTCCATAGTTAGCATAAGTTCCGTTCACCCACTTATTAAATATATCCGTAATGTTCCAATAAGATCGCTCAGGAGCGTACTCTCCTCTAACCACTACCGTTTGCAGATAATCTATAAGCGAAGAATCTACTGATCCGACGGTAGATGTGATAGAAGAATATGTCAGTGCATTCGTCCAGTCGCTGGCAACACGATATACTCCTATATAGTTTCCATAACTTGCTCTTTGAAGCATAGAAAAATCTACTGATGTTATATATGCGTAATTTGGAATATTAGGAAGAGAAGATGTCTTCCAGTATATTCTGGACGTCGAATTGGCATTAAAATAGGACAAAGAACTGTAATTTGTGCTCGGATAAGCTGAATCAACATACAAATCTGTAACAGAGTCTCGTTTCCGGTCGTCTTTTTAGCAAACTTTATTCGTGCATCTGCTGTCGTATATTCATTTCCTGAAAGAGCTATGGTATTATCTATCTCTTCCCACAACCCGTCTTCATTCAATCGGTGCAAAGGCACAGAATACTGTATTGCCGTTACAGTTCCGTCGGCATTTCTGAAATGCTTTGTATATTCGTCTCTTCTATGTGTGAGTTCATAGGTATATAAATCTGCATTTCCGAGCGTTGATGTACTTACTTCATCACCATATTGAGAGCTATCTTCATTGACAGCCGCCAAAACAGTAAGCGGTAATGATACCAGCAGTATTGCTATAGTTAATATGATTGATATAAACTTTATTGAGAACTTTTTCATATTCGTATTCCTTCCATCGTATTTTAAATTATCATAGAACTATATTCGGCAAACAAAAAGACACACAAACCTCTGCCGAAGTGTGGTTTATGTGCCAACGTTGCTGATTTTCAGATACCTCAAATTCGGAAAAGAGGATATTACGTGCAAATACATAAACCTACTATAGATTTTTAATAATCCGAAGATTTTCATAGCATACAGCCTCCTTACCTAATTTTGTTATTTCTAATTTAATATTATCATATATATCGAAATATGTCAATGCTTTTGTCTGAATTTTTCTTTGTAAGCCTTAAACAAATTAAAATAGCAGATTTTGTGCACCTTAGCAATTGACATTTTTATACAAACGTGATATTATGTATATAGAAAATAAAAAAGGAGATCGTGATATGAAAAATATCAAATATAACGGTCTTCGGAATGTTCCCCCATGTGTTTCTTGGAGGCAAAAACTTAAACTCACCAAGAAAAGCGCATGAGCCGAAGACTGATCGACAGACGGCTTATGCGCTTTTGTGTTTACCGAGAATTTTATTTGTAGGGGTCGACGCCCTCGGCGACCCGCATACCTTGACGAGAATTCAAACGGGTCGTCGTAGGTGCCGCCCCCTACCGAGAGGGTATAATTCTGTCGAAACAAAATAATATGAAAGGAATATAATGTAATGAAATTCAAAAAAGTTTTAGCACTATTCTTAACAGTGGCAATGCTATTATCATTCTCGACGATGTTTGTGTCAGCGAACACAAGATCTGTTAGTTATCCGCAGTCGTGGGTAAACGTAGGTGAAAGCATACAGCTTACAGTATCCGGGGTTACTTCGGTATCATGGGCTACAGATAACTCTAATGTAGCCATAGTAAGCGCTACAGGCAAAGTTACCGGAGTTTCTCGCGGAACAGCCACAATAACCACTAACTGCCAATACGCAAATGGTAATTCGGAAACATTTACAACCTATATTACGGTGTACGACAATCGTGGAATTGTGAACGGCGAAGAATACTATATTTTCAATTCACTGATTTCAAGCGGCGATTCTTTGCCAATTGTCCTTGTAGGAGGCACTACCAACGGAGCTTCACTATATCTCAGTCCAAATATGGAAGAAACAGACTACCAGTGGCGACTTACACAGCAATCAACCGGCAAATACACTATCGAATATGTTGCCGCATCCAATAAAGGTATGTACGCCAACACAACCAACAACAACGTTACTCTGAATACATTAGGTTCAAGCAAAACACAATTTGAACTGCAAAGGGTGAACACTGCCGATCATTCGGGTGAATATCTCATTCGGTATAACTCATCTTACGTTGCTGCCAGCCCGTCATCAAGAATCTGTTATCTCACGCAAACGCTTAGCGACCAGTGTTATTGGACTCTTGCAAGAGCAGATAAAGGAAACGCAAGAATGGTAATTACCGAGCATATGGTGAGTAGTAACACCTATCCCGTAAGCGAATTTGAAAATGTTTTCGAAAGCAGCGATTTGGGATATAATGCTTATCACTCTGTAAATCCGACCGCGTATAACGCATACCAGTATTTGCAGAGCGATGACATATTGATCATCACAGGTGAAGGTCAAGCCGGATATATTAAGCTTGAAAATACAAGCGGCGGTACAACAGGATATATAAGAGCAAACAGTAGTGTGTTAGGTCTTTCGGGTAACGTATATACTATAGATAACCCCAGCGCTCCGATTGATCTGTCATCGGTAAGGTGTGTTCTGTATCTGTCTGACTACTCCGGAAATACATCAAACGGGGCAAACCTCGTTGATGTAACCTACGAGCAAGGCGCTCATTTCGTTTTGGGATGGACGGAAGAAATTGATCCAAGTGAAATAGCTATATGGCTTGATACATTTATTGACTGTATACAAGCTTCACTTACGATAAAGGTAGCAATTGAATGCGCCGATGAAGCAATCGAACGTGGAAATTCATCTCCCGTTTATAAAAAAGGCGATGATAAACAATATTTAAGATTATCTTAAGGAGGTAATACAATGAAAAAGATAATATATGTGGTAGCAATGCTTTTGATCTTTTCGACTATGCTGTTGGTTCTTCTTTCTTCAAATTCAGTTCCGGAGATCGAGGAACCTGAAAACAAAGAATATAAAATAATTTACTACGGAAGACAGATAGATTTATTTGACTCTATTTTCAACGATAGCTTGCCGAGTAACGTAGTAAGTGTAGAAAACGCTTATGTTGATGAAGGTATTATTAATGATAAATTTATCAACGAAAAAGCCCCCAAAACAAAAAAAATCTCTTTCAACGGAGAAACTTTTGATTTGACATATGAATATTCATACAGTCGAACAGGTACTTCTTTGGATAATAGAGATGTATATTCTTGTGGTATTTTCCCAAATTCTACCTACGTCTACCAGTTTGATTTTTGGGAAAGTACAGGCGAATTAATCAAATATCAGGCACGTCTTGTTAAAGAACATGCCGAATCGAAAAACTTTACTGAAGATCAAGTTAAAGACGCCGCGGAAAAGTTGCTTGCATCATTGTATGGTGAAGAAAAATTCGGTGAGTACACCTTTGAGAGTATCAATTACGTCGCAGATACTTCGCTTACCGGATGGAAAGTTAAATACACAAAATATATTCAAGGATACAAAACAGCCGATGTTATCTATGTGGTATATAATGCCGCGGGCGAAATCTTACGCACGGATGCTACGTATTTCGGACTCTTCGACAAACTTGAAAAAGAAGATATTGAATCTGCAGATAAAGTTATTCGAGAGTCTGTTTGCGATTCTTGGGACCTGAATGATGCTTGCCTTGTTCTTGCAGAGGGCGGTATATATTATCTTCGTAATACAATATCAATGGATTATGTAAATGACGCCAAAGAAATCTCTGAAACTAAAACTCAAATCTATATCAATGTTGAATAACTAACATCCCCACCCCCGCGCCACCGCGCGGGGGGTATCATTTTACACATCTCTTAAGGTATAAGTATTTTTACCCGCAAGAGGCATCCCCAACAAGTTTATTGAAATTATCCCCCAAAAAGCAAACCCCGTACTATATTAGTACGGGGTTTGTGTACAACTATATAATTCCATTCTATACTTTTTCGCCTGCACACGGTACATTTTCGCGTACTTGCCGTTTCGCTCCATAAGTTCATCGTGAGAACCGCTTTCTACGAGCTTGCCTTCATCGAACATATAGATCTTACCTGCCATTCGTGTGGTAGAGAATCTGTGAGATATGAAGATAACCGTTTTTCCTTCAGCATTTTCGAGTATAGATTGATTAAGCTCATACTCCGCAATAGGATCGAGCGCACTTGAAGGTTCATCCATAATGATAAGCTCAACGGGTCTTGCAAACACTCTTGCAATTGCGATCTTCTGTGATTCACCGCCCGAAAGTCCTACGCCCTCTTTACTAAACTCGGTTGTCAGTTGTGAATGAATTCCGTTCGGCAGATCTTTAAGTTTTTCGTCAAACGAAGCAGCTTTCAGTGCCGACATAACAGTTTCTTCATCCGCATCGGTATACTCACCGCCCATAACATTCTCGGCTACCGTCGCCGCAAATACCTTATAGTCCTGAAAAACAGCGCCTATATGTTTGCGATAGCTTTCGGGCGCATACTCGGTAATATTTTTTCCGTTATACAGAATCTCTCCGCTTGTAGTGTCGTACAAGCGCATAAGCAGTTTAATAAGTGTAGTCTTCCCTGCACCGTTATAGCCGACAAACGCGATCTTTTCGCCCTTTTTTATTTCAAGGTTTACATTACTGAGCGTTTTTTTATCATTATTTGTAAATGGATAAACAAAATCCAGATTTTTTATTGTCAGCGATTCAAATGCGGGAACCTCGGTTTCCTCACCGTTGATCTGTGGTTCATATTCAATGAACTTCTTTACTCTCTCAATATAGAGGCTATGTTCGTTGAATCTGTTCAGATAGTTACCGATATCGTCTATTGTCCAATAGAGTTTAAAACTTGCAGTGATACTTGCGGAAAAGCTACCCAGCGAAAGTGTAGGATCAACGATATAACGCACGATCAGATAGCTCGTAACACCTGCTGACGGGAGCAAGCTAGTAAGTATCGTAGCGATCAACGATAGACCAAATATCTTACCCATATACTTTTTGATACAGGCAATCTTCGTATCTGTCGTTGTCTTGTAATCGTTTCTTAGATGCTCTGCAATCCCACCTTGGCGCAATTCCTTTGCATAATCTTGAAGATAAAACACTCTTCCTATATAGCTGAGTTTTCGGTTGATCGGGTTCATTTCAAGATTCTTATCGTAGCGAATCTTATTGAGTTTATTCTTGATGACAAAACCGAGACCTACAGAAACAAGAAGTACAACCGCAACGAGCCAATCCATAGAAGCGAGTAATCCAAGTATAACCGCACTCGATACAATACGGTTGATGAAGATACTGAAGTTCTCCATTATTTGTGCTGTTCGAACATCGGATTCACGTATCGCCCAGATGAAATCATTATAGAATTCAGGATCATCGTAGCAGCTTTGGTCAAGCTCACGCGCTTTCTCATAAAGCTCGTTTTGTATACCTTCATGCAGTATCAGCTTAACTTTCGGAACGTAAACTTCAAGTCGCCATTTGTTAAAAAGCTCAAATACCGCATTATATCCTGTGGCAAGCAGCACCCAAAAAAGGAACGTCTTAAATTCTACGCCTTTTTCAATAGCATCAAATATGTACTTAGTGAGCAATACACTGATAATATGATCCGCCCCGCGTCCGAACGCTTCACAAAGAGTTACAACAGTATAGGACGGCGCATATTTAAATGAATACTTTAACATAAACCATAGGTTCTTTGAAACTCTTATTGGGTTATGCCGCTTTGTTTCATCCATACTCATACCGTCACCTCCTCTACATCAGCATAGATATCTGCTTGCTTATGCCACATGTCAGCATATTTTCCGTTCATAGAAAGGAGCTCGCTATGTGTGCCTTGTTCGATAATCTTACCGTTTTCAAACATATACACGCGGTCTGCCATTGTTGCACTTGAAAGTCTGTGCGAAACAAAAATAACCGTTTTGCCTTCGCAAGCTTCAAACATATTGCGGTACATTTCCTGCTCGGCAATCGGATCGAGAGCAGAAGTAGGCTCATCCATAATAACGATCTCTTGCTTTCTCGCAAATATTCTTGCGATAGAAATCTTCTGCGCCTCACCACCCGAGAACATCGCACCTTTATTATCAAACTCTCTTGTTACGTTCGAATCAACACCGTTTGAAAGAGTTTCAACCTTTCTGTAAATACCAGCTCTTTCGAGGGCATCCTTAACAACCGCTCTATCTTCGTCAGTAATATCACCACGAAGCATTACGTTCTCTGCAACCGTTGTAGCAAAAAGACGATAGTCTTGGAATACCGTTCCAAACAGATTTCGATACGAAGAAAGACGATAGTTCTTTATGTTTTCACCATTCAGAAGTATCTCACCCTCGCTCGGGTCGTAAAGTCGTTGCAAAAGCTTGATAAGAGTTGTCTTACCCGCACCGTTATGTCCGACGATAGCAATCTTTTCGCCAACATTCACTGTCAAATTAATATTTGACAATGCAGGGGTCTTCTGACCTTCATATTCAAAGGTCATATTCTTCAGCTCAAGCTTTTCAAAAGAGGAAACGGTAGGTGCATTTTCATCCTCTGCAATACGTACCTCATACTCCAAGAAAGCACGAAGGTTATCAACATAAAGCGAGTTTTCGTCGAGTTTGAAGAAAACATCACCCATATAATTAACACTACTCGCTATATTGGAGATAGAGTGGATGACAACGAAACAGTCGCCAATAAGAATATTTTTTGCGACCATAGTCTTATACGCCGCAAGTATAATTGATCCCGAATATACTACGACGTCAAAAGCAAAGTCAAACAAATATCGGAAAAACATAATTTTATATCCGTATTTATCGACGATATCCTTCATTTCTGAAATGCTTGAGTGCATACGCTTATACATTACTTTCCACATTTCCGTAAGACGCATTTCCTTAGAAAAATCTCTCAGATAAAAGGTACGGCGTACATAGTCACGCTGTCTTGCCACTTCTTTGTTTCGCATATTGTAGTCGTATCTAATACGATTACGTTTCTTTCCAACGAGAAGTGTGCACAGAAGGGGTAAAAATGCGAGCACTATGAATATGGGATCAATAGTAATAATCAGAGTGCCTACTGCAACAACGTTAATAGTGATCCAAATAACGTCGAGAATATTATTCATAACTGTATAGGCTCTGCTTGTAGCTTCGCTCGTCGCCTTTACATATGTATCGTAAAATGCCGAACTTTCAAAACAAGCAAGATCTACTTCAGACGCTTTCTTTTGAAGCAGGTTTTGAATGTAGGCTTCCACTTTAGGATATTTCAGTTCAAAATAACAACTTGATATGCTTCTGAAAAGCATATACAAAACAGAATACCCAAACATACAGCCAAGTGTTATCAAAATATTTTTTAACGCTTCACCCTCTTGCAGTGCATTTAGGGCATATTGATACAGATATGTATTCAGCAAAAACGAATTAACCGCACCAAGTACAGCAGAGATCAAATACAATATCAACACTCCGGGACAAGCTTTGATGATCAGACCAAGCATATAGCCATTGTTATTAAACGTTCGCTTCCAATTCGTACGTTTATTCTTTGTTTTTTCTTTTCCTTTTTTCATCGGCTTCCTCTCACAAAAACGAATAACATCTTTTGTAACATCATTATATCACAAATTCAGCAAAAGTAAATAGATAACCAGCACATTTTTAAAGTCAATCAAATCAAGCAAAACAAAAAAGTGCACCAACCGGAGTCAGTGCACCGAAAAGCGCAAACTCCGATTGCTGCGAAACAAACTTAATAGCACGTAGAATACCCAACGAGCATACTAAATGGAATTTGCGTTTTTACCAAATTCTAAAAGTATACTCGCCTAAAAATGGGTGTAGTAATCCTAAGGAAAGAAAATTTTTAAATTTTCAGTAATCGTATTATTAAGTTTGTTTCGCGCTACAATTATAACATAGTTTTATCCATTTATCAATTAAACAAACCAGAATTCAAGAAAAACATTTCATAGTTTTTCAAAAAAACTTACAAGACGCAACAAGCACGTATTACCGGTCTTCATAAAATTTTAATTGTCACAATCTTTTACAGCTGCACCCCTAATATTATACCGCCCACAATTCTTATCTGCAGGTGGTATAATACATTCAGTTTATAATACTTTGTTTGTTGCCATGCCAAACAAAACGCGTCAATACTTTTGTCAGAACATTCTTTTGTAGCTATATACAAATTGAAATAATAGATTTTGTACACCTTAACAATTGACATCTTTTACAATGTATGATATTATATTCTTGGAAAACGTTAAGGAGGTGTAAATATGAAACGTGCAAATAAGATAATTATTTATTGCGGTGTTATTACATCTGTCTTTGTAAAAAAGAGGTGTCCACTCAAAATCAGCAGACAGAGCACATAAACCGCAAAGAGTAAGATCGGTTTATGTGCTTGTTTTATTCTTACTCAAAATATATATTATTAAAATTAATGGAGGATACCTCGATGAAAAAACACATTCGATTTACAGCCTTTTTTCTTGCGATGGTTATGATACTGTCGCTATTCACCGGAATGGCATCCGCCGAAGAAGGTGAAGCAGAGAGCGAAACAAATTTACAAACCCAAACAAATGAAACCGACAACACATTAACTTTGCAGCCGATAACGGCAGAAGACTATGAAAGCTTTTCCATTCGCAAAGCACCGGATATTATAAGTGCGGCAGAGATAGCTGAAAACGGCTACATCGGCAGAGTAGCGAGTCAAGAAAAGGACCTCTACACTCTCGTTTTTAAAAACAGCAACGGAAGCTACACCAAAAAGATATACAGCCACCCGGTAAAGTACGTTGACGACACCGGCGTTGTAAGAGACATTTCTCTCGAACTCGGGCAAAACAAAGACGGAAGCTTTTCTACAGCAAGCCATGAGATAGTAACAACCTTCAAAAAGAACCCTGTTAACGGCATAACCATTGATTATAAAGATGTTTCTATCAGAATGGTACCTGCTCTCACAGGAAATAAAGCTCCTGCAGCGACCATATCCTCCGATAACAAGAAAATAACGTATAATCTTGATAGCACAACAGCTTACGTTTACGAGCTTACGTATGCAGGATACAAGGAAGACATTGTTGTAAAGAAATACACAGGTCAGACCGAATATACGTTTAAGCTCTTCACCAACGGACTTACTCTTGAAAAGATAAACGAAACCTATTGCCTTACCGATTCAAACGGAGAAGTAAAGGCAACGATCGGTGACGTTATAATATTCACGGCAGACGAAAGAAACAACACCTTC
Organism: Oscillospiraceae bacterium; assembly: GCA_015064255.1. Taxonomy (GTDB): domain Bacteria; phylum Bacillota; class Clostridia; order Oscillospirales; family CAG-272; genus SIG672. The sequence goes on from SVSP01000015.1 coordinate 27,942, forward strand.
GGCAGTATGACATATGAAACAGTCCGTCAGAATCAAGAATATATTATTACTATTCACGTCGATGCGGACTACCTCAAAGACCCCAACACCGTTTATCCCATACGTATAGACCCGACGATCGAAATAAAATACGCTAACAACGGTGCCGGTGCTATTGAAGACGTTACTTTGAACAGCAATGCCGGCTCGGACGGATCTTCTACATCCCTTCTCATTGGTAAGAGAAACACTTACGGTATATCCAGAGTGCTTCTGAAGGTTCCTGCGCTGACATTCGATGCAATTCCTTATGCAGCGTCCATAACAAGTGCTACAATCGCAATACGCGACATTATGTGTCAAAGCAGTTCTCTTGACATATACTGTCATAAGTTTCTTGGCGGAACGTGGACCGAATCCACCGCAAGCTGGTCAAGCGTAAATCCCAATAATTACGGTTCGTATTTGGATATGTATACGGTTTCATATTCGAACGGTGTAGCACAGCCGACAGACCACAGTTACGCTTTTGACATAACCTCACTGGTAAGAGAGTGGTACTCAAGCTCGTCTGCGCAGAATATGGGAGTTATTTTCAAAGCCGCAGACGAGGTCGAGAACGCTACTGCTCACAACCACAAGACGTTCGGTTCGTACAGCAGCAACTATCGTCCTGTTTTCACACTGGTGTACGATATGTACACATCAATAACGATCCATCCTGTAAGCATTACTTTGAACGAAGGCGAAACAGCACAGATTTCTGCAAGCTCGAGCCTGCCTGATGCAACCGTATCCTGGACATCATCCAATTCTGCTGTTGCAACGTATAATGCCTCTACAGGACGCGTTACAGCTCTTAAAGCAGGAACTGCAACCATCACAGCAACTGCACGTACAGGCGACGGATTGACTTATACGGCTTCGTGTGCGGTCACGGTATATCTTCCCGATGGCGTATACTATATTCAAAATGTAAATTCAGATATGTATTTACACGTTGAAGAAGGCGGAGTTGATAATTACACAAATGTAATTCAATATATGAAGTATGCTAATTCTGTAATTGAAGCATACAAAGTACGTCAAATGTGGAAAATATATCATCTTGGAAATGGAATATATAGTATCCGACCAATGAACAAACTAAATATGGGTTTGGATGTTTCAAACTATAACGTGGACATTTACAATATAGGAACTACTGATACAACGTCCGGTGTAATTCAGGATGCTAAATGGACAATTAGATGGTATTCTACAGGATATGTCTTTAGAAACAATAACTCAGATAGCAAAGTTATGCAAGTAGAAAATTCTTCTACCGAAATGTTGGCTTCTGTAAAGGCTGGAACTTACTCATCTTCATCCTTAAATTGTAGATGGACATTGACACAAGTAAGTAATCCGCCAACAGGTGTTACGTTGTACGACACACAAAACAAAGAAGTAATAACTGATGTTCCTACAAAGTATATTAATGTTGGCGAATCAAAAACATTAGCCAATTTGAAATTGAGTGCATCGGCATATTCCGGAAGCTCGATTTCTCAGACACTAACATGGTCTTCAAACAAACCTTCCGTTTTGACTGTAAATAGCTCTACAGGAGAAATAACAGGTGTATCTGCAGGTAAAGCTACTGTTACCGGAACAAAGTATGGAGAGGAAGTTTCATTTGATGTATGTGTCGGATATCCGGATTTCTTCGAGTCTATGATAGATGACGGATTGTTTACTGCCGACACCTTAGACAATACCGATGACGGTCTCTTTATTAGCTTGGTTCCTATTTCAACTATCTTGAATGCGAATGGGATTTACGAATTGCCCGACAAAGCTGACAACACTTCGTTTACAAATGTATTAGCTTTTTACGATGATTGGTATATATTCTCTGTTGTAAATAGTACAACAACAAAATATGGACTCTATAAAATGAGAGAACAAGAAAGTGATGAAAAGGATAATGCAGATAATACCGTAGCAGACGGAGACGATCCAGGCGTATCAATTTCCTTTATTGAGTTTGATATATCAGCCTTGAAAAACATATTTAACGGTGCTCCCACATCATCAGCCCTATATAATTTATATTCTTGTTTAGACGAAGTAATTCGTCCGCCAGTCAAAGGGTTTAGCGGAGACGGATTTGGATTCAATTTGCATGACACAGACATTACAGAATACTTTTCTGACACCAATTCAGACGGGGCATACTTAATAGCCGAAAAATACATTACATTCATTATTGAAAACGAATGTAACGAAGATGGTATAATTGATATGCCCAACGCATATACCTTAATTTTAGAAGATATCGATTTTTATCTAAACGAACTAACAGGAGTAAATCTATACGACGATTATGTAGTTTATTGTTCAAACCAATTGCACCGACTTCGAAGAATTCCTAATGCCTTAAATTCCATTAATCTCGAAGCCGAAAGGAATATTTTTGATTCTACGAATAAAACTCTCACTATTCTTAACAAGAACAATCCAACATCTTGTGAAAAACGCGCTATACTAGTTTCTTTTGCAGGCAACGCTACATTTAACTCGTTTGCTGCAGAAGTAGAATTTCACGCAGATGAACTTGATACATTGATGAGCCTTCTGCTTGACTGGTATGAGGCTGCCATTAAGGCAGATATGAGTATTGCCGAAGGTAGCAACAATGATTTTTTTGATAAATATTATGATCTCGAGAGTGATATCGTACAAGCCCAAGCAAACGCACATGGCGAACAATAGGAGAAAGTAATTATGAAACTAACGAAACGTATATTAGTAAAAATAGGTGTATCAATACTATTATTAATAGCAACCCTACTTTTGATTATAGTAATTTGGGCGTATGCTGGTGGCTATTTACCAAACTACGACGAAGAGTGGATAGTCGGCAAAACACAGAAACAAATTGAAAGAAGATACGGAAAGTTCGATGAATTCCATGAACTTAGCACGGACAATGGCGAAATATATTATTTAGCCATTTATTATCAAACACGAACTAAACCTGAGCCAGGTCCGTTTGCTGGCATAAGTTATGGCAGGAATTTTCATATAACTTTTAACGAGGGAGGGATAGCAACTTCGGCTCGATCTGTTTCGCTAGATCCCGGTTGATAACACGAAAACATATTAGAGAGTTTCAAATTCGATTTGACGAAAACGGTATTGCGTATCGAGCTGAAAAAGAAAGAATTGATCTTACTGACTAAGATTGATGATTAATATCCCAAGCATAATCCCACCGCTTCAAAAAGAAGCGGTGGGACTCTTTAAATTCATGCAAAAACCTCCGAGATAATTGTACCTCGGAGGAAAGGATGTATATTTAATTTACCTGTCTGCTCATTTTCACAAGATCACACTAAAATTACCGAAAAAATATGCGTACACGGACAATTTGGCAGTATGATTTTTTCAACGTTTATTCTGCTATCAAACCAAACCTGTTCCGTAAAAATATGGCAGTTTTCACATACAACTACGGCCACTCCGTCATTTCTTCGTCCGCACTTATCCGTGGTATAAACTACAGCCTCATCACTGCGCGGATGCGACGAATGGTCCGAAACTGTCACTTTGAAGCAGTGTTCCCTTCCGTTTTCGTCCACAATTTTCCAATAATCCGAATAATTACCGAATTCGCCGCAAGCGCATATGATCATCCCCGAAACGTTTTTGGCTTCACAGGAGATCTCTTGTCCCAAACAGATTATATTATCATACTCTTTTTCAACATTTTCAAAGAGTGGAATTCTGATATCTTTAACTGCATATTCGCTTTTTACACTTTCATCGTCGGTCAGCAAAAACGATCTCTTTCCCGTAAAATCGGCTTTATATTTTGAACACAGATAATCAAACGCTTTATTATTCAAATATTGCGACAAATCAACGCTTTTCGCCTCTTTATTTTCGGGCACATTCGAAGACGACGTCAGATTCAAATATTCCGCGTTTGTCTTATGGAATATCGTATCTGTTAAAAAGTGTTCCTCTTCGTTTGCTATAGATATAATTTTGTTTGATAAATGCTGTAAAAACGGCGCTCCCGGTTTTATCTTTTGTATATATGCTTTTGCAAACAAATTCTGAACGATTCTCCACGCAACCATAAAGCGACCGAATTCTATGCACTTCTCTTTTGTAATCATTCGCGATTTCGGTATCATATAGCAGAGAAACGCCAAATATTTACAGCGGGAATATACTACCCTTTGTATCGTTTTTGAGCAGGTAGAATCAAAGAAATTGTTTGCATTGAGGTCAGAAAAATCAAACTCCGTCGGTAATCTTTCGGCGAATTTTCTGATATTATCGAATGCATTTTGACTGTCTCGATTAATTGCGCGGTTTAAGTTAGAGATCAGATATTCATCATCAATTTCGGGAAGGTCAAAAGCCTCAAATGAAAAGGTCACATAGTAACCACAGGCAACATCAATCAGATCAGCAGGAATCCACTCTTCTTTATCGAACCACGGATCGCAAACAAACAGTTTTCTGCTTTCTTCATCGACTCCGACAACCAAAACCATATGGTCGTTATGTATTTTTCCATTAAGTTTATCCCAAGGGCAATAAAAAGCATCAAAATGTATTGCCACCGGGCGTTTTTCCTTTAGCTCATCAAGTATGACACTATACAATTCTTCCGTATCGGTTTTATATTTATACACGTACGACAAACCCGAGCATCCATAAAGAAGCTCGGACAAATCGTCTTTAGTATCGATTTGCATATAATGCGCTTCATCTTTATCGCTCAATAAAAAAGAATAACTTGACGCAAACATAGGAAAATAGTCAAGCTTATACGCCGTGCACACAGTAGATATAATATCATCAAAACAACTTGGAACATGATCTATTTGCTTTGAAAAAGGCGAATTATGTATATCAAGTCTGATCTTTAAATACTCTGTCATCGATGACCTCCACATTTTACATCATTTTTATGTTTAATACTACGTTTTCCTTTTCTTTATCCGAGAGAAGGTCGTAAACATACTTAGGCAAATTGGGATGAGTTATCCGATTTCGAAGACTCATATTCCAAGGTCTGCGCTCACTTTCGTTTAAGCCGAAAGTATTATAAAGACTTTTATCCTCATACACCTTTAGGAGATCAATATACTTTCTGCAAATATCATCCCCGAAAAGCTCCTGCGTTTGCACCAAACATTCAAACAGATATTTTCCGACATTTAATTTATCGCATATATCGATAAGTTTTTTTGCATCAAGATGCACATTTCGTAAATAATCATATATTTCGCAGAAAAGACTCAATTTAAATTTGCCTCTTATAATAAGATATGGTGAATTAATATCCTTATAATGATGAAGACATAGTGCCACAAACTCCATTTCGGAAGAAAGCTTATAAAAAGCAGCGTCAAACAGTCGCATTTTTTCTCTATGCGAGAGCACATAGTTCATATCCGCTTTCTGTTTGCTCTCTCCCCACAAAATATCCATATTAACATCAATATTAATATATGGCAAAAGTTTGTTGCCTGTTGCTTTTATATATGGTGCACTTTGATGCGTCATAGAATTTTGAAAAATTATTTCCTGCCTAGTATACTGTTTAATTTTTCCATCTACTACTCTACCCTGTACAAATCCGTTTTTCTGCAGCAGATTCTTAAAAGAATCAATATCTTCGCGTCTGATCACTAGATCTATATCCGCTGACGAACGGATAAAAGGATCATTATAGATAGTTTGTGAAAGAACAGCGCCCTTGATAACAGCATACGGAAAATCAATTTGCTCAAACACAGCCTCACAGGCTTTGTAACGCTCTGTCACTGCTATTTTGCTTATTAATTGCTTAGGAGTTGATATATTAGCAGAATTTGTAGCTTCTTGCAACAAATTATAACATCTGTTATAATCAAGAAATTCCAAAAATCCGTTTTTACCATTCCCATAAAGCTCATTAACAATTTCAAGCATTTCACTATTTGTCATATAGGTTTACTCCATTATCTTTATAAAAATCCGAATACGAACAATTTTTATCTGTAGGTACGTACACTCCAAATATTTGAGCAGGTGAAGCTTCCTTGATTTTATTTATCAATATCTTTTCAAAATCTCTTCCGAAGACTCTGCAAGAAAGCATAAAGGATTCTATTACGTTTCGGTTTACTACAGCCATACCGACAATACCCATATCACCATACTTATCCTGTGCAGAAAGCGAAAATATTTTATAGTTTGAATCACATAGTAAGTTTTCAAGTTCTTCTTTGGTATATTCTCGATTGGACAGGTTAAACTGATGTGTTCGTATAGAAAGTTCTGAAAGCCGCAAACATTCTTCCGAATTTGCTTCCTTACAGACAATATGCGTGTTTAAAGAATTATTATATTCATCGACAGACAAAAATATTTTTTTATCCTTTTCACGTTCTTTTTGCTCGTGATAAAGTTTAGTACGATTAATATCCGAATTTTTTTGAACGCAAGAAAAAATATCTGAAATTGCTTGAGCACAGCATTCCAAAGTCGTATAACTAAACTTTATACATTCAATTTCAGGTAAACTTGCTGAAACATACCCAAGCTCATAGTCGCTGTCATCAACAAAAACAAAACTGTCTTCAGACAACTTAAGCTCTTCGGAAATAAATCTTATATTAGTTACTTTATCCTTCTGATTTGCCACAAATACGGCAAAATGTTCTTTTTTTAATACCATTTTCGGTGACGCGAAAGAGTCTTCTATAAAGTTGTTTTGATTTTTACTGCATAAACAAAGCAAAACCCCGCGATCATACAAATCAGTCAAGAAGTTTTGAAAACTTAATACGTCACCATCTATTACAATAGTTTCTTCTCCGCTGATACCCTTCCATAAAACATTATCTGCATCTAAAATCAAAACCTTTTTTAAATTTCTTTCCTCGGGAAAATATTTTGACAAAGTTTCAAATAAATTCTCAAGTGTTGAGAATTTCTCAAACAAGAGATCACTGTCCAGTACTTCTATTTCCAGAGTTCCCTCTATTTGAACGATAAACGTAATGAATTTCAGTGAAGTAAAACCAATATCTTCAAGCGGTATCTGCACATCAAGTTCATCCAGTTCTTTACGATCTGTTTCAAGTATTTCGGATAAACATTGTAAAATCACTTCTCTATTCATATATTTTCTACGCTCCTTACCGATCAATTTGACATCCGTGTTCTTTATGATTTTCTGTCACAGTTAGTTTGACGTATATTCACACTGTAAAAATATTACTTATATATTGTATCATTTGGGTTGTTACTTGTCAAGTATACAATCCAAACGTATCAAATCGCGCAAAAGTGATCTGTTTTTCATCAAAATCAACGCACTTTTAGGCGAATCTAATATAAAAAATCAAATTTACGTTACGTTTTCACGCAGAACGTGCACGATATTGCAAACTTATTTCTCTACTTTTTGACATTATGATAATAAAAAATCATTATATTTGTATTATTTTCAAAAAAAATATTGCATTTTAACAAAAAAAGTGTTATTATAATCATTAGAGCTTGATATACTAAAGCACTGCATTATTTTGAATCAACTTACTACATTAACTTGGATTTTTCTTATGTACACGTTCTATTTATCCCTTCCATTTCGACCGATATTTTCTATTGAAAGCACTTGTGACAGGCTTATAGAAAAGTTTATACTTCAATATGGTATATATCTGAAAGAACATATCGATACCACCGCCGACATCTCTTTTCGTATAACAAAAAGAGCGCAAGGATATATTCTTTTTTATCCCGAAGGTAACCATTATACAGAAACGCCTCTTCTTGATATCGGAAGATACATATCGCGCAAAACTACCATTAAAGACGACATATTGGCGCTTCACGGTGCTGCACTTGAATATAATAGAGAAGCATACATTTTTTTAGCACCGACTACAACAGGCAAAACAACACTAACAAGTTATCTGTCAAGTTCGGGTTTTGGCTATATCACAGACGACTGCGTTATTATTGACAGAAATGATTTCAAGGTTCATCCGTACAGTACGCCGATACATTTACGTGACGGCGGTGTTGAGGTTCTCAAAAAACTCGGAGCTTTTCCGATTGGTGTAAAAACTGTTGAAGAAGGATCATTTTCAAGAAGGCACGTATATACACCTCTCAATATGATTTCCGAAGCTATTCCTCTCAAACGCATATATTTTATAGAGCGAAACGAAACCGAAAACAAACTCGTTACGATGTCTTCTACCGAGCGCGCGACCGAACTTATGAAATCACCTATCATACCATATGATATTACGGCAGATTATATAAAGCTCATAATGCGTCTTTCTAAAATTGAATGTCAAAGACTCATTTATAAGGATATGAGCTTTGTAAAGGAGATGATCGAACTTGAACAAGGATTTACTTTATAAAATATTATTTGCGCAGCTAAACTCCGGAGCAAGAGTCGACATCAAAATCGAAGGTGTCAGTATGAATCCATATTTCAAAGAAGATGACGTCGTAAGTGTTGAAAAAGCAAATGAATATATTCCCGGCGACATTCTCGTATTCATTTATAAAGGTACACTTCTTATACACCGTCTTATAAAAATCGAAAACGGCAGATATTTTTGTAAAGGCGACAACGCATTCAGACTTGAAGATATGACGCTGAACGACATCGGCGGAAAGGCAATTCTTCTCAACGGAAAACCTATACAGCCTGTTCCTGAATGGTTTATTTATCTCTCATATCAAATCAACCGTATTTTCAGAAAAAGCGGATTTAACGTACAAAAAACAAAAGAAAGCGGTATATACCGTTTTTATTACAAAATAATATGGAAAAACGAGGATAATACTATGATTTTCAAAAAGAATGATAATATGGATTACATTCCCGCAGACGATACTTCTCTTGCAATATTTGATCCCGAAAGCGGAGATACTCATTTTTTAAGTGAATCTGCAATTGATATTCTTAACTGCATAGAGAAGCCCTGCGATCTTGATACTCTGCTTAACAAGCTTTGCGAAATATATGACGCTGCTCACGAAGATATCAAAGAAGACGTTAAAGAATTTCTCGCGGAAATGATTTCAAAGAAAGTGATTATCGTGGAATGACGGTCAAAACAGTATACATAGAAATAACAAACCGTTGTAATTTTAACTGCAAAACTTGCTATAACAGATCAGGACTTAACCGTAAGACCGAGGAAATTCCAGTCGAAAAAATACGTGAGATAATAGAGCTTTTTTCTTCTTTTGGAGCAAAACGTTTTCTTTTTTCCGGTGGTGAACCGACACTTCACTCACAGTTTAATAAGCTTTTAGATCTGCTCAAAGAATTCCCTGATTATTCATTCGGATTTGTAACAAACGGAAGCTCGGAAAACGAAAAATTCATCGACTTTCTGAAAAACGCAGATAACGTTACGCTTCAGATAAGTCTCGACGGATCCTGCGAAGAGGAAAACGCCAAAACTCGCGGTATAGGTAATTTCAAGAAGGCCATAGATTTTGCCGTCAAAACTCAAAATCCCATACAGCCTACCCTTCTCAAGATGGTAGTTTCACAAAAAAATACATCTGATGTTGAAAACTTTTATCGTCTCGCTATTTCTATCGGCTGCACTCCCGAAATTGCATTTATATACAGAAGCGGAAACGGCGAGGACGATTGGGAAGAAAAAAAGCTTTCCTCACAGGAAAAATTCAAAATCTTATTATTAATAGACAAACTTAACAAGGAGTACAAAACAGATGCCCACCTTCCGCGGTGTACCGTGACGTGTCCTTTCGTCAAAGGTACGGAAAATATGTCTCTTTGCATAAAGACCGACGGATCAATACAGCCTTGTCAAACACTATATTCGAGTGATTTTACGATCGGAAATATTAATGAATTTGATAATAACGAATTTCTTGATAAAATCTCCTCAATGATTACACTTGCAAAAAAGAGAGCATCGCTTGATTTCGGGTGCACACGTTGCGCGATAAACAAGTTGTGCGGAAGAGGCTGTCTTGCGGAGGCTGTGAATAACGTAGGAGATCCTCTCGGAAACGACGAAAGCTGTCTTTTCCGTAAGCTGCAGTTTTTCAATTTTGATCTAAACAATCCCAAAATGCAAAATTAAATATAAAAGCCCCAACAAGAGATAAAAAATTTCTCCTATTGGGGCTGAATTTTGTTTTAAACAGTTACGAGAAAGTCGTCAACAACATCTTTCAAATGAATCTGCTCAAGCTTATGAAGATTGCAAAGATCCGTCAAACGTTTGACAGACTCAAGATCCGATGAAATATCCGGAAAAGATCTCATTACCGCTGTAACGCCATCATATTCTTCTACCGCGGCTATTCCATACCCTACTCTCGTAGCATCACCATTTATGTATGTGTTTTGAACAACTATGTACTTCATTTAAGTTTTCTCCTTTCATAAAATTTTGTCAACAGTTCTCAGGCAACAGCTCGAATACAAAAATTGAGCTCGCCAAGATCTATGCCGAGAGCTGCTGATATTTTTAAAATACTACGCAGCTTAGGATTAGAATCTCCGAGCTCAATTTCTTCAAGACCTTTATAACTCAGCTGACACATTTCTGCGGCTTTCGCTATACTAAGTCCTAAATATTCTCTGTGTTCGCGCACAATTCGTCCGAAATGTGCAGTTTTCTGCATAATATCACCTCCTTTCGATAATAGTTTAGGAGGAAATATGTGAAAATACAAAGAAGCGTAGTTACGATTTGTATTCAATTTGTAAACATTGTTTTAGGCACAAAAAATGGGTTGCTACAATTACAACTTGTTTGTTGTATTGTTCAACCCATTCGTTATTTTTGTTGAAATTCCCTCATACTACATAATTTATTTTTTATTTATTACTTTAATATTATTATAATATCTTTTCACAAAAATTCAATAGTACATTTCAATAAATGTTAATTTTAATGATGTATTTTATTGTTATTTTCTATAAATTTCACATGCTTGATGTTAAACAAGTTACGAACATTTGAACACGCATCGTTAAAGAGCGTTATTATTCTGAAAAAAGCACCTATTCTATCACATTCTGCGCAAACATATAAAAAAAGAGCACAACACGATAAAAATCGTGTTGCGCTCTCTGTTTGGTTGTTTTGTTGTTTAGCGGAAATCTTCGAAATCGCAAATACCCTCACCGGACCAAGCAGCCGCTTTAATGTGATTTGACAGAGTCTGTGCCGCCATAGTGGTGCATACAGGCTTCTTCCAAAGCTTTTTCATTACAGTCATCCTTTCTTATTTGTTTGAGAACACCTTTAAGCGCTCTATCATAGTATCAAAGTATTTTCTGTTCAAGCTGTAATAGATCGTTTTACCTTCATTTCTCACTTTCACAGCACCGATTTTGGTAAGCAAGGAAATATGATGGTAAGCGGTAGAACCGGTAAAATTAAATATCTTTTCAAGATCCTTACAGGTTACATCTTCACGCTCCAAAAGCAGTTCAAGAATCTGCATACGGCTCGTTTCGCTTAGCGCATCGCAGAGATCTTCAAGAGGATGCATTTTTTTTGCGTTTACAACCTCGTCGATAATTGAAGGATAATCGTATCCGAGTATATATATAGCGCCTTCTTTAATAAAGAATAACTTCATACGGTACTTGCTTAATAAGCAAAACGAAGTATATAGAATTTGGTCGCCATCTTGCAAAAAACTCAAGTCTCTTATACCTTTTAAGTTCTCACACAAGGTTTCGTATGTAATTTTATTGTGAGCTTCAAGAATTTTTTCGTAATTGTCTTTATAATAATTCGAAAGCAATACTTCTTTTTGAATCAGTTCATACTGAAGTACTTGGATATACACAGTCGGATTAATAAAGAACTCATACAGTTTACTCTTCTCTTCACCGGAATACTTGGAATTCTTTATACAATCAAACAGTTTAGACTGCGACATAAAACATTCTTTGATTTCTTCATCAGGCAAATCTTTCAAATAGAATCTAACAGCGTTTCGAATGATTTGTTCAGTATTGCCTAGTATTTTTTTAAAATGTTTAAAATTAAAGTCTGATGCAAATTTATTCTTATACGGATCAATATAATGCGTTGTGATGAAACAATGCTCATTGTCTATCGCGTGATAAAAAATATAAAGATCGTCTGATATATCGCCAAAGTACTGCAAAGTTTCTTTTAAATATTTTTCGTATGACTCTTTTTTTGAATTATCTTCAAGATTATCAACACAAAGCTGTGTATTAAATTTTAAAAAAAACAAAAAATTTAAATCATATAGAAAACCGGGATCTTTCAGTAGCTTAATTGTAGGCATTTTTCTCACCTCATCTCCTCTTGTTTTCAAGTTGATTATATCACAAAATCAAAAACAAGTCAATAGCTTTGCTTCATTTTTTTATATTTTTTGATTCAGTACCATAAATACAGAGCATCAACTTACGCTTTATTACAAACTTATAATACTTTTTACTTGACTTATCGCCATATTCTTTTAGATATTCAGCAACCGTATGCCATGCTTCGGTGTCTAGATATGTCTAAATTTCATAAAATTTTGTAATGTTATGCATTATCCTCAAAGTAATATAATTCTGTCATTGGGTATAGCGCATAGTATCGGGACATCACATCCGATAGTATGTATGCCATCGTATCAAGTTGATCGGCGGTAATTTTTTTGACTAAACTTCCCCCTACGTACAAGGTAACTGTCATCGTTTTTTTCATAATTATCCCCCTTTTGCTTTGTCGTTAATATAAGATATGCGGCGTTATGATTTGTTTTGCATCTTCGCCATCTTAAGTATGTCAGAAAAAAGAATACAAAAGTGTAGAGAAACAAGCATTTCGGCCGTTCACTTTTGCATTTTTTTATTTTTCGTCGAAATCTCTTGATTTTTCCAAACTTTTATGGTATAATATTGTTGAAAATGTACAGAAACAAAAGGAATTATCTCTCATCTAATTAAGCTTGCAAAGAGAAAAAAATATTTTTCAGATTATTCAGGCAAACATTTTCAAAGGTACAAAAGTTTTACCTTTAGATAATAAAGATCGTATAAAAACAAGGATAATTTCAATAGCCGAAGTTATTATTTCTTCTTATCTTGATTTTCAATGATATGTTGAAATTGGTTTAGTTCGTTGAAGCAATTGATAAAACTCCTTTATTTTTTAGCAGCACAAAGAACAAACGTTCTTGCAAAATTAAATGTTTTTAATATACATAAAACTGTCAAAATGTTTTTCATCAAAACATAAAATTTAATTATAAAGCAAGGAGGATGGAATGGAAAACGAATTTTTAAAAATCGGTGCGGCATATATCCGCGTTTCAGACGAGCGTCAGGATGAATACAGTCCCGACTCGCAATTAAAAAAGATACGTGAATATGCTACCAAAGAGGGGTATTTAATTCCCGAAGAATATGTATTCTACGATGACGGTATTTCGGGTAAGAGCACAAAAAAGCGTGATGATTTTAATAGGATGATCAGTTTGGGATTAGACAAGAACAATCATCCGTTCGACAGAATATACGTCTGGAAATTCTCACGTTTTGCTCGAAGCCAAGAAGACAGCATCATAGCCAAAAATGCCTTAAAGAAGAAAGGTGTTACGGTTGTTTCAGTTTCTGAGGCTATTCCGGAAGGACCGTTCGGAGATCTGATTGAGCGTATCATCGAATGGATGGACGAGTTCTATCTAAAAAATCTAAGCGGCGAGGTTACACGCGGTATGACAGAAAAGGCATCGAGAGGAGAACCAACCTGCGCACCGCCATTCGGATACCTGATGAAAGATGGCAAATATTATCCAGACGAGGAGAGCGGAAATGCCGACATTGTAAGAGAAGTATTTACCCTTTACGCAAACGGAGTTAAACAAAGAGAAATAGCTATTCTGCTCGGTGAAAAAGGAATCCGAACCAAACGCGGAAATATCCCTGAAAACAGATGGATAAATTATATGCTTCACAACCACTGTTATATAGGTAAAATACGATGGACGCCTGACGGTTCCCGAGCTATCAGCAAAAGACAGCTTGATAATGAAAGCATTATGATTGTCGACGGGCATCACAAACCGATTATCTCTTTGGACCTTTGGAACAAGGTTCAAAGTATGCTTAATACTCAAAAGCAGATATATCCAAAGTATGCCAAAACCAGCCAGCCAATAGAGCATATGCTCAAAGGGCTTGTGCGCTGCAGTGCTTGCGGAGGTACTCTTGCTGTTAACGGCACAAGCGGAAAAGCTAAGGTTCCTTGCTTGCAGTGTTGCAATTATTCCAGAGGCTCCTGTCATACGTCGCACTCTATCACACTCACCAAAATAGAGGAAACGTTTATTGCAGGACTCAAGCAGGCTATCGGAGAAAAACAGTTCACAATTTCTCCGGAAGCACCGAAAAAACTCCCATCTAACACAGTTGACTACGCTAAGCTGATATTGATAGAGGAAAGACGGCTCGAAAGAGCCAAATCGGCATACCTTGCAGAGATTGATACAATCGAACAATATGCAGCAAACAAAAAAGAAATCGAATCGAAAATCAGCAATCTGAAAGCAAAGCGTGATGCAGATAGCAAAATTGAGTTTAATCCAAAAAAATTCGAAAAAAAAGCAATCGGAATAGTCAAATTCATAGAAAAAAAGAGCATCACTCCTGCTGAAAAGAATGAAGCTCTGCGCACCATAATAGAAAAGGTAGTATATGAAAAGGCTAACAACAATTTAGCCATTTATTTTCATAATTTGTAATCATCATAAAATGCAGTTACGACCGCCCATCTGTGAAATTATTATTTTCGCATACATCGGATTGGGAGTTTTTATTTTTACAGGATACTGCAATTTCTTTTCATACATCCACATTTATAAGCACGCCTCCATTTCCCAAGGCCACGGTGTTTCCACCCATGTCCAGCCTTTTTCGCAGTTTACGCCGAGCACGGTTACAGGACCGTAATTTTCCTCGTAGCATTTAACAGCTTCTTCGTATTTTTCTTTTATATTTCTGTAGTATTCAAGCGCATCTGTATCGTACGGATGTCCGTCAAGAAAGAGCACCGTTTCAACAAGTGCAAATGACGTACGCCTGATAGCACACATCGCTTTTTCTTTTTCGCTCATTTTCTTTTCCAAACCTTTCGCATAGTTCTTTTAGAAATCTGTAATCATTTAACTCTATTTTCCTGCACACACAAGCGGTTTATCGAGTTCTGCAAAGAGTGTTCCCCTCTCAAGCGCACATTCGAGGTCATAGATATCACGCCATACCTGAACAGGCGAATATACCATAGCAAGCGAGGTTGCCGTGGGGAGCATAATATCGCTATGCATATGACCGCCGTGCATAGTTCCCGCATCCTTATACGCGGGAGATTCATTTTCGCAGGACGAATATCTCTGTGACATTCTCGGCATATTGCTCATACACGAATAACAGCCGCCGCTTCTGCAAGTTCTCTGATAATTCATCTGAAACTCTCCTTTTTTCAGTTAATTTACTGATTTTCTTTGATTTTATATTTCTGTATTTTCTCGTCAAGTTTTACGGCATCAGGAAATTTATTTCTTACCATTCCCTTGTACCATAATATAGCTTACGCGGATTTTTGACACTTGGTTTATCACATATTTTGTACTTTTTTCGGCATTTCAAGAGAAGGATTCTGAGGCGAATTTCTGTCTTGTCCGTGTACAGAGAAGATTTTTTAAATCTTAATCAAATCTTAAGAATATCTTTAACGGGAATTAAGAAAGCATTGTTGACAAAATTTTTGTAAAATGATAGTATAATTATGGAAACAATGAAAGGTTGCCGAGAGGGTACGTTCTATCGAAAAAAACAACTAAGAAAAGGAGAAAAACAATGAAATTCAAAAAAGTTTTAGCATTATTCTTGACGGTGACAATGTTATTATCATTTTCAACTATGTTTGTATCGGGAAATGAAGTATCAGTCACCTATACGAAATCGTGGATCAACGTAGGCGAAAGTATTCAGTTTTCAATTTTGAGAAAAAATGACCCGCATGTTTCTCTGGTTGTTAACAGTAATGCAATTACATTCAGTGATTCTCACACAATTGTCGGTGTTTCTGCCGGAATAGGCGAAATACGTTATGACGACAAAAACGGTAACTCGGATGAACAAACAGTTTATATCAGAGTTTACGACACCCGCGGAATTGTAAACAACGAAGAATATTATATAATGAATGCAGAATACGATAAACTTTTATCTCTTCCGAACAAAATCAGCACAAACAGCAAAGATGTAGTCTTATCATCGCGCACTGACGACGCAAGTAAACAATGGAAGCTTACACAAAGGTCAACAGGACTATACACTATTGAATCGGTCCTTTTTTCAGAGCTTGAAAACGATAAGGGCTTGCACGTAACTTCAAATGAACGTGACGTATATTTGCGCAAAACGGGATCAAGCAAGACGCAGTTTGAAATAAGACGAATCAACGAGAAACCGTACGAGGGACTATATCTTATATGTTACGGTTCAAAATATCTTGCTGCTACATCCTCTGATAGCGTTGCGCTCAAATCTACGCTTGACAGTACCTGTTATTGGTCTCTTTCACGCGCAGATAAAGGTAATGCGGATATGTTCTCGTTCAAGTACCAAAATGACACTCAAACCTACGATTCAACCGGACAAAACGCTGCGTTTGCAGATACGTTCAATAACATTGGGTATACTGCAAATTACCATAAAAATGCAAGTTTAAACGATGGTAAAGATGCTTTGATTTCGAGTGATATCTTCGTTTTTAACAGTCATTACGGAGGCGGAGGAAAAGTAAACGGAAGTCTTTGTTTTTATGATGAAACCGGAGCGCTGACCGGCAGAATAACGACAACAGACCATGTGGCAAATAAAAACTATTACTCTATACAGGGACTTGACCCCGAAAGCAGTAATGTTTTGGCATCTCTGAGATGTGTTCTGTATTTATCCTGTAATACAGGTAAAAATTGCAATATGGGAAGCTTGGTAGAACTAACTTACGAACAGGGAGCGCATTTCGTTCTCGGAATCGCCGAACCGGCGGACCCCATCGTCTGTGACATTTTTCTTGATGAATTTCTGGACAGCGTTAATAAGGGCTATTCTATCTCGGAAAGCGTTTCAAACGCTTTGCTCGCTGTTTCGAATAATACAAAGTCACAATTAAATGTTATATGTATGGGTGATGGTAATCAATATTTGAATTAACCCAACGACATACAGGATATTAAATTTTCTCTCCCACCCCAACCCCGCGCCACCGCGCGGGGCACTTTTTTGTCTGCTATCTCCTTATAAACATTATTTTCATAATAAAACTATTGATTTTTAATGTTTGGTATGATATAATACATTGATATATTATTATCGACAGCATTTTAAGCATTTTAAAGGAGAAATTACGTGTCACTTTATTCAGAAAAAATCAAGGCTAAGGTACTTCCCTTGGTTGTGATCGGAGATACGGTAGTATTCCCCGCTATCCCGACAAACGTAGAGCTTTCCGATTCCAAGGCTATCGCCGCTTGCGAAGCCGCTAAACAATCGGATTCAAATATATTCGCACTTACTCTTTTACACGGCAACGAAATCAGCGAAGTTATCGGCAAGGTCGGCATTATCGCAAAGGTAAAAATGATCTCCCATTCTACTCCCGACAGCGCTGTAATTACTCTCGAAGGTGTCTGCCGTGCCGATTTTATCGATATCAAAAGACAGGATTCTTACGATCTTGCATCGGTTGCCTGCAAGCTTCTTCGCTTCGACGACGACGGTGTGCGCTCCGAGCTTTTAAGACGCGATATACTCAAGCTTTTTGAGTGCTATCCCAAGATGATCCCCAACTTTTCAAAAGAGCTTGAAAGCGCGGTCCGTTCAACGAAATCGCCTGCTATGTTTTCAGATCTTATCGCAAGCAGCGTTATTTTCCGCCCCGAAAACAAGCTCACTCTTCTCAACGAATACGATCCTATCCGCCGTCTTGAGCTTCTTCCTCTTCTTATGGAAAGCGAGCTCGTTATTCTCGGCGAGGAAGCGAAGATCCACAAGAAGACAAGAGAAGCTATTGAGGAAAATCAGCGCGACTATTATCTGCGCGAACAGCTCAAGGTTATAAAAAACGAGCTTGGCGAAGATGAGGAATACGACGAAGAAATTGCAGAATATATGCAGCGCATCGCCGATGCCGATCTCCCCGACGAGGTTCGTGAAAAGCTCACGAAAGAAACCATCAAGCTCTCAAAGCAGCCTTATTCATCTCACGAAAGTGCGGTTATAAGAGGATATATCGACACCTGTCTTGAGCTTCCTTGGAAAAAGAAGACATCCGACTGTCTGAGCGTTGCTACCGCAAAGAAAATTCTTGACGCCGATCACGACGGAATTGACGACGTTAAGGAAAGAATACTTGAATTTATCGCTGTTAAAAACCTTACGCCCGATATAAAAAATCAGATAATCTGTCTTGTGGGTGCGCCCGGTGTGGGTAAAACGTCTATCGGAGCTTCTATTGCACGTTCACTTAAGCGCAAATACGTGCGTGTTGCGCTCGGCGGTGTGCGTGACGAATCTGACATCCGCGGTCACAGAAAAACTTACGTCGGCTCTATGCCCGGAAGAATTATTGCGGCTATCAAGCAGGCGGGAGTTTCAAATCCGCTTATTCTGCTCGACGAGATCGACAAGCTCACCCGCGATGCTCACGGCGATCCGTCATCTGCACTTCTCGAGGTTCTTGACCCCGATCAGAACAAGGCTTTCAGAGATCATTTTATTGAACTTCCCTTCGATCTTTCCGAATGTCTTTTCATAGCCACGGCAAATACTCTTGATACGATCCCGCGTCCCCTTCTCGACCGTATGGAAGTTATCGAAATGAAGAGTTATTCTGCACGAGAAAAGCTTTCTATCGCAAAAAATCATCTTATTCCCAAAAAGCTTAAGGCTCACGGACTTACCAAGAAGGATCTTCGCATTGACGACAGCGCGATACTAAAAATCATCGAAGCGTATACGCGCGAAGCGGGTGTCCGAAATCTTGAAAGAGAAATTGCTTCGATCTGCCGCAAGGTTGCACGCAAAATGGTAGAAAATCCCGAAGAAATTAAGAAGATCACCGTAAAAGCGGCAAATCTCCACGAATTTCTCGGTCCCGAAAAGATAATACCCGAAAAGCTTGCCGAAAATGACGAGATCGGCGTTGTAAACGGTCTTGCTTATACCGATGCCGGCGGAGATATGCTCAAAGTCGAGGTTATCTCTATGCCCGGTACGGGCAAGGTAGAGCTTACAGGCTCGCTCGGTGACGTTATGAAGGAATCTGCTCGAATTGCAGTAAGCATTGTACGTCAGCGCGCAGAAAAGCTCGGAATCGATCCCGATTTCTACAAAAACAAGGATATACATATACACTTTCCCGAGGGCGCTGTTCCGAAGGACGGCCCGAGTGCAGGCGTTACACTCGTTACTGCTCTTATAAGTGAGCTTGGCAAGTATCCCGCACGCCGCGACATCGCAATGACGGGTGAGGTTTCGCTTCGCGGAAAGGTCATTCCGATCGGCGGGCTCCGCGAAAAGTCTATGGCGGCTTATCTTGCGGGCGTTAAGCGTATATTTATTCCCAAAGACAACGCGCGCGACATTGACAAGACCGATATCGCCGTTCGCGAAAACGTTGAATTCGTGCTTTGCGAAACGGTTGACGACGTTATTGCAGGTGCTCTTATAATTCCCGAAAAAAGCGCAGCGACCGAAGATTCCGACAGAATCATTCCCATCGTTTCGGGAAAAGCAAGCGAAACTCTGACATCGGGTGCTGTCGCTCGCTGACGAATTCACAGTATTCAACTCTTATTCGGAGGACTTTTGAACAATGAAAGTCGATTTCAGCAAAACAAATCTTAAAATAACTGCCGGACTTTCCTCGCAGTTTCCCAAAGACAATCTTCCGCAGATCGCTCTTTCGGGACGCTCCAACGTCGGAAAAAGTTCTCTTATAAATTCGCTTATCGGACGTAAAAATCTCGCAAGAGTCAGCTCAAGTCCCGGCAAAACGATAACTATAAACTTCTACGACGTCAGCTCATCTCTTTATCTCGTTGACCTTCCCGGCTACGGATTTGCAAAAAGAAATCCTGCGGACAAGGCAAAATGGTCAGCTCTTACAAACGATTATTTCGTAAAAGGCAGCGAAAAAATCGCCGCGACCATTCAGCTTATAGATCTTAAGGTAGGTCCTACCGCAGACGATGAAATGATGCTTGACTATCTCAGACAGTCGGGTATCCCGTTCTTTGTCGTAGCGACAAAGTGCGACAAGCTCAACAAGACCGAGAGAACCAAGATGCTCGAATTTCTTGCAAGCCATCCGCTTCTCGAGTCTGTAAAGGTAATTCCCTTTTCTTCTCTCAGCGGAGAAGGCAAAGACTGTGTTCTTCGCGAAATTCTCTCGATATTAAATTAAAACCAAGGAAACTTCTACCGAAAGGAATCTCATTCAATGCTCCATCCCTCATACGGCATAAACAACAGCGGTCATTTTACTCTCGGCGGTGCTGACACAGTAGCGCTTGCAAAAAAATACGGAACTCCTCTTTATATTCTCAACGAAAACGATATCGCAAAGAGTTGCCGTGAATATCACGATGCTGTAAAAAAATATTTTTCGGATAAAAGTGCCGTTTATTACGCATCAAAGGCACTTTCATTCAAAGAAATATACAGAATTATAGAAAAAGAAGATATAAACACCGACGTAGTTTCTATCGGTGAGCTTTATACTGCCGTTAAAGCAGGATATACGCCTTCTCGTATTTGTTTTCACGGAAACAACAAGACCGACGAGGAGATACGTGCGGCTCTTACTTACGGTGTCGGAAGCTTCGTTGTAGAATGCTTTGACGAGCTTGATGCTATTCAGCGTATCGCAACCGAGCTTGATAAAAAGGCAAGGGTTCTTCTTCGCATAACGCCCAACATAGACTGTCACAGTCTGCGCGCCATATCCACGGGAAAGCTTGATTCCAAATTCGGTGTACCTATCGAAACGGGTCAGGCAGAGAAATTTATCGCTCACGCACTTTCTCTTTCCGCGCTTGAAGTTATCGGATACCACTGCCACTGCGGCTCTCAGGTATTTGAAATTCAGCCATACATCGACCAGCTTGAGGTTATGCTCCGTTTTACTGCCGATATGAAAGAAAAGTTCGGATATTCACCCGAATATCTCAACATAGGCGGCGGCTTCGGCGTACGCTACACGGAAAGTGACGATCACATTGACGTTACCGAAAGCATCCGTATTCTCGGAGAAAAGCTTACCGTATTCTGCAAAATGCTCTCGCTTGACCGTCCGCACATCCTTATGGAGCCCGGAAGATCTATTGTTGCTTCTGCCGGTGTTACCCTCTATACGGTCGGCTCTGTTAAGAACATCGGAGATTTCAGAACATACGTTACAGTTGACGGCGGTATGACAGACAATCCGCGATACGCGCTCTACGCGTCAAAATATGAGGCTCTTATTGCAAACAAAGCGGAAAAGCCCAAAAATCTCGTTTGCAGTATCGCAGGAAGATGCTGTGAATCGGGCGATCTCATCGGAGAAAATATGAATCTCCAAAAAGCAGAGCGCGGCGACATTCTTGCTGTTACCGTTACCGGCGCATACAACTACTCGATGGCTTCAAACTACAACCGTGTTCCCCGACCCGCGCTCGTTATTATAAAGGACGGCGAGGACCGCCTTGCAATAAAGCGCGAAACTGTTGACGATATTATTCAAAACGATATTTAAACAAGACTATCAAAGAAAGTTACGGTAAAATAAATGCTCAGATACTTTACGGGCAGTTATGAGTTTAGCGAAATACTGCTCATTATGCTGCTTACCATCCCGACCGTGCTTATTGCGCTCACTTTCCACGAATATGCACACGGATATGCGGCTTATAAGCTCGGCGATCCGACGGCAAAATATATGGGACGCCTTACACTTAATCCGATAAAGCATTTTCACCCTATCGGAATGCTTCTTATGTTTCTTGTCGGCATCGGTTGGGCAAATCCTGTTCCGATAAACCCGCGTTACTTTAAGGATCCCAAAAAAGGAATGGCTGTTTCTGCCGCCGCAGGTCCGATTATGAATCTTATTCTCGGATTCATAAGTCTTTTCATCTTTTATGTTATAGTTTTTATTCTCGAAAAAACGCACACGTATGAACTGTCATATCCTTTGTGGGCAACGTTGATGTTTTTAGATAATTTTTGCTATATGAACGTATTTCTCGCGGTGTTCAATCTTCTCCCCATACCGCCGTTTGACGGCTCGAGAATACTCTTTGCGTTTTTACCCGACAGATATTATTTCTCTATAATGAAATACGAACGTATAATTATGTTCGCTGTCCTTATTGCTATTGCAACGGGTGCGCTCTCTCTTCCCTTCACCAAAATCACCAATGGAATAATTTATGGTATGGAATGGATAATAGGTCTTATATTATGACAAACACAACTACCGACATATTGGCGGAAAATAACGAAGTCCTTGAAAATAAGCTGAATTTCACGCTTGAAATATACGAGGGTCCGCTTGATCTTTTGCTTGCGCTTATCGCGAAAAACAAAATAAATATCTACGATATCCCTATTTCGCTTATATTCGAGCAGTATATGGAATATATCGAAAAGCTTACCGAGCTTGATATGGAAGTCGCGGGAGAATTTCTTGAAATGGCAAGCCGCCTTATGCTTATAAAGAGCAGAATGCTTCTTCCCAAGCCCGAAAGCACAGAAGAAGCAGAAGACCCGCGTGCAGAGCTTGCCGAAATGCTTATCGAATATCAGCGCGCCAAGCGTGCAGCCGAAGGGCTTGCTCATCTTTACAGCACATTTTCCGGAAGATTTGCAAAGGACACCGATGACGTTCCGCCTTGCGAGGATATTCCCGAAAATCAGGATATCGAGCTTCTTGTAAAGGCTTTCGAGCGAATGGCTCTCCGTAAAAAGCTTTTTGAAGAGGCAAAAAACGAAGAGATCGGTGCTTCCCTTTCTGTTATTCTGACACGCGAGCCTGCTCCCGTAACAGAAAAGATAACTATCGTAATTAACAGGATCACTACCGAAGAATTTGTGTCGCTTGACAACATTTTCACCGATTGTACGAGCCGTTCCGAGCTTGTTGCAACCTTTCTCGCCATTTTGGAGCTTATGAAATCACAGAAGATAACTGCTGATTTTTCCGACGACCCAGAAATGCCCAAGCTCCGTCTTATCACGCCCGATGACATAACGGACAACCCTATTTCCGAGGGCGGTCTGCCCGAGTAAAAAATCTCCGTGAGGTAATTTTTTAATGACAAACACATTAGATAACGAAAATATGCCCGAAACGCAGGAGCTTGACATCGAATCCTGCGCTCAGATAATAGAATCCATACTCTTTGCGGCAGGATACCCCGTAAGCTTCAAGAAGCTTGCCGAGGTTCTTGAAACGTCAGTACTTACTGTCAGAAAGGCTGTTACCGAGCTGCAGAATTCACTTGAACTCAGCAACCGCGGAATACGTCTTATCATTGTTTCGGATTCCTGTCAGCTTTGCTCAAAAGAAGAGTTTGAGCAGTACGTACGAAAGGCTCTCGGAATAAGACGCGAGGGCAGACTTTCAAACTCATCTCTTGAAGTACTTGCTATCGTTGCTTACAATCAGCCAATTACAAAAGCTAAGATCGAAAAGATACGCGGTGTGGATTCCTCATACCCCGTATCAACGCTCTGTGATAGACATCTTATCGAAGCTAAGGGCAGACTTGACGCGCCCGGTAAGCCTATTCTTTACGGCACGACCGACGATTTTCTCCGTTGCTTCGGTCTTTCCTCGCTTCACGAGCTTCCCGACTACGACGAAAAAAGCGAACAGAGCGAGGAGCAGATAAGTATGCTTGCGCTTGAGGAAGACGAAAATAACGTCGAAACCAATAATGCTGAAGATATGACAGAACAGGAAACCGAAATTTTATAATCACATAAAAATACCAAAAGGGGGAATATGATTTGGATGAATTTATAAAATATTTGATCCCCATAGCTATAATACTTGCAATAATCTTTTGGCGTGTGCATATAATTTTCATTTGCAATAACGGCGTGACTGTTAAGCTCCGTACCTTTTTTATAAGCATCAAGCTTGTAGATACGATAAACAGAAGCAGTCCAAAAAAACGAAAATACACAAAAAAAGCTATTGAAAAGCGAAACAAAAAAGCCGAAAAGGCTCTGCAAAAGAAAAGAGAAAAAGCCGCCGCCAAAAAGGCAGCGAAAGAAGCGGCAAAAGCAAATTCCGAAAATGCACCAAAGAAGAAATTCAATTTTAAATTTCCCGATGACGTGGAAGACCTGCTCGACGCTTTATCGGTATTTTTTAAAGAGCTTCTTCATCCGATATTCAGAAATACACGGCTTCGCTTCAAGCGCTTTAGTCTGACTGTTGCTTCGAGCGATCCTGCAGATACTGCCGTGCGTTACGGAATAATTTCTCAAAGCGCCGCTTATTTTCTCACGGTACTTATGGGTAATTTCAAGCTTTCCGACCGTGAAGTAAGAAAAGTAAAGGTTGACTGCGATTTTCTTGCAGAAAAAACAACGATCGACCTTCATATGTATATTTCTTTCGGAGTTTGGAGAATTATTTATATTATCATTCGAGGCGCTATCAAGCTTCTCAAGAAATTAATGAAATTCAAAGTTAAAAAAGAACCCGACGAAAAATCGGATAATAAAAATAAAAAACATAAAATTTGCTAAAGTTATAAACACAAGGAGGATTTCCAAATGAACGAAAACGTAAAAGAAAACGGCCGCGAAAAGCTCGGCGACATCGTTGAAACAGCACTTAACAGCATCAAAGAGATTGCTGACGTAAACACAGTAGTGGGTGAACCGATAAACACAGCAAACGGTGTAACAATTATTCCAGTAACAAACGTTTCCGTAGGATTCGCATCGGGCGGAGTTGACAACCTCGGAAAGCGCACAACAGAAAAATCACAGAGCGTAAACTTCGCAGGTGGCGGCGGAACAGGCATCAAGATCACTCCCGTAGGATTTCTCGTTGTTAAACCAAACGGAGAAGTTTCCTTCCTCGGTATGAGCGCTCCTCAGAAGCCCGATAAGATCGACTCCGTATTCGACCTCATCGAACGCTCCCCTGACATCATAAAGAAGTTTAAGGCTACCTTTGCAAAGGACAAGCCCGAGGCAGCTCCCGAAGTAAGCGAAGAAGCTGCTTCTGACGAAAAGACAGAAGAAACAGCAGAAACGGAAGGAAAGTAATCTCCGATGGAAAAGATCAGACTTCAGAAGTTTATTTCAGACTGCGGAATTATGTCAAGAAGAGCCGCAGAAAAGGCTATTGAAGCAGGTGAAATTCTCGTAAACGGCGAAGTCGCAACAATCGGTACAAAAATAGACCCCCGACACGACAAAATACTGTGTCGGGGTGTTCCCGTTGGCAAAAAGCATAATTTCCACTACACTTACGTTATGCTCAACAAGCCTACGGGTTACGTTACCACTATGAGCGACGAAAAAGGAAGAAAAACCGTTGCCGAGCTTGTATCCGACGTTAAAACTCGCGTATATCCCGTCGGAAGACTCGATATGAATTCAGAAGGTCTTCTTCTTATGACAAACGACGGTGAGCTGACTAACGCACTTACGCATCCCCGTCATCTTATACCCAAAATATATAACGTAAAAGTTGAAGGCGATATTAACCGTGCAAAGGTCGCAGAGCTTGCCGAGGTCGATGAGATCGAGGGTGTAAAAATTATGCCCGTTCAATGCGGACTTATTCGCCACAGCGAAACTTCTTCCGTTATTGAAATGGTTCTTTACGAGGGCAAAAACCGTCAGATTCGCAAAATGTGCGAAAAAGTCGGTCTTAACGTAAAAGCTCTTAAACGAGTCGCGCTCGGAGATCTTTCTCTTGACGTTAAAAGCGGTACTTGGCGTTATCTCACTATGGACGAGGTAAGAGAGCTCAAAAAAGCCGCGGGACTTTATCAGTAATTATTTTATATTTTAACATTCAGAGGTTTTTATGCTTAGAATACACGCTATTCAGACTAAAGAGGTTCAAAAGCAGGTTTGTGAGCTCTGCTCTGTCGAGTTTATCCCAGACGCGCTTGCATACGCCGCTTACGACACTCCCGAAATTCCCGACAATCCCACTATAAGCGACGAAACACCCGGAACACTTCTCGGTGTCGCACAGTTTTCCTTCAAAAAGGACGGAGCATATATTTACGACCTTCGCTCTCCCGATGGCATCGACGATTTTGAAGCTATGTTCATAATGGGAAGATCTCTTCTTAATTTTGTCGATCTTTGCGGAACTCACGATGCTTATCTCGCATATCCCGATCGCGTTGAACCCCGTCTTGCTACCGCTGTCGGTTTCAAAAAACTTGACAATGGTAAATATTATATGGATCTTCGCGGATTTTTTACAAAACATCACGACAGCTAAACTGTATCTTCTATCTCTTATTTACCAAATTGGCAATTTTTGGCAATTATTACCAAAAATTATATCTAAAGTTTGGGTGTAATGTCAATTGCATTAATTGGTAAAATATGGTAATATATTAGTGTCAACAAAACACTACATATGGGAGTAAAAAGATATGGAATCAAAAATCAAGATATTAATAGCTGACGAAAGCGCAGATTTCAGACGCGGATGCAAAGAAGGTCTTTACGCACTCGGTTACCGTGATATTGCGGAAGCAAACAACGGCGAAGACACACTTCACAAGATCGAAAGTCTTCACCCCGACATCGTTCTTCTCGATATATGGATGTCGAGGCTTGACTCGGTTCACATTATAAAAAGTGCGCTCGCGATGAATTTTTCACCCGATATGCCGCCGTCTTTTATCGTTATGTCGATCGTAAACAATCAGAACGTATTTTTTGAGGCAAGCGAATCGGGAGCCGAATACTGCATACTTAAACCGATAGACTTCCAAAGTCTCGGTCAGAGGATACTCAGGATAATGGCAAAAAAGAGGACGTCAAAAACACCGACAAGCGCATCGCCGAATATCGGCAACGACATAGAAGCGCAGGTAACGAAGGTTATCCATCAGATCGGAGTTCCTGCGCACATCAAGGGGTATCAGTATCTTCGCACCGCCATACTTATGACCATAAACGACAATGACATAATAAACTCGGTTACGAAAATTCTCTACCCTTCTGTTGCAAAACAGTATCAGACGACCTCGTCACGTGTTGAACGCGCAATCAGACACGCTATTGAAGTTGCGTGGGACAGAGGAGATCTCGATACGCTCAACGCGTATTTCGGATACACTATTCAGAATAACAGAGGAAAACCCACAAACAGCGAATTTATCGCGATGATTGCCGATAATTTAAGGCTTTCAAACAAATTCTCTTGATCTTAAGATATTTCTTTCACTTTCAAAAGCATTTATGACAGTTCGAGGTCATAAATGCTTTTTTCTTTGCTTCGGTGTCAAACTTTTCGTTAATTTCAACAAAATTGAAGTGCATTTATTGACGGATCAAACAATTCATTTATACTGCTGAACGCCGATATATTATTTTTTATTCTTCTCAGCTTTAATTGCTTCGTCAATTTCAACAAAAAAGCAGCTCTTTTATTGACAATTCTGACAAATTGTAGTATCATTAAAAAGGATTCGATAATAATGGAGGTCAAGATAATATGAAAGCATTATTAGAAAAAACGAGTGCCGCATTATACAGATTCTTCTATTCTTTCGGACTTGTATGGAAAAGTAATCCTATAATACTTTTCTGTATGATAATTGTTGCAATAGTACAAGGTATTGTGCCTGTAATTTCTTCTCTTATATCAAAGCAAATACTGAACTCTTTGCAGCTTATCATCGTAAGCAGGACTGCAGGAGAGGTTGTCGGTGATTTTTCGGAAAGCAAGGTTCTTTTCTTTATTATTTTCCTATTTCTCTTCCGCACGTTAAATCGCCTTGCCGGAAGACTCTCCGCATATACTTCGCGTATAACCGGTGAACAGGTCGTAAAAACTGTAAAAATTCTCATTATGGAAAAATCAAAGGAAATTGATATTTCCGCATACGATACTCCCGAATTTTACGAAAAGCTTGAAAATGCCAACCGCGAAGCAGGAACACGTCCGGTCGCAATTCTTCGGGATACCTTTAAAATGGTTTCTAACGCTATCTCGCTTACTTCATATCTTATAATTCTTATGTCTAACGTTCCGATCGCTGCACTTGCAATAATTATTGTAACAGTTCCGTCCACTATAATAAACTTTGTGTACAGAAAAAAGAACGTCGAATACGTAAAGCAAAACAGCAAAGAACGCCGCGAAATGAACTATTACTCCAATCGAGTAGTAAATCCCGCTGCAGCTAAGGAAATAAGAATTTTTTCGCTTACCGATACTCTTGTTGACAGCTTTAAAAATTCATTTACAAGATATTATACAGGTCTTAAAAGACTTATTATACAAGAACACGTATTACAGATCATAATTATGCTTGTATCTGTCATAACGAACTGCCTATGCTACATTTATATTGCCAAGCTTGTATATGACGGAGTATATCTTATCGGTGATTTTTCGCTCTATACCTCTGCAATCATCACTATCGCAAACGAAATAACAACGCTCATTACGACCTCGGCAACAATATACGAAGGCACGCTGTTCATAGATAACCTTATATCCTTCCTTAATGAAAAGCCGCAAATAACGTCTCCCGAAAAACCCGCGGAGCCGCCCAAACGCGGAATAGGACATTCCATCGAATTCAAGGACGTTTCATTCTCCTACCCCGAAAGTGACAAGATAATACTTTCTCACATAAATCTTAAGATAAATGCCGGTGACAACGTAACTATGGTCGGTCTTAACGGTGCAGGTAAAACTACGCTTATCAAGCTGATGACACGTCTCTATGACCCCACCGAAGGACAGATCCTGCTCGACGGTAAAGATCTGAGAGAATATTCCACAAAAGATCTCTACTCTATATTCGGCATAATATTCCAAGATTTCGGACGCTATGCTTATTCTGTAAAGGACAACATACGTTTCGGAGACATCGACAGAGAATTTGACAGCGCAGAGCTTGAGGGGGCGGCGAAAAATGCGAATGCCCACGAGTTTATAGATGCTCTTCCCGAAAAGTACGACACCCCGCTTACGCGTGTATTTGAAGCCAACGGTGCTGAGCTTTCAGGCGGTCAATGGCAAAAGATTGCGATAGCGCGTGCATTTTACGGTATGAAGGACATACTCATTCTGGACGAGCCCACCGCCGCGCTCGACCCTATAGCCGAAAACGAGATCTACAACGAATTTACCGAGCTTTGCAAAGGAAAGACCACTCTCTTCGTATCTCACAGACTATCAAGCGCTGTAAACGCATCCAAAATAATCGTTCTTGAGGAAGGTCGGCTTATCGAAGAGGGCACTCACGAGGAGCTTATGGCTCTTGGCGGAAAATATCAAAACCTGTTTACAACACAGGCAACAAGATATATTTCAAAGTGATTTTTATATAAAAACAGCAGTTGATAACTGCTGTCAAAGTGTAGATAAAATCATAAAGATTAACTGAGGAAAGGGAAAAACCATCTCAAACGCCGAAGTTTTTTCCCTTTCCTCATACTCCTATCCCTTTTCCTTGGC
>SVSP01000016.1 GCA_015064255.1 Oscillospiraceae bacterium
GCATAAGACCTTCGATAACGCGGCAATCCTTCGGAAATTCAGAATATGCCTTTTCCCAGATTTCAAGATTTTTCTGATTTTCACCGTTTTGACAGCAAATTTTACTTTGTCGCTGATATTCACAAATCGCTTCTTCTACTCTTACTTGATCTACGCAAA
Source organism: Oscillospiraceae bacterium (assembly GCA_015064255.1). GTDB lineage: Bacteria > Bacillota > Clostridia > Oscillospirales > CAG-272 > SIG672. The sequence goes on from SVSP01000016.1 coordinate 160, forward strand.
GCAATTCATCAACAGTCACATCAAAATAAAAAGCGATTTTGGGTAACAAAGTAATATCCGGAAAACCTTCACCTCGCTCCCACTTTCCTACAGATTGAGGTGTGATTCCGAGATGGTTGGCGAGGGCTTCTTGGGTAATATTTTTCTGCTGTCTCAACGCACGTAATTTTTCTTTCAAGTTAATTTCCATAAATTCAATCCACCTTTATTTAGATTGATAAGCGCTTATCTTGACTATATTATAGCAAATATTTTTTGCAATTTCAAGAACCGCAAAGTTTATTTACGGGCGGATTTTACAACTTTTGGTTGTGCATACTAAAAGCCTCGGCAAGGAAACTCCCTGCCGAGGCTGTATTATATTAAAACTGTCCTTTAGCACCCGAGACTAAAGTCGTGGATTTTCTGTTTTATTTATTTCTTCTCTTTCTCGTAACAAGAACAGCCGTAATCAGCGAAACACCTATGAAAATACAAGCCACAGCAACGTATATAGGAGTCTTATCGTCTTCTTTCTCCTTGTTTTCGTCGCTTTGCTGTACGTTTCCGCCGATATCTTCGGGAGTAACGTCTGTTACGATGTCGCCTTCGTTCTTGCTTCCTACCGTTTCAATTGTCATTTCAAACTGATTTTCGGTAAGGAAATACTTATCTCTTACGGTAGAATAATACTCAACCGAAACGTCCTTGCCGTCCTCCGAGAAGTAAAGCATAGCTACAAGTCCGGTAGCGCCCTGTGCCGCGTCAACACCCTGCGGGTCGATAAGCATCTGTGTTACGATATTTCCGTGAACACCCTTTGTCTGTGTAACTACTACCTTATCACACGGATCGTGTCCCGAAAGAACGAGCTTGATATTTTCATACTGAGATATGAACTTATCCCACATATGGTCGCCGTTATTGCTTCCGCCTGTTGTAGCAGGAGGACAAACGTCGCCCTGGTCAAGTGTTGTTCCGTCTCTGTAAAGATAAGCGTGTGTGGTTATAATTACGTTATGCTCGGGATGCTCGGCGATTATATCACCCGCCCATTTAAGTACAGCGTCATTTGCACCGTAATCAAGAGTAAATATAAGGTATTTAATTTCGCCCACAACAAGCTCGCGCCACGTATTTTCAAGAGTTTTTCCGTACTGACCGTCTATAAGATCCTTATACGGAGTTGTTGCAAACGCATTGTTGAAGCTTCCCGACGAATCGTGGTTACCTCTGCAGAGGCTGTACGGAACAACGCCGTCAAGCTTTGCAATACCCGCCTTTGCGATAGTCCACTCTTTGCTCGAATTCGAGTTTGTGATATCGCCGAGACCGAGTACGAATTTTATCTTCTTGTCATCTGCGTTATCAACTATCCAATCGTATATATCAGCAAACTTATTGGGGTAACTCTCGGCAATTATCTGTGTATCGCCGACAACCGCAAAGGAATACGCATATTCCTTTGTTTCGGGAATGGAATCGAGCCAAGTCGTGTAGAGCTTGATATCGTTTCCGCCGTTTCCGAGGTCTGCTATTTTATCGGGAGTACTTCCCTCTTCTATCTTGGAGAAATCGTACGCCGCGATAAGTGCATCCTTATCTACTGCAGTTGCCTTGCTGTCAGCCTTGATCTCGTCAGCTGTACGGGCGTCCGAATAAATGGCAAGGGATTTTATCTTACCCTTGAAATATTGTTCGTTACCCGAGCGAAGGTCGCCGCCTATTACGAACGGTTCTACGCAGGGATCCTGCGAAAGTCTTGAACTCTTGAGCGTCTGCTTAAGCTCACCGTTTACGTAACAATGAATCTTCATATTATCAATTACTATTGCAACGTGTGTCCATTCGCCTGTGTAAAGATTGACGCTGTTAAATACGAAATTACTTATAGATCCGCTCGGCGATACCCAATAAAGTCTGGGAGCCCCGTTTGAATACACTTCAAAGTTTATACATCTTGTAGCGCTTCCGAAGTTTCCTATAATAACACCGCCGCGCTGTGAAGCTGTCATAGTTTTCGGGAAGCATACTGTTGCCTCGAATGTAGCGGGAAGCTTTTCCGTAACCTTATCCATTCTGTAAGTATCTGTTACGGGGAATTCAAATCCGCCTTTTATCTCTTCTGTTTCAAGGTAAGATTCGTTTTTGGATTTATCTGCCGAATTGGTATAGATAAGGTGGTTTTCATTTGCAGAGTAATCGCGAAGACGCTCCTTACCCGCTGCCGTCATATCATAAGAAGCAAGAAGTGCGCTGTCTTTATAATCTACTGAAGTCATATCAGCTTTTATTTTATCTTCGGTCTTACTGTCCGAATATACCGAAACAGAGTAGATCTCCGTGTTCTTAAGATACTGTACGTTACCACTGCGGAAATCTCCGCCAATAACGAAGTTGTTCATTTTATTGGAAGGAATATCTGCAAGTGTTGCCTTTATCGTCTGCTTAAGCTCGCCGTTGATATAGCAGCGCGCCTCTGATACTGTAGTAACGATGGCAAGGTGAAGCTTTTCACCTGTTCGAAGATCAACGTTAGCAAATTCAACGGTTTTAGCATTCCAGTAGATATACGGGTTTCCGTTGTTGCGTATCTCGAAATTTATAGCCGAAAATTCAGCCGCGCCGCCGAAATTTCCGAACAGTATTCCAAGACGCGTCGAAGGAGCGTTCTTATCAACCTTTATCCAAGTTTCAAAGGTTCGGGGTGCGCTTCCCGGTGCCGACATAGTCTTATAAAGATCGTTTACCGTAAAGGTCTGCCCTTTTTCCGCAACAGTTTCGGCAAATACTGCAAAAGTATTCGCAAGCATAAGAACTACCAAAACGAGCGAAAGTATTTTTCTGAAAGTATTCACGATATTTACCTTTCCTTTCATCTTGTTTATTTATTTCGGTTACTTGCACAAAGTATATCACAGTGCGGTAAAGTTGTCAATATTTTTCATAAAAAATCGACTTTTACCATCTTTTCATATTTTTGTTGTGCTTTTCGATATAAATTTTTGCAAATTCCTCGGGAGTTACCGAGTAGCTTATCAGCACGTCGTTAAAATACATAAGCACGTCGCACATTTCTTCGACAAAATCTTTTCTGACTTCGCTGTCGTTCATAATACCGCCGTCGCCCTTTTTCTTTATTATCTGAGCCGCTTCTCCGATCTCTGCGATCATCCAAAGCATTTTGCTCATCGCTTTTTCGGGTGAAAGACCGCCCCATTTATCCAAATATTTTTCCTGCAGTACTTTCTGCATTTCCTGCATTTCCCGAAGTCCGAGATTTTCTGAATTATCCATATCTAATTTACTCCTTCGTCATCTTAACGTAGCTTCCCATAAGCTTTTTCGTGCCTACGGTATCAAAAGCAACCTCGTAAAGCACGTCAGCGCCCATTTTCGTTGCCGAAAGTACGATTCCGCGTCCGAAAATCTTATGGCGAACGCAGTCACCTGCAGCGAACTGATCGCCGCCCTCATTAGCTTTTGTCTTTACGGTGCTTCGATCGAAGGTCTTTCTCGCCTGCGCGGTCTGAACAGCCTCGATTTCAGATGCCTTTTCGCGCATCGAAAGATTACTTTCAATAAGATGCTGAGGAATTTCCTTTACAAACTGCGACTCTGTCGAGAACTGCGTGCGTCCGAAGAGCATTCTGTTTTTCGCGTAGGTTATATAAAGCTTTTCCTTTGCTCTTGTGATAGCAACGTAGGCAAGTCTTCTCTCCTCCTCAAGCTCTGCCATATCGGTCTGTGATCGGTATCCGGGGAAAAGTCCTTCCTCCATTCCCGTGAGAAATACAACCGGGAATTCGAGACCCTTTGCGCTATGTACAGTCATAAGCACAACAGCCTGCGCGTCATCTTCAAGCTTATCAACGTCCGAAACGAGTGCAACGTCCTCCAAAAATCCGCCGAGAAGGTCGATTGCCTTCGTTTTTTCCGCTTCCTCTGAAGTGAATCTTATACCCTGATTTTCGGCAGAGGGTTCTTCCTCTGCAAGCGGGTCGGGGGCTATATCGCCGCCAAGCATCTCGTTTGCATATTCGAGCGCGTTGGATATAAGCTCCCTTGCGTTATCACAGCGTTCAGCCTCCGCCTCTCCGCCGTCACGGAGCATCTGCAAATATCCTGTCATATCGAGCACACATTCAACAAAATCGGGGAGATTTTTATTGTTTGCTTCCCTGCGGAGCGCTTCTATAAGATCGGAGAATGCGGTCAGCGTTTTTGCAGACTTTGAAAGTGCGGTATATTTTGCCGAGTCCTTGATTACGTCAAACATAGAACGTCCCTCTGCCGCAGCTATCTGCGCAACTGCATCTACCGTAGTTTCGCCTATCTTACGGCGCGGAACGTTTATTATACGCATAAGTCTGATATTATCGTTCGGGTTTGAAACGAGCTGAAGATATGCAAGAATATCTTTTATTTCCTTGCGGTCATAGAATCGTGTATCGCCTACTATGTAATATTTCACTCCTGCGCGCACAAGTGCTTTTTCAAGTGCGTTTGACTGTGCGCGTGTGCGGTAAAGCACGGCAAAATCTCCGTAAGTCTTATTATTTTTACGGCAGATAGCGTTTATCATATCCGCGACGTAATTTCCCTCTTCGTTTTGGTCATCGAGCTTTGCGAGAGTGATCTTTTCACCGCCCTCCTTGCTTGTCCAAAGCTCTTTACCCTTACGGTTCGTATTATTTGCGATGACCGCATTTGCCGCATCGAGAATAACGCTTGTCGAACGGTAATTCTGTTCAAGCTTTATCACCTGCGCGTCTGCATAAGTTCTGTCAAAGCTCAGTATATTTTCAATAGTCGCCCCTCTGAAGCGGTAAATACTCTGGTCGTCATCGCCTACGACCATAAGGTTTCTTCTGCCGCCCGCGATAAGAGAAGCAAGCATAAACTGCGCATAGTTCGTATCCTGATACTCATCAACCGAAATATATCTGAAGCGCTTTCCGAGAAATTCTCTAACCTCCGCGCTCACAGTAAGAAGCTCGACGGTGCGCATAATAATATCGTCAAAATCGACCGCATTTGCTTCTTTAAGGCGTTTTGCGTATTCTCTGTAAAGCTCTGCCGTGCGTCGCATACCGAAATCGCGGCTTGCATCCGCCTGAAGTGCAAATTCTTCGGGAGTAGTGAGCTTATCCTTAAGGCGTCCTATAACGTTCAGCACGTTTTTGGCGGGAAGAACCTTATCGTCGATATTTTTCTCTTTCATTACCGTGCTCATAAGCTTCAGAGAATCCGTATCGTCGTAAATCGTGAAGTTATTATCAAGACCTATCTGCGTGCCGAAGCGTCTGAGAAGTCTTACGCACACCGAGTGGAAAGTTCCCGCCCAAACCTCATTTGCCGCAGGTCCGAGCATTCTTTCAAGACGCTCCTTCATCTCGCCCGCCGCTTTTTTCGTAAATGTGATTGCAAGCACCGACCACGGAGGACAGGGCGACACCGCACAGCCTTCAAGAACTGCCGCGATCTCCTCTTTCGGAGCGTTTATTGCTCTTTCGAGGCGCATAATATCTTCATCGGTTATCTCGCTTGCGGGTGTTTCGTGTTTATACGCGTTTCCGTATCTGATTATGTAGCCTATCCTCTCTACAAGCACGGTGGTCTTACCGCTTCCCGCGCCTGCAAGAACAAGAAGCGGCCCGTTTATAGTATAAACCGCCTCTCTCTGCTTTGAATTAAGTGAAGAATAAAGTTTATCAAAAAGCGCTCTCTTTGCCGTATTATATCTACGCTCGCGCTCAAGCTCATAAATTGTTGCCATTTTTATCTCCTTTTCTTGGGGCTTTGCCAAGGGCTCTGCCCTTGAAACCCGCTTAGAAACTTTTTGAAAAAAGTTTCTAAGAATTTCAAAAACTTTACTAAAAATAAATATTATTACATCCGAAGGGTACAGTTTGCGTTTTTCGCGAAGCGAAAAATCGGACGGCTGTCCGATAGCGAAACTGCCAACCGACGCGAAGCGTCGGTTTTGCGACTGCGAAGCGTCGGTTTTGCGACTGCGAAGCGTCGGTTTTGCTCTGAGAGCAATTCCGAACTTTCGTTCTTTACAATTATACCAAGTATCTTCTCTTTTGTCAAGGAAAAGTACGTCGGGCGCAAAAATTTAAATTATCAAAAAACCTGTTATTTTCGCATAAAAGTTATATTAATTTCCCACTTATTTCCTCTTACAGTTGACAAACACGCTTATAAGTGATAAAATATAATTGTATAATTATATTTGTTTTCATTTCAGATCTCACCCACACGGAGGAAAATAGCTATGACGGCTGTTCACCGTTTTTATTCATATTTTTTCCGCGCGACTTTGCTTATCGCAGTATCGGCACTTATCTTTTTTGCCGCGATATTTCCTTCGTTTGCAAGCACTGAAGACAGCGGAATTGATATAAAAATATCTCTTAACCAAAAAGAATACCTTACAGGCGAGAGCGTTACCATCTCTGTTTCCGTTACAAACAACACGGGTAAGGCACTGTCAGACATTTCAATAAGACCCTTTGTTCCCGACTGCTTTGATATAACGGGTGCTTCCAAGACATATATCGAAACTCTCGAGCCGCGGCAAACCTTCAAAACCCAGATATACGCTACCGCAAACACGGATGTGAAAGAAGCTGAAATATTGATCGAGGAAGAATCTGACAGCACTCAAACCTATATAATAATCGGGGCTCTCTCCGCGCTTGTTTTCATATCACTTCTCGTAATATTCAAGATCAGCGAAAACAAACGAAAAAAAGTTGCGGGAACGATATCCTTTGTTTTTGCCCTTGTATTTTCGCTTGCAGTTATCGTTATACCGTCAAGCGAAGTATTTGCAAATTCTTCCGACATTATCTTAACGGACGACATTTCCTACGAGGAAGCATCAGATATAGTAAAGCTTCTCTACCCAGATAAATATCCCAAAATAAAAGAGTATATTTCGAAAAATTCGCCATTAACACGCGAAAAAGCCGCTGTAATATCGGCACTTATGATCTCAGGCAGATCACCTCTGCCCGAAGAATCCTCCAAAACCTTTATTGACGTATCAGACGATGCTTTTTCAAAGCCGTACATAGAGCTTTGCATATCCAAAAAAATAATGTCCGAGATAAGTAGCGGAACATTTCTTCCGGACGAAGAGATGAACGGATATGAATTTCTCGAATGTCTTATGCGTGCCATCGGTCTCGGTGCAAACAATGAATACGACTCATACGACAAGCTCGCTTTCGTTACGACCGACGTGCTTAATCTTCCGCATACCGACCTCTCTTATCTTATCACCGACATGACACCAACCTGCGGAGAAGCTCTTTCGGCAGCAGTAAAGCTTATGATGAATTCTTCTGCGGCTTACTCGGAAAGAGGAACATACGATTTTTCCGCGCCCTCGCTTATATCATATTTTGAGGGAATTACAGAAAACAAAGCAATTTTCACAGACACAGGATACGTTTTCCTTGCAGAAGACGGACGCAAGATAGAGATAAAAAAATCAAAGCTCGCAGGCGATTTCTATACAGCAATTTACTTTAACGGCGAAGCCGTTGCACTCACGCCCGACCGATTTACGCAAAGCAAAGACGTAATTTCTCTTATAGCCGGCGGAAAAAACGTATTTTTGGGAGCTTCCGCAGAATATTCCCACCGCCCTATAAAGACGTTCTATTCTGCTCTTACGGGAAGACTTCATTCGGAAAACGAGATATTTACGTCTGACAATCTCCACTACGTTGCAAGCCCCTCTTCATTTAACGAAACCGTTTATATCATTGATTCCGATATGACGGAAAGAGAAAATATAGACTTCACAAAGCAGCTTGTTTTTATTGCTTCATTTGACTCGCGCTCGCTGACCTATTCGATAAACAAAATAGCTTTTACTTATCAGCAGAGCACCGCCGAAAAAGCAAATTACGACAGCTATAACGCCACTCTCGCATCCGCGAAGAGCATTTCAAACGGAAATAAAACCTATCTGCAATCGGCGTTCGATTCATTTTACGCTAAGATAAATGAAATAGATTCTTTACTTAAAAAGGATCTTATTGACACGAAATACAACCGAAAAGCAATCTCCGTATCGGAAAATGCAATAGAAAACGCGGTAAAAGAGCTTGAAAACAACAAAATCGTTTCTTACACCGCGCTTGACGAGCAAATAAATATTGCAAAGAAACTGATGACTTCCGAAGGCGAATACACCGAGGAAAGCTTCGCGTTTTTGAAAGACTCGTACACCGCGGCAATATCCATCCCGCGTGAGCTTTTTGACACCGCCAAAAACAGAGCCACCGTGGATTTTTGGGAATCAAGGCTTGCCGACGCTATGGGGGCACTTGAACTTAGCAAGTACTGTAATTATACCAAGTATTATGCCGCACTTGCAAGTGCAAAAGCCGTAAGCAACGATACGGGTAAATATCCTGCATCGCTCTTCTCAAGTTTCCAGAAGAAGATAAAAAATATAGACAACGGTCTTAAAAAGAATCTCGAGAGAAATGAAAGCAATCAAGCCAAGATAGACAAAGCCTTCGAATCTCTCCTTAAGGCCATATCCGACCTCAACTACAACATTCCGTGCGATTATACAAAGCTTGACGCTGCAATCGAAGTCGCACTTACTTATGAAAATCCCGATTTCCGATGGACAGCTCAGACCTTCTCTGCGCTGCAGGACGCCCTGAAAGCCGCACAGAACGTGGAAAGAAATATGAAGGTCGGTTACGGAACAACAAATCAGGATACGATAGACGCAGCCGCTACATACCTCACAGCTTCTATTAAAAACCTCAAAAAGAACAAGCTTTGTGATTACTCTAAGTACAATAAGGCTCTCAGCGAAGCAAATGCCATCACAAACGTCGAGGAACTTTACGCAGACGAAATATACAGATTCTTCAAGGAAACGCTGGAAGCGATCGATGCAGAGCTTCCAAAAAATCTCTACCGCGCAGACGAAACAAACGCACTTATCGCAAACGCGGTTTCCGCTATAGCAAGAGCTATCGAGCTTCTTAAAGAACCCGCAAACTGCGACTACGCGGAGCTTGACAAGGCGATAGAACTTGCCGAAGAGGTTCTCAAAAACGGCAAAGAATACACCTCAGAGTCGCTCAAGGCACTTACAGACGCACTCGACATCGCCAAAGCTATCGAAAGAGAGCTTTTGGCAGATGCGCTCGACAAACGGCAGTCTATGATAAACAAAGCGGCAGAGGATATAAACAAGGCGATAGAGGCACTTGCAGAGCAGGAAACCTTCGACACCGAAATAGTTTTAATTACAGTAAAAACCGTGACTGTCAACAAGGAAAAGATCGAACAGACCTATATAACGGTAATTCGTGCTGACAAGGAGGAAAAATATCTCCTTCCCGACAGTCTGGAATACGCACCTGTCAAAGGTGACAAAATAACCGTATCCGTTTCCGACGGAACGGTATACGCCGTAAAGGTTATATCTTCGCCCGATGACGAACACGGTGATACGGACAATTCGGACAATTCCGATACATCTGACGACGTTCAATAATTATCTTTTTTTGGGAAGTGAAACACAATATGAAATCAATTCGAGAAATATACAAGGTCGGACGCGGCCCTTCAAGCTCACATACAATGGGTCCCGAGCGTGCGTGCAACTATTTTCGCTCGGTAACACCCGACGCGGACAGCTACAAGGTAATACTTTACGGTTCTCTCGCATCAACGGGCAAAGGACACCGTACCGACTACGCAATAAACTGCACGCTTGAGCCTTTTCCCGTCGAGATAATCTTCGACCACGAAACTTACGACATTCCTCACGCAAACACTATGGATTTCTTTGCCTACAAAGGCGGAGAGCTCATTATGACAAAGAGAATCTTCTCTGTCGGAGGCGGTGACATCCGTGTTGAAGGTGCGCCCGAGGTAGACAAGCCAGAAATATACGACAAAAACAGCTTCAAGGAGATCGCAGATTACTGCAAATCGAAAAATATCCGACTCAGCGATTACGTTTTCGAACACGAGGACAGTGATTTCCGTAGTTTTCTCTATAATATATGGCAGGTAATGAAGGACGAAATACAGGGCGGACTCACCACCGGCGGATATCTTCCCGGCGGACTCAACGTTCAGAGGGTTGCGCAGATAATATACAATCAGCGTCACATTGACGAGCGCCCCGAAACTCGCGAAAACCGCATCGTCTGCGCCTACGCCTTCGCGGCAAGCGAGCAGAACGCCGACGGACAAACAGTAGTTACTGCTCCGACCTGCGGTGCCTGTGCGGTTCTTCCTTCTGTGCTCAAATATATGCAGGAAAAGAAGAATTTTTCTGATGAAAAGATAATAAACGCCCTTGCGGTCGGCGGTCTTATCGGCAATCTCGTAAAGAAAAACGCATCCATTTCGGGTGCCGAATGCGGATGCCAAGCCGAGATCGGAACAGCCTGCGCTATGGCTGCCGCGGCTCTCGCCGAGCTTTTTGAAATGGGCATCGACCAGATCGAATACGCCGCCGAGGTATCTCTCGAACATCAGCTCGGGCTCACCTGCGACCCCATCTGCGGTCTTGTTCAGATACCCTGTATAGAGCGCAACGCCGTTGCCGCTATGCGCGCCGTCACCGCGCTCTCCCTTGCAAACTTCCTCACGGGAACGCGCAAGATATCCTTTGATATGGTAGTCAAAACCATGTACGAAACCGGAAAAGACCTCGGATATCAGTACAGAGAGACCTCCAAGGGCGGTCTTGCAAAGCTGTTCTGAGTCGAAAAACTGCTAAGTAAACTTTTTGAAAAAACTTTACTGAAAAAAATAAAAACTTTATCCGAAGGATGTAGTTTGCGGTTTTGCGTGTGTAAATGAAACGTCGGTTTTACCCTGATAAAAAAACTCCAACTGTTTAGCAGTTGGAGTTTTTATTATATTGTGTCATCAGAGCTTGCAAGTAACATATCTGTGCCATATTTTCGCAAAGATATTCTTGCTTTGATATTCATACTTCTGAAGCGCGGAAACATATTCCGCAAGCTTACTCAACTCTTCGTCCGTTATACTTCCGCTGAACTCGCGTTTGGAAATGATGCTCACCATTTCCTGCATATCATACGGAAGCTCTGACATAAGGGTCGCGCGTTTCTTCTTTCTGCCCTTTGCTTCAAGTGCCGCTTCGCGAAGCTTTTCAACACGTGATGCAAACTCACTCGGAGCTTCGCCCTTTTCGGGCAGGTCACCGCCGACAGACATCGTTTCATAAAACATATCTGTCATTCCGACGGCAAGCATCCTGCGGTCATATCCGTCTATAAAGCTGCTGTATATTGCCCTTTCGAACGCGTACTCTCGCTCCTGCCGTTTATTTACAGAACGGCGAACTATCAACCAAATACCCACCCCGATGATTATAACGGTAACAAGTACAGACATACCCTTCATAAACTTTTCAAGGTCGAATGTGTTTTCTTCCTCAAGATCGTCCGGTATTTCTTCTTCGGGTACTATCGGCTTGGTTTCGGGCTTCGGTGTGTTGGGAATAATTATATCGGGAAGACCGGGTTCCGACGGACCTATTATATCCGAGTTAGATTCATATATAACATCGTACGAAGCAGGTGTCGTTTCATAAGGACGCCATCCGAGACCGTCTATATAGACTTCCACCCACGCGTGTGCGCTGTCATCGGTAATATCCGCGTCGTAATATTTTTCTCCGTTTTCATCACGTTTGATTTCGTCACCGTAATCTGAAACCATATATCCCTGAACGTATCTTGCGGGAATACCGAGCGATCTGAGCAATACGGTAGCCGCAGTCGCAAACTGAACGCAGTATCCTTCGTTTTTGGAAAGCAAAAATTCGTCAAGAACGCTTCCCTCAAATTCGGGATCGTGCATCGGAGTAAGGCTGTAAGTATAATTTTCGCACAAATAGTCGATTACAGTCATTATCTTTTCGTGCGTTGTTTCAGCGCTCTCAAATTCTTCAAGAAGCTCGTCGCGAATACTTGAAACCGCTTCCGATTTCGGAACTTCAAGATAATTATCGTTTACAAATTTCGTATATGCACTTACCGCACGCATATACTTATCGTACCATTTTCTCTGCTCAAATCTTGAAAGCATAAGATAATCCTTCAGCGGTCCTATACCCATATGAGAAAGATTATTTTTTCTGAGTATTTCTATAAAATCCTTAGTACAGTCAAGATCGTTTATAACAGATTCATCAAGTGAATAATACGCATTTGAAAGATCTTTATCAATAAATTTCACAAGAAGCTTGAAGTATTTGGCATTATTTTCCGAAAGCTCAGCATAACTTGAGCTTTTATAATCGGGGATTATCGCCGGCGCGGAATAACTCTTAAAGAGATTCATCCAAGTCGATGTGTACATACCGTCAGAATATACGTTTAATTTTTCGTCATAAGGCTCTGAGTGAGAATTAAAAGTATAAATACCGACAGGTGCCGCATAGACCGACGGAAGAACGTAAAGAAGTCCCGAGTTTCCGACGTATTCTATATCTATCATCGTCGCAGAGAAAGCATTTCCCGTAGTTGTATAGGCTTTGTCCTTCGGGAAGTTTTTTTCACTTATATTATAATGGTAATACAGATTATACAGCCAATATGTGATCTCATCTCCGGTATATACCTTACCGCCGTTATTTTTCATTGTTTTGGTAAGCTCTTTGTAGCTTTCCTCGCTGAGAACATTCCACGAATCATTTGTAATATCGTAGCTGTCACCTATCCAAGATCTCAGGTACACAGGTCTGTTGGCATAAGATTTCACGCTGAAAAGTACGTCCCCGGTAAGCTCGATGTCTTCAAACTCCGCAGAAACCTCTTCGTTAAGCGAATTCATCTTATTATTTGCAATATCGCCGCCAAGCATAATAGTTGTAACTATTGCTCTTATGTCTTCCATAGGATCTTGTATGAAATCTATCGTAGCGAAGGATTTTTTCACGCTGACAGCAGGAACAAGAATAATAACAAAGCACATAACTCCAGCTACGAAGGAAACGTATCCGCTGTATGCTCTGCTCTTTTTCGATTTCTTGTTCTTGATGAACGCTTTATCGTATCTCGCAAGTGCTATCATAGAACAAAGCGCCGTAATGAGAAGCGCTATTCCCCAGTTACTTCCGCTTATGTTATAAATGAAGCATACCGAGCATACTGCCGAGCCTAAAAGCACGAAAGGTGTAAGATGGACCTTTCTGAGTGAAAAGAGTGTAAAGAAGAGGGACACAACAAACGCTACCGTATAGGTACCGCCCCTAATCCGATTACTTGCAGCTCCAAAGCTCGGAATGTCGATAAAATCCGGAGCCGGAAATCCGTTTTGTCTTATTACAAGGAATATCTTATCGAGCATATCGTCTATTCCGGTAATAAAGAAGGTCAGCGGACTACCTTGAGTAACGGTAACGAGTCCGACGTATGCAAACATCATACCGAGTCCTGCCAGCGTGAGATACCATTTACCGTAAAAGATAAGTGCTATCGCAACCGTCGAACCGAGGCAGAAAAGGAGCAAGAAAAATCCGTTTACTTCTTCGCTCATTTCAAACGAATTGCATACCATAAAGACGACTGCAAACGCCGCAAATGCGACTGTGAAAAGACGGAGGAAATATCCGAGAAAGACCGAGCCCTCAAAAGACTGTGTTTTTTCAGGATCATATATTTCGGGAGCTTTTTTGAGAAGCTTTTTGTTCTTTTTAATCTTCTTCCTCTCTTTTTTCGCCTTTTTACCGAGTTTATCCTGCTTATTTGATCTGTCCTGCGTTATTTCTTCTGCAGTAAGTTCTTTTTCTGTTTTTTCTTTCTTTACTTTATTATCTTTTTTACTCATTATCTGCTCACCTGCCCTTCGTTTTTAGTAGCACGAGCATCATATACTCTTATTGCGGCGTGGCTGATCTCGTCAAGTGCCGCGTTAAGTGTATCCGAGTATTCTCTGAGGTAGTTCTTATTGACCTTTTCAAACGGAGTATAAGAGTAAAGCTCTTTTGAAACATTGCCGCTGAAAAAATCGGTATTATCGGTTCTATGCTCTGTAAGTGCGGTAGAAAGATTTATATCCACACAGCCGCTTACGTAGATATAGTTAGCGTCCGGATCTTTGACCGCATATTTTACAAGGTCTGCCATAGTTTTATCGGTAACGGTCACGGGAGACGTTGCAAACATACGGTATGCGAGGGTAAACTCGTAAAGAGTATCCGCGCTCTGAGTGCATATTCCCTTTTCTCCCCTATCGTCAAACCAGACAAGACATATATTTCCGCCCTTCGTAAGCACCGAGGTGGCTATTGATATCGCAGATTCGACCACACCGTCAACCGCAAATTCATTGATATCGGGAAGATATTTTTCTTCATCCTCCGCATTATATCTTGCTGCCGTATCACAGAATATATACGTTCTCTTTTCCTTATTCATAGAATACTGCTTGACCATAAGATCCTGTGTCTTACTCGACAGCTTCCAATGAACAGCACGTAGGCTGTCACCTATCTGATATTGACGGACATCGTTTTGTTCTGTTTTATCGTTTCCGCCGAAGCGCGACGTGATCTCGGTACTGCTTTCCGAACGGTCGTCACCCTCGTTACTCGCAAGTGTTACCCTTCTCGGAAGCACGAAAATATTTTTGAATATATTCAAATTATAAGTATATTTGAACATTCCGAAAATATCGTGGCAAACAACGTCAGAAACTCCGATGCTGTAATTTCCGCGGTACGGGAAGGTTATTTCACTTGAAAGCGTATAGTCGCCATACGGCGGAAGAGTGAGTGCAACAGTTTTCGCTTCACTTCGTATTCCGTCGCTTCGCGGAAGAGTTATTTTTGCTTCTATCGTGTTTATCGGTACGAATATAGAATTTATAAGAGAAAGTCTGAACTGTACAGGCTGATATTTTTCAACCTCTTCTGCGCTGAGTGTTACGTCAAGCTGTATCGACTGCGTACATATGTACATATACACGAGCGATATTATGGGAAGAAGAATGATAAATATAAATATTACCGAGGTTATCGGAGATATAAGCGCCTGAGTAGCGAGAAGTGCTATTACGACGAGAATAAGATAGCCGTAAAAACCCTTATCAAGAGAAAAATTCTTTTCCTTTTGCCACCGACGTATTGTCCTTACAGTATTTACAGTAAAGTCCACCGCACGAAAGAAAAACTCTTTTATCTTAAGTAATATTTCTTTCATATTTTTAAACCGTGCCTGAATTTATTTTGATTCTTCTCTTGTTCCTTTGTAAGGTACGGGCGTACGTGCCATTATCTCTGCGAGAATACTTTCTGCGGTATTCTGTCCGAGGCGTGCCTCTTGATTAAGGATTATTCTGTGAACAAGCGACTGCTTATAGAGTGCGCGTACATCTTCGGGAATGACATAATCGCGTCCGTGCATAAACGCCCACGCTTTGGAGAGATTCATCAGCGCAAGCGATGCTCTGGGAGAAGCACCGAGAAGAAGCGACGGGTGATTACGTGTTGCCGAAACGAGAGAAACGATATACTTACATATTTCTCTGTCCATCTTTATATTCGTAACTACATCACGCATACTCTCGATAGTCTTAACGTCGGTAATTGCCGAAATATTCTGAAGAGGATTTACCTTCATTCTGTCGCTGATAATGTTTACCTCTTCATCCTGCGAGGGATAACCCATACTGAGTTTAAGTGCAAAACGGTCAAGCTGTGCTTCGGGAAGCGGATAAGTACCTACAAATCCCGAAGGGTTCTGTGTCGCAATTACGATAAAAGGCTTTGGAAGCTCATACGTGACACCGTCAACCGTAACCTTGAATTCTTCCATAGCTTCAAGAAGGCTCGACTGTGTTTTAGGTGAAGCACGGTTGATTTCGTCCGCAAGAAGCATATTACAAGCTACGAGTCCTTCGCGAAATTCGAAGGTTTCATTTTGTCTGTTGTATATATTAAATCCGGTGATGTCAGATGCCATAACGTCAGGGGTGAACTGTGCGCGTTTGAAAGAAAGTCCCGCTGCTCTTGCAAGCGAAGATGCGAGTGTAGTCTTACCTACTCCGGGCACGTCCTCTATAAGCACGTGCGAACCCGAAAGCATAGCACATATAAGTAGTGTGATCTCATAGCGTTTTCCCACAACTGCCTTTTCTACCTCGTTCACAAGTTTTTCAGCGATTTCTGCAGCTACGCTGAAATGCTCGGACTTTGCTTTCTCTTCATAAATTACGTTATTATTCAAGGTTAAAGCTCCCTTCTCCGGAATAAAAATTATTTTTAGCCGAAGCACCTGCCGGAAAGTAAACTTCGGTTATTTTAGTTATTTTATCATAATTTTGTGTCTATTTCAAGAACATTTACCAACATAGCGTAATAAAGCGGCAATTTCGGCGATTTACACACTTAAAAGGGCGTCATATTATATATTTTGCTCAAAAAAATTGCGCATATGACCTTTCTTAAAATCACAAACAAAAAAGAGGAGATCGTTATCTCCTCTTTGAAAATATTATTTTTCTTTTACAAAAGCGTTCTTTACTCTCTTTTTAACCTTTTTCGAAAATTTCTTGAATTCCTTTCCGCCGAAGAATTTCAGCGTAAGCGTCGAGAATATCGGTGCCGCCACCGAGCTGAGCAGTGCAGACAAGAAAATATATCTCGACACGAAGAGAGATTCTGTTACAACCGCCGTAAACGGTTTGAACAACACACACGCTCCGACGAACAAAAGCACGGCAATCAGATAGAAAAACTGTATTCTGTTTATTCGCAGCTCGGAAGTAACGCCCCTGCTGTCGTTAAGAGTGAGCATCATAAGCGATGCCGACATCGTAACACAGGAAACGAATACCGACGCATTGAACGAAGTCATCGGCATAAGCTTAAAGAGCACGAGCAGATAAGATATCACAAGTACAAATCCTCCGCAAAGAGCGCCCTTGATTATACAGTCTTTTGCCGTTTTTATTATGCTCTTCTGTGAAATATCTCTGTCCTTTTGACGCAGTATTCTCTTCGTCGGCTTTTTAAACGCCATTATGAGTGCGGCAAAAAAGTCAAACACAAGTCCGAGAGCAAGTATCGCAAGCGGCGAAAGAATGAACTTTCCTATAAGAAGCGACCACAACACGATAACGGCACGTATGCTCTGTGCGCTTATAAGATATCTGAGCATTCGGTCGATATTGTTGTTTATATTTTTTGCGCTGCCTATAACGTCGGCTACAGAATTAAGACCGCCGCTTGAATCCATATCAACCATCGTAACGACTGCATCCGAAACGAATCTGAGAGCTTCACAACCGTTATATTCAAGATTTTCCTCGTTTGTGCCCGTAAGCTTCAGGCATTCGGTCATACCTATATCAGCTTCCTTCAAAAGAGTTATTTCATTCAGTTTATTCCCGAGAAACGCCACCGTCGAGCCGTTTTCCTTGATTTTTTTGATTGCAAGTTCTTTATCCGAAACGCTCATTCCCTCGAACATAGTATATTTCATAATGTTCTTATCGGGACTTCCGCTTTCATCCAAGTCAAGCTCACGGAGCTTTTCTCCCGTTATGACGTTTTCTCTCGAAGAAACTATGCCGATAGCTCTTGCTATCTGATAGTCCTTTTCGCTGACATCGTCGCAAAAGAGCACAACGTTCATTTTGGCGTTGCGAAGACGCGCAACCGTTTGAGATACACCCGGAAGTATCGGCTCTATAAGTGCTATAAAGCCCTCGAAGATCAAGTCATTCTGGCTGTCGCGGAGCTTTGTAAGCGAATTGAATCTTGAATTTTTAGATGCAACCGCAACAACTCTGTAAGCCTGTCGCATAAGCTGAGTCGCTTCGACCTCTATTTTACTGCGTTCGATCGGACCAAGGCGGAATATTCTTCCGTTTTCATAGTAATGAGTACAGTAAGAAAGTACCTCGTTTACCTCGCCGCGCAGAAGTACGGTATTGTCTCCGTTAAATCTCACGAGCGCGGTATCAAGTCTGTTATAATCATTTTTGCGTCTGAATTCTATAAGCGGATACTCGCTCTCAAGTGACGTATTATATACTCCGCTTTCAAATGCCGCACGAAGTATCGCATCTTCCTCGAACGTATATGCCTCTCCGCTGTCCTCACTTGCCGATGCAAGCTTATTTTGTCCGTAAAGCCCCGTTGTAACAACTGCATACTTCAGAAGCCGCAGGCAATTATCTGCAAAATCAGACTGCGAAGCATCATAAAGTGTTCCCGAAACGTAAGCCTTTTCAAGCGACATTCCCCGCTTTGAATAAAGTGCTTCGGGCGGAATTATTACCGTATCGACCTTCTTCAGCGTATCAAGCCTGTCCGCATTCTTTATAAGCGAACCCTTTTCTGTCTGCTTCTTTCGGCTGAGCGAATCAAAAAGTCCGCACGCGACTATTATGTATCCAAAAAGCATCAGAAATTCTGAAAGTCCTGCCGCACCCAGCGAAAGAGCCACAAGCAGAGTTACAAGCGAATTACCGCCGAAAAACGGCATAAGTCCTACGAGCGAAATTATAAACGCAGATGCGATATAGAAAAGGCTCATTTTTCCGCCTATTTTTCTGAGCGTATCGAAAATTGCGAGCTTATGGTATTCTGCGGCAGGTTTATTTTTGCCCGTTCTGCGCACAAGAGTATTCTTTCCGACTTCGCAGGCGATTGCCCGTCCGCTTCCCTTTGTAACGATAGTCGATGCCCAAGCCATATTGAAGCACATATGCGGCGGCACGTTTCGATATTCGACAAAATCGCTCTGCTTTTCTATACTTCCCACGCCGTCGGTTATACCCGTTTCTACGATATAAAGGTGATTCACGCTCACGATACGCGCGTCGCACGGAACGATATCTCCAGCCGAAAGCTGTATAACATCGCCTGTTACAATCTCGTCCTGCTTTACCGTGATAAGCTTACCGCCCCTTATGACCTTCGCATTCGGAAGCGAATTTCTCGCTGCTCTTTCAAGCAGTATTCGCGAGCTGTAATACGCCATAAAGGTAACGAAATAGCTTACTCCTATAAGAATTACCGCAGATATTGCGAGAAGATATTCCTTGAAAAATATAGATATGAGAGAAACGAGAACGAGGAGAAGGCTAAGTCCGTTCGTCGAAAAATCAGCCATATATCCCGTCATAGACCTATGCTCTATCGGGAAGACGTCGTTTCTTCCGTTTTTATCAAGGCGTTCCCGAGCAATTTCGGGAGAAAGCCCATTTTGTATATCACTTCCCGTTAACTCTTCAACCTCTGCCGCGGTTTTATCGTGCCATCTTTCAGCCATAACTTATGCACTCCTCCCTTTCTCCAAAATTAAAAATCAAAATTTTCAGTTACAAACGATAACAAGGTCATCACCGCTTGCACTCATATTTATTACCGATATATTTCTGTCGTAGTCGCCTATCAGCTTGCTTGCAAGCACGTCCTCGACCTCGCGCTGAATTGTACGGCGGAGATTTCTCGCACCGTATTTACGCGAGAAGGAGCGTCTTGCAATAACTCTGAGGGCATCCTCGCTGTAGGTGAGAGTGATCTCCTTTTCGGCAAGAGTCTTTACAAGGTCGCCGAGCATGATCTTCGCGATCTCAATGAAATCGTCCTCGTCGAGCGAACGGAAGGTAATTATTTCGTCAACTCTGTTTATAAACTCTGGACGAAGGAACTGCGCAAGTGCCTTCTCTGTCTTTCCCTCTGCCGACGAATGATTTTCGCCCGAAAATCCGAGAGGCGCATCCACTCCGACAGCACCCGCATTGGTCGTCATAACAATGACGGTATTCTCAAAGTTTACTTTCTTTCCGCGCGCGTCGGTAATATGACCGTCATCAAGAATCTGAAGAAGTATATTCATTACGTCGGGGTGCGCCTTTTCTATTTCATCAAAAAGGACTACCGAGTAAGGCTTTCTGCGTATTTTTTCGGTAAGCTGTCCCGCATCGTCATATCCTACGTATCCGGGAGGCGCTCCGATTATTCTCGACACCGAATGCTTTTCCATAAATTCGGACATATCAAGACGAATAAGCGTTTCGGGCGAATCAAAGAGGTCTGCGGCAAGAAGCTTTACAAGCTCTGTTTTTCCGACACCCGTAGGACCTGCGAAGATAAACGAAACAGGCTTGCGCTTATATGCTATTCCTGCGCGGTTACGCTTTATCGCTCTTGCGACCGCATCTACCGCTTCGTCCTGACCTATAAGGCGTTCTTTGAGTCGGTCGGCAAGTCGGTCAACTCTCTTAAACTCATTTTCGGTTATATTGCTTGCGGGAATACCCGTCCAAAGCTCTACTACCGAAGCAAGATGCGAGGTCGTAAGCACGACTCCCTCTTTTGCCTTCTTTGCTTCGTCTGCTTCCTTTTCAGCCGCGATAAGTGCAGTCTTAAGCTCTGCAACTCTGCGGTATTTTTCATTTATATCCTCATTTTCCGCTACCTCTTTTGCTTCTTCAGCCTCAACTTCACCTGTAAGACGCGCAAGCTCGGCTTCTGCCTTCGCCGCACGCTCTACCTCGGGGGAGTGAAGCGCAAGATGAGATGCCGCCTCATCAAGAAGGTCTATTGCCTTATCGGGTAAGAATCTGTCCGTGATATATCTTTCCGAAAGAATTACCGTACGCGCGATTATCATATCGGGAATGGTAATTCCGTGGAAGCTTTCATAATAACCCTTTATTCCGCGGAGAATCTCTATCGTATCGTCTATCGACGGCTCTTCGACTATTATCGGCTGAAAACGTCTTTCAAGTGCCGAGTCGCTTTCAATATATTTTCTGTATTCGGCAAGAGTCGTCGCGCCTATCATCTGAATATCGCCTCTTGAAAGTGCGGGCTTTAAAATATTCGCCGCGTTCATACTTCCCTCGGAGTCGCCTGCGCCTACTATACTGTGTACCTCGTCTATAACGAGAATTACGTTACCCTTCGCCTTAACCTCTTCAATAAGTCCCTTTATTCTCGACTCAAACTGACCTCTGAACTGTGTTCCCGCAACTAGCGCGGTAAGGTCCACGAGTCTGACTTCCTTATCCGCAAGCTTTCTCGGAGCTTTTCCGTCTGCGATAAGCTGTGCGAGAGCCTCTGCTATTGCCGTTTTACCTACACCAGGCTCACCTATAAGGCAGGGGTTATTCTTCTGACGGCGGCAAAGTATCTGCATCATACGCTCCATCTCGCTGTCGCGTCCGATAACTCGGTCGAGCTTTCCTTCTCTTGCTTTTGCCGTTATATCCGTGCAGTAGGTATCGAGAAACTGTGTTCCGCTTTTTGCGTTTTTGCCCTTTTTACCCTTTGTCTGATCGCCTTGATCTTTACTGTCGCCCTCGCCTTTGCCCATAGATCCGAAAAGCTTTGCGAAATTTATCGGAGGAGTTTTGCCCAGATCTTCATCACCGTCGCCCGACTGAGCTTCCATTATACCCTCCATTTCCATATCCATACGGTCGATATCCTCGTCGGTGATACCCATATTTCCTAAAATATTATTTATCGGGCCGATACCGAGTTCCTTTGCACATTTGATACAAATTCCCTCGTTGGTCGTTTTATCTCCCTCCATACGTGAGATGAATATAACTGCAATTCTTTTCTTGCATCTTGCACACATTTCCATATTAAAAAACCACACTTTCGTTAAAGAACATTTACCATTTTGTTTCAGCCAAGCTGCAAATTCAGATTATACAGCCGCAAAAACCATTTTAAAGATATTGAAATCGAAGAACCACCTTGTCACCTTAAGACCGCTGAATATTTCCGCAGGGAAAGAGCTTACGTTATTTGCAAGGATCTCAAGGAGTGCAAATATCAGTATCGAAGCGATCTGCGCCCACGCAAGTCCGAGAATAAGACCGAGTACTCCGCCGAGAAGGTGATCGATGCCCGAAATAACGGGAAGCTTTATGCTCTGCGCGAGCTTTACTATTATCTTTACAACTATCATAAGCGCAAAGAATATCGCGATAAAAGCAAGTATGCGTGCAACCGCAGTTGACGTAAGTATATCCGATACTATACCGCCCTTATCGTCAGGAATAAGCTTTCTCATAAAACCGAGTATAAATGTGCCTACCTTAGGAGAAAAATACCACGCAACGATAACGGAAAATACAAATCCAGCAATATCTATCGCAACGCCGACAAGACCTCTTTTAGCATAAACTATTATGTTTACAACGATTATAGCAATAATTATAAAATCAATAAAAAAACTCATAAATACCTCCGATTATAATAAAGTATCATAAAATAAACATCATCTTCACTCGGGATCTTTATCCCAGACGATCTTCACAGCAGAGTCTGCCGTGCATACAAACACGTCTTCCGATAGGAAGATAAGCGAGTTTATCTTCCTGTCCGAAAGGTAATTTGTTTCGTTATCAAAATTTTCCGCATCAAGCCGTACAACTTTGTTTTCCGTAATAATATACGCATAGTCGCCGTACATATTCAGCTCCACGGGTTTATTTTTCAGCGTGTACTGACTTTTTTTCACGCTCACGCCGTCAAAAGCCACAAGCTCGACTTTATATGTGTTCGAGCTTCCGTAAATACGCTCCGCAAAGAGCAGTCTTCCGCCGTCCGACATATTGTACATATAAATGCTGTTCATATCTATCGCACAGGAAGCAAGCTTTTCCCCGTCTCTGTCGAAAAGAACCAGCGATCTGTCGAAAAGAACCGCGATATTCCCGTTTTCAAGATATTTACACTCGATCGGTGTTCCGTTTTCAAGAGTGAACAGCTTTCTCGGAGTTTTTTGTCCCTTTTCGAGAAGCATTATTTCGCTTTCCACATTTACGTTTGCAAAAACAGAATAGGTAACAAGAATTATCTCGCTTCCGTCATCTTTTATATCCATAGATGCAAAGGCATTATTCTTTTTTATAACGGTAACGGCTTCAAATGCCGCATTATACAAGGTAATTTCGGTCATATATTCCTTGCCCTTGCGCGCAATAGCGTACGTTCCGTCACCCGATACCGATCCGTCGTATATCTTTCCGCCCGAATTTTCAAAGTGGCACACACCGAATTCGTCGTAAATACCGTAAGCTTTTCCGCCTGCGTCGTATATCAAAGCAAATTTACCCGACGTTTTAAGCGCAGGCAGTGAATACTCAGATTCCTCGGAATACTCGTGGCTGCCGTCGGGAGAAAAGATAACCACTCTGTCGCTTCCCGCTATGATGGGAATATTTGAAATGCTGTCAAATACCGCATTTTCATTTATGCTGAAGTGATAGCTTGACGTACCTTCGGTAACTTCGCCTCTGCCGAACATATTTCTGAACATATGCTGCATATTTCCTGTGGTTATTCCTTCGCTGAAGAAAATACAAAATACTGCCACAAAAAGAAGGAGCACGAGCCAGAGCAGGTTATGTGCCGTGTTGAAGCGTTCGGATATTTTTTTTGCCTCTGCGTCAACGACGGGGCGGTCCTCATCGGAAGAGTGCTTTTCTTTATGCTTTCTGTTTTTAAACAGTATTTTTAAGATATTCTGTTTTCTTTCGTTTTCTTCATATTCGGAAATCTTGCCGAAATCTATTCTTCCGTCGTTTTGCCATTCGGGATTTTTGTTTTTATTCTTCCCATTTTCCGAAAAAAGATTTGAAAAAAATGATTTTTTACTCGTCTTCAATACTTACCCTGCGCCTCCTTTCATATTCCGGAGAAAATACGTTATCCGGGTAAACCACCTTGGAGAGATAAAGTCCGTCCGGAGGGAGTGTCAAGCCCGCACGCGTTCTGTCGCGCGAAAGTATTATACCGTCTATTTCGTCTGTCTGTATCTGTCCGTTTGAAACACAAACGAGAGTACCGCAAAGTATTCTCACCATATTATAAAGAAATCCATCTGCCGCAACTTTCAGCGTAACGAGGTCGCCATCACGGCGCACATCGAAATATTTGATCGTTCTAACGGTATCCTTGACCTGTGAGCCCTGCGCCATAAATGCTTCAAAATCGAACGTACCCACAAAATGCTTTGCTGCGAGATTCATTTTTTCTACGTCGAGCTTTTTGGGATAGTGCCAGACTCTGTTTGCATAAAAAGGGTCTGCAAGACGGGAATTCAGTATAACGTACTCATATTCTTTATAATCAACGTCGTATCTCACGTGAAAATCGTCGGGCACGTACTTTGCCGAGCGCACAGATATATCACTCGGAAGAAAGCGCGCTATCGCGAGGGGAATCTTATCTTCGGGTATGGTTACCCCATCTACGCCGTCAGCCGTACAAAAGAACTGACGTGCGTGTACTCCCGCATCCGTGCGGCTGCATCCGCTGAGGCAAAATCTTCTGCCTAAAAGATTTTCTACCGCGTCCTGCATAGTGCCCTGCACGGTTTTAAGAGAGCTTCCGCTTTGTACCTGATATCCGTGATAAGACGTGCCTACGTATGAAAGTTCAAAAAGTATTTTCAAAGGCGTCAGCCCCCTTTCTTTTTATTTCAGAAGTTTTATTTTAGAAGTTGAAATCGTTTAGAATTTAGGTCCGCCTGTATATTTACCGATGAAAAACACACCTACACCTACCGCGATCATCACGAAAAGGACAATAAAATCTCTTGCCGAATATTTCAGCTTATTCATTGAGGTGCGTCCGTTATCTCCTACGTAGCAGCGACATTCCATCGCCACGGCAAGCTCATCCGCACGCCTTATAAGCGATGCGAAAAGCGGTATAAATATCGGTATAAGTGCTTTTGCGCGTTTAATGAGCGAGCCTGTTGAAAAATCGGCTCCGCGCGAGCGCTGTGCGCTCATTATTCTGTCTGTTTCCTCGATAAGCGTAGGAATAAATCTGAGTGCTATCGTCATTATCATCGAGAAATCGTGAACGGGGATCTTTATCTTCTTAAGCGGCGAAAGAAGCTGTTCAAGCCCGTCAGTAAGGGCTATCGGAGAGGTCGTATAAGAAAGAAGCACATTTGTACCCATTATGAGTACAATAATACGCAGAGCTATCATAAGTGCGTACATTATACCCTCTTCGTATATTTCTATTTTCCAGAATGAAAAGAGCAGATTTTCTCCCTTTTTCCAGAAGATACTTACAACGGAAGTAAATATAACTATGAAAATTATAGGTTTAAGCCCTCTAAACACGATTTTCGGGCTGAGCTTGCTTACAAAGATAAGTATTACCGAAAAAGCAAGAAGCGCAAGAAGAGCGTAAAGATTACTTGCTACAAAAACCGAAACTATGAAAAGCACGGTTATAATAAGCTTCATTCTCGGGTCTGTTTTATGAAGCAGAGTATTGCCCGGCAGATACTGTCCGAGAGTAACGTCCTTAAGCATTATTTATCACCTCCGCCGTAAGCCGAAAGCAGAGCGTCAAGTGCCTCGTCAACCGTATATATATCCCTCGAAACAGAGATCCCCATATCCGAGAGGCGTCTTGCAAGGCGCGTTATCTGCGGAAGCTCAAGTCCGATAGCGCGAAGCTCTTTTTCCTTTGCAAAGACTTCCTGCTTTGTTCCCTGCATTATTACTTTTCCGTTTTCGAAAACGATAAGATCATCTGCATATCTTGCCATATCTTCCATCGAATGACTGACTATGACCATAGTTGTTCCGGTAGCATTTCTGTAATTTTCAAGTCCTCCGAATATTTCTCTGCGTCCTATCGGGTCAAGTCCCGACGCAGGCTCGTCAAGGACCAAAATATCGGGCTTCATTGCGAGTATTCCCGCAATAGCAACTCTTCTTTTTTGTCCTCCCGATATATCAAAAGGCGATTTTTCAAGTATTTCCTCGCTAAGACCGACAAAAGCCGCAGCTTCCTTGACTCTTGTTTCGATTTCCTCGTCCGAAAGTCCCATATTTTTGGGTCCGAAGGCTATATCTTTTCTCACCGTATCCTCAAAAAGCTGATATTCGGGATACTGAAAGACAAGTCCTACGCGGAATGCAGCTTCCCTGCGAAGCTTTTTGTTTGAATATATATCGTCCTCACCCACGATTATCTTGCCTATATCGGGCTTCACAAGACCGTTGAGCATCTGAAGCAAGGTCGATTTCCCCGAGCCGGTATGACCGATTATTCCGGTCAGCTTCCCTTTTTCTATATTCAGCGAAACGTTATCAAGGGCTACCACGCGGAATGGTGTACCCTCGCCGTAAACGTACGTAACGTTTTGAACAGTTATCGCATTTTGCATTTTACTTCTTTTTCTCCAAATATTAAATATTATTTTACTGTCTTACTTTTTTCTTGACACAAGAGCCTCTTGTATAGCCTTCGCACAACTTTCCTCACCGATTATTCCAAGCGGAATATCAAATCCCCTTTCGGCAAGGCGTGCGCACAGCTCTGTTGCCTGCGGTGCTTCAAGTCCGAGCTCTGTTATCGTTTTTATGTCCGAAAATACTTCCTTCGGGCTTCCCTCAAGGCGAATACCTATCTCGTCAAGCACGATTATACGGTCTGCAAGTTCTGCTTCGTCCATATTATGTGTTATGTGTATTATCGTTTTACCGCGCTCTTTATTTAATTTCTGCATTACTTCGCATATTTCTGCACGGCCGTGCGGATCAAGCATAGAGGTCGACTCGTCAAAGATTATACATTCGGGGTCCATAGCAAGCACACCCGCGATAGCTATTCTCTGCTTCTGACCGCCCGAGAGCTTATGCGGTGCGTGGCGCGCATACTGACTCATATCTACGGTCGCGAGTGCTTCATCTACTCTTCTGCGTATTTCCGAGCTCTCAATTCCGAGATTTTCAGGTCCGAAAGCAACGTCCTCTTCAACGATGGTTGCAAATATCTGGTTGTCGGGATTTTGGAATACCATTCCTATCTTTCTCCGCACCTTGAGCATAAGCTCTTCGCACACGTCCTCGGTGATATTTATACCGTCAATAAATATTTGACCTTCGCTTGGCACGAGTATCATATTGAGCAGCTTGGCAAGTGTTGACTTTCCCGAGCCGTTACGCCCGAGCACTGCAACAAACTCTCCTTTTTCTATCGACAGGCTGACATTATCGAGTACTGTCTTACCCTCCTGCGAGTCTTCCTCGTATGAAAAGCTTACGTTTTTAACTTCTATATATGACATAAAAAATTCCTTCTAAAATTTAATACACTTACAAGCTGTAATAAAACTCCACGAGAGTGGTACAAACGAACAAAATAAATCCTGCGCTCAAAAACACAAGTGAAAACGTTTTTTCACCCGGCATCGGCGGATCTGCCTTAAGAACTCCAGCCTTATAGCGTTTTCTGTCCTTTATAAGGAAAATAAGACCTATAACGGCAAGCACAAAAAACGTGACCGCGTGCAGTGCATAGAAAATTATCGGCAAAATATGATCCAAAGCGAACTCCGAAATAGCTTCTATATATTTATCATAATCCGCTATCGCCTGTATAGCATCAAGACGCTCCGTATCCACAAACGAGAATATAAGTGTGGGAACAACCCCGCCGTATATATTTATGACCGAGTGCATCAGTATCGTATGGATTATCTTTCCCGTCCTGCAATAGATATATCCGAGAAGCATTCCGAGAAGAGTTGCGTAAAAGAACTGCGAAAAGTTGCCGTGGAAAAATCCGAACGCCACACCCGAAAAGATCATAGCGGGCATATATCCGAAGCGTTTGATTCTGTCTATTATGACCTTTCTGAAAACTATTTCCTCGAATATCGGAGCAATTACCGCTACGTAAAGTATCGTTGCAATCGACGCATCACGGTTAAACATATCGCTGAAAGACTGCGACGGCAT
Organism: Oscillospiraceae bacterium; assembly: GCA_015064255.1. Lineage (GTDB taxonomy): Bacteria > Bacillota > Clostridia > Oscillospirales > CAG-272 > SIG672. Next base: position 27,928 of record SVSP01000016.1, read on the forward strand.
CTCACGCAGAAAATATTTGAAAAAGGTGAAAAATCCCGTAAAGACCGTACCTATTATATTACCGGCATACATAAGGAAAGCTGCGCTTACGAACAATCTTACGAAAGTCCTTGTATTCATTTTATTTTCTGTCTGCAGGTCGGAATTATCCTTCGGAAGTCCTTTTATAAACAGATATGCAAGCGGAAATGATATCACGTACATAATAACAAAATTAAGAGTATATGCTATCCACGCGTTTGCAAAAAGCTCATGCGGAATGAGCTTTTTCAGCACAAACGATGCCGTAAATATCAATGCCACCGCGATAAAAAGCGCGAAAGAAATACTGCCAAACGCATTTTTTGCCGTTTTAATATCGAATTTTTCTTTCTCGGGTTGAATTTCGCAAACATTACAGTTATCACAGTTATCACAATTATCACCGTAATTTTCCACGTTATCAAACTCGTTTGTATTCATAAAGCACGCTCCTTTCCTCACGCTGTTTTTATTTTATATTATTTTATATCAGTCCTTCGACGCCACCCAGCGCGCCGCCGCTCCGCAAGGAAGATTTACACCCGATGCGCTTATTGGAAGTCCTACCTCATCAGCATCAACGTGTCCGCCGAAGCGATTCTTTACCGCAAGCGAGAGCACACAGCCCATCGTAGACGCCGAAAGTCCCGTTGTATATGAGTTTACAAGCACGAAAAGCGGTTTATCCGATATAAGTCCCGAGCATAGCTGTACGAATTCGTAGATATTATCTTCCAGCTTCCAAAGCTCCCCACTTGGACCTCTTCCGTATGACGGCGGATCCATTATTATCGCATCGTATTTATTTCCGCGTCTTATCTCGCGCTCAACAAACTTACGGCAGTCGTCTACTATATATCTTATCGGAGCGTCTGCAAGTCCCGAAAGAGCCGCGTTTTCCTTTGCCTGCTCCACCATACCTCGCGACGCGTCAACGTGGCATACCGATGCCCCTGCCGCCGCCGCGGCTACGCTCGCTCCGCCCGTATATGCGAAGAGATTGAGCAGCTTTATCTTTCTTCCCGAATTTTTTATAAGATTATAGCTCCACTCCCAGTTAACCGCCTGCTCGGGGAAAATTCCCGTATGCTTGAAGCCCGTCGGGCGCACTACGAATTTCAGTCCGAGATTCTGATACTCTATCTGCCACTTATCGGGCATCTTCGAGTTATCGTCCCACGCACCTCCGCCACTCTTTGAGCGCGTATATTTCGCATCCGCTTTTCTCCAGAGCGCGTCCGATGCGCATCCCTTCCATATTACCTGCGGGTCGGGACGCACCAAACTGTAATTTCCCCATCTTTCGAGCCTCTTTCCGCTGTCTGCATCAATCAGCTCATAATCTTTCCATTTATCTGCTATATACATTTTAATATTCCTTTCTCCCAGGGACTCTGTCCCTGGACCCTGCTTAGAAACTTTTTAGGAAAAGTTTCTAAGAACTTCAAAAACTTTTCTTAAAAAGAAAAAGTAAAAATGGAGGGGCAGTTTGCGGTTTTCGCGAAGCGAAAAGTAGGATGACCGTCCGACAGCAAAACTGCCAAGCGATGCGAAGCATCGGTTTGGACTCTGCCCTAAGAACCTGCTTAGAAACTTTTCTAAAAACTAATAAAAATTCTTTTTCAGTAAAGTTTTTGGGATTCTCAAACCCTTTTTACAAAAAGGGTTTGAGTGGGGTCATAGGGGTGAAACCCCTAAATAATACTCGTTTGTGTATTCTGTCCGCCGAAGGGAATGCCGAGGTGGTCGTATGCGAGCTTAGTTACACAGCGTCCGCGGGGGGTACGGCTTAAAAATCCTATCTGCATAAGATAAGGCTCGTAAACGTCCTCTATGGTTACGGCTTCTTCGCCGATAGTTGCGGCGAGGGTATCAAGACCGACGGGACCGCCGTTGTAATACTTGATTATTGATTCAAGCATACGTCTGTCAACGTTGTCAAGACCAAGGTGGTCGATCTCAAGTGCTTCAAGAGCGATCTTGGCGATCTTTCCGTCGATGACGCCGTTTCCTTTGATCTGTGCAAAGTCGCGTGTTCTTTTAAGAAGCCTGTTTGCAATTCTCGGTGTGCCGCGGGAGCAGGAAGCTATCTGATATGCTCCGCTTTCGTCGATATCAAATCCGAGGATCTTCGCGCTTCTCGTAACTATCGTCGCAAGCTCTTCGGGTGTATAAAGCTCAAGCTTGAAAAGCACACCGAAACGGTCGCGAAGAGGAGTTGAGAGCTGTCCTGCGCGGGTAGTTGCGCCGATGAGAGTAAACTTCGGAAGCTTCATTCTGAACGAACGTGCGGCAGGTCCTTTTCCTATTATAATATCTATTTCATAGTCTTCCATCGCGGGGTAAAGTATCTCCTCGACGGTACGCGCAAGACGGTGTATCTCGTCGATGAAAAGAATATCATTATCGCTGAGATTTGTCAGAAGCGCAACGAGATCACCCGGCTTTTCAATAGCGGGACCCGAGGTTATTCTGATATTTACGTTCATCTCGTTTGCGATTATTCCCGAAAGAGTGGTCTTACCGAGTCCGGGAGGTCCGTAAAGGAGAACGTGGTCGAGCATTTCGCCTCTCTGTTTTGCCGCTTCTATATATATTTTAAGGTTTTCCTTTACCTTGCTCTGACCGATATAATCATCAAGGTGCTTCGGTCGGAGGGTAACCTCGGTATCGACGTCATTTTCCGAATATTCAGCGTCAAGTATCCGATTTTCAAATTCAAAATCTTCGCTGTTTTCGTACTCGTAATCTATTGCCATCACACGAACTTCCTTTCGCTTTTATTCCATCTTTATTCCATCACGTTTATTTCATAAGATTGCGTAGCGCAAGTCTTATTATCTCCTGATCGTCAAGGCTCTTGTCAACGCCTTTGAGAGCATATGCTATTTCACTTCTCGAATATCCGAGAACGGTGAGAGCCGCCTCTACGTCGGCAAGCTTGGAATCGGACGAAACAGCCGAAGAGGCAGTATCACTATCAGATATATCCGCGCCTTCGCCTGCGAGCTTGCCTGCGCTGTCTTTAAGCTCAAGCACAACTCTCGCGGCTGTCTTTGCGCCGACACCCTGAGCTTTTGAGATTTCTTTTGCATTTCCCGTGGATATCGCAAGCGAGAGCTTTTCGGGAGTCAGCACCGAAAGTATCGCAATAGCCGCTTTGGGACCGACACCCGACACAGAAATCAGCATCGTGAACGCAAGATGCTCTTCCTCGGTGAAAAATCCGTAAAGCTCCTGCGCGTCCTCACGTACAGAAAAGTATGTATAAAGCTTGACCTTTGTTCCGTCCTTGCCCGCAAGCTTTGACAGAGTATTTGCGCTTATCGTAAGCTTATATCCGACACCTGAGCAGTCTATAACAGCCATCGTAGGTGTGCAGAGAGCAAGAATTCCCGAAATATAGTAATACATAATTATATTCTCCGTTTAAGTTATTTTAAATTATAGAACTGCTTTACCGCCGAGCCGCTTGTATGCGCGTGGCATATTGCCGCGGCGAGAGCATCGCTGGTGTCGTCGAGCTTCGGAGCATCTTTGAGGTTCAAAATAGTTCTGACCATCAGCATTACCTGTGCTTTTTCGGCTTTTCCGTATCCTACGACCGACTGTTTTATCTGAAGAGGGGTATATTCGTTTATTTTAAGACCGTGCTCGGCTGCAGTAAGAAGTATAACGCCGCGTGCCTCTGCGACTGCTATCGCGGTTGTGGTATTGCTGTTGAAAAAGAGCTCTTCGACCACGAATTCGTCGGGCGAAAACTTTTCTATTATTTCGGAAAGCCTCTCGTGAATCGTTTTGAGTCTTTCCTCGACGGGTGTATGTGCGGGAGTTCTGATAGCACCGTAGGCAAGCGCGCGGAATCTTGAATTTGTATATTCTATCACACCGTAGCCGACTATTGCTATGCCCGGGTCTATGCCGAGAATTATCAAGAAAAGACCTCCCTTTTTGCGTTTTTTCGCTCAGATCAAAGATTAAAGGATAAATACCCACATTAATCATTTTATTATAGCACAAGCATACCCGTATGTCAAAGGTTTTTTGTAAATTTTTACACGTGATCTAATATTAATGTAAAAAAGTCAAAATGTAATTTTTAATAAAAAGCGAACAAAAAATGAATATTTTTATGTGCAATACGCCGAAGTTAACAATTTGTCAATAATTTATTCATCAAACCATTGACAAGTACACAAATTTGTGATAAATTGTTAACATAAACAACACAAAGGAGGTTTGATATTATACCTACGAAACATAGAAATCTTTTCAGAACTTCGCCGTGTTCTTCGTGGAAACAAAAGCCAAAACTTAACAGGATAAGCGCAGAAGTCGAAATTTATCGGCAGACGGCTTATGCGCTTTGGTTTATTTCTGTCGGAAAATAAAATACGAAAGGACAAATAAATATGAAAATACAAAAAATACTCTCATTATTGTTGTTGATATCTATGTTTGTATCTTTTTCAAATCTGCTTGTGTTTGCAGATTTAGGACCTGCCAACTATCCCAAAACATGGGTAAACATAGGAGAAACTATACAGCTTTCCGTTCCTTCTGGTTTTGCCAGCGTCACTTGGAGCAGTAGTAATACTTCCATAGCAGAAGTAAAAAGCTACACAGGTGAAGTTACTGGAATATCACGCGGTTCTGTTACTATAACTGCAAATTGTAGATATGCAAACGGTAGCGAGGATACCTATACAACCAATATAAACGTATACGATAGTCGCGGAGTTGTCGACGGAGCAGAATACTGTATATTGAACATAAAATATGATACTGTACTGTCACTCGCGAACTCATCAACAAACAACAACACAGATATAAACTTGTCTACGCGATCTTGGGCTTCAACCAAACAATGGAAACTTACACAACAATCAACAGGGCTATACACTATAGCAAGTGTTCTCACTCCAACCACAAAAGGTATGTGTGTTAACTCAGTTGCAAACGATGTATATTTGTACACGTTAGGCTCAACTAAAACTAATTTTGAAATAATAAGAAGTGATGAAAGCGACTACCAGGGATTATATCTTATATCTTATGGTTCAAGGTACCTCGCTTCGTCTTCGACCGACACGGTTTATCTTACAGGTATACTTGACGAAAATTGTTATTGGTCGTTCTCAAGAGCAGACAAAGGCAGTGCAAGCTTATTTTCATTTGATTACTCAGACTCAAACGGCAACAATTTTGATACTAGCGAACACAATTCGATTTTTGCAGACAAATTAATAACAGCTGGCTACAGAGCTACTGCATACAAGAATCAGAACTCGTTAGCAGGAAAGAATGCTTTAATCGCAGATGATGTATTCATTTTCAGCGGTCACTATTCGGGCAGTGGTAATAGCAATGGTAGCCTATACTTCTACAACAGTAGCGGAACCGAAGCAGGAAGAATAGTTGCAAGTAGTTCGCTTGCCGGCACATATAGCAACCGATATTCTGTTCCAGATCTGAGTTCAAACGGAAGTAATGCGCTGGCATCACTCAGATGCGTACTCTATTTAGCGTGTAACACAGCTACCGATTACGGAAACGCCAACTTGGCAGAGGCAACGTATAACGAAGGTGCACATATGGTTCTCGGTACCACATCAGTAGTACAATGTAATGATACTAACAATTTTCTCGACGGCTTTTTAGACGGTGTATCTTCAGGTAGCGATTTATTCCACTGTATTATTATGGGACTAGATAGATCTGCCAGAACAAACCCTGTTGACGGATATCCTATGTATTATCCTACCGTATATTTTGGGGATATCGATCAATATTTAAGTTAATTTAGAAGAATAAAGGAGCCAACCGATGAAAAAAATAATATCTTTAATCATAGCATTAATCACAATAATTACGTGCATCACATCATGTTCAAGTGAAAACGACAAAAAAGATGATGACGAAAAAATATCCGTAGATGAGAACAAAAAAGAAGAAGAAATACCAAAAGATGAAAACAAACTCGTAGGAGATGTTTTTCTCACCGTTCCCGGACAATCCTCTCCGAGTAAAGTAACCGGATTTGGATCGGCGTTTGATTACGGTGTCGATACAGGTACTTCAGGCTCATGTGATGAAGTTTTTGAAGAGCTTGAAAATACGGAAAAAACTCTTTTTAACGGAACAAAAACGTTTGTTTATGAAAAAAGCGATTGCAGATTCAAAAACAGAAACACAAGCAAATACGGAACGTTTTATTGCATTTACGATAAGTACGTTGAAAAGGGAGCTGACGGAGAAACACGTGTTGAGTTTCTTCACGGCACAGATATCTTAACGTACTATAATACACCCGTAGGCAGACAATCCTCAACCGCCACTATGGAAGATTACGAAATCAGAAAAGCAGCCGAAGATTTTATTTTGACGGTAATTTCCGAAGAAGAATTTTCTAAATATGCCGACGGTAAAATATTGGAGTATCCTGTAAAAGGACTATTCGCAATTAGATATATGCGTTATGTGGCAAATTGTACGACCGACGATTATATATCCGTTGTTATGACTTCTAAGGGAAAAGTTGTATCATATACTGCTTTTTCTTTTGGAAAATATGATAATCTTGAATTAAAGTTCACAGAAGAGAACGTCAGTTTTGCTTATGACAAACTGATAGCTAAAGTAAATTCTATGCACCTCAAAAATCCGAGTATGAGCAAGCCCTCTATAGTAACCGACACATCAGGAAATCCTTTTATTAAAGTTGTAGTAGAATATGACACAGACGACGGCGGAAGAAACAGCGACTATCTGTACGTAAATATTCAGTAAGCATATCCCATCCCCTCCCCCGCGCCACCGCGCGGGGCAATTTTTTGTCCGTTTTGAGTTTCAAAAAAGCAAAAACAGTTGACAAAAGCAATATTATGTGGTAATATAATAAAATAATCGGAAAATATTATCATTTTACTGTTTTATTACTTTATAATTTGACATCCGGCGCATCACATCGGTGCTTTCGCCGGGAAAGGATCGGACAAACATAATGAAAAAAGAACTTGCCAAAACATATTCGCCGTCAGAGCTTGAAGAACGGCTGTATAAATTTTGGAATGACAACGGGTACTTCACTCCCGACGTTAAGGACGAAAGACCGTCTTTCTCAATAGTTATTCCCCCGCCTAACGTAACGGGTCAGCTCCATATGGGACACGCACTCGACGAAACTCTTCAGGATATACTCGTCCGCTACAAGAGAATGCAGGGCTTTAACACACTTTGGGTTCCCGGAACAGACCACGCGGGTATCGCAACTCAGATAAAGGTTGAAGAAAGACTCCGTGTTGACGAAAATCTCACACGTTACGATCTCGGAAGAGAAAAATTCCTTGAGCGCGTTTGGGCGTGGAAGGATACCTACGAAAACAGAATCACAGGTCAGCTTAAAAAACTCGGCGCGTCCTGCGACTGGAGCCGTCAGCGCTTCACTATGGACGAAGGCTGCTCCAAGGCTGTCCGCGAGGTTTTCGTAAATCTTTACGACAAAGGTCTTATCTACCGCGGAAACAGAATTATCAACTGGTGTCCCCGCTGTCTTACGGCTCTTTCGGACGCAGAGGTTGAATACAAGGATCAGCCCGGATATTTCTGGCATATCAAGTATCCTATCAAGGGCGAGGACGGCTACGTTGAAGTTGCTACCACACGTCCCGAGACAATGTTCGGTGATACAGCAGTCGCTGTAAACCCCGAAGATGAAAATATGAAGCATCTCATCGGCAAGACTCTCATTCTCCCCGTTGTAGGCAGAGAAATTCCCGTTATTGCCGACGATTACGTTGAGATCGGTTTCGGTACGGGCTGCGTTAAGATCACTCCCGCACACGACCCCAACGACTTTATGGTAGGTCAGCGTCATAATCTCGAGCAGATCAAGGTTATGAACGACGATGCTACAATGAACAGCTTTGCCGGAAAATACGAGGGTATGGACCGCTACGAATGCCGCAAGGCACTTGTTGCAGACCTCGAAGCAGAAGGCTATCTTGTAAAGACAGTACCTCACGACCACAACGTAGGCGTTTGCTACCGTTGCGGCACAACAGTTGAGCCTCTCACATCCGACCAGTGGTTCGTTAAGATGAAGCCCCTCGCAGAGCCTGCTATCGAAGCTGTTGAAAACGGTTCTGTCAAGTTCGTTCCCGAACGCTTCTCTAAAAACTATTTCAACTGGATGAACAATATCCTTGACTGGTGTATCTCCCGTCAGCTCTGGTGGGGACACAGAATTCCTGCGTTCTACTGCGACACCTGCGGAGAAATGACAGTTTCCAAGGAAGACATCACAGTGTGCCCGAAGTGCGGCGGCAAGGTTCATCAAGACAGCGACGTTCTTGACACTTGGTTCTCGTCTGCACTCTGGCCCTTCTCTACTCTCGGTTGGCCCGAAAGCACGGAAGACCTCAAAAAATATTATCCCACAAACGTACTCGTTACCGGATATGACATTATTACGTTCTGGGTATCCCGTATGATATTCTCCGGTCTTGAGCATATGGGTGAAAAGCCTTTCTCTACAGTATTCATTCACGGTCTTGTACGTGACGCGCAGGGCAGAAAGATGTCCAAGTCACTCGGAAACGGTATCGACCCGCTTGAAATCATCGCTTCTTACGGTGCAGACGCTCTCAGATTTGCTCTTGCTACCGGTAACAGCCCCGGAAACGATATGCGTTTCTCGAGCGAAAAGATAGAAGCCGCGCGTAACTTCAACAACAAGATCTGGAACGCGGCAAGATTCGTTCTTATGAATCTCACAATCGACGAAGCTGCTCTTCCCGAAAGCGACAAGCTTGAGCTTGAAGACAAGTGGATAATTTCCAAGTTCAATACTCTCTGTCGCGAGGTTACTACCAATCTCGACAACTTCGAACTCGGTGTCAGCCTTTCCAAGCTGTACGACTTCATTTGGGACGTATTCTGCGACTGGTATATCGAGCTTGTAAAGCCCCGTCTTAACGACAAGGGCAGCGAAAGCAATATCGTTGCGCAGAACGTTCTCGTTTACGTTCTTTCCGAAACGCTCAAGCTTCTCCATCCGTATATGCCTTTCATTACAGAAGAGATATGGCAGTCGCTTCCTCACACGGGCGAAAGCATTATGATAAGCGATTATCCCAAGTACAGCGAAGCACTTGACTTTTCCGAGGACGAGGAGCGTATGGCTTCCCTTATCGCAACTATCCGTGCTATCCGTAACCTCCGCAGCGAAATGAACGTTCCTCCGTCAAAGAAGGCAGCTCTCACGATCGTTTCCGAGCGTACAGATATCTATAACGAAAAGACTGAAGCGTTCTTTGTTAAGCTTGCTTCCGCTTCTTCTGTCACAGTTCTTTCAGAATATCATGACGAAAAATCGGTTCAGACCGTTACCGAAAATGCGGTAGTTTACATTCCGCTTGCAGAAATGATCGACTTCGAAAAAGAACTTGCGCGTCTTGAAGGCGAAAAGAAGAACACCCTTTTCGAAATCGAAAGACTCGAAAAGAAGCTTTCAAACGAAGGCTTTGTAGCAAAAGCTCCCGCACAGGTTGTCGAAGGAGAAAGAGCAAAACTGACTAAATATCGCGATACTCTTGAAAAAATAATGAACGCGATCGAAAAATTTAAAAACTGACCTTATTTTGACAAATTTTTCATACTAAATGCAGTATCCTTATCCCGTAGAGGGTTTGAGGATACTGCATTTTTTATTGTCCCACCTCAGATAAAGAAAAGAATACCAAAAGAAAGGACAAGGTGTATGGAAATAGCAAGTGTAAAATGCACAATGAGCAAGGAATCTCTTATCATCGAGATCGAAGGAGACGTTGATCATCACACAGCCAAATACATCAGAAGCGAGATCGACAAGGCAATATTTTACTATCGCCCAAGGGTTGCTCTTCTGAACGTCGGCAACGTCGATTTTATGGACTCTTCAGGGCTCGGTCTTATCCTCGGAAGATACACAAACGTGCGCGAGGTCGGCGGAATACTTAAAATAGTCAATCCGTCGAAGGATATTGAAAAGATTCTTGCTCTTGCAGGCATAGAAAGACTTATCCCCGTAATCAAAACCACAGGCGTAACAGGCGTGGCAAACTAAACTCAAAAGAAAGGATATAAAAAGGAAACAAAGATGAAACAAGCACGAAAAACTCTCACAAACAGTATGACTCTCTCTTTTTTGTCGCTATCGCAAAATGAAAGCTTTGCAAGACAAGCAGTATGCGCTTTCGTAGCACAGCTCGACCCGACTCTCGAGGAGCTTTCGGACACAAGAATAATAATCTCGGAGGCTGTAACAAACTGTGTCGTTCACGCCTACAAGAAAACTCCCGGCGAAGTATTTTTGTCGGTAAAATGTTACAGCGACAAAAGCATAGCTATAAAAATCAAAGACAAGGGCTGCGGAATAGAAAACGTGGAGCAGGCTATGGTGCCTTTCTACACGACCGACAAGCAGGGTGAGCGAAGCGGTATGGGATTTGCAATAATGCAGGGACTTTCAAAAAAATTAAAGGTAAAATCAGAAACGGGCAAAGGAACGACGCTTGATATATACATAAAATTCGGTGAATAGATCCCACCGAAAACAGATGGCGGAGGTTTCTTTATGAAAGTATGCGACAACAATGAACTTATAAAAAGACTCAGCGAAGGGGACGATAGTGCGCTTGATGAAATAGTAACGCAAAATATGGGGCTTGTAAAAAGCGTAGCACTCAGGTTTTGCGGACGCGGTACCGAGTACGAGGACCTTGTGCAGATAGGTGCTATCGGTCTTATGCGTGCGGCAAGAAGCTTCGATTTTTCCTTCGGCTGTATGTTCTCGACCTATGCGGTACCTCTTATCGTCGGTGAAATAAGGCGTTTTCTCCGCGATGACGGACTTATAAAGGTAGGGCGCACAGTCAAGCAGTCAGCAGGGGTGATAATGCGTGCAAGAGAAGATTTTTTATCCTCGTCAGAAAGAGAGCCTACCGTAAAGGAGCTTGCCGAAATGTGTAATATGTCGGTAGAAGATGTTGCTTTCGCGCTCGATGCCGCACTTCCGATACGCTCTCTGAGCGAGCCGATAGGTTCGGACGACGACAACGCTTCGCTTGAATATTTCATAGCGGACAGAGAAAACCTGCTCGAAAAGCTGACAGACAGTATTGCTCTGCGTGAAGCCATAGCAACACTCTCGCCGCGTCAGCAGGAGATAGTCAAGCTCAGGTATTTCAAAGAGCTTTCGCAGCAGCAAACGGGCGACGCTCTCGGTATAACGCAGGTCAAGGTTTCGCGTGAAGAAAAGAAAATAATGGAAATTCTACGCAAGGCTCTTTGAAATATTTTGAATTTATACCAAAATTCCCCATTAATACTTCTTTTTCACAATGGTTTTTGCTGTTTTTTCGATGATTTTCAAGGAAAATTTAAAAATAAATGATTTTTCTTATTGACAAACACGGACCTTATGTGTATAATATACCTTGCGCCTTTTTGTAAAGATAAAGTGCGCGCAATATTATACGCTGATTAAGTAATGGAGATCATATGATTATCGACCTTAGTCCGATACTTCGCGGAGAAACCTCTGTTCTCAAAATTGAATACGAAATGTCGGATATGCCCGACGTTCCCGACGTTACTTTTACCGAGGGCTGTAAAGTTTCGGGTAAGGTAGATAACCGCGCAGGATATATGACCCTTTCCCTGCACGCTTCTCTTCCCTACGTTTCAAACTGTGCAAGATGCCTTGAGGAAGTGCGCGGTGTGTTTGAGGTCGATATCGACCAACCGCTTGCGGTATCGGGCGCTCTTAACGACGAGGACACAGACGATTACATTTTGATCGAAAACAACGCTATCGACTGCGATATTCCGATAAGCGAGGCTGTGATTCTCGATTTTCCTTTAAAAATTCTCTGCAAAGAGGACTGCGCAGGGCTCTGTTTTATGTGCGGAAAGAATCTAAATCACGAAAAATGCTCTTGCGAGAAAAAAGAAATTGATCCGAGGCTCGAAATTCTCGCTAAACTACTTGACAAATAAAAATATTTGGTGTATAATACAATTTAGGTAATTTTAGAAATAATTCGGGAGGTGTTTTATAAATGGCAGTACCAAAGAGAAAAGTATCAAAAGCAAGACGCGACAAGAGACGTTCAAGCGTTTGGAAGATTGATGCACCCGCAATCCAGAAATGCCCTAAGTGTGGCGAATATAAGGCTGCGCACCAGGTTTGCAGCGCCTGCGGCACATACAACGGCAAGACTATCATTGAGGTAAACAAGGCTGATGCTTAACGCCAAATGAGGGTATGTTCGCGGTAAACGGACATACCCTATCGTTTTTTCATAGCACGGTTTTGCCGTATTCCGACAGAAGCGGGCAGATTTGAAAAACAAACGCCACCGCTTAACGCGGTGTGTTTTGTTTTTGGCAAAGATTGCACGAAAAACAAAACGAAAAATAAGTGAGGGAGATTTTTATGGTAAAGATAGCTTCGGTAAAAAAAGGCTCGCCTGCCGACCGTGCGGGCATCCTTAAAGACGATATTATCATATCCGTAAACGGAAATGAAATAAGCGACGTCCTCGATTACCGTTTTTACATTATGGAAAGCTCTCTTACACTCCTTATCCATCGCGGTCCCGAGCTTTTTGAAGTTAAAATTTCAAAAGACGAATATTCGGATATAGGTCTCGACTTCGAAACCTATCTTATGGACGAAAAACGCTCCTGCCGCAACGGCTGTGTCTTCTGCTTTATCGACCAGAACCCACCCGGTATGCGTGAGTCTATATACTTTAAGGATGACGATTCGCGCCTTTCATTCCTTTCGGGAAATTATATTACACTCACAAACCTGAAGGACAGCGACATAGACCGTATAATAAAAATGCATATGTCACCGATAAACGTTTCGGTACATACTACAAATCCCGAGCTTCGCTGCAAAATGATGAAAAACCGTTTTGCGGGAAGATCCCTCGGATATCTGAAAAAACTTGCCGATGCAGGTATAACGATCAACGGTCAGATAGTGCTTTGCAAGGGTCTTAACGACAAAGAAGAGCTTTCAAGAACGATGAACGACCTTTATGCTCTATATCCCGCAATTTCAAGCGTATCGGTAGTCCCCGCAGGTCTTACAAAGCACCGCGAAGGACTCTTCCCTCTCGAACTTTTTACTCCCGAGGAAGCCGCCGAGGTCATCTCACAGGTCAATTCATTCGGTGACAAGTGTCTTGAAAAGTGCGGAAGCCGAATTTTCTGTTGTGCGGATGAATTCTATCTGAAATCGAAAACTCCTTTTCCCGATGCCTCCTACTACGAGGATTATCCGCAGTTTGAAAACGGTGTCGGTATGATAGTTTCTATGCTTGAAGAATTTAACAGTGAGCTTGAATTTATCGAAGAAGATTATGACACCTCGGTAGAAAAGAAATTCTCGATAGCAACCGGTGAGGCGGCATTCGATTTTATCAGCTCACTTTCCGAGCGTCTGTGTGAGAGATGTCCTGCCCTCCACGGAAGCGTTTACAAAATAGAAAACAACTTCTTCGGAAATACGATAACCGTCGCAGGTCTTATATGCGGCTGTGATCTTATTTCACAGCTTCGCGGTAAAGAACTCGGCGACACACTCTACGTCTCGTCAAATATGCTTCGTTCGGAAGGCGACCTTTTCCTCGACAGCATATCGCTCGAAGATGCAGAAAAAGAATTAAACGTGAAAATAATTCCCGTCCCTACCGACGGATATGAATTTATAAAAGCAATACTTGAAAAATAAAATTTTTACAGAAAGGCAGACTTAATATGGCAAAACCCGTAATCGCAATAGTCGGAAGACCGAACGTAGGAAAATCCACCCTGTTTAACAAGCTTGCGGGCGAACGTATAGCTATCGTTGAAGATATTCCCGGTGTTACACGTGACCGTATCTACCACGAGATCGAATGGCGCGGAAAAACCTGTCTTATGATAGACACGGGCGGTATCGAGCCTACCACAGATGACGTAATACTCAAACATATGCGCACGCAGGCTGAGCTTGCCATCGAAAGTGCCGACGTTATAATTTTTATGTGCGACATACATTCGGGTGTTACCGCAAGCGACAGAGATATCGCAAATATGCTCCTTCGCGCACGTACTCCCGTTGTCGTTGCAGTAAACAAAATAGACCGCATAGGCGCTCCGCCTCCTGAATTTTATGAATTTTACGAGCTTGGATTTGACGGAGATCCGATACCGGTATCTTCTGTTCACGGAAGCGGAACGGGCGACCTTCTCGATGCGGTATATGACAGACTCCCAGAATTTGAGTCCGAAGAGGAAGAGGACGACCGCATAAAGGTTGCCGTTATCGGTAAGCCTAACGCGGGAAAAAGCTCGATAATAAACAAAATACTCGGCGAAAACAGACTTATCGTTTCAAATATTGCGGGAACAACCCGCGATGCTATCGACACGGCAGTCGATAATGAATTCGGAAATTACACATTTATAGACACAGCCGGAATAAGACGTCAGAGCAAGGTAGATGACAAGATAGAAAAATACAGCGTTCTCCGCGCCAAAATGGCAGTAGAGCGTGCTGACGTCTGCCTTATCGTAATAGATGCCGAAGAAGGAATCACCGAGCAGGACGAAAAGATCGCCGGTATCGCGCACGAAGCAGGAAAGGCTTCGATAATCGTAGTCAACAAGTGGGATCTCATCGAAAAGGACAACAGTACCACAAAGCGCTTCACGGAAAAAATATACAACGCACTCTCGTATATGACTTACGCGCCCCTTATTTTCGTTTCAGCAAAAACGGGACAGCGTCTTGAAAAGCTTTTCGAGCATATAAATTATATCAACAATCAGGCTTGTACAAGAATAACGACGGGTATGCTCAACGATATGCTTGCAGATGCTACCGCAAGAGTACAGCCTCCGTCGGACAAGGGCCGCAGACTCAAGATATATTATATGACTCAGACTTCGATAAAGCCGCCGTCATTCGTCATTTTCTGCAACGATATAAGACTTTTCCATTATTCCTATCAGAGATATATCGAAAATCAGATCAGAGAAGTATTCGGATTCAAGGGTACTCCCATAAGATTCGTTCTTCGTCAGCGCGGCGACGAAACTTAAGCTGTTAAACTGTATATCAACTTATTTTGGAGGATTTTATGAATACAGCACTCTATTCGCTTACAGAAATAAGACGCGCCGGTTTGCTTTCGCTCAGCGGCAACTCTCACATCGCTCTCTTTATTGCGGTAGCCGTACTTCTCGTCGTAGCTTCATACTTTCTCGGAAGTATAAACTTCGCAATATACATATCAAAATCGGCATATAAAAAGGATATACGTACCTTCGGAAGCGGAAACGCGGGAAGCACTAACGTAATGAGAACCTTCGGCACAAAAGCCGCGCTCATCGTTCTTCTCGGAGATATTATGAAATCGTTTATAAGCGTTACTCTCACAATGCTTCTTTGCGGCGTTGAGGTCGCTTACGTTGCGGGACTTTCCGCAATGGTCGGACACTGCTATCCGATATATTATCAGTTCAAGGGCGGTAAAGGCTTCGCAACAGCCGCAGGACTCGTTCTTGCCGCAGATCCTCTTGCCTTCATTATTTGTGCTGTAATATTCGTTGCGGTCGTTGCTACTTCGAAGTTTATATCCGCAGGATCTATTATGGCGGCTATGTTCCTTCCGCTTGTACTCAATATGCTTTACAGATCAAGCGGCGGTCTTCCCGGCACAATGGCAATATGCTCTATTCTTCTCGCGCTTTTCATTATTTTCAGACACAAGGAAAACATCGCGCGCCTGATGAAGGGTGAGGAAAAGAAGTTCAGCTTCAAGAAAAGCGTCCCTACAAGCAACGAAACCGAAGCCGAAAACGCCGAAAACACCGTCGAAGAGGCAAATGACGGCGATAAAAACGCCGACGAGAGCAAATAAAAGCCTGTCGGAACCGTTTTGTTGAGAAAAATGTAAAGATTTTTCGTATTTTTTTCTGTTTTTTCAAAAATACTATTGCATTTTTAAAATCGTTGTGCTATAATCTTATGTGCTGACTTTTCGAAAGTCGTATTAAGGTAAAATAATAATAATATTTGTATATAAAATTGGAGGTGCAGAATATGGCAAAGTGTGATATCTGCGGAAAAGGTGTAACATTCGGACTCAGAGTTTCTCACTCTAACCGCAAAACAAACAGACAGTGGAAGCCTAACATCAGAACAGTAAAAGCTGACGTAAACGGAACTCACAAGACTCTTCATGTGTGCTCTCGTTGTCTCCGTTCCGGTAAGGTAACCAGAGTTTAATTAAGACGTACTATGTTAAATACGGCAAAATGTGAAGTGGACGAATTTTTTCGTCCATATTTGCTTTGTAGCGAAAATATCCGCGCCGAGGACGAATTTACTCTCGCGAAGCATTTTTCTCTTATCAAGCTTAAACCGTTTTCCTCTCTTCCCGATGCAGTGGCATCCCACGCGGATATGCTTCTCTGCCCCTTGGGAGATGCTCTCGCAGTACACGGACTTTACTACGCCGAAAACAAAGATCTCTTTGAGAAATTCAAAATCAAAACAGTACAGGCAAATGAGTCCGTCGGCAAAAAATATCCAAGCGATATTCTTTTGAACGGGCTTTTTTTGTCGCAGGATCTTTACGGCAGGATCGACAGGCTTTCTTCCCTGCTGACAGAATATGCAAGCGAAAAGATCTTTGTAAAGCAGGGTTATACCCGTTGTAGCGTGTGCAAGATAAACGAAAACGCTATAATAACAGCCGACAAAAGTATTGAAGTGGCGGCTTCGGCGCGCGGCGTTGACACTCTTTTGATCTCGCCCGGAAATATTCTGCTCGACAGATACGATTACGGATTTATCGGCGGTGCATCGGTCACCTGCCGGGGCAAAATATTTTTCTTCGGAAATATAGAAAAACACCCCGATTACCTGAAAATGCGCGATTTTGCCGAAAAATATTCGGCAGAGCTCATTTCGCTGTCGTCTTTGCCGCTTTGCGACATCGGCGGAGGAGTAATATATGAACAAACTCATAAATAAACTCGAAAAGCTTTTTAAAATAAACCGAAATCCCGAGAACACCAAGGACACGATAAAACTTCTCGTTTTCAAATCGGCACTTATCTGTATTTTTCTCGGAGTTTCGGCTTTTCTCATTTCGCTTTTCATAAATATTTTTATGATAGCACTTACCGCAGGAGATATTTACGAATTTGACGAAATACAGTCTTCCGACCTCTCGGCTGACTGTGCCATAATACTCGGCTGTCAGGTCTTGCCTTCGGGACATCCGAGTACAATGCTCCGCCACAGACTTGAAACGGGCGCAGAGCTCTATTTCAGCGGCAAGGTCAAAAAAATAATAGTCAGCGGTGACCACGGCGCAGACCACTACGATGAATCGAACACTATGAAGGACTATCTCATAGAGCTTGGAATTCCGTCAGAGGATATATTTATGGATCACGCGGGATTTTCGACCTACGATTCTATGAAAAGAGCCAAAGAGGTCTTCGGTGTTTCAAGCGCCGTTATAGTAACACAAAGATACCACCTTTACAGAGCGATGTACATAGGCAAAATGAACGGAATTGAAATTCACGGCGCATCCGCTTCGCTTGAGAGTTACGGACGTCAATGGTATTACGATCTGCGCGAATATGCCGCAAGATGCAAAGACTTTTTAATGACTTTATTTAACGCTTCGCCCGTTTTTCTCGGTGAAAAAATCGACATCGGCGGAAGCGGCGACGTTACAAACGATAAATAATTAAATAATAATGATAGGAACTGAAATTATGAAAGATCTCGCATATTTCGATAAGAACTTCAAAATAGACCCGAGAATCGATCAAAAAATTCTCGACAGACTCAACTTTTTCGATCCTATGGAAGAACCGTTTGAAATAAACGGTCTGATATACGATAACGCCCGCCTGCGCAGAGTGCCCGAATCGGTCGCAAAAAGCACGAGCGAGGGCGTTTACCATCTCCACACAAATACGGCAGGCGGAAGAATACGCTTTGCGTCAGACACGCGCTTCGTTGCTATCCGCGTAAAGCTTTCCGCAACTCCCGGAATGCCTCATATGACACTCCTCTGCAACTCGGGATTCGATCTTTACGCTTCAGATATTGACGGAGAAAACAGTGAAGAACGCTATTTCGGCTCGCTTATTCCTCTTATGGGATATAAAGAAGGTTATGAAGCTATCGTAGCTCTTCCCGACAAAAAAATGCGCTCCTTCACTATAAATATGCCTCTTTATCACGACGTAGATGAAATATACGTCGGACTTGAAAAAGACTCTCTGCTTTCTTCACCGACAAAGCTCGTTCAGCCGCCGATAGTTTACTACGGCTCTTCAATAACGCAGGGTGGATGCGCGAGCCGTCCGGGCGCTTCCTATCAGGCGATAATTCACAGAAAAATACCTTACGATTATATAAACCTCGGCTTTTCGGGCAACTGCAAAGGTGAGGACGCTATGGTTGACTACATAAGCTCTCTTGATATGAGCGTTTTCGTGTATGACTACGACCACAACGCCCCGACGTCCGAGCATCTGAAGAGCACACATCTTCGCGGATATAAAAAGATACGCGAAAAAAATCCCTATCTGCCGATAATAATGATGTCAAGACCGAAATATTATCTTTCATCCGACGAGCTTCTCCGCATCGACATTATAAAGGAAACTCTCAAATACGGGCTCGAAAACGGCGATAAAAATCTTTATTTCATCGACGGCCGCGAGCTTCTCGACGAGGAAACACGCGAAATTGCCCTCGTTGACAACTGTCATCCCGCTGACTGCGGATTTAACTCAATGGCAAAAAGACTTCTGCCTGTTATAAAGGAAGCACTTAATATTCAGGGAACTTTTTGAAAAATGATTTTCCCTTTCAGTAAAGTTTTGGGAGATTCTTAAGTTGAGTTTAGGGCAAAGCCACAATAAAAATTTCACCCGAAAGTGAGTAAAACGCTCATTTTCGGGTGATTTTATTTATATCTACTTATTTTGCCGGAAATCCGTCGGTCATTTCGGTTTTTCCGTCGCTGTATATCCAAAATGCTTCAATACCGAGCTCTTCGCAGAGCTTTTTGCCGCTTTCGATATCGGTAATAAAAAGCGCAGTTGACATAGCATCGGCAAGTCCGCTGTCAGACGCCATAACCGTTACAGATACAAAATAATCAGCAGGCATATTTGTTTCGGGGTCGATTATGTGGTGATATCTCTTACCGTCCACCGTATAATATCTCTGATACGAGCCGCTTGTAACGAGAGATGCGTCGGATATCTTCACAACGGCAGGATAATCGTTTCCGCCGCTTGGGTCGCTTATTCCGATCGACCATTTTTCACCGTTCGGTTTGGCACCGACGGTACAGACGTTTCCGCCCGCGCTTATAAGCACGCCCGTATATCCAAGACTTTCAAGCTCACGTGCCACCTTTTCGACGGCATAACCCTTTGCAAGTGCGCCGACGTCAAGTGAAATATTTTCGTCGCTTATATATATTTCGTTATTTTCCGTATCTACAATGACCTTGTTTATATCGCAGTTCAGCGCCTTTTCATCAAGAAGACTTTCGGGCGGAAGCTCGGCTTTCTCGGGGAAGGATATTCCCGCCTCTCGGTAGTCGTGCCAGATTTTCAGAACACTCCCCATAGCTATATTGACCTTACCGCTTGTTATATCATATACTGTTTTTGCGTACGAGATAAAATCCACAAGCTCTTTATCGACCGTAACGGGTGCTTTTCCCGCGTTTTTATTGACGGTACAGAGGTTATTTATCCCGTCATATTCGTCGTAAATGTCGAAAAGCTTGTTGTAGTAATCAAACCTTTCGCAGACAGTATCCCACATATTTTCAAAATCACTCTCGCTCATATATGCGCTGACCGTCGTTACGGTATCAAACCATTCAAAAGAGGTTTCGCTTTTGAGCTTGGTATCCTTACAGGAAGAAAGCGAAAAAAGCATTAAAATCAAAATGACAAAGGCTGTCAAGTGGCGCGAAGATATATTTATTTTCAAGCAGATAACACCGCCTTTCATAAAACTCTGCTTTTAGATTATAACACCGCATTTTTCGCGTGTCAAGCCGTATTTTCATATTATTAATGCAATAAACGGCAATAAACGACAAAAAATTAACACTCTTAGATAATTTTCTATTGACAGCACTGAAAGTGCGTGATATAATATAGTGTTAAATTTGCAAGGTATTATTATATTTTTATACTGATTATTTACTAAAAGGATCCGAATATGGAAAACAAGATCAGCAAACCCAAAATAGCGCTTCTGTGCGACTATGGACTCGATGATGCTGCCGCTACTGCTTTTATACTTGAGCGCAGATATATGTTTGATAAGATAAGCATACTCCCTATCGCAGGTAATATGCCTCTGTCGGTTTCTATGCATAACGCCAAGCGTATTCTCAGTAATTTCGGCGGTCCGCTTGAGAACGTTGTGCTTGTAGATACTTCATCTATTTCGCAACCCGAAGAAAACCTTCCCGAAATTCACGGCAAAGACGGTATGGGAGATATTTTCTCTCCCGTTTACGAGGATATCGTAAATACGGTAAAATACGACAGCTTTATAGATTCTCTCACAGATGAGATTATCGTAAGCCTCGGTCCGTGCACGGTAACGAAGGACATTCTCGAAAGGTCGCCCGATCACAAGCTTATAATTATGGGCGGAAATATTTCCGAAGAACCGAATTACAAGGGATATGAATTCAATCACGGAATGGATCCCGACGCCTTTTCTTACTGTGTGAAGCATCCGCACGTTATCCTTACTCTCGATTCGTGCAGAAATCCGCTTTGCGACTTTTCAAAAATCGAAGCAAACGGAAATTCACTACTTGAAAAATTCACGAGAAAAGCAGTTCTACTGTCAGAAAGACGAAACAGACCGGCCTGCTATATATACGACCTTATAGCGGTGCAGTATCTGTTCTTTCCGGAACGCTTTGAATGCGAAATAAAAAATGACAGCTTTGGAAATTCTCTGAACACAGCATTCTACACGGCAAAAAATCCGATAGTAAATTTCCGGTAAAAACAACAGATATTAACTTAATCTATAACACTTTCACGAAAGGTTTAAAAAACAACAGATGGTAAAGATCACAAATCACGGTATATTTTACCGCCACGGCGAGATTTCCGACGTAAGAGGTATGTCAAAGGAAGAGGCTCGCAGAAATACTATGTCATATTCGATTTTGAACGCGCATAACGTATCAAAAAATCCCGATTATCTCAATATTAAATTCGACGCCATGGCTTCTCACGATATAACCTACGTCGGAATTATTCAGACCGCAAAGGCAAGCGGACTTAAGGAGTTCCCTATTCCTTACGTACTTACAAACTGCCACAACTCGCTCTGTGCTGTCGGCGGTACTATCAATGAGGACGACCACCTTTTCGGTCTGTCTGCCGCAAAGAAATACGGCGGTATATACGTTCCCGCGCATCAGGCTGTTATTCACTCTTTTATGCGTGAAAACTTCGCAGGCTGCGGAAAAATGATCCTTGGATCTGACAGCCATACAAGATACGGTGCTATCGGCTGTATGGCGATCGGCGAAGGCGGTCCCGAGCTTGTAAAACAGCTTCTTAAACGCACTTACGACATAAAATACCCCGAAATTATATGCGTTCACCTTACAGGCGCGCCTAAAAAGGGTGTCGGTCCTCAGGACGTAGCGCTCGCTCTTATCGGTGCGGTATTTAAGTCGGGATTTGTAAAGAACAAGGTTCTCGAATTCGTAGGCGAGGGTATTGCTTCTCTTCCTATGGAATTCCGTAACGGCATCGACGTTATGACCACCGAAACGACCTGCCTCTCTTCTATATGGGAAACAGACAAAAAGACAGAAGAATATCTCACACGCCACGGAAGAAAGGGAGATTACTACAAGCTCGCGCCTCACGGAACGGCTTATTACGACGGTCTTGTTGAGATCGATCTCTCCACTATTGAGCCTATGATTGCTCTTCCCTTCCATCCGAGCAATACTTATACAATAAGAGAGTTTCTTGCAAATGCTCCCGAAATTCTTGCCGAAACAGAAAAGACCGCAGTTGAACAGCTCGGTATTCCCGAAGGCAGACTTGATCTTCAAAGCAAGTTCTATGACGGAAAGATGCACATAGACCAGGGTGTTATCGCAGGATGTGCAGGCGGTACTTTTGACAATCTTACAGCCGCAGCAGATATTCTCCGCGGCAAGAGCACGGGCAACGGAGCCTTCTCCCTCTCGGTATATCCCGCAAGCCAGCCCGTTCTTCTCGAGCTTATGAAGACAGGCGTAGCGCAGACTCTCGTCGAGTCGGGCGCAACCCTTCGTACCGCTTTCTGCGGACCTTGCTTCGGTGCAGGCGACGTTCCCGCGTGCGGCGGACTCTCTATAAGACATTCCACAAGAAACTTCCCCAACCGCGAAGGCTCGAAGCCGAGCGACAATCAGATCGCGGCAGTAGCTCTTATGGACTCACGTTCTATCGCGGCAACTGCGGCAAACGGCGGAATACTCACTCCTGCAGACGAATTCGAGGGCGAATTCACAGTTTGCGATTACAATTTCGACAGCGGAGTTTACGACAACCGCGTTTACAACGGCTTCGGCAATCCCAAGCCCGAGGTAGAACTTGTTCTCGGCCCGAACATCACAGACTGGCCCGAAATGCCCGCACTTGCCGACAACGTGCTTATCAAGGCAGTTTCTATCATTAATGACCCCGTTACTACGACCGACGAGCTTATCCCTTCGGGAGATACCTCTTCTTACCGTTCCAACCCGATAAGACTCGCTCAGTTTACACTTTCCCGCAAGGATCCCGAGTACGTTTCCGAAGCGAAAAAGGCGCTTGAAGCTCCCGCACAGTGCATACTTGACAGAGTTTCCGAAATTCTCGGCAAGAACACGACGGCTTCCGAGCTTCAGATAGGAAGCACAGTCTGCGCTCTTCGTCCGGGCGACGGAAGCGCGCGAGAGCAGGCGGCATCCTGTCAGAGAGTTCTCGGCGGAACTGCAAACATCGCTCTCGAATATGCAACAAAGCGTTATCGCTCCAATCTTATCAACTGGGGTATGCTTCCCTTCACATACAAGGGAGACCTCAAGATCGAAAAGGGTGACTATGTTCTCGTCCCCAATGTTCGCGAAGCAGTTATTTCGGGCGCGGAAAAGGTAGAAGCTTACGTTATAAACACCGAAAAGACAGAAAAGATCGAGCTTCTTCTCGAAAATCTTTCGGCAGGTGAAAGAGAGATCCTCTCCGACGGCTGTCTTATCAACCATTACGCAAAATAAATTAAAATAAATTCTGAATACGTATTTGCAAAGGAGTTCCTGATATGAAAAACATCGGTTTTGAAAAAGTCAATATCACAGACGGCTTTTGGAAAGCACAGCAGGATATCGTCAAAAACGCTTCTATTTACAGCGTTTACAACAGATTCAATGACACGGGAAGATTTGAAGCTCTCAAGATGAACTGGAAGGAAGGTATGCCCAACCGCCCGCACTTCTTCTGGGATTCGGACGTAGCAAAGTGGATAGAATCGCTTGCTTACATTCTCGAAAAAACTCCCTGCGACGAGCTTGAAGCCAAGGCTGATGAAATGATCGACAATATTGCCGCACATCAGAGCGAAAACGGTTACATAAACAGCTATATGGCTTATTTTGAGTCGGACAAGATCTTCACTAACCGCGACAGACACGAGCTTTACACAATAGGTCATCTTACCGAAGCGGCTATTGCTTATCACAAGCATACGGGCAAGCGCAAGCTTCTCGACTGTATGGAAAAATGTCTTGACCTCGTATATAACGTATTCGTAAAATACGATGCCGCAAACTTCGTAACACCCGGTCACGAAGAGATCGAGCTTGCTCTTGCAAAGATGTATAACTACACCGGCGACAGCAAATACCTCGAAATGGCTAATTTCTTCGTTGACAACCGCGGTCTTCACAAAAAAAGCGAAAGCGCAAATCCCGCCTCCCCAAAATATTCTCAGTCACATCTCCCCGTAAGAGAGCAGACCACCGCAGAGGGTCACGCGGTAAGAGCTGTATATCTTTACACAGCTATGGCAGACCTTGCATACATCAACGGTGACAAGGAGCTGCTCAAGGCTTGCGAAACTATTTTCTCCAACATCGTAAACAAGAGAATGTATATCACGGGCGGAATAGGCTCTACCGCACGCGGAGAAGCCTTCACCAAGGACTACGACCTTCCCAACATTATGGCGTACACCGAAAGCTGTGCCGCGATCGGACTTATTATGTTCGCATCAAGACTTCAGCAGATCTCTGTAAATTCTCTCTACGGCGATATTATAGAAAAGGTCCTCTACAACGGATTCCTTTCTGACAAAACTCTCGACGGAAAAGCTTTCTTCTACGAAAATCCGATCGAAATACCGCCTGCAGCTTCTAAGGTCGATGACGTAAGATATCCCATAACACAGCGTCTTGAGGTATTCGGATGCTCTTGCTGTCCTCCCAATATAACAAGACTTCTTGCTTCCCTCGGAAACTATCTCTACACGACAGACGAGGATACAGTATATTGCCATCAGTATATGTCTTCCGATGCTGAAATAGAAATCGGCGGAAAGACTGTAAAGCTCGTTCAGAAAACCGATTACCCGAGAGACGGCAAGGTTTCTATCACCTGCACGGGCGGAGATGTTCATCTTGCGGTACGTGTTCCCGCGTGGTGCGACTCTTACAAAGATCAGACAAAGAACGGATATCTTTACATTGATCTTGCCGACGGCGAAACAGCCGACCTCGATTTCGAAATGGTAACACGCTTTATGAGCGCAAATCCTCACGTAAACGAGGATATCGGAAAGGCTGCTCTCACACGCGGTCCCATCGTCTTCTGCCTTGAAGAAGTTGATAACGGTCCCCTTCTCAGAACCTTACGTTTCAACTCAAATACAGAATTTGAGCTTGGATACGACAGCGACCTCGGTGTTATCACTCTCACGGGTGAAGCACAGAAGCAGATCGTGGACAGCTCAGATGATGCGCCTCTTTACTATCGCACAAGCGATTGCAAATATGAAACCGTAAAAGCTAAGTTCATACCGTATTATGCATTTGCCAACCGTGGCGAAAGCGAAATGGCGGTCTTCGTAAACATTATTTGACACACATAAACCCGTACTATAAAGAAAGGAATGGACATAAAAATGATCAGAGTAACTGTATGGAACGAATATTTCCACGAAAAAACACACGCAAACGTTAAAGAAATCTACCCCGAGGGTATGCACAAGGTTATCGCGGATTTTCTTGCCGCCGATGACGTTGTGGTAAAGACCGCAACTCTTGATGATCCGAACTGCGGCATCACCGAAGAGGTACTTAACGAAACCGACGTTCTCATTTGGTGGGGTCACGCAAAGCACGGCGCTGTTCCCGACGAAGTTGCTGAAATGGTACAGAACGCCGTTATTAAAGGAATGGGAATTATTTTCCTCCATTCGGGACACCATTCCAAGCCTTTCCGCCGCCTTATGGGTACTCCCGCAAATCTTTGCTGGCGTGAAGACGGAGATCTCGAAAGAGTTTGGGTAATAAAGCCTTCTCACCCGATCGCAAAAGGACTTCCCCGTTACTTTGAGCTTGAACACGAGGAAACGTACGGTGAACCCTTCGATATTCCGGAGCCCGATGAGCTTCTCTTCATAAGCTGGTTCTCGGGCGGAGAAGTTTTCCGTTCGGGTTGCTGCTACCGCAGAGGAAACGGAAAGATATTCTACTTCCAGCCCGGTCACGAAACCTTCCCAATCTATTACAACGAGCACGTTCAGACAGTTATAAAGAACGCTGTACGTTGGGCAAATCCCGATTACCGTGTAGATAAGCTCAGCGCACCTCATGTAAAAAAGATCGGAACAAGCGATTCTTATATTATAGGATAATATTTTTATTTAGGGAACTTTTTGAAAAAAGTTCCCTAACACCCTCAAAAACTTTTCTGAAAAAGACTTTTGGCGGTTATTTATAATATAAAAGCTCGCTGATTTTTCAGCGAGTTTTTTCATTTCAAGTAAAGCTTTTGTTAGAAATAACCAAAAAATTATAAAACAAATAGTTTAAAATAACGATTGAGATTTTTCGGTTTTGTGATATACTAAAGCTGTTGGAAGATGTTTTCCAAAATATCCCACACGAAAGGAAATATTACTATGTCAAAGATCAAAATAGGTGTTTTTGGTGCCGCGCGCGGTATGACGATGATACATCAGACTTTGAACCATCCCGAAGCAGAGCTTGTTGCTATTTGCGACAAGTACCGTCCCCTTCTCGATAACTGCAAGAAGCTTTCTGACGAGCACGGTCTTAATATTCAGCTTTTTGAGGATTTTGAAGACTTTTTCAAAGCCGATATGGACGCCGTCGTTCTTGCAAATTACGCAAACGAGCACGCGCCCTACGCTATCCGTCTGCTTGACAGCGGCAGACACGTTATGAGTGAAGTTCTTACCTGTCAGACTATGAAAGAAGCTGTCGAGCTTATCGAAGCGGTTGAACGCTCGGGCAAAATATATGCCTACGCTGAGAACTACTGTTATTTCAATACAACGGCAGAAATGAGAAGACGATATAAAAACGGCGATATCGGCGACCTTACTCACGCAGAGGGCGAATACGTACACGACTGCTCATCTATTTGGCCGCAGATAACTTACGGTGAGCGCGACCATTGGCGAAATAATATGCATTCGACATTCTACTGCACACACTCTCTCGGACCCATTCTCTTCTCAACAGGACTGAGGCCTGTGTCTGTTGTCGGATTCCAAAGCTCGAATTTCAAGTGTATGAAGGATCTCGGCGCGCTCTACGGAACAAACGCGATCGAACTTGTAACCCTTGAAAACGGTGCTACCGTAAAGAGTATGCACGGCGGGCTTAAGCGCAGTCCCGACTCTATAAACTATCAGATGTTCGGTACCAAAGGATGTATGGAAACAGACCGTTGGGACGGCGGAAATCTCCACGTATATATTGAAGGCGACCGCAACTGCGTAGGCGAGCATACAAAATACGTCCCCGAATTCTGCGATCCCGAAGTAAAGCAAAACGCAGGTCACGGCGGAAGCGATTATTTCACAACAAAATACTTTATAAAGGCTCTTGCAGGTGATAAAGAAGCTCTTGCAAATACGATAGACGTTTATACTGCCGTTGATATGTGCATATGCGGTATCCTCGCGTTCCGTTCTATGGTAAACGGCGGAATTTCGGTAAAAGTTCCTAACCTCAGAAATCCCGAAGAGCGCGACGCTTACAGAAACGATACCTTCTGCTCCGATGCTAAGGTTGCAGGCGATATGTTCGTTCCCGCAAACTTTGCCGACGAGGATAAAACTCCTATTGCCGACGAGGTCTACGAGGAAGTAAAACGCCGCTGGCTTGCAGGCGAACCCGGTTGATCGCCTGACATAAACGAAGAAATTTGATTTTGCAAAACTAAAATAGTAAAAACAATGTGTACAATGCACTTATGGAGGATAATATGAAAAAATATCTTTTACCCGAAAGCGGAAACTTTTATAAGGCAAATCTTCACTGCCACTCTACATATTCCGACGGAAGACTCACCCCCGCAGAGCTTAAGGAAATGTACAAAGAAAAAGGCTATTCTATAATAGCTTACACAGACCACGACATTATGATCGACCATTCCGACCTCGCAGACGAAGACTTCCTTCCTCTCATCGGTTATGAAATGGAGATCAATGAAGCGGCAAACGGACGCCCCAACATCGGAAACTTCAAGACCTGCCATATGTGCTTCATCACTCTTGATCCCGAAAATATGAAGCAGGTTTGCTGGCACAGAAGCAAATATCTCTTCGGCGGAGCTCCCTCACACTATGACGAAGTAAAATTCTACGAGGAAGAGCCCGATTACGAGCGCGTATATTCACCCGAAAAGATCAACGAAATGATCAAAATGGGCCGCGATCACGGATTTTTCGTAACGTACAACCATCCCTATTGGTCGCTTGAAAATTACAACGATTATACCGCATATCAGGGTATGAACGCTATGGAAATTTGCAACGGCGGCTGTGTTGTAAACGGATACGACGACTATGATCCTCAGTCTTACGACGATATGCTCCGCACAGGACACAGAATCTACTGCCTTGCAACAGACGATAACCACAACCCGCCCGTAAACCGCGGCACGAAGAAGTACGATTCCTTCGTCGGCTGGGTAACCTTCAAGGCTGACAAGCTCGAATACCGCACAATCACCGACGCACTTGTAAATGGTAACTTCTACGCATCTCAGGGACCCGCCATCACTGATCTCTGGTATGAAGACGGAACCGTTCACATCAAATGCTCTGACGCAGAAAAGATCTATATGAACACCGCAAGACGCAGAACAGAGTGCGTATGGTCAAGCGAAGACAAGCCTCTTAACGAAGCGACCTTCAAGGTATTCCCCGAAGACGGATATATCAGACTCACCGTTGTTGACTCCCACGGCAAGCCTGCGAATACAAATGCTTATTTCACAGATGAGATTTTTGGGTGAGAAATAACATAATTTTTTATACGCATAGCAAAACCCCGACAATTTTGTCGGGGTTTTGGTTAATAAATTCTTATTTGTCTATATCAAAATTCTTTCATATATATTTTTTCCTCAGAACCCCATGGAGCAATTTTGCGGTCTATTACACGGAAACCATATTTTTCATATAAATTCTCATGGTCACTTACTAAATACGCTTTATCAAAACCAACACTTTTAAGA
>SVSP01000052.1 GCA_015064255.1 Oscillospiraceae bacterium
CCGCCTGTTGTGGAGCCGATAGTCTGGGGCAGACAGAGTGCCTTGCCGAGAAGAGACTTGCCGTAAAGCTCTTTGTTGCTCTGGTCGCCGCATTTTACTTCCTTGTCGCCAAACTGAAGCGCCATCTGAAATGAAGCAAGTGTGTTGAATCCTTCTTTTGTTACAACTGCCTCGGCAGTTACTTCACCGGGTGTAACAACTCTTCCTTTGAACTGTTTCATTAGTTTTTACCTCCTGTGATAATACTGAGAATTTCCGAGTCTTTGTAATATCTTGCGCTTGTATATGTGCGGAGCTTGTTAGAGGATGTAATAACGGGCATCTTCTTGCAAAGCGGGTTGTTCATATACATAAGAGGACAAATGTAAGAGGTGATAACGCCTGTTGCCTTGAGTCTTTCGGCGTATTCTGTTTTGTTGAATACTTCAAGAACTCCGGGAGATGCGGTGAATACAGTATTTACAGTAACCTTTTTCTTGCCGTTTTCTTTAAGAGCGTTTTCGATATTTACCGTCCATTCCTTGAGCTGTTCAAGCGAAAGATGAGGGCATCCTACGAAACAGAGCTTCGGAGCAGCATCGGGATTTTTCCAGATAACCGGATAATTTTTCTGTACTCTTTCAAGCTCGGCGTCGTCAATGATATATTCTTTTGCACCTTCGGCAATAAGACCCTCGCCGAGTTCAACTGCTTCGGGAGTGAGATTTTCGATGTGATAAAGACCGACAGCACCGTTTGAAGCGGTTGCCGCACCGAAATCCTTGAGATATGCGCACGCCGCGTCATTCAGCTCGTTTCCTATCCATTTGTCAAGACCGATAACGTAAGGTACGTCTTCCATAACCCTCATACCGATAGCAGAACCGAGAAGTTGTGCTTCGGGCTTTTTGGTGGTCCGGATTTTAACTACCCAAGTTGCTTTTCTGCCTTCGTCGGTGAGGAGTCCGAAGTAGGGAACGTATCCGACGATAGATCCCATAATGTCAATAATACCCGAATTTCGGTTGCATCTTGCACCGAGAACCGAGTTTGCATAAACGACCGCACTTGATTCCGCCCACGAGAGAATATCACCTTTCTTAGGCTTATTGCCGACCTCGTCCATATAGCAGGTGCAGGTAAATGCGTTTTTGTTCAGAAGACCGAGCTTTTCAAGCTGCTGTTCGTAAAAATCCTGCTTTGTGTACATAAACTTGTTGAATACGAGATTCTGCAGGAAGTTTGCGGGAACGTTCTTGTCGATAGGACGGGGGTCAACCGAGAATTTCTGCCCCGAGGATACGCCCGCATCGAGAAGCTGTTGCATAAGATCGTAAACGGGGGACATTACCTTGAGTCCGAATGAAGTAACAAGGTGGTTGTAATTTGAAGTGATGGGTACGAGCTTTTCGGCTTCAAAAGCGTCGCCGTACATCACGAGCGTTTTCATAACCTTAGCAAGAGTTTCTCCCTTTGCGCCATCAAGAATCGCTTGCTGTTCTTTAGTAAGTATCATAATAAAAACCTTTCTTTCGATTTTATTGGATTTTCTCCGCTGAAACGGATTTTACTGTAATGAAGCTATCAGAGCTTCATTGCCACTTTCCAAGCGCCCCAGATAACCGTGCGGAGATTTCCTACCTTGGATGCGTCACCGATAACGTGGACGTTCTTGCCCTTAGGTGCGATAGGCGCGGGATTGTATCCGACGGACATAATTACGGAGTCGCAGGAGATCGTTTTTTCCTCGCCGTTCTTGTCAAGTAATACAATCTCGCCGTCGCCGATTTCCTTTACGCGTGTTTCCAGGAATACGGGAACCGTATTTGTTTTGAAGAAATCGCGAAGATAAGAGGTGTTTGCAAGACAGATTCCCTTGGTCGTGATGAGGTCGTCCTGCATTTCTACGATGGTAGGCTTCTTGCCGTTAAGATAGAGATCGTATGCGATTTCACAGCCCGTAAGACCGCCGCCGATGATGACGGGACAGTCTCCGACGGTCTTGTTGCCAAGCAGATAATCAACCGCTTCAACAGCGTTTTCTGCGCCCTTGATGGGTATCTTCTTTGCGATGGCACCGGTAGCTACGATTATTTCGTCGGCATCAAGAGTGTTTACATCCTTTATCTCGGTGTTCATTTTAATTTCGATCGGATATTTCTGAATTTCGCGGATGTACCAGGCGATAAGAGCGCGGTCCTTTTCCTTGAAGGAAGGAGCCGCCGCCGCGATAAATACTCCGCCGAGCTTGTCACTCTTTTCATAGAGAGTTACGCTGTGTCCGCGTTTCGCACAGACGATAGCGGCTTCCATACCGCCGATACCGCCGCCGATGACAGCGATCTTTTTAGGCTGTTTAGCGGGTTCAATGTAGTATTTTTTCGACTGCATCGTTTCGGGATTTAAAGCACAGCGCGCAAGTCCCATTGTGTCGGTAAGATCCTGCGTATTTGCGTGACCTTTTGATGACGAGAAGTTAAAGCAGCCGCTGTGACAGCAGATACAGGGCTTGATCTCTTCAATTCTGTCTTCAATAAGCTTTGTTACCCATTCGGGGTCAACGAGGAACTGACGTGCAACACCGACAGCGTCAATTCTGCCTTCGGCAACAGCTTTTGCACCGACCTCGGCATCCATTCTTCCCGCGCAAACGACGGGGATATCAACAAACTTTTTAATGTGTGCAACGTCTTCAAGGTTGCAGTTTTCGGGCATATACATCGGAGGATGAGCCCAGTACCAGGAGTCATACGTGCCGTTATCCGCGTTGAGCATATCGTATCCCGCATCCTGAAGATACTTTGCCGCTTTTTCGGACTCTTCCATATTACGTCCGACCTCGACGTAGTCTTCGCCGGGCATAGCACCTTCGCAAAATCCCTTCATCTTGGACTCTACAGAGTAACGGAGCGATACGGGATAGTCGTTTCCGCACGACTCCTTGATAGCTTTTACGACCTCTGCGGCAAAGCGGTAGCGGTTTTCAAAGCTTCCGCCGTATTCGTCTGTACGCTTGTTGAAGAATTCTATTGCAAACTGGTCGAGGAGATATCCTTCGTGAACTGCGTGAACTTCAACGCCGTCAACGCCAGCCTCTTTACAGAGCTTTGCGGTCTTTGCAAAGGCTTCGATAATTTCGTGGATCTGCTCTACGGTCATCTCGGGGCATTCGATATCGTGTGCCCAACGGGATTTTTGAGGAGAAGGAGATGCAAGCTCGTGCGATGTATCGAGAATAGGCTTGAGTATTGCTCTTGTGAACTTGTTTTTGTGAAGGGGCGCAACAAGCTCGGTGATCGCCCAAGAGCGTCCCATACCTGCGGTAAGCTGAATGAAAAGCTTTGCTCCAGTCTTGTGGATCTCGTCCATAAATTCTTTGAGATCCTTGAACATCTTTTCGTTCTGCCAGAGCCATTTGCCCCAGAAAGTATCGCGAAGAGGCGCGATTCCGGGAATAATAAGACCTACGTTGTTGTTTGCTCTCTCAAGGAAAAGCTTTGCGGCTTCCTTGTCGAAGTGACAGCCTGTGAGCTCAAACCAACCGAAAAGGGAAGTACCGCCCATAGGACACATAACGATTCGGTTCTTGATCTCAACGTTTCCGATTTTCCAAGGTGTAAATAACGCCTCGTACTTTGCATCTGTTTTGTTCATAGAGATAGTTCCTTTCAAAATTTATATCTTGTTTTTAGTTATATTTTTTATACACATAGAAAGCGCAAGGAAGCAGAGCGCAGGGTAGTACGTACCCATACAAGCGTTGTCCGTCCATTCCCAAGCTCCGATAAACCAGTCGAGCACGAGCATGAGATCGGAGAAGAAAAAGAGGAAGCTTGCAAATGCGATGATAATAGTCACCGAATTTCTGTTGCGGATAAGATTTCCGAGCGCCTTTCCGAGCATAAATGAAATTATAAGCGCATAAACGGTGCATACGGCACGGTAGATCGGTACGTCAAAGGTAAGAAACGGGCAGCAGTTAAGGAATATAAGACACCCCGCAAAGAGCGCTCCGCTTATGATATAATCGCTTTTCTGCATCCTCTCAAGGAAACAGTAGGCGATAACGAAAAATATATGACCGAGGGCAAATGTGGCGGCACCCTTGATAAAATCGTATCCGATAAGGTAGTCACCCGAAAACGCAAGTATAAGTCCTATAGACATAGCAAGGTAAAACTTGAGATTTTCCGCACGTGACGCAAACGCGTGGAGAAGATTTATAACTCCGAGAATCGCAAAGGTCGCACTGCATATGCATTTCAGCGTGAAGTTAAAGCCGTTACTCTGATAAATGTAATTCATATAGAAGACGGCTGAGATAATAAGAATGTTTACCGCTAACATTATTTTCTTCATAATACACCTGCTTTTTTGATGGAATATAACTCATATACCTAATTTTAAAGTATATCATAAATAGCTTTGCGTGTCAACCGTTTGGGATTTGATGTTATAAAATTTTGTTAATTTTTTGACATTTTCGGTAAAATAATAGCGCGGGCACTTGCTTTTGAGAGAGTTTTGTGCAATAATAGGTTATACTGAAAAGGATGGTAGATTAAAAATGAAAATAGACGGCGCAATATTTGATATGGACGGAACGCTCGTGGATTCTCTTTACGTGTGGGATTTTTTGTGGTCTGAGCTTGGCAGAATTTATCTTGGTGACGATAGCTTCCGACCGGGTAAAGAATCCGATAAAACTGTAAGAACAATGATTCTCGACGACGCTATGGAATATATCCATAAGACCTGCTCGATAGGAAACAGCGGGGCAGAGCTTCTTGAGACGGCAAACGATATTATACTCACCTTTTATAAAGAAAAGGTCGAGCTGAAAAAGGGGGCAGCAGAGCTTCTCGGATATCTTGATGAAAGGGGCGTAAAAATGTGCGTTGCCTCGGCGACAGCCCCCGATCTTATAGAAATTGCACTTGAACACTGCAAAATAAAGAAATACTTTTCAAAAATCTTCTCGTGCAGGGAGATAGGCAAGGGTAAAGAATCGCCGGATATCTATATTGCTGCTCTGAATTATTTGCAGACCGGAGCAGAGCGCACGTGGGTTTTCGAGGATTCCTTCGTTGCGCTTGATACGGTAAGTAAAATGGGTCTGCATACGGTTGGCATTTACGATAAAAACAACTTCGATAACGATAAATCGGAGCAAATTTCCGATCTGTACGTTGCCGACGGCGAGAGCCTTGCAAAATTTATTTTATAAACGAAAAAGCCGAACAGCTTAAATAACTGCTCGGCTTTTTTGTATTAACTCGGTCAAACCTCGTCCCAAGTAAACTCGGTTGCAACAAGGTCAAACGAGAATGTGTTCTTTTCGTCGGCTCTTCCGCTTTCCGCGAAGGCACAAACGGTCTTGCTTGCAGGATCGTAGCAAACGTCGCTGTAACCGCCGCGAGGTGCGACCTCAAAGGCTTTGTCCCAAGTTTTTCCGTCATCGGAGCTGTGGCGCACAGTGGTGTGAACTCTGCCTTCCTGCATAGTAGCGGCACAGTTGATAAACAGAATTCCGTCATCGGCTTGCGCAAGACTTCCTTGACAGATGGGATCGGGAAGATTTGCGTCGAAATATACCTCCGACCAATTTCCGCTGCCGTTGTCGCTGATAAGAACTGCGCGCATATCGTTTTTTGTAACGTGTCTGCAGTTCATCATTATTCTGCCGTCTGAAAGTTCGGCAAGAGTGGATTCGTTGGGGGATATAAAGCTGTCCGTGGACCAAATTATGTCACCGCATTGCCAGCTTTCGCCGTGGTCGTCGCTGTATATGGTGGTCACAACAGACGGACCGTGCGTGTTTATATCGTGCGTGTTTCTTGCAAGCCACATAGGAACGATAAGCCTTCCGTTTTTCGTAGTAAGTCCGTGACCCGGACCGACCGCGCAGACCGTCCAGTTGTACTCACCGAGAAGCCTTTCGGGTACGAACGTTATCTCTTTTGCTTCAGACCAGGTAAGACCGTCGTCTGTACTCTTCGTGTAGTAAAGATATCTGTAATTTTTGCAGTGAAGCATATGTACCGTGTCACCGTCAACAAACATTACGGGATTGTTCATAGTGCTTCTGCCAAGGCTGTCGGCTACGCAGATTCTTTCAGACCACTCGTCAGCACCGACGCTCTTTCGCTTTAAGATAACGTCAAGCACACCCCAGTCGTTTCCGTGGCGCGCCTCGTAGCAGGTAAGAAGCGTACCCTTGTTTGTGCATACGATGCAGGGAATTCTGTAAATATTGTAACCGTTTTCGCCGTATTTTTCTACTGTTGTTATTTTCATATTACTTCGATCTCCTTGAAAAGACTGTAAGTATTTACACCGAGATGATATCACATATTACAGGCGTTGTCAATAGGAGATTACAGTAATAGAGTCTTTGACAAACTCAAAAAAATATGTTATAGTAAATAAAAAATCTCTTTCTTGTAGTTTTTTGCCGTAAAACCGTAGTTAATAGGTGAAAGGAGGTCGAGCAGATGAATGACGAAAGAATAATCGAACTGTTTTTTGAACGGTCCGAAGAAGCTGTAAGCGCGCTGAACGAAAAATACGGACGCATATGCCACACACTCTCCTACAATATCGTAGGGAATAATCAGGATGCGGAGGAGTGTGTAAACGATGCATATCTCGGTGCGTGGAATGCAATTCCGCCCGCAAGACCAAACCCGCTGCTTGCATTTATCTGCAAGATAGTGAGAAATATTTCGCTGAAACGCTACGAAAAAAATACCGCTGCCAAACGAAACAGCCGGTACGATGTCGCACTCGAGGAACTTGAAAACTGTCTTTCCTCTTCGACAGAGATCGATTCGGAGATATCCGAGAATGAGCTGACAAAGATCATAGAAGCCTTTCTCGATACGCTTGTAAAGGAAAACCGTGTGATCTTTTTGCGCCGCTATTGGTTTTCCGATTCTTATGCCGACATCGCAAAGCAGGTCGGACTTACGGAAAAAAACGTATCTGTCCGGCTTACAAGGATCCGTAAAGAATTACGGGAGTATTTAACAGAAAGAGAGGTTTTATTATGACTGCGAAAAAGTTTTCAAATGCACTTAGCAGTATTAATGAAAGCTATATTAATGAAGCGATCACTTATACCGCGGGGAAGAAAAGTAAGATTTGGGTGAAATGGATAACGATCGCGGCGTGTTTTGCGATGATTGTCGTGTCACTTACGGTAGGTGTGGTGATGATGGGGCGTGACGATGGAGTGAACGAAATGCCTAAAGAGAAAGAAAATCAAGACACAGAAGAAAATATTGAGGTAGAATCGAAGCCACTTTGTGTGGATAGTGTTGATAAATTGATTGAAACTATTAAAAACATAAAAGAAGGAAAAGAAAATAATATTAATAATGTATCAGAATTAAATACCCTGATCGTTCCGAATTTTACGATTGATGGTTACTATTTGTTTAAAATAGAAGTGACGAAAGTTTCTGTGTTTTATTATTATACCCCATTATCAGTTTCACGAGTTGACGGCTTGATTAATTATGATAGGGACTATGTCGTAACTGTAAGACGCAGTGAATATGTGGATAAAAGTAACCCATTACAACCTTTGATTGATCAGCTGAAAATACCTCCTAATGATGATGGTTATTTGTATGATAGTGTAAATAATGTGGTTATGTTCGCTTACGAAAATGTGTGGGTTAGCATAAGAGCTCCAAAAAGTGTTAATTATCAAGAAATTAAATCCTTGTGTACCGTTAAGTCTGTGGAAATTGATTAGTCATTAAGAGAAACTGTTTAGAACTCTTATCTTACAAAAGTGAAATAACAAGAATTTGCCGAAACGTTTGAAAATGACGACACCGTCATCGCTATGCTCGACAAAATAAAGGCTCTTATTCCGAAAGAGTAAACCTTAATTTAACAAAAAAGCCGCCCTTGCGCTCTTTCTCATAAGGATGTTTAACACAATGTTTGTAGGGGTCGACGTCCTCGGCGACCCGCAATATACAAATTCCGGCAGAGATATTGTTTTCTCTGCCGATTTGTGCTATAATGGGGTGGGTGATAACAATGGATGGATTAAAAAAGAGAAAAACACCAAGATATCAAAGTTTTGATTACAATAGTGTTGGAGTATATTTCATAACGATTTGCACGCAAAATAGGCGAAGCATCCTATCTCGCATTGTAGGGACAGGCGTCCTCGACTGTCCGCAACCGGAATTGACGAGATACGGAGAAATTGCGGATAAATACATCAAACAATTAAATGATTTCTATGAACATTTGTCG
>SVSP01000053.1 GCA_015064255.1 Oscillospiraceae bacterium
CCTGCCCACGGGCTTTCTTTCTTCTTTTTGGAGAATGCGAAGCATTCAGACGTTTCTTCTTCTTTCTTTTGCGAAAGAAGGAAGAAAAATGAAAGAAGAAAAAATAGTTTAAATTATATTCAAAATATCCGTCTTACACAAATAAAATTATTTGCCTGCAGGAGCTCGCCTGCCCTATAAATCAATATTTTAAACTACTTAACATCCAAAGGTCGCTTTTCATTATGACACCTAATTTTAATTACAGCAGACAGTATTTTCGTTTTGAAATGGAAAGTAACGGAAAAAAACAGCTTTCCGCCGCTTTTCCCGAAGGCTCGGAGATCAAGCTTACCTTCAAGATCTCCCGCCGCAAGGGCGCGTTCAATTTCAGAGGCGAGCTTTATGACGACGCAAAATGCGCTCCCCTACCCTTGAATATCTCCTGGATATCAAACGAGTACGGCTTTGACGTTTATACTGCCACTCTTCCCACAAGCGAGATCGGTATCTACTTTCTCAGATGCGGTTACGACACGGATCACGGCTATGAACCCTTCCTGTTCCCGGACGGAATGGACGTTATGAACGTAACCTTTCATTCTCCCGATTTCAAAACGCCTTCATGGCTTAAAGGCGGGATAATGTATCAGATATTCGTTGACCGTTTCGCAAAGAGCGAAAAGCACGAAATAAAGCAAAAAACCCGCACCGTTATGATCGATGATTGGGAAAACGGCATACCGCAGTTTCCCGAAAAACCGGGCGATGCCTTCGCAAACAACTGCTTTTTCGGCGGTTCGCTTTACGGAATAATCGAAAAGCTGGACTATCTTGCATCTCTGGGCGTTAACACCCTATACCTTAATCCCATATTCGACGCGGCGTCCAACCATAAGTACGATACCGCAGATTATATGACGGTTGACGAGATGTTCGGCGGTGAGGAAGCCCTTGATGAGCTGATCTCAGAGCTGAAAAAGCGGGATATGCATCTGATACTTGACGGTGTCTTCAATCATACAGGCGCGGACAGCATCTACTTCAACAAATTCGGAAATTACGATTCCGTGGGCGCTTATCAAAGCAAGAACTCCCCTTATTACGATTGGTTCGATTTCAAAAAGCATCCCGACGATTACAACTGCTGGTGGGGAGTCAAGATCCTTCCCTGTCTGAAAAAGGATTCTGCAGGATTTCGAGAGTATATCTGCGGAAAGGGCGGCGTTGCTGCTCATTATATCAAAAAGGGCGTTGATGGCTTCCGTCTCGACGTTGCGGACGAGCTCTCAAATGAATTTCTGTACGAGCTGAGAGACACTATCAAGGAAATAGATCCCGAAGCAGTTCTGTACGGCGAGGTCTGGGAGGACGCTTCCGAAAAGGTGGCGTACGGCAACCGACGCAAGTATTTCTTCGGTCATCAGCTTGACGGAGTTATGAATTACCCGCTCCGCGACGCTATAATCAATTACGTTACTACGGCAGAGAGCGAATTTCTTGCCTCCGTCTCTTCTTCCCTCTATATGCATTATCCGAAATGCGTTTCCGACGTTCAGATGAACCTGCTTGGAACGCACGATACCGAGCGAATCTTAAACGTTCTTTCCAGCGAGAATACCTCGGCTCTGACCAACCGTCAGCTTTCGAGATATAGGCTGCCCAAGGCTTCGAGAGCAAAGGCTATAAGACTTCTCAAGCTTGCGGTGTTCCTTAACTACACCCTTCCCGGAGTTCCCTGTGTTTACTACGGAGACGAGGCCGGAATGGAAGGCGGGCGCGATCCCTTCAACCGTATGCCCTACCCTTACGGAAAAGAAGACACGCCGCTTATTGACTTTTACCGTACCTTAGGAAAGATCAGGACCGAAAACAAGGACCTGCGCGACGGCTCATTTGAAATTTTGACCGCT
The DNA here is from genome assembly GCA_015064255.1 of Oscillospiraceae bacterium. GTDB lineage: Bacteria > Bacillota > Clostridia > Oscillospirales > CAG-272 > SIG672. Next base: position 1,893 of record SVSP01000053.1, read on the forward strand.
GAGGGCGGTTTATTCGTCTTCACAAGAAACAATACCGTCTGTGCCTGCAATCGCGGAGAAACGCAAATTTTGACCTCTGGCAAGACCTTTAAAGATATCATCTCGGGTAAAAATGCCGTTCAAGACAAGAGCGGACAGTTTGTTTATACCCTGGAAACGGATGGTATTGCGATTTTTAAGAAATAAAAACCCAGAAGCTAAGCTCCAAAATATCCCATACAAAATTGCGGTGGTTTTATATGCAAACAAAAAAGGTTATTGTTCTGCCTTATGACAGAACGTGGAAGTCCGATTTTGAAAAAATCAAGAAGGAACTCTCTGATTCGATCGGCGATCTGATAATTGGTATTGAACATATCGGAAGCACGTCTGTTGAGGGAATGTATGCCAAGCCTTGCATCGATATTGACGTGATCATCAAGGATTATTCGGTATTCAATGAAATCGTCGGCAAACTCGCATCGATCGGCTATATTCATGAGGGCGATCTTGGCATTAAAGACAGAGAGGCGTTTAAATATTCGGATAAAGCCCATTTACAAAAACACCATCTTTACGTATGCCCGCAGTATTCAGAGGAATTACACCGCCACATTACCTTCAGAGATTTTCTGCGAAGTAATGCCGAAGCCGTAAAAAAATACAGTTCAGTAAAAGAAAAAGCCGCAGAGTTATTTCCAAACGATATAGATAAATATATCGAATATAAATCTCCGTGCATCAAAGAGCTATATAAAATGTGCGGTTTGGAATGATTGACACTATATTTTAAAAAGGCTATAATAAACGCATAAAGGTGAAAAGATCATTTTGGAACCTTTCAAAATGGAAGCAAATACGGATATAGTTCCCAATTACAAAGAGGATATGTGTTCAAAAACCCTTGATCTGCTTGAAAAAGCGGTGTATATTTCCGTAAGTCCCGATTGGACTGAGGAGATGTTGGACGCGAAGGTTAAAGATATTATTGCGGTAATAGAAAAATAATCTATTATTTAAACAGCGTTTCATATGATTTTATTGCGTATGAAGCGCTGTTTTACATTCAACGCACAGTTGTGCAGTATTTCTTTTATGTCGCTTTTCAAGAAGGACAATGAGTGGTATAATAAGATTACGAAAAAGAGCTCATATTTTCGTCACTTTATTTTAGGAGAATACAATATGTCAAAAACAATTGGTAATATGATTCGTCAACTGCGTTGTTCTCGGAATCTGACGCAAGAACAACTTGCCGAAAATTTAAACGTAACTGCCCAAGCAATCTCAAAATGGGAAAATAATATTGGAATGCCCGATATTTCGCAGGTTGTGCCGATTGCTCATTTTTTTGGTGTCAGCACGGATATTTTGTTCGGAATTGAAAAAGCTTCTGCTATAGATGAAATTCAAAACTTGATTGACAATGCGACAGCACAAGAAACATATACTGAGGAATATGCTTTGTTAAAAGAAGCCTTGCGAACATACCCGGGAGATACTCGCTTACTTTTAGAGCTACTCTCTTGCGGTGAATGCTTACTTGCTGATGGAGATACAGTAAAAGATTCTGAACGTTCAATAATTTTCAAAGAATCTGAACGTGCCGGTAAACTAATACTATCGTACAGCAAAGATTTGGGCGTTCTTATTGAAGCAACAGAATGGCTAATTAAACTATACTGTGAAGTAGGCGAATTTGAAAAAGCTATGTTACTGTCCGAATCACTCCCCGAAAAAACAGGTTTTAATAAAGACGCTGCGCACGCGCGTATATATGAACGTGACAAAAAATATGAACATTCTGCAAAATGTTACTCTAAGAACATTTCACAATTTCAATATCAATTGATCAATTCAATTGTGCTTTGCGGTAACATGTATGCTCAAGATAAAGAAAAGAAAAAAGCGTATGAATTATATTTATTAGCAATAAATATTTCAGAAATTTTTCTCAAAAATAATCCTGTATCTGAGAATAAATCATTACAGAAGAATCTGCTAAGAAGTGTAGAAAAATGTAAAAAATCAATTGAAATATTAGGGAAGTAATAAAAAAGACAGAGAACGTTAAAATTCTCTGTCTTTTTCTAATCTCTACTAAGCGGCAATCAAATTCTCATATAAAACTAATTCTTCCCTATCTGAAAAAAGGATTGTCTTTCAAGTGTCTTTCTTCCGTTACCTCTGTAATATGGGCGCCGACGTAACCCTTTTCGTGAAGGTATCTGCAGGACTCCAGCACTCTTGCCTCAAAATCGGGCAGGTATCTGACGTAATCGCTGTGGAAATACTGCTCGTGTATCATTATCGACACAAATCCGCCTCTGTGAACGTCGTTTGCAGCGGCTTTTACCCCTGCCATGACGTCCTCAAAGCTGCCTGTGTTCAGAACGTGATCTATCCTTCCGAACATCATATCCTCTTCCGTATCGTACCAGAAGTCTCTTGCTCCGATATGGTCGAGCAGCTCTCCGTCCGTATAGTACGCCACCAAAGGGCTTCCGTCCTTCGCGCGCTCAAAATATCCCGTAAGGGATTTAAAGCCCAGCGCCCGCAAAGCTCTTACGCCTTCTCTATTCACCGCGCCGTAATGCACGGTAGTGCTGTCGCTTATACACTCCTTGCCCGCAAAACGAACTATCTCGCGGCAGACCTTGACGCAGTCCTGAGTTATCTGCTCGGCGGTAGTATTCTTATACGGACATTCCGGATACTCGTTCTGCGAATGAAAAGCCAGCTTCAGCCAATCGGAGTTGGCTCTGAATTCTTCTTTAAACTTATCCGTCATCATTGAAAGATCGAAATACTCTCTCTCTTTATCTGAAAAACGGTTCCTTTCCTCGGGATGAAACTCGTAAAAAAGATTGAGATGAACCTTAGCGCCGTACAGATCGTGGGCTTTTTTATACATCGCAAGGTACGGGTTTTCAAATATGGACTTATAGACGTCCTTATTCTTGGTTATGTCCTGCAAAAAGATAATATTATCATCCGAAGAAAGCCTGAATCTGCCCACCGCTTTCGGCAGATAATAAACAGCGATCCTCTTCTCTTCGCCCCTCGCTCTGTCCTCGGCGACGACCGTGTTTCTATGACCGCAGATGCTTACGTCGGATACAAATACACCGTCCTTATATTCCGCTTTTTTGCCGCAGATATAGACGTCGCTGCCCTCTTCCGCCTTCACCTTTACCGAAACGGTGACGCCGTTTTCGATCGCTTTTCCGTCTCTTTCGTTTACGCAGTCGCCATCTATAGGGAAAATAAACTCTATCATTTTCTTACTCCCTTAAAATTTTAGTCTAAATACGCTTCAACCCTGTTGATCGGGAAGCCCTTCGCAGAGAAGTTATCCTCGTACTCCGTGTGCAGGTTATCCTTTTCATACTCGCTGTTATGCAGGTCGTACGTCAGCTTTTCAAGACGGAAGCCTGCTTCCTTCAAGGTCTCGAGTGAATAATCGAAAAGGATGCGGTTATCCGTCTTCAAGTATATCGCGCCGCCATTTTTAAGTAATTTTTTGTATATTTCAAGATATTTCGGCGCGGTTAGACGTCTTTTCGCGTGCTTCGGTCTCGGCCACGGATCGGAAAAATTCAGATATATACCGCTTACACTATGCTCTGCAAAGTATTCAAGCAGCTCACCTGCGTCCGCGTTGAGCATTTTGACGTTTTGAAGCTCGTCGCGCTTCATCTTCTCCGCCGCCAGCAGTATAACGTCCGAGATCTTTTCCATGGCTATAAAACTGCGATCGGGATACTTCTTTGCTAGCTGGACCATAAATCCGCCTTTGCCGCAACCTATTTCAAGATAAAAGCCGTCGCTTGACTGCCCCTTTTCCGTTATATAGTATTCGGCGCACTTTTCAAAACGTTTGTCGCCGTTCTTTTTCTTTCTCATTCTCATAACAGTCTTTACCTGTCCTTTCGTCGCTTCAGTTAATTATAGTACCGATAGCCTTTTAATGCAACATAAAAAATGTAAATTTTCGCAAATATATATACCTTCGAATAATATTTCCTTATTCAGCGCATATTATATGCGGGATAAAACCCACAGAAAGGAAATTTTCAGTTATGCTCGATAAGATATCTCTTATTCTTATTATAATCGGCGGTATCAACTGGGGAAGCATCGGTATTTTCGGCTTCGACCTCGTGGCTTGGATCGGAGGCGGTCAGCACGCGGTAGTAAGCCGTATCATCTACACCCTCGTGGGCCTTGCTGCCCTTTGGTGCATTTCCCTTCTCTTCCGTACTTCAAACGAGTCTCTCGGAGAGTCCGCTTAAATAAGCTGAGGTCGTATCTGTTTACCGACAAAGTAACAGACCCGACCTCTTTACTTATTATTTCTTCTCTGCGATCTCGATCTTGACCTCGAGCGATTTTTCACTCTTTGCATAATAAGCCTTGTAATGTCCGTTTCGGTTACAGCCCACCTTATTAAGTGAATATATGGGAGCGGATGCGGTATAGATGCACGTCCAACCTTTATAGATGATCTCGAGCCTGTTTCCGCATACGTTTATCTCAGTTCTCTCTCTTCCGTCAAATTCAAAAGCGGGAAGCATATAGGCTATCTCGCCTTCGCCCGAGACGGTTATATCCAGTCCATCTGCGGATAGAGCGTACTTTGATATTACCGCTCTTCCGTTTTCGAAGGTGTTTTTAAGCTCTATTTCGGTGTTCGCTTCGTCAAGCTTTAGCACTTCATACTTTGTATTTTTGCCCGTGGCGAAGATCGTTTCGCCTTCCGAAACAACTCCCGCGCAGAGAGAAAGGTCGATAGCGCCGGGAACATCTACCGTATAATTCGGTGTTGACGTACACGGCACCGACATACAAACAGTTGACGGCGCGCCTTTTTTATGCACTCTTCCGAGTCCGCATGCGTCGTAGTGAGGATCAGCATTAGTGTCTATTTCGATGAAATAATCGTTATTTCTTGCTAATATTTTGTGAAAATGCTTTGATAGTTGCATAACGTAACGGGTATCGGATTCACATTCTGCGACGGGGATACTCTCATCGCAGAGCAGATACGCCGCATACAAAAACGAGGCGGTGGTTATCATATATTTATCAAAATACGCATAGTTCTCGCAGCCGTATTTCGTTGCGGTATCGAAGTAGTTTTTGACGTGTCTGATGGGATACTGTGAGAGCCAGAGATCGACGTTATCAAGGGCTTTTTCCGCCCCTCTTTTGAACTGCGATGCAAGAGCAGTATTCCCTTCCCTTGCGTATCTTTTGGCTTCATATTCAAAGACTATCAGCAGGTGCGCCTCGTTATGCGGGAACTGATTGCTTCTGCCGCCGAAGGGTATCTCTCCGGTAACGGACTGCATTTTAAGAGTAAGCAGCCCCGACTTACGAAGAGCCTCGTCGATCTCGGAATAATATCTGCCCTTATATCCGAAATTAAGGAGTACAGATAAAAGTCCTCTCGGAACGAGATCGTAGACCATTGGGTTATTAGGATCGCGGTACATTCCGTTTTCGTCCAGCCATTGGAGCTGAGTCGGGATCTGGATATCTACGAACTCCTTGGTATCCGCAATCCCTATGTACTCACGCATAAACTCGCTGAGCATAGTAAAGCACGCCCAGTTATAGACCTTATCCTGAGGTGTCTTTGCAAATTGACTATAGCATTTCGGGACCTCTATCGTCGCAAGTGACGCCTTCCAGCCGTCGATGCGGGAATTTTCAAAAGTCCCATTCTCTTCCAGCGCCATTATGCAGAAGATGATTTCCTTGACCGTGAAATCGTTCGCCGCTTTGACAGTAGGCATATTATAGCAGCAGAAGTCCATCATCTCGAGAAATATCGGAATATACTCTTTTCTTCTGCCGTTGGCGATCATTATTCCCATATTTGCGGTAAGCCGCGCAAAGCCGTGCTCGTTGAAGCCGCCGTTCTTTACCTTATCAAAATAGGATAAAATATGCTCGTATGTATATGCATCCAGCGCTTTATCCATAAGCTCTATATATCTGTTTTTCATATCATCCACCGTTCCTTAGCGTTTGTAGTTTTAGTATATACCATTTTTATGCGGTTGTCAAGTTTATTTAATTGTGTTTTTTATATAACGATAAATTGGTGTTTATAGGTGCGTAGCACCGAGGAAACTTTTAATTTCAAATTGCTTTTAATTAGGTTTAAGACGGATATTTTGCTTTAAAAATAATTTTAAATGCCTATTTCTTTCCTTTTCTTTCTGAAGAAA
>SVSP01000017.1 GCA_015064255.1 Oscillospiraceae bacterium
GTCCTTTTGATTTTATTTTTGATTATAACATAAAACAGAACCCAAAACGGTTCTGTTGGACTGAAGACAAAATAATAAAAGAAAAGCTTTTAGCCAAGGAAAAGGGATAGAAGTCTGAGGAAAGGGGAAAAACTTCGGCGTTTGAGATGGTTTTCTCCTTTCCTCAGTCCGGTCAATCGTTTTTATCTGCACTTTGACAGAACCCAAAACGGTTCTGTTTTAATTAAAATCAGTTATAAAGGGGATATTTTGCGCAGATAGATGCAACCTTTGCGCGAAGCTCTTCCTTCTTTTCTTCGAAATCTTCACCGATAGCCGCAGTAATAATGTCAGCAACAACAACAAAATCTTCTTCTACAAGACCTCTTGTTGTAGCCGCAGGAGTACCTACTCTGATACCGCTTGTAAGCGAAGGCTTGCGGGGATCGTTAGGTACAGCGTTCTTATTTACCGTAATTCCTATGCTGTCAAGGCGTGTTTCAAGATCCTTACCCGTTGTTTCTCTTCCGCGAAGGTCAACGAGCATAAGATGGTTGTCCGTACCGCCCGAAACGAGATTTACTCCGTTTGCAAGAAGTCTTTCGGAAAGTGCCTTTGCGTTACGCACGATCTGCTGCTGATAAGCTTTGAATTCGTCGGAAAGTGCCTCGCCGAAGCATACAGCCTTTGCCGCGATAGTGTGCATAAGAGGTCCACCCTGTGTTCCGGGGAAGATCGCCTTATTGATCTTGGGGCCAAGCTCTTCTCTGCACAGTATCATACCGCCTCTCGGTCCGCGGAGTGTCTTATGTGTTGTTGTTGTAACGATGTCAGCGTAAGGCACGGGTGACGGATGTACGCCTGCAGCTACAAGACCTGCGATATGAGCCATATCTACCATAAAATATGCTCCGACCTTCTTTGCGATCTCGGCAAAACGGGCAAAATCAATTACTCTCGGATAAGCAGATGCGCCCGCAACGATAAGCTTCGGCTTACATTCAAGTGCGAGTTCTTCTACCTTATCGTAATCTATACAACCTGTTTCGGGGTCAACACCGTAAGAAACGAAATTATAGTTGATACCCGAGAAGTTTACAGGGCTTCCGTGTGTAAGATGTCCGCCGTCTGCAAGGCTCATTCCCATAACCGTATCGCCGTGCTGAAGAAGAGCTACGTAAACAGCAGTATTAGCCTGTGCGCCGCTGTGAGGCTGAACGTTTGCAAATTCTGCACCGAAAAGCTTTTTTGCGCGCTCGATAGCGATATTTTCAACTATATCGACACATTCACAGCCGCCGTAGTAACGCTTTGCGGGATATCCTTCTGCGTATTTATTTGTAAGAACGCTTGCGTTTGCCGCCATTACAGCCTCCGAAACAAAGTTTTCGGATGCGATAAGCTCGATAGAATTCTGCTGACGTTCAAGTTCCTTTTTTACTGCAGCAGCAACGTCAGCGTCGCGCTCGGTAAGAAGTGAAAGATTCTCGTAAACCATATTTTCCCCCATATTTGTTTTATTTTAAAATTTATCTATTTTATTATACAACATTTACTTCGTTTTGTAAATAGATTTTTGTAAATTCCTTATTGACATCGCAAATTTTGCTTGTTATAATAATTATAATGTCTTTATTATGGAGATTTTTATGGATTTTTCATCTGTTGCGGCAATTTCAACACCCTATGGACGAGGTGCGATCGCAGTAATTCGTATTTCGGGTGAAAACACTCTCAAAATTCTTGAGAAGGTTTTCGTTCCTTCAAGCAAAAAAAGCATAGATTCTTACCGCGCAGGTCAGCTCATTCGCGGAGATATCGTATCGTCAAACGGACGTATGATAGACGACGGTATGGCTGTCTTTTTCAAAGCGCCTCACTCGTACACGGGAGAAAACAGCGCGGAAATATACTGTCACGGCGGAATTCTCGTCAGCGAAGAGGTACTGAAAGCGGTATTTGCTGCAGGTGCTCTGCCCGCAGGTCCGGGAGAATTCACAAAACGCGCTTTTATTAACGGCAAGCTCGGTCTTACCGAAGCCGAGGCGGTCATAAACACGATAGACGCTCAGACCAAAGACAAGCTCGACCTTGCGCGTTCACACAGAAAGGGCGTGCTTTCTGCCAAAATCAAGGGAATTTACAGTTCTCTACTGACTCTCGTTTCTTCGGCTTACGTTTTCGCAGACTATCCCGACGAGGATCTTTCGGATATTTCACCCGAAGAAATGGCGGAAAAGCTCGGATTTATTCACACCGAAATAGTAAACCTCGCCGCCACGTACAAAATGGGACAGGCAATAAACGAAGGAATATACACCGTCCTTGCAGGAAGACCTAATACTGGCAAATCCTCGCTTCTGAATCTTCTTCTCGGAAGCGACCGCGCCATCGTAAGCGACACCGCGGGAACAACGCGCGACTCTATTGAGGAAAGCGTTTCGCTCGGACGCATAATGCTCCGTCTTTGCGATACGGCAGGTATCCGCGAGGGCAAGGACGAGATCGAAAAGCTCGGAATTGAGCGAAGCATATCGGCGCTTGAGCGTGCGGGACTTATAATTGCCGTTTTTGACGGCTCACAGGAAGCTACCGATGAGGACAGAACGGTATGCGAAATAGTATCAAAACAGTCTGCCGCCAAAATCGCTCTCATAAACAAAGCCGACCTTGAGCAGAAATTCGATCTCGACACTTCTGCATTTGACAAGACGATTTCGATGAGCGCAAAATATTCGGAAAACTCCGAAACACTCACAAAAGAGATAGAATCCCTCTTCATCGAGGGCGAAATTGACTATGACAGCGATGCTATCGTATCGTCTGCGCGTCAAAGAGCCTCGCTCGACCGCGCCGCAGAGTCGGTAGAAAATGCGATAAATACGCTGAACGCAGGTCACACACCCGACGTTGCGGGTCTTGACATTGAAGAAGCGATGTCCGCGCTCGGAGAGATCGACGGACGCACGGTATCCGAAGACATTGTAAAAGATATTTTCGGACGCTTCTGCGTAGGAAAATAAGGCGGAAGCTCGGCGTTTTAGACGGTTCCCCCTTTATTAACAAAGCTCAGCCAAGGAGTAGGGATGGCGTGGAAGGGGAGAAACTTCGGCGTCTGAAATGGTTCTCCCCTTCCACATTTAATAAATTTCAAAATTCAATTCCGAAAGGACTAAAAATATGCTCGACCTCAAAACAACAGAAAAGAATTTTCTCGTGCCACACATAAAAGAAGGCGGCGTTGCCGTCGATTTCACAATGGGTAACGGACACGATACACTTTGGCTCTCGAAGGCAGTAGGAGAAAACGGAAAGGTTTACGCCTTTGACGTTCAACAGGCAGCGCTTGACAGCACAAAAGCGCTTCTCGAAAGTGAAAACGCGCCTCAGAATTACACACTCATTCTTGACTCCCACCACAACAGCGAAAAATACGTAAAAGAACCGATCTGTGTCGGAATGTTCAACCTCGGCTGGCTTCCCGGAAGCGACAAAACGGTCAGAACGCATTTTGAAACGACGCTTCCCGCAATCGAGGCGGCAATACGTTTGCTCGACGATGACGGCGCGCTTCTTATCGCAGTCTATCCCGGACACGCCGAGGGTGCTGAAGAAGGGCTTATGATCGGCGATATTCTCGCAAAACTTGAGCGTAAAAGCTACTGTGCCGCAAGATTTAATCTTATGAATTCGCCCACTTCGCCCTATTTTTATCTGATTGAGAAGAAGTAGTCGGGCTCCGCCCCGACACTCCGCCAAAACCCTTTTTTCAAAAAGGATTTTGGATTCGCAAAAACTTTTCTTAAAAGAAAAAGCGTGATACTCAAAAAGTATCACGCTTTTTTATGTATTATCTCTTCTTATACGCATTATACGCGTAAAATCTGCCGACGTAGTCAAATCCGAGAGAACGTGCGATACGCTCCGAGCCGACGTTATATCGACTGCAACAGTAAGCAACGCTGTACCCGTTTTCGATGAGATATTTTGCAAGAGCCGCCGTATTTGAGCGCGCAAAGCCTCTTTTTCTGTACGAAGGAGAGGTTTCGACAGTTATCTCAAGCATTTTCTGACCCTCGCTGTACTCATTCACACACGCCATAGAAACGATCTTGCCGTCCTCGAGCGTTGCAAACATCGGAATATTCTTTTCGAGATTTTCACCGACCTCATAGGTCGTGCGGTTTATGTAAACATCCTCTTCTATTTTTACGCTTGAGCCAAGAATCGCAGAGGTGTCCAGCTTTTCTGCGTTTCTCATCGAAAAAGAGTGATACCAACGAAGTCTTTCGTGCTTTTCTCCCTCGTATCCGTGGAGATTTGCATATTTCTCAAGCTCTTCATTCAACTGCGAAAGAACTTCGTCCGAAAAAATTCCCTTCCCGTATCTTTTAACGAGCTTTTTGCAAAATCTTTTAACGCCCGAATACACCTCTATCTCAAGATCGTCGCCGTATTCGGTCACAAGAAAAGGGACTATCATAGGATAGCCGCTTTTAAATATATTCTTTTCTTTTTCGGTCGTTACTGAGATTTTCATACGATCATTTGGTAACGGTAACCTTTTTAAGATTACGCGAAACGTCGGGGTCAAGATTACGCAGTGTGCAGAGCTTTTCCGCAAAAAGCTGTGCAAATACAGCCATTACAAAAACAGATGTAAATTCGTTACCCGAGGAAGGAACAAGGCAGGAGAATCTGTATTTTTCTGCTATTTCCTTAGAATCGGTAACAACAAACGGATCGATCTCCATTCCCGTAAGTCTGTCTATAACCGCAAGGTTGTCCTTTTCGCTCTTGCCTTCGGGTGCGTAAACGATAACAGCCGTGCCTTTATCCACCTGTGCAAACGGTCCGTGATAGAAATCGGACACAGAATATCCTTTCATTCTTATGAAGCAGGTTTCCTGAATCTTAAGCGATGCTTCAAGCGCGATAGGATATGCCATACCCCTGCTCAAAATGAATCCGTCGTTTGCGTATATGTATCTCTGCGCGATACTTTCTATGCTTTCTTCAAGCTGTTTTACTGTTTTTTCAAGAATTTCGGGAAGCTTTCTGAAGGATTCAAGAAGTTCCTTGTTGTCAAACCAATATGCTGCAAGCAGGCATATAAGTCCTATTTCGCCGATAAAGGTCTTTGTAGCCGCAAGAGCGTATTCCTCGCCTGCCGCGCAGTCAAGGTGCCAATCTGCCGCTTTTGCCATTTTGCTGTCAGGATGGTTCGTTATTGCGGCAACTACCGCACCGCCCGCTTTTGCTTCTTCCATTACCGCAAGAACGTCCTCTGCCGCTCCCGACTGAGAAACGCCTATAACGAGGTCATCGCTTGAAAACTGCGGCTTTCCGCCATATACGGTCAACGCGGAAGGCACCGCAAGTGCAACCACCTTGCCGCCGAGGATCGTCATAAGATACTGACCGTAGATAGATGCGTGGTCCGACGTTCCTCTTGCCGCGAAGGTTATATGCTTAACTCCGCGCGATTTAAGCTCATTTGCAAGGGATATTAAAGTTTCTTTATTTGCTTCTTCAAGCTGTGCAATAACTCTCGGATTTTCGAGAATCTCACTGTGCATTTTTGTTTCCGACATTTTATTTTCCTCCAAAACTGACAAGTTAGTTTAGAAATTTATAATTTCAAGATGTTCGAGTAATATTTTCAGCCCCATAAGGCAAAGTATTATACCGCCCGCAAGCTCTGCGCGCTTCTTGTACTTTGCGCCGAACTTATTTCCGATAACGACACCGACAAAAGAGAGTGCAAAGGTTATTACGCCGATAAGAATTACCGCTACCGAAATTCCCGTCGTGGGTGCTATAAGTGCAAAGGTTATTCCGACTGCAAGAGCGTCAATGCTTGTTGCGATAGCGAGAATAAAAAGCTCCCCGATACTGAATTTATCGGGACAGCAATCCTCTTTTTCCTTTTCAAAGGCTTCCGCTATCATCTTTCCGCCGATAAAACCGAGCAGAGCAAATGCTACCCAGTGGTCAAATGAAACTATATACTTTTCAAACTGTACGCCGAGAAACCAACCTATAAGCGGCATAAGTCCCTGAAACGTACCGAAAAAGAGTGCTATAAGCGCGCCCCTTTTATAGTTTATTTTGCTCATATTAAGTCCCTTGCAGACCGCTACGGCAAAAGCATCCATTGAAAGTCCGACTGCTACGAGCAGAAGCTCAAGTATTCCCATAAATAAAATTTCTCCTTTTAATTTACATTCTGTTTGGTATATTTTTTCACAAGCTCGGGAAGATATTCATATCTTTTCTTGTACGAGCCGCTTCCGAATATTTCGAGAAGTTCGTCCGCACTCACGATCTTAACCTCGCTGACCTCTTCCTCCTGAAGTGAGATGTCCGAAAGATCGAAATTGTTTCTGAAAACCCAAACGTCGCATATTGCGTGTGCCCACGAAGGATATTCTCTTCTGTACCTTTTGAAAAGCTCTCCGCTTTCGGGATCGAGTGTAAGTCCGATCTCTTCCTTAACCTCGCGTATTACCGCCGCAAGAGAAGTATCGCCCGCAAGAGCGCATCCTCCCGTACATTCCCATTTCCCCGCGAAGATCCGACCTTTTTGGCGGCGTGAAATGATAAACTCATTTTTATCGTTTATTATCCAAGCAAAAACGACAAGATGGTACTCATCGGGAGAAAGTCCGTGCTTTCCTCTCTCTGTCACACGGTCGGAAATAATATTGCCGTTTGCATCGTAAATATCCCAGAGTTCTTTCATTTTTCTGTTTCCCGACCGACAGGCCGGCTCCTTTCTTTGGTATTTATATAAACGTACTGTAATTTTCAATATACCATTTTACAGTACAGTCAATTCCTTTTTCAAGCGGGATTTCATGTTTCCAACCGAGATTTTCTAATTTTCGGCTGTCAACAAGATATCTGTCGTCGTGTCCCGCACGCTCGGGAACGAATTCTATCTCGTTTTCGTCCTTTCCGAGACGTTTGAGAAGCATTCTGACGATGTCTATGTTAAAAACTTCTCTTTCGCCCGAAACGTTGTATATCTCACCCGGTTGTCCGTATTTCAGAATTGCTTCGACAGCAGCGCAGTGGTCGGTAACGTACAGCCAATCGCGACGGTTAAGACCTTTACCCATAAGAGGAACTTTTCTGCCCGTAAGAAGATTTGTAAGCGTTTTCGGAATAAGCTTTTCGGGATTTTGCCTCGGTCCGTACGTGTTTGCGCTGCGCGATACTGTCACAAAAAGCCCATAGGTTCTCGCATACGAAAGCGCAAGCATATCGGCAGATGCTTTTGTTGCCGAATAGGGGCTCGAAGGCTTCAGGAGTGCTTTTTCGTCAAAGCCGTCGTCAGAATTATCGGTATATTCGCCGTAAACCTCGTCGGTCGATATCTGATGAAAGCGTTTCGTGCCGTATTTCACGCAGGCGTCAAGCAGTACGCCGACACCCGTCACGTTTGATTCTATAAACGGTGCAGGATCGGAAATTGAACGGTCAACGTGCGTTTCTGCCGCAAAATTCACAACAATATCGGGGTTTTCTTCCTCGAAAAGAGAGTAAACGCACCTTCTGTCCGCAATATCACCCTTGACAAATCTGAAATTTTCAGACATAGCGGACGCAAGCGCAGGAATATTCTTTATTGCGGCATAAGTCATTTTATCAAGACATATCACGCGGTCATCGGGAAAAGATTCAATATGTCCGAGAAGAAAGGCACTGCCGATAAATCCGCAGCCGCCCGTTATAAGCAGCGTCATACCTCGCGACCTCCGTAAAACCAAAGTAAAAAACGAAAAACATTTTCGTTTAACATACACCGTTTTTTGCAAAAATATCCTTATTTTAGATTATAGCACTACTTTTCGCGTTTGTCAATTATATTTTAAATACCTGTTTTCTGTTATTGAAAGATTTATTGTTACTTTTGCACAGTAAAATCAAAAGAAATTTGACAAAAATGCCATTAAAGCCCTTGACAAATCGATTTTGGTGTGATATAATCTGTCAAGTGGTTTGCTTTACAGTAAAAAACATTCGCGAGGAAGGGGCGGTAAGGGTATGCTTGAAAAGGGTGTTAATATTTCCCTGCTTCTTGACTGCTACGGTCCGCTTCTCACCGAAAGACAGCGCGAGGTCCTCGACCTTTACAGAAATGACGACCTCTCACTCGGAGAAATTTCCGAGCTTACCGGTATAACCCGTCAGGGCGTAAGTGAATGTATCAGAAAAGCAGAAAATATTCTTATAGAATATGAAGAAAAGCTCGGACTCCAGAAGCTTTACGAAGCAAGAAAGCAGATCTTGTCCGAAATAAAAGACAAAGTAACACATCTCGCAAACGACGGTCAGATATCGCGCGGGTGTGCAGACGATATAATAAGCTCGCTTGAAAAAGCGGAAAACTGAAAACGCTTACCCGGAGGTAAAAGTTTATGGCAGTCTTCCAAAGCCTCGCCGAAAAGCTCGGCAGCGCTTTTAAGAAGTTCAGAAGCAAGGGCAAACTTACCGAAGCAGACGTCAAAGCGGGAATGCGCGAAGTAAAGCTTGCGCTCCTTGAGGCAGACGTAAACTATAAGGTTGTCAAAGACTTCGTAAAAACAGTAACCGAACGAGCTGTCGGTGCCGAGGTGCTTGAAAGCCTGATGGCAGAACAGCAGATCATAAAAATAGTAAACGAAGAGCTCACCTCACTTATGGGCGGTACGGTCGAAAAGCTTACGATCGCTCCCAAGCCGCCTACGGTAATTATGATGGTCGGTCTTCAGGGTGCAGGTAAGACCACGCACGCGGCTAAGATCGCCGGATATTTCAAAAAGCAGGGCAAACGTCCTCTGCTCGTAGCCTGCGACGTTTACCGTCCCGCAGCTATCACACAGCTTCAGACGGTCGGTGCGCAGCTTGACATTCCCGTTTTCACGCTCGGTGATAAGGAAAGTCCGGTAAAGATATCAAAAGAAGCTCTCAAATTCGCCGAAAAGAACGGCAACGATATGGTATTCATCGATACCGCAGGCCGTCTTCAGATCGACGAAAAGCTTATGGGAGAGCTTGAAGACATAAGAAACGAAGTTGATCCTACCGAAGTCCTTCTCGTAGTTGACGCGATGACAGGTCAGGTCGCGGTAGAGGTTGCGGATGCTTTCAACAAGCAGGTCGGCATTACAGGCGTTGTGCTTACCAAGGTTGACGGCGATACCCGTGGCGGTGCGGCACTTTCGGTAAAATATATCACAGGCAAGCCTATCAAATTCGTCGGTACGGGCGAAAAGCTCGACACTATCGAGCCCTTTCACCCCGACAGAATGGCTTCGAGAATTCTCGGTATGGGCGATATGCTCACCCTTATCGAAAAAGCCGAGCAGGCTTTCGACGAAAAGAAAGCGGCAGAGCTTGAAAAGAAGCTTATGGAGTCTTCCTTTACGCTTGACGATTATCTTGAGCAGTTCGCTCAGATAAGAAATATGGGCTCGCTCGACGAGCTTGCGGGAATGATTCCCGGTGTGAAGCCCGGACAGCTTGCGGATGCAAAGGTCGATGAAAAGGCACTCGCGCAGACCGAAGCCATCATCAGATCTATGACGATGAAGGAAAGACGCCGCCCCGAAATTCTCAACTACTCCCGCAAGGTCAGAATCGCCAAGGGAAGCGGTACCTCGGTCGAGGCAGTAAACAGACTTCTCAAGCAGTTCGATCAGGTCAACAAAATGATGAAGCAGTTGTCTTCAGGCAAATTCGGCAAAAAAGGCAGATTCAATCTCCCTTTTTAACATAAAAAATTAAAAAAATTATAAATTTCATTTATTTTTGGAGGAACAAAAAATGGCAGTTAAAATCAGACTCAGAAGAATGGGCGCAAAGAAGGCTCCCTTCTACCGCATCGTAGTAGCAGACTCCAGATTCCCTCGTGACGGAAGATTCATCGAAGAGATCGGATACTACAACCCTATGACAAACCCCGCAGAAGTTAAGATCGATGCAGAAAAGGCAGCTACTTGGATCAAGAACGGCGCTCAGCCCACAGAAACCGTAAAGGTACTTCTTAAGAAGAACGAAATCATCAAATAATCTCACCCGGAGGTAAACCATGGCCAATTTAAAGCAAACTCTCATCGATATGGCCAAGTCTCTGGTTGACAGCCCTGATGAGGTTACGGTCGAAATTTCGGACGAGACCGAAGACTCTGTAACTTTCGAGCTTAGTGTCGCACCCGACGATATGGGAAAGGTTATAGGCCGCCACGGTCGTATTGCAAAAGCGATCCGCACCGTTATGAAATCGGCAGCAAATCTCGAAGGCAAGCGAGTCATCGTCAATATTAAGTAAGAATATAAAAATGCGAAGTCGATTTGACTTCGCATTTTTATATTCTTAAAATTCTTTCAAAGTACTATTTCTCTATGGCTTTCGGCAGAATCGTAAAGTGCCTGCATAAGCTTCGAGGTTGTAATATTTATATCTATGTTCGAAGGCAGACGGGTCTTGTTTATCGCACTGTCAACGAATGCGTTTATTTCGTTCCGGAAATGATTTGTTGTGGGAGGATCGTAAGGAGTTGTTGTCAGCTCGCCGTCCTTTACACCGTAAACCTTGAAGCCCTGACCGTACTGAAGACGTATTCCCGCCTTTGTTCCGATAAAGTCGATATACATTTCGCCTACGCCGATATTCTGCGCCCACGCACCGTTAAGAGTGATTACAGGACCGTTTGTACGTACAATACCCGTGATATATTCTTCTACGTCGTAAGTACCGTCTTTAACAGGAGGTCCTGCCCACATATCCTTATATACGTACTCCTCGATGTTAGTTCCGAGCTTAGAGAAGCATTCTGCGGAAACAGTCTTCGGCTCGGGATCGGAGCAGCAGTACATTACAATGTCAAGGAAATGTACGCCCCAGTCTATAAGAACTCCGCCGCCTGCGATAGCTTTTGTGGTGAAGGCTCCGCCGAGTCCGGGAATAGCGCGGTGCGCACGGAAGCTTACGTAAACCTGATATATCTCACCGAGCTCGCCCGCATCGATAAGTTTTTTAATCTGATTTACGCCGTCGTTAAAACGGTTTACAACGCCGATACTGAGCGCGTTGCCCGTTTCTGCCTGCGTTTTCTGCATAGTAAGAGCTTCATCGTACGTGCGCGCGGCAGGCTTCTCGCAAAGAACCGTTTTGCCTGCTTTCAGAAAAGCGTTTGATATCTCTGCGTGTGCATAGTTGGGAGTACATACCGATACGGCGGTGATCTCATCGTCGTCAAGTATCTCTCTGTAATCTACGACAGCTTTTCCGCAACCGTATTTCTCAACAGCCGCTTCTGCTCTCTCGGGGATAATATCGCAGAAATATTTGATATTTACCTTTTCATTATTCATATAAGACGGAATATGTGCGCTGTTTGCAATAGTTCCGCATCCTATAACCGCAACGTTTATTTTTGCCATAAGTGTTTTTTCCTTTCGGTAAAAAATTTAATCTCTGTTTTTATTATACATACTTTTGCATAAATATCAATATTTACACGAAAATTTCTTTCATCGGCAAGCTGTTTTTACATTTATAATTGACATACACCCAATAATGTGATATAAAGATAGTATAGAAACCATTTTTACAAAACAACAAAAGAAGGATAAGATTATGATAAAAATAGGATTTATTGATTATTATCTCGACGAGTGGCACGCTAACAATTATCCCGAAATGATAAAAAAAGCCTCAAACGGTGAGATCGCCGTCGCATACTGCTGGGCAGAGATCGACTCTCCGCACGGCGGTCTGACAAGCAAAGCGTGGTCGGAAAAACACGGCATCGCCCTTTGCGAAAGCGAAGACGAGCTTATCGAAAAGAGCGACGTTCTCTGTGTACTCGCGCCCGACAATCCCGAAACACACGAGCGCCTTTGTCAGAAAGCTCTCAAATCGGGAAAGATCACCTACGTTGACAAGACTTTTGCGCCCGATAAAGAAACTGCCGCGCGGATTCTTGCGGTCGCCGAGGAAAGCGGCACTCCCGTTATAACCTCTTCCGCACTCAGGTACGCAGATGAATATCAGAATATAAACAAAAACGGACTTATAAGCGCTGTAAGTATGAGTGGCGGTGTTCCCGAAATATATATGATACATCAGATCGAGCCCCTCGTTATGCTTCTCGGCACGGACGTGAAGCGTGTCTGCAATTTCGGAACCGAAAAGTTCCCTGTTTTTGCGCTCGAATACGCAAGCGGTGCGCGCACAACTATGGTATGCTCCACAGGCGACTATCCTTTCCGTATGACGTTGAATTACGAAAACGGACGCCACGAAATAATCGACGTAAAATCCGATTTCTTCGGAAATTTTATAAAAAATCTTATAGAATTCTATAAAACGGGCGAAATTCTCGTTCCGCACGATCAGACGCTCGCGGTTATGGCTATTCGTGAGGCTTGTATCGTGGCGCTGTGTAAGCCTGACGTTTGGGTTGAGGTATAAAACCGACGCCTCTGGCTCCCGAATAATATTTTTACCTTAAGGGGCACCGCCCCTTAAGAAACCCCGCGAGCTTTTGTAAAAGCTCGACAGCTTCCCCTCAAGGGGAAGCTTTTATTTTCCTTTTCTGTAAAGTTTTTGAGATTCCGAGGGCAGAGCCCTTGGCAGTGTTTCCAAAGGGACAGAGTCCCTTTGGCTTCTGTTTTCCTGTCTGAACTTAAGAGGCGACATTCCGTAATGTTTTTTGAAGATCATATAGAAATAATTTTCCGATCCGAGATTTGACTGCACGGCGATGTCGCCTATTTTCATATCAGTATTTTTTATAAGCATTTCGGCACGCGCAAGCTTCTTTTCGGTAACAAGCTCGGAAAGAGTGCATCCGTACTCCTTGAGAATTATACGGGATACCTGCCGTGTGCTCAAAAAAACGTGATCTGCCACGTCAGAAAGTCTGATCTTGCCTCCGAGATTTGAATTGATAAATTCCTCAATAAGACCTATGTGCCTTGAATCACTCTTTTCGGTCTTGTCGGAAGAGATGTCGGGAAGTAAGATACGCACTATCTCGTGGAAGATAAGCGAAGTAAGAAGCTCGGCGTCCTTTTCTGCCGCAAGAGTATTTTCTTCGCATTTTTCCGAAACCTTTCTGATATAAAAGGATACGTCGTCCGAAAGAGGCATCTCGCAGACACCGTCCTCCGAAGAAAAGTTCTCAAGCGCCTTTTGAAACGCGCACGCTTCACTTTCCTCAAAGGAAAAGAGCAAACAAAAGCTTCCGTAAACGCTCGGAGTGGTGTAATGCCTTATTTTCGGCGGAATTATAACGACTTTCCTTTCGTAAGCCGTGCGTTTTTCGTCGGCAATCAGGCTGAGTATTCCCTCGGTAACGAAAAATATCTCATACGTGAAATGCGAATGTACCCCGCGCATCGCATTTGGATCTTTACTGAAATTTATTCGGGGATTTTGATTTTTTCCGACTCTGAAGACCTTGAATTTTATCCCGAAAACGTCTATCGAAAAAGTCGGTTTGGTTGTAAGCTGACTGTTCATATTACAAAGTTTAGCACACCTCCACCGAAAAGTCAACCGAGATTTTCTAAAAACTACAAAATACGGACATAAAAATCCAAAATTGTCCGTCGTATTACTTGATTTTTTGTTTTGCTGTATTATAATAAAAATATAAATATGAAAGGTTGGTTATCATACTATGGTCACTTTAAAGATCGGTACATCGGAAAAACACACTATTTCTCCTTACCTCTACATGCAGTTTATGGAGCCTCTCGGCGTTTGCGACTCGTCGGTTGACGCCGCTTGGGATTTTATTGAAGAGGAATGGTATCCTAAGGTTATAAATAAAGTTCGTGAGCTTGCTCCCACTATGGTCCGTTTCGGCGGTTGCTTTGCCTCCTACTACCACTGGAAAGAAGCTATCGGAAAATTTGCAGACAGAACTCCTATGATGAACTACTGTTGGAGTGGAATATATCCAAATCAGGTGGGTACACACGAAATAGTTGACTTCTGCCGCAAGGTAAACGCAGAGCCTCTTCTCGTCGTCAATATGGAGTCCGACGGACGTATGCACTGGGCTCATCCGAAAAACGGAACAGACCGCTTCGGTACAGCCGAGGAAGCCGCAGAATGGATAGATTACTGCAACAATCCAAATAACGCGCTTCGTATTGCCAACGGCGCAGAAGAACCCTTCAACGTAAAATATTGGCAGATCGGAAACGAAACCTCATACGACCTTCGCGGATATAACAGCGACAAGTGCGTTGAGGTAACAAAACGCTTCATTGAAAAAATGCGCGAAGCAGACCCGTCTGTCACTCTTATCGGTTGGGGCGACAAGAGCAAGGATGACAGATCCTGGTGCAAAAAAATGAGCGAGGTTGACGGAATCGAGCTTATCGCTTTTCATCACCACTTCAATTCGGGACTTCCCAACTCTCCCCTTACGGGAACAGAGTACAGATATGATTTCCAGAAAACCTGGGATCATATGATGAACGCTTACAAGTCGCTTGAAGGTCATATTGCCGAAATGCGCGCAGACTGCGGAAACAAGCGTCTTGCTATGACCGAAGGTCATTATGCCCTTCCCGGAAGAAACAGAAACGAAGTGCTTTCCTCTTGGGCGGCAGGCGTTTCTTACGCAAGATGTCTTAACGTAATTATGCGTAACAGCGATATTATCGATATCGCTACAATGGCAGACTTCTTCGGTAACGTATGGCAGGTAAACGCCGTTATGATACCTACTCCTATCACAATCGGCGAGCCTTATCTCCAGCCCGTAGGCGCGGTAATGAGTCTCTTCGGTCATCATCAGGGCAAGCAGGCATTAGATATTTCGTACAGCGGTGCGGTTGACGCAGTCGCTTCGAAAACAGGCAACAAGATATTCATTCATATCGCAAACACCGATATGAACTCCGCACAGACACTTGACCTCGACCTCGGAGGCGCAAAGGTCAGCGACGCGACTATGTATTACATCGCTTCAAAGCCCGAAACCGAGATAACACTCGTTAACACAAACTGCTTCGCAGTACAGGAAGCAAAGATAGAAGGAAATTCGGTAATTCTTCCTCCTGCAGCGGTTGCGGCTATTGAGATAACGCTCGAATAATTCAGTCATCAAATATTCCAATAATCCATTAATCCAATAATCAAAAGGAGAGAAATTTGTGAAAAAAATTTTGGCTGTTGTTATGATTATTTCTACTCTTTCCTCGCTTTTGGCATTTTTTCCGTCCTGTGAAAAGGAAAATCCGGAAGAAGCGCCCGAAAAGTGCATAAACATATCGGAATATTCTATCGTGCGCGCATTCAAGGCTTCTTCCAATCTCGTAAAAGCCACGCTTGCACTCAGAAACAAAATTCTTGACCTAACCGAGATAAAGCTTTCGGTATCTGACGATTGGTACAAAGAGGGAGAAGCTCCGGCTGAAAGTGTCAAAGAGATCCTTATCGGAAATACAAACCGCAAGGAAAGTGCCGCCGCAAAAGAAAAGCTTGACTCACAGGATGACGAAAACTCCTTCATAATAGAAGCAAACGGCAGTAAAATAGTGATTCTCGGAAAGAATGACGAGGTTACGGTCCGTGCACTTAAATATTTCATCAAAACCTTTATCGCAGTTTCCGAAGACAAGAATGCCGTTTCTATGGATGCTTCGTACAGCTATATCGGACTTGCAGATATGAGTACAAGCGTTTTTTACGAAACTCTTTTAGAGTTCAGGATCAGCGAAAAGTCTGTAGTTTACGATCCGGGAGAATATGCCACAAAAAGGGCAATATATCCCACTATGGTTCAGCTCAATCATCAAAGCGATGAGAAAAACAACGGAACTCTGCTCGCCACGCTTAATTCCGGAGAAAGCTTTTACCGCATACTCAGAAGCCGCGATAACGGCGATACGTGGGAGGAAACAGCCCGAGTTTCCGACACCTACAACAAAGACATCAACGCCGGACGTATGCCCTTTATCTATGAACTGCCCGTTGATATGGGCGAGTTCAAAAAAGGAACCATTCTCCTTGCAGGCACGTCGAGTAAAAGTGATAAGAATCTGACTACTATTACACTTTACGCAAGTACAGACCTTGGCGAAAGCTGGAAGACCCTTTACAACATTGATTACGGCGGAGGTCAGTACGACGGAAGCGTTCAGGTCGATCTCGGTGTATGGGAGCCGTATTTCATATACGACGAAAATGACGGACGCCTTTACTGCTTCTACTCTGACGACTCTTCAAGTGAATGCGATCAGAAGCTCGTTTACAAGTACACCACCGATATGAAAAATTGGGTGGGAAAAGAAGGAATCAAAGGAGCAAACGGATCAAGAAGCACTCCATTTGACGTCGTCGCCTGCGAAGACTATGATTTCCGACCGGGAATGATCTCTGTGGTCAAGATGAACAACGGCAAATATTTTGCCGTATATGACATCGTTGTATATGCCCCCGGACGCCCCGCGGGAGTTGTAAACGGAATCAGCGGAAATCCCGATTTTTACAAGATATCGGACAGCCTTGATTCTTGGGACGTAAGCGATCCCGGAACGCTTGTAAAGCTCGAAGACGGAAGATATATGGGTCTTTCACCGTGGTGCACTTATTCGGGCACGATCGGTGAGGCAGGAATGCTCGTCGTTTACGGAAGAAAGTGGTCTGAAAAGACAAATTATGATCAGACCGATCTTTTCCTCAGCTTCGACTACGGAGAGACCTTCATTCCTTTTGAAAACCCCTTCAAGTATGTCACAAGCCTGAACGGAAAGAACACCTACTGCGGATATTCCCCTACGCTTCTCTTCTCCGAGGACGGCAAAACTCTTTATTATATGAACAACACTCTTAGCGGAAAAAACGACCAGACGACACGCATAGAAATGGTACGTATAGATATTATTGAGTAACGAATACCCCGACAGATTTTAAAAATCTGTCGGGGTATGATTTTCTTATAAACTACGGCAAAATTTTATTCTATACCGAGCTGCTCTCTGTATCTGCGAACCTGATCCTCGGTAGGCTTGAAGTCTGTAACCGAGCAACAAGGAAGTGTCGGTTCGCTTCCGTCTGTTCCGTAGAAGGGTGTAAGTCTATCATTTTCATACATCTTGCACCATTTTTCTTCTCGGAAATCGGGAATATCGTAAGGCTTTCCGCCTTCAAGCACCGATCTGTGTGCAAGAATAGCAACCGATGACATATTGACAGCTGAATATATATCAAACGGATGCTCGGGCTGCTTTCCTTCGTTTATACATTCAACGAACATACGGGCTGTGAGATAGTCACCGCCGCCGTGACCGCTTTTAACGATAAGATCCTCGTCTTTATCATTCCATTTCGGCTCGTAAAGCTCGACCTCATTTGCACCCTCGGGCTTTTCCCAGCTATTATAACGAAGCATTACTTTCGAGCCCATACCGCGAAGATTTTCGATCTGTCCCTTCGTTCCGCAGATGCGGTAAGCGTTATGATGTGCGCCGAATGCCGCACAGCCTGTTATTCTGAAAACAGATCCGTCGTCGTTTTGCGTCATAATTATAGCTGCTCTGTCACCAACGTATCTTGCTGTCGGATAATCGCCGACTATCGGGGCAAAAGACGCAAGCGCGCTGACTGTCTTCGGAGTTGCTCCGGTTGCTCTCATAACCGGTCCGAGAGAATGTGTGATATAATAAGTTCTCGGCAGATAATTACGCCAGTGCTTTTCAAAATAGTTATAGGTCTTATTGAACCAAACGTCATTTGGATCACCCGGATGATTGTATTCGCCTTCGGCATACATAATTTTACCGAGAGTTCCGCTGTCGCAAACACGCTTCATCTCGCGGTTGAATATCATCTGAGGATAGTTTTCGGCGAGCATATATACACAGTTGCTCTTTTCAAAAGCGCGAACAAGCTCCACACCTTCTGCCATTGTTCCATTACTTATGCATTCGCCGAATACATGTATGCCTTTTTCAAAGCATTTTATGGCGTAGGGAGCGTGTTCGTGGAAATAGTTTGCCAGAATAACCGCATCCATACCGTGTTCTATGAACGAGTCGAAATCCTCGTAAGCGGCAATACCGCCGAGCTTCTTAGCGGCTTCTTCTCTGCGTTCCTTATGTAAGTCGCAAACCGCAACTATTTCGCATCCGAGCATCATAAAGTTGGTCGCAAGGTCTGCTCCTCTTCCTGCTCCGAAAACACCTACTCTGAGTTTTTTCATAATAAAACCTCCAAAACAATAATTTTTATTTTAAACCGGAATGACAAAAAGCGCGAGCATTCCGACAAAAGCCAAAAGCACCGACAAAATTTCCTTCTTGCTCGGCTTGTTTTTACCGAAGAAGCAAATAAGAGTCGAAACTATCATAACTCCGCCCGTTACCATAGGATACTGCACCGAAGCATCAACGTGAACAAGCGCAATAACGAGCATATAATTTGCTATCTTATTGACAATACCGTTAAGTGCGCCGACTCCCGTGTCAGAGAGATTCATCTTCGGAGTTTCGTCCTTTTTTCTGAAAAACAGAATTATTATTGTTCCCGACAAAATCACCGAGCAAAGAGCGCAGAGTACAGAATATCCGGCGGCACTCGTCTTTTCAAAATCGGACGATGCAAATATTTTGGAAAGCACGCCCGACATTCCGTTAAGCACGAATATTCCTATGTAATAGAGCGTTCCTTTGGTTTTTTCGCTTTTTTCTACTGTAAGAAGGAGGGCAACAAAGATAAAAACAAAGCATACGACCTTCGCAACCGACATTTTTTCATCGTAGAAAACTATTCCCTGCACAAACGGCAGAAGCATTCCGCCGAGCATAGAAAAGAGTGAATAGAGCGAAAGATTTATAATACCGAGAGCCTTGAACGCGCAAAAGGTAAAGCCAAGACCGACAAGAGCAGATAAAAGCGCTATTATCAGCGTAAAAAAAGTATATTCGATTTTAAAGTTGTTGACCGCGAGAAGAACAATGAGTCCGGCAAGCGAGCTGACAAGCGAAAACTGCAGACTTATCTTAAGACTGCTTCCTCTCATTTTTCGGTAAACGTCATTCAGCGCAAAGCATCCGCCGAACATAACAACAGATAAAATAATAAGTCCGTAATACATACAATCTCCGGCATTTTTCAGATTTACGTTATTAGTATATCACTCATCATCAAGCAAAACAATAGAAAAAATCCATAATTTTATTTAAAAAAGTTTGAATATACTTGATTTTATGTTTTTGGTGTAGTATATTATATTAAACAAACCAAATTAGGAAAAAGCTATGAAAAACAAAAACATCTGCAAATTTATTTCGCCGTCTATGCCCGACACTCTTTCGGTCTCCTGTTTCGTCCTTGAGTCAAACATTGAGACGATGTCAAAAAAGGGCATTTTAGACGAGCATCGCGTCATCCTTACCGTACAGGGCGAAGGAAATTTTAATATTGATGACAGCAAAGTTCAGTTCAGCGCAGGAAATCTGATCTTCGCATTCAGCGGAGAGATCTTTTCCGCAGAATGCAGCGAGGGTTGTCAATATATGTACATAAGCTTTGCGGGTCCGCGCGCCGAAAGTCTTTTCAAGCGATTCGACATAGGAAAAAGCAACCGCGTTTTCTCGGGCTTTGACTCTATGATTCCCTTTTGGAAAGAGAGCCTATCGCGTGCTTCCGTGCAGACGATAGACCTCGCGTCCGAAAGCATACTTCTCTATACCTTTTCGCGGGTTTTCGGAAATCTTAACGAGCGCAATTCGCTTATCAGCAAAATAGTCGAAATTTCCGAGGAAAATTTCACCGACCCCGACCTTTCGATAACCTCTATTGCCGAAATGCTCGCCTACAATCCGAAATACCTTTCGCACGTTTTTAAAGAAAAAACAGGAAGCACCTATTCCGAATATCTGCGCTCGCTTCGGATAAAATTTGCAATATCGCTTTTCGACCACGGCATAGATTCAGTCAAAAACGTGGCAATCCTTTCGGGATTCTCCGACCCGCTGTATTTTTCCGAGGTTTTCAAGAAAAACATCGGCGTTTCTCCGAAGGATTACAAAAAACGTATTGACAAAAGCTAACCAGGGCTTTCGTTTGTATGAACTTCTTTTAAAAACGTCAAGACTATTGATTTTCAAAAGAAGATGTGCTAAAATAATAAAAAATTATTTCCCAATTAAAAATCATCCCCTGTAGCACGAAAGGTCATTAAGTTATGAAAAAAATTCTTGCATTTTTCATTGTTCTGTCCATGTTATTTGCATTTACTGCCTGCGATAACGGCACTTCAAATAATAATTCACCCTTAGTCAACAATCCGCCCCAAAGCGATCAGCTTTCCTACGAAACGAACAAAGACGGTTACATTATCTCGTGCGTCTTAACCATTGACGGCGAAACATTCACCTATCAATGCAAGGGTGAGAATTATTTACTTATTGATAATACTGACGGCAATTATGTTATTTCGGAGCAGATGCCCATTCCGGATAGTTACATTGGCGCGTCTGAGACGGTGAAACTCATTTATTTTTATGAAGGTACTGCTCAGAAATTTGCCATTCGGGAAGGCAGACACGATGGCATCGCCTACATTGGAACACATATCCAGATCTTCAACCGAAGCGGCAAGTTGATTGTTGACCAAACTCCCCGTAATGACTTTGAAGACTACTATTATTCTCTGATTTACTCCAACAGCGGTTGGCCGGCATTGTTCGATAACCTTGGTCAGCCTGCCCAGGATTCCAACGGAAATTATATTGTCGACGAAAAAGCCGTTGTTATTGCCGAACATTTATGTCAGAGAATAGAAAACGGCGTTCTTTCTAGCGCGGACCTTGCCAGCACCTACTATTATGACATTGATACCGGAAACGTAATTTACAGTAAAATTTGCAATCCCGATTTTACAAATACTATTACTGTTTATCACCGCAAAGATTTTTATATGACTTATCAAGAGATTCTCGGCGAAGAAACCCTTACCAAGCGTTTCTATAACAGCGACGGAAGCTTTTACGAAAAAGTAACTGATAAATATGAGCGTGAAATTATTTCCGAAGGCGAATACGATGCCAACGGGTCGCTGATAGCACCGTCTCAAGATTAATACACAAAATCACCGTACGGGAAAATTCCGTACGGTGATTCAGACTAAAGACAAAATAATAAAAGAAAAGCTTTTAGCCAAGAAAAAGGGTTGAGAGTCTGAGCGAAAACCTATAGGTTAAGAAAAACTATAGGTTGGGGAAAAACTTCGGAGTTTGAGATGATTTTCCCCTTCTCTCAGTTAATTCCTTTTGAATTTAAGCAGCTTATTCAAAAAACATATTTTCAATGAAAAGCTCTGAGAATATCGGATTTGCCGAAAGATCGATATACTTTGAGTACGCGCTGATCAGGGAAAGATCGTTTTCCTCTAATGCAAACTTAACCGTGCCAAGCAGGCTGCTGTTATTTATCGGAGAGAAACGGTCCTTAAGCTCTTTCGGAAGCAGACCGATGTGCACAGCATTATCTATCCGCATTTTCGCAGAAAATCCGCCCGAAACGTACATTTTTTCAATTTCATCAAAGGAAACCCCTCCGATCTCCATAAGCGACAATACCGCCGAATATACCGCTGATTTTGCAAGCTGGAACTGTCTTACGTCCTCACCCGTGAGAGATACCTTTTCGGAAATTTCAAACTCCTCGTCCTCCATATATCCGCTGTCTTCTATGACTTCGCTTTTTACAAGCTCGCTGACGATATCTATAAGACCTGTCGCGCACATTCCGCGTGCCTGCGTGTTTCCTATAACAGAGTATGCTCCGCCCTCTTCGTAGGCGTATATCGCACCCTCTACAGCGCTCATTCCGCACGAAATATTCGCACCCTCAAAGCAAGGTCCCGCCGCCGCGGTCGTGCACAGAAAATTATTTTCCGTGAACATTACGACTTCCGCGTTGGTTCCGAGGTCGATAAGCAGATTATATTTTCCGCTTTCGGGCAGACCGACGTAGTTAAGCCCCGCAACGATATCCGCGCCGACAAATGCAGAGAGATTCGGGAGCGAGATTATCTCGTTCACCTTTTTTATTCTGATATCTTCCGCAGATATTCTTTTACCTTCGAGGAAAGCGGGTGTATAAGGGCTTTCACCCATCGACGAGCAATCCACTCCGAAAAAGAGGTGAAGCATCGTCGTGTTCCCCGCAACGTACAGCTTTTCGGGCGAAGCGTTTGCAAAGCCTCCGTCAAGAAGCTCGTCGATCATATTGTTCACCGCTTCAACTATCGTGCGGTGAAGGTCGTCAACACCGTTCTTTCGGCAGTAATCTATTCTCGATATAACATCCGCGCCGAAAGCTCTCTGAGGATTTGAGCGTGTGACTATTTTTACTATGTTTTTTTCGTCAAGAGACACGATAGCAAGTGCAAGAGTAGTCGTGCCTATATCAAGGCAAAGGCAGACGTTTTCCGTCAGCCTTCCCGATTCCTCGGCGCCGCTTACAGAAACGATATTCTGCTTTTCGGGTATCACGACCGTGATATCCTCTTCAACGGTATATCTGCAGGAAAGAATGTCCTTTCCGTTTACGTTCACCGTGCATTTTTTGCAAATGCCCAAACCGCCGCAAGGATGTTCTGCGGCGGTATCGTTCTCTTTAAGTATTTTTGAAAGCGGAGTTCCCTTTTCGGCATTTACCGTTTTTATATTTCCTCCGCTTATTATCTTAATTTGAGGCATAAAGTTCTTTTACCTTTTCAAAATATGCGTCGATATTTTCCCATTTTGCAAGCGCGGGAATATCACAGCCCGAGGAAATCATAAAGTTATCGAAGGATGAACAAGCGTCGTAAACCTTCTGAACACTGTTTCTTATATCGTCGGGAGTTCCGTCCTTGAAAAGTACGGGGTCAACGTTACCCATAACGATGGTATCGCTCGGCATCAGAGGAATCATATCCTTAAGCTCGATAGCATTTCCGAAGTGATATATATCAGCGCCGAGAGAAGCTATTGAATCTGCCATATTTATGACCGTGTTTCCGCAATTATGATAGCAGATAACAAAATCGTCATCGTTCACGCTTTCAAATATTTCCTTTACGAAAGGCTCGGAAAATTCCTCTGCAAGTGCGGGAGAAAGAAGTCCTGCCGCAGGCTCTGCCATAACGACGCCGTCTGCGCCCGCTTCCTTGAACGCCTTTATATACTCTTTAAGGAATTCGGTTGCCTTTGAGAGAAGTATCTTTACTTCGTCCGGACTATCGTAGCATTCCATCATAAGCTCTGTCATATCGAAAAGACGTCCTGCAAGAGAATAAGGCCCTATAACTCCGCAAAATACGGGAATGTCTTTTATTTCTTTCTTTGCTTTACGCACACCATCGATATAAAGAGATGTTCTTGCGCTTCCGACTTTCGGAACCTCGATGTCCTCAACGTCGCATATATCGGTAATAACACCCTCTGTAACGGTAGGGATCTCGTCCTCTTCGAAAAGCACCTTTGCACCGAAAGCCTCAGCTTCGACCGAAAGATCCATCATATTGAGAGATGCACCGACAGCACATCTGTCCGCGATGGCCTTCATTCCGCTGAGCTGCTTATCGGATGATGCTATAAGCTCCTTTACACTTATTCCGAGAAGCTGTGTGGAAGGAAAAGAAAGTATCGGTACCGTTTTATCTTTGTTTTCCAGAATTTTTCTTACTTTTTCTTTCATATATAGTCTGACTCCTTAAAAAAGTATCGCGCAGAAATACGTAACCGTGTTCGGTCCGTTATTATATTTGATTCCGACTTTTTTTGAAAGCTCAACGACGTTCACGCCGCAAGCCTCTATAGACGGAATCGCCTTTTCGGGGAAACGGCAGGGCGCGTCGGGGTAGGTACACTTCTGACAAAGTCGGCATCCTTCACATCCGAGCGCGTGAGGCACCACGCCCTCGCTTTTAAGCTTTGCTATTATATCGAGAAGCTTCTTTTGTGTGATATTTGCGCCTTCTGTCATCGTTTCAAAGTCAAAGCTGTCTTCGAGGTCGTACTTACAGCTGAATATCGCCGCTGTTTTATACGAAAGTATCTTTGCTTTGATCTCTTCGGGTTCACCCACTCCGGGAGGACAGGTCCAGCAGGTAGCGTATCTTCCGCACCTGTTTTCGCGGCAGGCTTCAAGTACCGCCGGGGAAAACGGAATCTCCGATGACGGTACTATCGCATACTGCGTAACTTCATACGATTTTAAATATTCTTCAATGTTCATATCCAAGTTAAATCAGGTCAAATTACGAAACGAAAGAATAAGCAACGTTAGCTGCTTCGGCAGCGTCCGACGTATAAGCGTCTGCGCCGATCTTGTCAGCATATTCCTGTGTTATGGGAGCGCCGCCTATCATAATCTTAACCTTATCGCGGATACCTGCAGCTTCTGCAGCCTTAACAACGTCAGCCATAACGCCCATTGTTGTTGTGAGAAGTGCGGAGCAGCAGATGATCTGGCAGTTCTGTTCGATTGCTGTGTTTACAAATGTTTCGGGAGAAACGTCTGTGCCGAGGTCAACAACCTCAAAGCCCTTGCCCTCGAGCATCATCTTTACGAGGTTCTTACCGATATCGTGGAGGTCGCCCTGAACCGTACCGATGCAAACCTTACCAACTGCCTGTACGCCTGCCTGCTGAAGAAGAGGCTTAAGAAGAGCTGCGCCCTGACTCATAGCACGAGCTGCAACAAGTACTTCGGGAACGAAGATCTCGTTCTTTCTGAACTTTTCGCCAACCACGTTCATACCGTCGATAAGACCTTCCTCAAGGATCTGTTCTGCGGAAGTACCTTCGTCAATAGCTTCCTGTACGAGCTGTTTAACAATCTTTGCTTTACCCTTCTGCAAATTTTCGGAAATTTCACTCATCAAAATCATAATCTTTTCTCCTTGTTCTGTTGATTTTTTGTTTTTATTTTTTAAAATTCTATACTTATGCGGTGTCATACCCATATAAGTATGAAAATTATGGTAAAATGACGGTACGTCGCGCAGACCGCAGGCTTCGACTATTTCGCTTATCGAAAGCTCGGTGTCCGCAAGAAGCGTACAAGAATGGTCAAGACGGGTAGCGCGAAGATAACCCGAAAATGATTGACCGCTTATTTTTTTAAAGGAACGGCTGAGGTGTGACGAGCTAACGCAAAGCTCATCCGCAAGCGACTCAAGAGTCAGCTCGCTGTCAAAAAAATGCTCTGCCACGTATTTAAGAGTCGCCGAAACGATTCCCCAATCCTTCTGATGTATATCGTGAACGCTTTTTATAGCGCTTTTAACGTATCTGCTCACCGTAATTAGCAGCAGCGTGAGGTAAGATCTGACCGAATCCTTCCACTGGTAAGACATCTCCGATATCTCTTTGCCAATAAGGTCAAAGAACATAAATATCTGTTCGCGGCTTTCCGACGTGAGCATCGCATACGCACTTACCGCGTCGTCCGAAAAAACACCGTAACAGTAGTTTTCGTCTTTTTCCACGGTAATATTTCCTTCAAACCAATCGGCAGGATCGAAAAACATACGACGCACGATCAGTTTGTCGCTGTCGTCAGAGCTGTAATATGCGTGCGGCGTACCCGACGCGATAATATATATATCCCCTTCCTTACAGGGTATCGCCTGATTGAAAATACAGTGAATACCGTTTCCGCGCACGACCACGCTTATTTCGGGAATATCGTGCGTATACAGCAAGGTCGGCGCAATATCCGATTGATATTTTATATGATCGGACACAGTATCCTGTCTTATCGGAGTTTCGCTCAGCAGTGCGGATCTCGTCATCCGCATTACAGCGTTTGCTGTTTTTGTCATTCCTTATTTCTCCCTTTCGGAAGGTCAAGTGTTTTTTTGATAATTAAAACTTTATCTTCTTGATTTCTTCTGCGTAATACTGAACAAGCTCGAACTTACTTCCCGGCATAAGGCGATGGTCGGGACAAGGGATAAATCCGCCGAGAGCTGCAAGACGCGTTACGCGCTCGATCTCTACGTCTACGGCTGCCTTGTCTTTTCTGAAAGCGGTCTTATCCATACCGCCGACGCCGAGCATACCGTTGCCGAATTTCTTTCGTGCAGGCTCAAACTGATCTCCCCAGACGCCTATTTCTATCGGGAACATAGTATTTACGCCCGTTTCGAACCATATCGGAAGAAGTGCTTCGGTAACTCCGTCGCAGTCGAGCGATATTATATCTATTCCGTATTTATGACAAAGATCGTTTCTCTTCTTATAATGCTTAGCGCAAAGCTCTTCAAATATACTCGGCGCGATCAGCGGACCGTTCTTGAAGCAGATGTCCTCCCAGTAGTGTGCAAAGTCGAACTTAGCACCCGTCGCAAGCACGTCCTCTACGCATTTATACTGCATCTCGGCATAAGTATCGATGATATCTGCGAAAAGCTCCTCGTCTTCATCGTACATAAGATAACTCATACCCATAAGAGTGGTGATATTTCTTATATCGCCGAGAACACTTCCGAGCCAAAGACCGATTGGACGGTCATAACTGCGTGTTTCGTTGAAGCTTGCAAAATACTGTCTGTTTACACGCTCTGCAAAATACTGCATTTTAGGCTTGAAAAGCGTTTCAAACGCTTCTCTGTCCTTGAGAAGATAATCGTCCTCCGAGGGAATCGAAATTATACCCGGCTTTACTCGCTCGATGGTGCCGCATCCGGTCTGTATTCTCTGCGTACCGTCGGGAAGAGTTTCGAGAACCTTGTGCTCGAATCCGGGGCAAAGACCCATATTACCGCCTGCTGTCATACTCCAGTTGAAGTCCCAGCCGATCAGCTTATCTATCTCGCGGTCGGCATCGTTTCCGTCTCCCCATCTCTGAGCAAGCTCTTTGGAGATCTTGCCCTGCTCTGCCCATTCGTACAGAAGCTCACGCCAATAGCCGAAATGTACGGCAGGCATTCTGTCAGCATTTTTGTAGTGTAAAATATTTAATGCTCTTTCGCGGTTAGTCATCGTAAATTCCTCCGTTATTTTTCATTTTTACGCTTCGCCGTAATATTTATCAAGCACTTCCGAAGCTATCTGTGCCCATAGTATAAGGTTTTGCGGCTTATAGCTTACCGTTGAAATGTCTTTGAGGGTGATATCGCACGGACAGTTATATTTCAGCGCAAGCTCGACCGTTTCGGTTATCTCGCGTCTGATAACCTCGGGGTCGGCAGAGATCGCCACGTTTGCAGGATTAGGCTTTCTCGAAAGCACGTAGTTTCCGCCGATCTGCTCTGCGCTCTTTTCGACGTTTGCCCAAGGGCTCACGCCTATCTTTCTGAGATTCGGATAGTTTTTCAGAATATCTATTCTGTCGTGAAGAGGCTCACAGCAGCCGTAATAGGTATAAGCGCATCGCTTTGCAAGCGGAACGCTGTACTGAACGTCAAATTCATAGTGTGCATCGGGTGAAATAGACGAGAAGGACTGCGCCATCGTTCTGAACCAAACGTCCTTACAAACACCGAAGCTCGGGTCATACGAATCACCATGAGTAAACTCTGCAGGGGTACAGTGAACGGTCATCGCGTTCGGCTCGTACAAACCGTATTTTTCCATCTGGTCCATTTCGAGCGACATCGCTCTTGTAAACAGACCTATTATCTTGTGCAAATACTCGGGTCTGTCATAAATATCGATCATAATAGCTTCAACGCCGCGAAGTCTTGTGATCTTATCCCACGGAGCGTGATATATTCCGTGACCTTTAAGAGCCACAGGGAGAGAATCTCCGAGAATTTCTCTCATATACGCCAAATTTTTCTCATCGTTTTCGGGATGCGGAGTAATTATCGGATCGCGGTAAACCTCAAGTGAGCTTTCGTCCTCAAGGACGTCGTAATATTCGTGCGATATTATATGGTTTTTCTTATCTACTGCGATCGTGTTTTCCTTTGCCTCAAATCCTATTCCCGTATTGGAAAAGGATTTATATACGTTCCACACAGGCACTTCATAGTTATCGCACTTAAAATACTTTTCTCTGAAAAGCGCTCTGCGGAGTCCGAGCTCCATATTTCTGAGTCCGCGATCTTCACACACACAGTCAAGCGCGCCTTCAAAATTCATTTCGTGCCACGGGATCTCTTCAATAATAAGCGGCGGACGCACGATCTTTAAGTCATTTGTATCCTTAAAGCGTTTTTGCATACGGATATGCTTATCGGACGAAGTCGATTCGGCATATTTTTTTGCGAGTTCTCTGATAATACTTATGTCTTTATTGATACTCATAAATTCTATTCCTCAAATATTTTTTGCTTTTTATTTTCAAAAAAATTTACGAAAAACACCAAAAGATGATTATCTATTCTCATTATAGCAAACAAAAACACAAAAGTAAATATGGTTTTCTTGCTTTTTTTAACATGCTTGCAAGAAAACCATAATAAATATTCAAAAAACAGCCATTGTCAGAGTACAATCAGACACAGTGGAAGTTATACCATAAAAATCAGTAGCTTCCCGCCTTCTTAGCCTCGGCAACTATGAGCTTCATATTTTCAAGTGTAACATCATTCGGGATCGAATGGTCGGATGAGAAGATATATCCGCCGTTTTCCTTAAGATAAGGAACCTTTTCTCTTATCTCGGAAATAACGTACTCGGTTTCCTTCCAACGTGCCGCATTTATTCCGCCGTGAAGAACGATTTTATCGCCGTATTCCTTCTTTATCTTAAGCGAATCCATTCCCGCCTTTACTTCGAGGGGGTTAAGAGCATCTATTCCCGTATCAATGACCTCGGGAAGAAGGTTCATAATGTTTCCGCAGGAATGAAGATGTGCATATATTCCGCGCTCGTGCGCCCAATCTACGGCTCTCTTATGATAAGGCTTCAACAAATTCTTATACAGCTCACGCGAGAAGAAGGACGTTCCCTTATATCCCATATCGTCAGGCCAATATATTTCATCAAAGTGATAACCTGCATCCCAAACCCGCTTAAAGAGAGTTTCGCATCTGTTAAGGTATGTATCGAACATATCTTCGATAAGCTCAGGCTCTTCAAGCATAGCAACAAGAAGATTTTCAGTACCCATCATCCAGGAGTGTGCAACGTCAAATCCGAACCAGAAGTGTGCGGTTATCCACCGACCCTCAGCTCTCCACTTATCGAAATTATTTTTGAGCATATCCCACGGAATACGGTCGTCTTCAAGAGTCATTCTTGCTTTAGCCTGCTCCCACGCCTCTGCGGTAGTTACCGTAAAGTCAAGCATTTCGGGAGTTGAGTCCTCCTGCTTGAAGCTCTTCTGTGTAACTCCCCAAGGTGTTGTGAAAATAATATATCTGTCGGTTTCTTCTATTACCTTTCTCGGAAAACGGGGAGTTATATCTATACCGATACCTGCGGTTTTATCAACGTCAAAATAATCTCTCCAGTCTACGTTATCGGGCATACCTTCGTTTATCCAGCGGCGTATCGTTCCCGCCCACGGATTGTCAATTATCGGCACACGGTCTGCCTCTTTATGTTCGAACATTCTTTTAAATCTTTCCCAAGAAGTCATAATAAAATCTCTCCTTTACTACCTTAAACTACTTGAAATATTTACGCTAATATGTTAACATATAAAAAAACACAAGTCAATAGCGTTACACAAGACAGCTTATTTTTTTATAAGAAATGTTAATTTTTTGATATTCGGAGTTTTTTATGTACAGCGTAAACGGCGATTTCGGAGAGGTTCGCTTAATAAGCGGACAGTCTTTTCAGCAAAGCAACGGTCTTTTTTCTCTGTCCGTTGCGGGCTGGCACAAATGCAACGATCTTTATAAAATATCGCGCCCAAACGGAAATACAGCGCATCTCCTTATAATTACTGTGGGCGGATGCGGTCTTATGGAGATAAACGGCAAGGAATATTCTCTTCCGTCGGGAAGCGTAGCACTTATCCCGCGCGGTATTCCGAACCGCTATCAGACACCGTCAAACGGCTTATGGGAGTTTTACTGGATCCACCCGTCAGGCAGTATATCAGAGCAATTTTTAGATAGTATAGCGCAAAAAGGAATATACACGGGCACAGCCTCTCCCGATCACGCATACCGCGCTCTTATGGAAGACCTCATTTCTGTTTGTACGCGCCGTACGCCGCAAGCTGCCATACAAATTTCGCAAAAGCTCGGCTATATTTTCCACTTTGCCGCGATAGATCTGCAGGGAAACAACGCCGTCGAAACGGTCACCGAGCGTGCAATAGCTTATATCGAAAAAAATTTCAGCAAAAGCATTCTGCTCGAAGATATTGCATCCCATCTTTTCATATCCACGACCCATCTTATACGCGTTTTCAAAAAAGAAGTCGGATGCACGCCTCACAAATATCTTATAAACTACCGTCTGCTGATCGGCGCCGACCTACTCAAATTCAGTCAGCTCAGCATTGACGAGATATCCTCGCGCGTCGGATTTTCGTCGCCAAGTCAGTTTATAAGTTGTTTTAAGCAGGCACGCGGATCTACTCCAAATGAATTCCGTCTTAAATTTTCACGTAATTCAGGCACAGATCAACAATAAATCAAAGCAAATAACACTTTAACACAGAAAGGATCTTTATTATGATAGCAGGAACAAATCCGATTTTGAAGGGTTTTCACCCCGATCCGTCTATTTTGCGTGTCGGAGACGACTACTATTTAGCCACTTCAACTTTTCAGTGGTTTGGAGGCGTACAGCTTTACCACTCAAAGGACCTCGTTAATTGGGAAGAGCTTCCTTCCCCGCTCAGCCGTGTTTCTCAGCTTGATATGAAGGGCGCTCCAAACTCGGGCGGAGTATGGGCTCCCTGCCTTTCCTACTGCGACGGAACGTTTTATCTTATATATACAAACGTAAAGAACTTCCACGGTATATTCAAGGACACTCCCAACTATCTTGTGACTACCACCGATATCCGCGGTGAATGGTCCGAGCCCGTTTACCTCAATTCAAGCGGATTTGACCCGTCGCTCTTCCACGACGATGACGGCAGAAAATATCTTGTCAATATGCGTTGGGACGCGCGTATGGAAAACCACGCGTTCGAGGGCATCGTGATGCAGGAATATTCGCCCGAAGAAAAGAAGCTCATCGGAGAGCCCGTAAACATCTACAAGGGTACCGAAATCGGCGCAACCGAAGCTCCTCACATCTACAAAAAGAACGGATATTATTATCTTATGGTCGCAGAGGGCGGAACTCTCTATTGGCACGGCGTGCGTCTTGCGCGTTCACGCTCGCTTTACGGTCCGTACGAATCCGACCCGCAGCCTCTTATCACGGTAAGACATAATCCCGAGCATTATCTCCAAAGAACAGGTCACGCTTCTTATATAGAAACGCCCGACGGCAAAGGCTATATCGCATACCTCTGCGGACGCCCGATAACCGAAAAAAGACGTTGCATTTTGGGCAGAGAGACCTGTATCGCCGAGGTCGTCTGGAACGAGGAAGGCTGGCTTCGCCTCAAAAACGGCGGAACTATTCCTCCCGTGACCTACGAAAGCGATCTCCCCGAGGTCAAATACCCGGCTCTTCCCGAACACGAGCGTTTCGACAAGGATATCCTCCCGCCTCACTTCAAAACACTTCGTCTTCCTCTTGAAAATATGGGATCGCTTACCGAGCGCCCCGGTTATCTGCGTCTTTACGGACACGAAGCTATCACATCGCTTAACAATCAGTCGCTTGTCGCAAGAAGGCTTGACGCTTTTAACGCTGAAGCTACCGTAAAAATGGAATTCTCTCCGCAGGATTTTCAGCAGATGGCAGGACTTACCGTTTTCTACGATACCTTTAATTTCTTCTATCTCTTCCTTTCGTCCGACGGAAACGGAAATAACGAGCTTCGCGTGCTTGTCCGCGACAACCTCAGATTCTACGATCCGCTTATGCACGGCGTTCCCGTCGGAAATACCACGTCCGTATGGCTCAGAGTAAAGATCGACAAGCTAAATCTCACCTTCTCTTACTCGCTCGACGGAGAAAACTTCAGCGAAATAGGCGGAACGCTCGACTGCTCCGATCTTTCCGACGAAGCATACGGCGACATCGGACACGAGGGACACACCGGTACCTTTATCGGTATGGCTTGTCAAGACCTCTCGGGCAAAAATCTGCACGCCGATTTTGAAAGCTTTAGTTATAGAAGAGATATTTGAAATTCATACGTCTGAAACAGCAAAAAATCACAGCAGAATAATATCTGCTGTGATTTTTTATTAATGTTCAAATACAACTTTTGTATTAAGATACGAAGCTTACCGAAATAGTAATAGTGGCAGTATGATCGGAATCGGAAGTATTAAAAACGTTATTGTCGCAAGTAATAAGAATTTGCAAATAACATTCATCCACACCGAAGTATGCCAAAAATTCCATAGGAATCAAAATTCTTGTTTCAAAAAGCTCCTCTGCAACGTTATTGCGGAAATGACGCTTATAAAGGGTTGTATCAAAAATTTCCACGGGAGAAAGTATTCCGCCGCCATAGTAATCCTCTATGAATTTTTCGGCAAAAGCATCCCAACCGTCGTTTCGTATGGCATCGATACTGTCGGAAACAGTATATTCGTATGCCGTCCAAAGCGCAGTAACCGTTATATCTTCACCGGGCATAGTTGCAGGTATTTCCTTGTCCCAACCGTCAAAAAGATATCCTTTTCGTGTGGGAACACTCGGCGCAGTTACGGAAGTTCCAAAATCCTGCGTAATAGATTCGATCGCAGTACCGTCTGCTGTTTCGAAGGTGATAGTGTACTGATTTATCTTCCACAACGCTTTAACCGTAATATTTTCCGCAGGGATAGTTTCGGGAATTTCGACGTCCCAGCCAATAAAGGTATAGCCAACCTTTGTCGGAGCATCGGGTACAGTTACGGCACTTCCGTAACCCTGTGTAATGGGAGCGATAGTGCTGCCGCCGTCCGTGTCAAAAGTGATCGTATACTCGTTTATCTTCCACACAGCAGTTATTGTAATATTTTCTGCCGGCATAGTTTCGGGAATATCCTTATCCCAGCCCACAAACGTGTAGTGCGTTCTGTACGGAATTCCGGGAGCTACTGTTATAACAGTTCCGTAGTCCAGCGTAATACAAGTATTTTCACTGTCCGCGCCGATTTCAAACGTAATTGTGTACTGATTTATCTTCCACAAAGCCGTGACTGTAATATTTTCCGCAGGCATAATGCTCGGAATTTCGACGTCCCAACCAATAAAGGTATATCCCACCTTTGTCGGAGCATCGGGTGCAGTTATCGCTGTTCCAAAATCCTGTGTAATCGGAGCAATTGCATTACCGCCGTCTGTGTCAAAGGTGATTTTATACTGATTTACAGTCCACAGGGCTTTGATCTCTACGTTTTCACCGGGCATTGTTTCGGGAATCTCGGTATCCCAACCCGCAAAGGTATATCCCTCTTTAACAGGATCTGCGGGAGCTGTTACAGCACTTCCATAGCCCTGTGTGATCGGAGCAACAGCGCTTCCGCCGTCTGTATCAAAGGTAATCGAATAATCGTTTGCTTTCCACAAAGCGGTAATCGTTATATTTTCTGCGGGCATAGTGCTCGGAATTTCGATATCCCAGCCAATAAAGGTATAATATGTCTTAGTAGGATTTTCGGGTGCAGTTATCGCTGTTCCAAAGTCCTGTGTAATCGGATCGATATCCGTGCCGCCGTCCGTGTCAAAAGTGATCGTATACTCGTTTATCTCCCACACAGCAGTTCTTGTAATATTTTCTGCCGGCATAGTTGCGGGAATAGCCTCATCCCAACGCACGAAAGTATATCCTTCCTTAGTGGGATTTTCGGGTGCAGTCACCGCTGTGCCTACTCCTTGTGTGATCGGAGCAATATCCGTACCGCCGTCTGTATCAAACGTGATTGTATAACACGGTTTGGAATCGCCGCTACCGCTATATTTTTCACTATTATTCTTTTCGTCATTTAATTTAGTCGCGCTGTCAACAGAATAAAGTGTACCGCTATTTTGCAGTTTTCCGCCATCTTGAATTTCAATGTCACCGAGAACAGTCAATTGACTGCTGTTTGTCAAAGTAACTCCAGAGGGAATAATAAGGGTGAAACCATCGGGAATTTCAATTTTTTCCCCGCCACTATGATTATCAATTGTTGTGCTATACTTTAGTACAGCAGTATTTTGACCGTTTGCTAGAGCTTCATCTATTAAACCTTCTATAGTATAAACTACAAGTTCATTTGAATTTGCCGGGGGCTTAATAATGGATTTCAACAGGCCGCCAGTAAGTAAAATATTTCTTACTTCCTTGTTTTGAAATGTTATGGTTTTGAGTTCGTCACAATATGAAAAGAACGTCGTTTCCGAGCTAGAGACAATCCCTGACTGATAATATCCGTAGTAGTCCAATTGATGCCCCTTACATTTATTTGCATCTAATGATGTTGAAAGAAATTCGATATGTTCCAACTGTTTGCAATTATTCAAACACCAGCGATGAATACACTGCAGACTAGCAGGAAGTGTTAGACTAGTTATTGACAGATTTTTCAATGCACCTGAATCAAGGCACTTTAACTTGCTATTACTTGCAAAAGTTAGTTTTGTTATTGCAGAGTTTTGGAACGCTTCTTGGCCAATATACTCAACTGATGCAGGAATAACTACTTCACCATCATCCTCCAAAGGCATCTTTTGTGCAACAAACGAGCCGATATTTATTACACCTTCTTCAATAATCAACTTATTCACCTTAGTAGCAACGTATGGTGTGGTTTCAATCTCAAATGGCAAATAATGCACATTCTCTTTCCAATAGCCATCTTCATAAGGCTGATTCGCATCCCCATTTGAATTTTTCCACTTATTTATATCGCGCTCATTCAAAGGTGTTTGCGTAACAGATATGGTAAGAGTGCCTTTTCCGTCTGCTTTGGTAACAACAAAAGTCCAATCAACTCCGCCCCACATACCGCCGGTAGTTCCGCCATACATATTAAAATTGTTAGGATATACTGCCGCATATGATGCATCCTTCGCATAGTTTCCGGTGATATTACCCCCATACATTACAAAAGCAGAAGCCGAGGGAGCGTAAACACCGCCGCCTTTGCCTTTATTCCGATCCGTATTGGCGCCTGTGGCATCTTTCAATGCTTTATTTCCGGTAATATTACCTCCGTACATTACAACATTACCTGATGTTATATAAATGCCGCCACCATGTACCGTTGCTTTATTATCGGCAATTGTTCCGCCATACATCACAACATTACCGGAAGTTACGAGAATACCGCCACCGTTTGTCGTGTTACCGCCGGTAATCTTACCGCCACCTTCGCAATCGCAAAGAGTGAACTTTGCACCACTATTAACCGCTATTACGCTTCCGGTGCTACCGTTCTCAAGAGCAATAGTCTTGCCGTTAAGACAAAGAGTTATATCCGTTGTAATCTCCCAAGTAGCAGAGAGCGTTACGTTTTCAGTCAAATAATAATTGCCGGCATCTGTGGGCAAAGCATTATCAGACTCCCACTCAGTCCATTCAAGAATTTCTCCGTGCTGATATTCCCCGGCACTCTCGGTATGTACATTACATTGGGTGGTGTTTGAGCTTTCGAGCTGGCCGCAAAGTGTATGATTGCTGTGAGTACCCTCCGCAAAACTTGCCAAAGCTCCCGCAGGAATTATAACTGCAATCATTGATGCGCACAGAAGAATCGCCAACACCTTTTTCAAAAATCGTTTCACGTCTTTATTTCCTTTCTGTTTTCACACTAATTATACTATCATATAACAGACAACTGTTTTGCGACACAAAACCAATTATATAACTTTTTTGCATAATAAACAACAGAATTAGCGATTATTTACAGAAAAAATACAATTTGTAGATAATATCCAATTCCTCGGCTGTTTTTTGTAGTATTTACTACTATTATTCTTCTTGCTTTTTATTTCAAGCTCTTATTTATCATTTTTTCTGTAAAACCACAGTATTTACAAGACCTCTCGGGCAAAAATCCGCACGCCGATTTTGAAAGCTTTGCTTATAAGAGAAAAGACTGAAATTTCTTAAGCTGCAAAAACAAGCCGCAGGACTTCGATTTTACGAAATCCCGCGGCTGTTTTTATTGTTTTTTTATTTCTTTTTCGATTTTTTTGTAAGCAGTAAATCGCATCGTCAGATAGCAGGCAAGTCCTCCGACGACGTTTGAGATCGGCTCTGCCATAAATACTCCGAGAACACCGAAGCCGATCCGCGGCAGAAGAAGTGTCAGCGGTACAACAATGATCGCTTTGCGCAGAAGCGAGAAAAATATCGCGTGTTTTGCATCGCCCAAAGCTTGAAAGGTAGTCTGCCCCGCAAATTGGAAGGACATAAAAACGAATCCGAAGAAATAGATATTCATAGCCTCTATACCAGAAACGACAAGAGAAGGATCGTCCGAGAATATACCGAACCAGAAGCGCGGAAAGAAGAGCACGAGTGTCCAAGCCACTATCGTATATACCGTACCGACAAGCGTATTGAAGCGAATACCGTCACGGACTCTTTCGTATTGCTTAGCACCGTAATTATAGCTGATAACAGGCTGTGCGCCGCCGGTAATGCCCGTAACGGGTAGCGAGAAAATATCCCTTACCGAGTTTGTAACCGTCATAATAGCGATATAAACGTCACCGCCATATATCTGGAGAGTAGAATTACACGCCACCTGCACAAGGCAGTTTGTTCCGTTCATTATGAAATTTGACGTTCCGAGCTTGCAGATCTCTTTTACGATATCCTGTCGGATATTCATATATTTTCGTCTGAGAGGGAC
The DNA here is from genome assembly GCA_015064255.1 of Oscillospiraceae bacterium. GTDB lineage: Bacteria > Bacillota > Clostridia > Oscillospirales > CAG-272 > SIG672. The sequence goes on from SVSP01000017.1 coordinate 36,810, forward strand.
AGGAATATTCTTTCCGGTAATGAAGCAGATCACCCAAACGGCAGAAACAGCTTGGCTGATGACCGTAGCCAAAGCCGCGCCCGACACTCCCATACCAAATCCGAATATGAAGACCGGGTCAAGCGCGATATTACATACCGCACCTATCGCCACGGTCAGCATACCGATCCTCGGATAGCCCTGTGCGTTGATATAACCGTTAAGTCCCGTGGTAATAACCGAAAATACCGTTCCTATCAAATAAATATCCAGATATTGCTTTGCATAAACGAAGGAGGCATCTCCCGCACCGAAGGCGTACAGAATGGGCTTCATAAATATATACCCGAGTGCGGTAAGTATAAAAGAGCTCAAGAAAAGGAGCGAAAAAGAATTTCCCAAAATGCGGCTCGCCTTTTCGTCGTTTCCCGCGCCGCGTTCGATCGAAAACAGAGGCACACCGCCCGTTCCGAACAGTGCCGCAAATGCCATAATCAACGATACAATGGGAAAAGTCAACCCTACGCCGGTCAGCGCAAGACTGTCGCCATCGCCCATATGTCCCAAATAAATTCTGTCAACAACATTGTACAACAGTTGTACAAGCTGAGCAACAGTAAGCGGAACGGCTTGCGCGATTATTCGTTTCCACACAGGGCCGTTCAGAAAATCCACCTTACTGTTTTTATTTAAAACTAACTGCTTCATATCTTAGTTTTCCTTATAGCGCTTATCGGTTAATAAAATCCTTATTATTATACTGCATTTTTATGAATTTTTCAAGGCGTTTTTCTACTGATGTGACATAAACGAAATTATCGGCAGATCAAAGATATACTGTTTCCGTTTAAGGTTGACAAGTACCCCAAAATGTGCTATCATAAAAATATCATGTGAAAGGAGTATGTTTATGGATAATACTTTTCCGATGGGATTTTGGGGAACTCAAAGTATCGACGACGTTCCTCTTACCGACGTTGCCGATTGGGCGGCGTGCGGTATGACGCTTACAGTAGCTCCTCATTACAGTCCCGACCCCGTACGCAAACAAAAACTTATAAATTTGCTTGATGAATGTCACAAATACGGAATACGTCTTATTCTTTCCGACAGCCGTACCACTTGGCGTAACGCAGCTCAGGATCCACGTACGTACAGAACTCAGTTTGCAGAGGCGCTGGCTGATTTCGGAAATCATCCCGCAGTATTTGGATTTCATCTTGGTGATGAGCCTCACAAAGAAAGCTTTGACGACATAAAAGTTGCCGCAGCGATCCAGCTTGAGCTTGCTCCGCACCTTACACCGTATCTTAATCATTTTCCCGGATGGCAAAGTCTTCTGCCGCTTTTGGGCTGCGAAAGCTTCGACGAATGGACTCATTCGGTGATTCCGAGTCTCGGAGTTCCGCTTGTTTCGTTTGATAACTACACACAAATGAATCCTTACGGCAACGGAGAAGGTGTAAATGACTATTATACGAGCCTGCGTGTTTATTCTGAAGCGGCGGCAGCTCAAAAAAGTCATTTTTGGAGCATAGTTCTGTCTGTTGGACATTTCCGATATCGCTGTCCAAACGAAGACGATATCCGTTGGCAGCTATATACGTCTGTTGCTCACGGCGCAAAGGGAATCATTTGGTTCTATTACCGTATGACCCGTTCACATATCAACTACCGCAATGCTCCCGTCAACGAATTAGGCGAAAAAACCGAGACGTGGACTTGGCTATCACGACAGCTTCGTCTTTTCCACAAAACCTACGGTCCTCTGATGATGCAGCTCACCCATCGCGGAAGCTGGCATCTCGGAACGGTATACGGCGGATGGCCCGAATGGAGCAATAATGTTCACCCGCTTGCGACTGATTTCGTATCAGATCAAAAGCTCCCCGGTGTTTTCAGCCGTTTCACAGATGACAACGGTCGGGAATACATCGCTGTTCTTAACAACGATCAGCGCGAAAGCGGTATGTTCCGCCTGACTTTCCGTCCTGAAGTAAAGCGTCTTTGGCGCATCTGCTTCGGAGGAGTAGAACACGACGTTGCAACAGACCATTGGGATGCCTATTATTGCAGAAGCGATGACGACGGTCACATTGTTTCGGGCACCTGGCTCGCTCCCGGACAGATGGAAATATACCGTCTTGAAACAGACACACAATAAGCCATAAATACGACACAAACGAAAGCAGTAGGTCGATACGAAATGTATCTATCTACTGCTTTTTCTTTTTGTAAAAAAACACAGACATGCGGTGCGTGTCCTTACCGTCATCTTCCGTGGGATTCTGAACCCAAAGCGGACGTCGTATGTTATTTCCGCTTATTTCTCTTCCCGTCCGCTTCAGCAAATCTTTGATTTGCGGGGTTCTTCATCTTTTTGGTTGCGTAAAAAAACACAGACACGCATCGCGTGTCTTTTCTCATTCGTGGGATTCTGAACCCAAAGCGGACGTCGTATGTTATTTCCGCTTATTTCTCTTCCCGTCCGCTTCAGCAAATCTTTGATTTGCGGGGTTCTTCATCTTTTCGGTTGCGTAAAAAAACACAGACACGCGATGCGTGTCTGTGTTTTTTACGGAAGGAGTGGGATTCTGAACCCAAAGCGGACGTCGTATGTTATTTCCGCTTACTTCTCTTCCCGTCCGCTTCAGCAAATCTTTGATTTGCGGGGTTCTTTATCTTTTCGGTTGCGTAAAAAAACACAGACACGCGATGCGTGTCTGTGTTTTTTACGGAAGGAGTGGGATTCGAACCCACGTGGGCGTGAACCCAAACGGTTTTCAAGACTTTTCACGCCATCGGAATATATCGCCCGATAGAGGATTTTGTGAGACTTTATCAGACGCCGATTTCTCCCGTGTCATCGAAGAAATCGGCGTTTTTCAATGAGTAATTTGCATTTTTTCGCAGGCTGTGGGAAGAATCGTTTCTAATGTTTTTTCTAACAAAATATTAGAAAAAACGTTAGAGGATTTCGATGAACTATGGGGCGTGGCTATACGGAGAAATGATTGAATTCGGTATAGAGACATTTGAGTGCTGAATAGTGGTTGCATCGCTCAATAACGATAAAGATATTAACAGTCAACTACAAGTCAAGTAAGATCATTTTCTCCATCAAACCCGTTTATTTGCTCAGTTCCAGAGACGGTTCGGTTTTATCGTTGATGGTCAGCCGTGCGTAGAGGTTCAGTATACCAGCCGTATGGTAATAGGAGGTGCCGTTGTAGCGCATCGAGCCAAGTACCGTCATAGATCCGGCAGTCTGACTGATGAGTCTACGCCCGATATTGTCGCCGCCTACACTGACCACGCACACATTAGTGCCGCCTTCGTTGTCCACCAGATTCTGGGTACCGTAAGCAAAGGTGTTGTAGATCGTCTGCCCGTCCCCTTCTTTGACAATGATATATCTGCACTTTCTTCTGGTGACCGAATCGAACAGCTTACTGCCCACGTCATTCAGCGAGATCATATTCTTGCAGAATGCCGACAGATCGCCGCTCATGCGTAGCAGTACCGTTCCGTTCTGGAGACAGCCCTCTACCGTACCGTTATCGCCGCCAATTGTGATAGCATTGTAATAACAGCAGGTCACCAGCTTCTTGATGAAATGCCTATCGCAATCGGTGAAATCAACGCCATAGGCGGCCGCCGCGATGGAGGTGTTCACCACATACACGCCGCTTCCCGTTCCGCGGATAGCGTAGGTGGTATTCAAGCTGCGATCCGCAGGGCCGTTCTCGGGATAGAGAATGCGGATACCGTTGACGCCTGCGTTCTGCTTCAGGGTAATCAGCGCTTGATCGGATGTGCCGAAGGAGGACCCGTCACCGTAATAGGCAAGCAGTACCGTTCCTTGGGTAATTCCCGTTGCCTCACGGGTGGGAGCGCCTGCAGAACCTCGCAGTTCTACTCCCGCAGGCACGGTGAGGGGAGCATCCAGATGGTAATATCCGCCGGGGAGATAGACGACGCCGCCGGTTTTGCCCGCTTCGTTAAGCAGTGCCTGGATGGCGGCGGAAAGGTCTTCCTTGCCGTTCACTCCACCCTGATACAGATACAGCTTGGCGACGGGTTTTTGATAGGTAGTCTTGTAATCGAGCGTGATTTTTTCAGCGATTTCCGACGATTCGGTGGTGATTTCGCCCACACCGTCGGTCGCACCCGACAACTTTACGTTCACCGCTTTCACAATGCCGCCTGCGTTGTTCTGAATGCTGAACACGCTGCCCTCAATGCGACTGTTGGTTAAGGTCATGCCCCAGCGTGTGTCGATGGCATCCACCTTCAGTCCGATGTCGCAGTCCTTGACTACCGCATCATAAATAGAGCCTGCAAATTCGATTCGGTGTCCCTTCACGATCTGTATGCCATATTTGCACCCGTCTACGTACAGTCCCGCAAACTCTGTCCATTCCAAATCACCTAAAATGAGTCCAACGGTATTGGCTCGCATATAGGTACGCAGAGCGTCGGCATCCACGGGAGATTCCGCTAAGGGCGATTCGATCCAGTATTTGCGATTAACGCTCACGCACTTCCAAGTACCTACGTCCGCCTGATTGTAGACCTCGGCGGCAGTACACAGGAAGGTTCCCTTTACGTTGTCAATGGAAAACTGCTCGTGAGCATTGCCCTCCACTACGCAGGCACCGATGCCCCGATAGCCGTTGATGACCGTGCATCTCGTCACAGATGCCAACATATAGGACGAGCCTTCCCCCGTGGTGTAGAATGTGAAGGGATATTCCTTCACATTCTCTATGCTCTGCTCGGGATAGTAAACCGTCAGACCGTTGACGCCTGCTGAACCGCCGATCAAAAACAGGGCGCGATTAACAGGCTGATTCGCCTTTACTTTGGCAAGAATGACGGTTCCGTAATCGGTTCCCACGTCGGGATCCTGCCAATCGCCTCGCAGAGTGCAGTACTCGGGAATAGTCACCGTATCGGTCACCAAATACTTGCCTGCAGGCATCCAGACCGTTCCGCCGCCCGCAACACTCACGTCACCGAGGGCTTTGTTGAGGATCTTGGTCACGTCGGTCTTGCCCGTGGGATCGGCATTGTACGGCGCTTTCGTAATGTCCACCGTAGCAACCACTATGTCCTCGGTGGGATAGACCGTATCCACGATAAATCCCGTCCCCGCTATCTTGCCGATCACGGGAGGATCGATACTGCCGTCCACGGTAAAGCGAAGATTTGCCATCTTACAGCCGTCTATGGTCGATGCAGGGGTAGCCCAATACCAACGGATGTAATTGACCGCCTTTTGATTCACTCCGGGCATAGCAGGCAACCGAACCTTCACATGGTTCCAGCCCTCTTCCAGCTTCTGACCGTTGAGGATTCCGTTGGCATTTGCCGACCAGCTGAATTCGTTCACGTCGCAAGTTCCCGATGAGGTGATCTCAAACTGGGAGTTGGTGGTGATCTTGGAAAGATTCTTTACAGACGGCAGATAGAGGTCAAACTCCAGATATTTCATCCCGCTGATATCAATGGGAGCAAACTTAAAAGCGTTCACGCTGTTTCCCATCACAAAGATGGCGGTAGCGTCCTCACGGGTTGTCGTCGCCCAGATCATATCGGGGACAACGCTATAAACAACCTCTCCTGTTGGGGGTGGCACCGGATCGGGATCCGCAGGAGGATCGGTTTTCGCAGGATTGGTTTTGTTGCTGTCACCGGTAGCTTCACCGCTCCCTTTACAAGATACCAGCAGAGCCGCCGATGCGATGAGAAGACTCATCGCCATGAGAATACAAAGCAGTTTTTTTCCTGATAACATCATCGTAAATTCCTTTCTGTGGATTTAGTCTTGTAAGCCGTGAATAACGCTGTAATAACCGAACATCGCAGATGTGCCCCTCACTCGCTCCGCTTTTTTCGTTTGCGAAACAGGACAACCGCCGTAACTGCAGCTGCGACCGCCACACCTACCGCTATGCCACCGATGATCAGAGGTAGCGAGCCGCTGTCGGCAGTGTCGATGGGATCGGTGGGCGTTCCGCTTCCCTGAGGCGCTTGGTTCTCGATGTCCGTGGAGCCGTCTTCCTCGGTCTCCGCCATGGGCGTACCGATTCGGAAGAGAGAGGCGTCCTGCCCCTTCACCGAGCAGGCCAGCGTCATACCACTAAGCTCTGCGTTCTTTCCGCTCCACAGCTCCTTCGCCACCGCATCGGCAGGAAGCGAATCGATCAGCGTCTGCAGATCGAAGGTCAGATCGGCTTTCTTGGTCTCGAAGTTAAACACTGCCAGATAGAGCACGCCGTCTACTTCGCACCAATAGGCATCGGCGCAACGCTCTCCCGCCGTGACGGTGTAGGGCGTAAACGCCCGTCCCAATTTGGCTACTGCGATCACGTCCTTGTTGCCGTACATTTTCTTGATCCGATGGGCTGTGGACGAGTTTTCCTTGATATTGGACAGATCGTCCCCCACAAGGAAGCTGGTTCCCGAAATGGCGCCTGCCGTCACACGGCAACGTGCCACGCCTTCAGATACACCCGTGACCACCAGATGGTCGGGGTCGGGGTAAGGATAGATCTCCTTCTCCCAGAAGCAGGCGGTGAGATAGCTGAGGACGTGCATGGTATTGTCCAGCGAGGAGAAGGCGTCACAGCTGATCCGCCGTCCGTCGGCGTACTGATAGGGGAAGAGGGGAGCGATGGAGAGATTGACGTACATCTTGCCTGCGCAGATCTCTGCGATCTTTGCCATGCCCTGATTGTACGCCTGTATGCCTGTGGTCACGGAAGGATCATAGTGCTGTCCTTCTACTGCGCCGTGGGTCATAAAGTCCAGTTTGATGTATTCAAATCCCAGCCGAATGAAGTACTTCAGCTGATCCTCAATCCGCTTGACGGTGGCAGGATGGGTGGGATCCAGAGCGTATCCCCCGTCCAGCTTGCCGTACAGCCCTGAGCCGTCGGTCTTTTTCATCGCGGCATCGTAGAAGGTGTAATTCGTTCCGTCGATCCGGGAGGACTTCAGCGCCGCCTCGTCTCCCTGCCATGTGGCAAAGGGCGTGAAATAGATGCCCGGCTTCTGCCCGTTTTTACGGCAACGGGAAACGAAGGAGCGGAGCGCCGCATCCAGACTCATATTGCAATCGGGATCGTTGTGGGTGATGAAATCCCAGTAGGAGTCGATATTCACATACACCGCCGCGCCGTCCTCGGACCAAGCCTCCTGCAGGTTGTCCTTGATGTAATTGGAGATGTCCATCATCTGGCTGTATTTCACCGAGGACTGGAGCACGCCCCAAGAGTTAAACCCGAATGGAACGTCCTGCACGGACTCCTTGGGCGCTACTACTGCGGCATTTGCCTTACCGTAAGCGGTAAAACCCTCTCGCCAATCGGCAAAATAGCCGATGAAGGTAAGCGGCGAGTTGACCGTCTCTCCCGTTACATAGCCGTGGGGAGAATTGTCACGTGTGAGGGTGTCCGCTGCACCGCCGTAGAGGGCAAGACTCATCACTTCGCCACGTTGTGCTTGCATGGTGATGCCCGTCTTCCAAGTGTCGTGGGCGACCGAGCCAATCACCAGACCTGCCGAGGTATCGGCATTATAATACGCCGCCACTTCGTAGCCGGTGACCTGTTGCAGACTCTTCACTCCGATGAAGGCAGGCTCTACCCACATATCGTTGTCGAAGGGGATCTGAACAAACACGCCGTTCTCAACGCCTACGCTCTTCTGGTAGACCGCCAGAGGCGTGATGCGGTTGGTGGAAACGCTCTCTCCCTCCGCGCCCGTGATCAGCACCTCGGTAAGGAGATAGCCGTCTTTTTGATAAAATTTCTGGGTCATCGTGCCGCCGAAGGTGGGATGGTCGGTGTGGGTGAAGGTCAGCGTGCCGCCCTCTTTGTCCTCGGTGTAGCTATGCTTAGCAAAGTCATCCGAGGAAACGACCGTACCGTCCAAATCTACCTCTGCGTGGGCGTTTTGCAGAATGATCTTTCCGCCGCTCAGGACAGAATAGGTTCCGTTGTGCAGATCAATAGTCATAACATCCTCCCAAGTTACCGTGTCGGTATCGGTATAGTCCCGATCTGGGAAAACTGCCTGCTCGGTCTCGAACACCTCGATTTTGTCAAGGTCCGGGCCGTACCAGTCGGAGCCTACCGTCAGACTGCCGCCTGCCTTCAGATCGACGTTGATCTCAATTGTCCCCACCTTGCTGAAGCTGCCGGTGGAGGGGCAATCCAGCTTATATTTGCCAAAATCGGTGGTCAGATTGAAATAGCGGTCATCGGAGCCGGAAAAATAGTGTAATTGCAGACGATACTCGCCGTCTGCGGGGATCGCCAGATCGTCGAAGGTGACTTTCCCCTCCACCGTACCGCCGTTTTTGCCGATGTTGCCTACCTTAGTTCCGCTTGCCGAAGCGTTACCGCCCAGCTTTCCCTGCTCCGCCTCTAAAACGAGGATGGGGACATCGTCTTTATTGTCGCCTGCCGCCGCAGTAAAGCTCGGCGCCCCCAAAATTGGGAGCATCAGCCCCATCGAACAGGCAAGGGCAATCGCTTTAATGTATTTCTTTGCGCTCATCAAAGGTTCTCCTTTCTTACTGCCGATTGATCGCTTGGATCATACAGCATGCAAGTATACTTTACTCTACAATTTTATTATATCTCCGATCGGGTTGATTGGATTGTAACTATGTTGCGAATTGGAGTAAATATGTTGCATCGAACTGGAGAATATGTTATAATAATAGGTAAGAATCGACACACACTGCACCGTTATGTTTCATCCTGCAAGTTTGGGCAGATGATTTTTACCGGCTTGGTTGTGTATCTGTTGCATTTATCAAAAATGTATGCTATAATTTTTTATAAAAAGCAAATGTTTTTACTCATAGGAGAATGATATGCCAATCGAAACCCTCAACAGTCCTTGCCGAGCTTTTTTAGGGCACGAATGCTGCAGAAAAGGACACCGATTCGGTCCTGCCATCCGTGAATATTTTCTGCTCCATTTCGTCATTCGTGGGAAGGGGCGTCTCTTTACCCGGCAGGGAGAATATACGCTGGAAAAAGGGGAAGGGTTCCTTCTCTCCCCCGGAGAAGTGTCCACCTATGTTGCTGACAAAGACGATCCGTGGGAATATGTTTGGGTAGGCGTCGGTGCCACCAATGAAACCGAGGAGATCCTGCGCCGTCACGGGCTGGAGCTGGGTGCGCACTGTTTCGTCTATCACGACGAAGCAGGCGTGATTCCCACTCTGATCGGACTGGTTTCCAACTACCAGCTCAACTCTTACGAACAGGCAATGGGCGCCTTCTATCTCCTGATGGGTACCGTTGCTTTGGAAGAAAACGAGCGAAGCGGTGGACGCTATCTGGAAAAATGCTATAATTACATGGAAAAGCACTATACAGATGCTCTGACAGTAGAGGCAATGGCAAAGCATCTGCATATGAGCCGTTCCTACCTTTATCGCATCTTCAAGCAGAATTTAGGCATTTCGCCCCAGCGCGCCATATTGAATTTCCGTTTGGAAAAAGCGTCTATGCTGGTGGAACGTGGCGGCATCCCACTCACCGAGATCGCCCTGTCCTGCGGCTTTTATGATCTGAGCCATTTTTCCAAAGCCTACAAGGAACGGTACGAACAATATCCCAAGGCGGAAAAAGAACAAGAAGAGTAAAGGCGATAGCTGTGCTATACTATTCTCAAATACCAAAGGAGTCGATTTCATATGCCCAAAGACACTTCCCTACTGGATAATTCCGGTTCGCCCACGCTTGACGAGTTGAAAGCGCACTTTCAAGCGCACGATTTCACCACGGAGCAATCCTCCTATGATCCATCCAAAGCGACCGAAGCGCAGAATCAGATCTACGTCAAGGCAAAAAGATTATTTGCCGAGGAGTGGGATCGGCAACAGAAGGCAATGGGCGGAAAGGGTTCTTTGCGCAATTTCTCTGACGCATATCCTCTGCAAGTGTTGGAAAATGCCAACGAGGATTTGGTTGCCGGGACGGTCACGCAGATCCTATCCGATCCGGATTTGACAGAGCGTATTTTTACGTTGTTAGAACCGATGATTTTGGGTGCTCTTTCTACATACGCCGAGTCGGTTGATAAATCCTGCGACGATCTTTCGGACGAAGAGGTGGAAATGGTCATCGCATTGCTTGCAGATCAGTTACAAGGCAACGCTGTGAATCTGCTAATGCAAACCGAGAACGTTCCCGAACTGCTCAGCGAGTTGAAGTTGATGCAAACTCACGAAGACTTCAGCGAAGATACCATCGAAAACTGGGATAAGATTGATTTTGACCGAAAGTGGGATCATACCCGAACCAAGATCGGTCGGCTATTGTCCTCAGAAGATATCGAGCCCGACGTGTTGGAACGTGGGCAGAATGTGTTGGATGATGGCGAAGAGTACAGCATAGAGGAACAGATCTTTGAACAGCAACTGGAAGAAGCCTTTATGGAAGCGCTGAATAGCACTGAACTGGAGATCTGTCGGTTACGGAAACTCCATTATACTCAAGCCGAAATTGCAGAAGCGCTTGGATACAAGACCCACAGTGCGATTACCAAACGGCTTGCAAAGATGCGAGAAAAGTTTGATGCAGTTGCACGGAAGTTGAGAGGAACTGAATAGAATGTACGAGCCCTTCGGAGTGACGAACTTCGAAGGGCTTTTTTGCGTGCAAAAATTTTTGATAAAATTCTCAACATAGGAACATTTTGCGTTTCTGCTGTCGGGATATAAATGTAGGGGTAAATCTCTACAAGTGAAAGTATCTGAATACCGCTCCTGCTTGACAAAAGCGGGAGTTTTTTGCTTGCAGAATATTCACACACGGTGAGCCGTTTTTGCGCCCTGTGTGAAGAGATAACAAGAAACACGAGCGATGCCCCCTGCGCGAATTAATCGGCAAATGTTTCCCAAACAGAAAGGAGATGGTCAACGTGATTGAATGATGAACAGTGACGCAAGTGACGCAGAAAACGATAGTGCCAATTCTTACGACCCTTGCGTTCCTTGCGTCACTGATAGAGATGGAGAGAAGCTACGGCTACCCATTGCAATGTTTGCCGCAAGGCAAACTTGTCGTGGCAACGCGCTTGCGTGTTGCCACAATTCACACGCTTTAGCGGTGGCAAGCAGAGCCTTCGGCTATCCACCGAAGTCAAAAACAGCGGGTGAACCCGCACCCCTTTACAAAAATCAATGAAAGAAAGGAAGAATCAAATGAGAGTACGCAACAAAACTATTCCCTTCCGAGTGACCGAGAAGGAGCTGGAAGCCATCGACAAGAAGGCGGCCAAGGCAAGGCTCACTCGTACCGACTACCTGATTGCGGCGGCAACGGACAAGGAAATCACCCTTGTCGAGGATCTGAAACCGCTTCTCAGTGAACTGCGACGTATCGGAAACAATCTGAATCAACTCACCAAACTCGCCAATATGGGCAAGATCAATGAGGTCTATCTTGGTGAAGTCAAGGATACCCTCGGAAAGATCTATATCGAGCTCTACCGTCTGGCACGGTCGAAAGGAAGTGATGGCGAGTGGCAATCGTCATGAAGATCAAGTACAAGGATGGCAAGAACCGCCTGCTCTCGGTGATGGGAGTGGTCATCGACTATTGCCTGCAACCGCACAAGACCGAGGTTGATGAAAGAGTTCACGCTGTCTCGGGGCAGAACTGCACGCCTGAGTTTGCCTATCGCCAGTTCATGGCGACCAAGGCATCGTGGAACAAGACGGACGGTGTCTGCTTCGGACATTACGTGCAATCTTTTCATCCCGGCGAGCAGGTCACTCCCGAGGTAGCAAATCGTATCGGGATGGAATTTGCCCAGCGTGCGTGGGAGGGCTACGAGGTGGTGATTGCTACGCATATCGATCGTGAGCACATCCACAATCACTTCGTCATCAACACGGTGCATCCCGACACGGGGTTAAAGCTTCACGAAAACAGAAGCAACATTGAGAACCTACGTCGCATCAGCGACGAGATTTGCGCCGAGCACGGGCTGTCGGTGCTCACACCGTACAAACGAACGAGGACGAAATCTATCTCCTCACGGGACTACCGTGCAGGAAGCAAAGGCGACAGTTGGAAGTTCCGCCTGCGTGCTGCGATCAATGCTTCCATGAGCGCAAGCGGAAGCCGAGAGGAATTTGTAGCTCAGATGTACCGCCTCGGATATGCCGTTCGATGGGAGAACGGGCGAAAGAATATCACTTACACCTGCCTCAAAGAGGCGAAATACAAAAGCGGAGCTTATCGCAAATGCAATGACGATAAGCTCTCTGACGAAAAATATTTGAAAGGAAGGATGGAACTGGAATTTGAATACCGAAAAGAAATTCTCGCTGGACGAAATGACGGCGAAAAACGCAATATTGGAAGAGGAACTGCTGAAGCCTTACGAGCCGATCATCTACGCCATTCCGCAGGATTAACGGGAAGCGATGCTCAAGCTATTGATGACCTGCGTAGATTTTCAGCCGCAGATGGCGGCGAGTCTGACAACGCTGGCGACCAAGCAAGACGCTGCGAAGATCGGGACGAAACTCCAAGATTATACCGATTGGACGCTGACCCAACAGAGGAAGCATCTCGCCGAGATGCAGTCGGTGATGCAGAACTTCCTTTCCGAGGAGCGGAGGAAGCTGGAACAGGCTGGGAAGGAGAGCGCGCAAAATGGCAGGCGAACCGCATCCGAGGTCAGAGAGTCGGTGGACGAACTCTCGGACAAGCTCCGAAGCGTGTGGAAGGTGGCGCTGGGCATAGTGATCGGCTCGGCGGCACTCTCCTCTCTGCTCTCGGCTCTGGTCTGCTTTCTGCTTCGCTGAGCGGAGATAGGAAATCGCCCGAGGAGATCGAAGCCGAGGAAGAAGCACGCCACTCGGCGCAGAATATCGGCGCTCTTGCAGGCATTGCAGTGGGTGTGGCGATGATGGTTGGAGAGCACGGTGAGGAGGTAACCGAAGAATATGAGGATATCACCAACGATCCCAAACTAAGTATGTAATTCCCAATACTTGTAGGGCGGGAGCAAGCCCCCGCCCTACGGAGTTGTATCTGTTTAGGACAGATCAAATTAAGAAAGGAGAATGAATGAGAATTAACAACAATCTATTTCGCAATTATCCCGATGCCATGAGTCTCTCGCAGATGGCGGAGTGTCTCGGCATCAGTACTAAACTGGCATCGAAACTGGTGCGGAGCGGAGAGGTCTACGCTGTGAAGGTGGGCAGATCCTACCGCATCGCCAAGACCGGCGTGATGGAGTACCTGCAGGATCGCAGATCACCCCACGGTCCACGAAATTGTGTTGGAAGTGTAACTTCGAACCCAAAGGGCTGGACTTCTAAAGAAATCTGTGGTATGTTGGGTGCAGAAAAGCCGAAAAAGGAGGCAATCTGATGAAAAAGAAATACGACAAGGGTGTTTCAGGAAGTGTGCAAGCCAAGGAAGGGCGACTCTACTTCGTGGCAGGCTATAACGATCCCATCACCCAAAAGCGCAAAACCAAATGGATCACTCTTGGGCTACCCGAGGGGACTAAAAAGTCAATCGTCAACAAAGCACAGCGAGAGGTGCAGGCGAAGTTTGAAGAAGAGTATAAGCGTGCGCTGGAGGGTTATGACGAACCTTCCGCTTATCCTATGCTCACCTTCCTCACCGATTGGCTGGAAAAAGTGCATCGCTATAAGATTCAGGAATCCACGCTCTCGGGTTACCGTGGCAAGGTGAATGGCAAGATCAAACGCTTCTTCGGAGACAAAGTCACGCTTGCCGATTGCAAACCTCGGCTCATCCATCAGTTTTACGACTCGCTTCGAGCCGAAGGCGACAGCGAGCGCACTATCCTGCACTATCACAATCTCCTGCACGCCGCATTTGAGTATGCGGTGAAGCAGGAGATTTTTGAGTATAACCCGATGGGACGAGTCGATCGACCGCAGGCGAAGAAGTTCGTAGGCTCCTTCTACTCGGTGGAGGAGGTGAAAACCCTCCTCGCACTGGCTGAGGGTGATCCGATCTATATCCCCATCGTCCTCGCTGCCTACTGCGGTGTCAGACGAAGCGAAGCGCTCGGTGCTCTCATATATTCGGCAGAAGCGCATCTTCGCAGTACAGATCAGCGGAAAGTATATTATTCCCAAGAGCGCACTCGCAGAGTTCCTCGTCGATGACTTCGCCTTCGAGATCATCCATAAGTCAACGTGGCATATGAATACCATCCTGCTCTTTGTGGAGAAGGAGTAAAGCAAAACACAGCCTCACCATCGCGGTGGGGCTGTGTTTTGAGTTGCCAACGGATATGAGATGCAAATTGAATACATCTTCTCCCTAATTGATTTTAAATTATGGCAAGGTTTTTCATTTGTTGTTGTGTAAGCCTAAAAGCCAACATCAATGTTCTATAAATTTTTAATATGCTAGAAATGACAGTATTTTTTATAAGTCCAACTATTTAGTTATATATTTTTGTTCCGGACTTTTAGGATGTGCGGGATTACTAAGTCTAATTTTGCCACACTCCACAAGAGGTGTTATATAGGTTTTCATTGCGTATGGTATTGATTTTATACCTAAAAAATCAGCCAACTCTTTTCGTGTGCGATAAACCGAGCAGAAGGCTAAAATATCCTCAGAAGAAATGATTCGTTTTTTGTCTTCTTCTGCTTCTCCATACAAAGTAACTTTGAACGAGCCACGAGAATCTTCAAATTGTGGCATAGGTAATCCACGTTCTTTCATTTCACGTCGTACGGTTGGAATTCCAGAATATCTATTTTCGGTTATACTCAAAGTTTCTAACGCAGTAGCTAGCAACGGATTTCGCGTATCAGCTTGAATTTGACCTAGTTGGTCTAATGATATTCTACCATAAAGACCGCCTGGATTTGTTACAACAAGTCTATCCGGATAAATTTGCAATTGAATTGGCATACCTTCCGTATGAATACTGTAATCTCTGTGAACTAATGCGTTTAACAGCACCTCTCTAACCGCGGTAATTGGATAATCACCTACATCTTTTCGCTCACCTGTATACGAATCAATTATAGTTTTTGTTCTGGTATTTTTTCTTACGAAATTAATAGCACCCGTCAGCATTTCTTTGATAGATCCCTCAATTCTAGCATTATCTATAAAGCGTTCATTATTGCTTCCTAAATCACCGATATTGTTAGTTGGGAGCACCGTTGCAATAATACAAAGCTGAGGAAAATATGCTTGGGGATATAATGCAAACATTAGCGTAGTAGATAATGAATATTCGCCATTAACAGTTATGCTCATCAGTTCCATTATCTGCTCTTTATCAAGTCTAGATAAATTCGGTTTATTGGTTGATAAAAGTGCTATATAATCGTCTAAAGCTTTCTCATCTAACGATTTTAAAGTAACCCTTGGAATAGGACGTATATCATCTTGATATTTCTTTCTATAGGCTTCATAACTATATATTTCATATTCCGTCATGGGTTCATCATTAGTTCCTACACGAACATAAGAACCTTTCAATCTGCCTTTTCCGGCATAATAGCAAGGACGATCGGAAATATCAATAGCGGGAATTTCTATAGAGCAAAAATATCGTCCATCAGATTCTGCATAAGAAAAAAGAGGCCGAACTTTGGGACACATTGAATCGCATTGTTCTGTGATTTTCTGTTGAATGTCTTGCAAATCGTAGACGCCACAACGTTCAAAATTGTTTTTTTCATCAATACCAAAAATTATTACTCCACCATCGTCACGGTTTGAAAAACTTGAAAGTGTATCATAAAATCTCTCCGGGCAACCGTGTTTAGCTGCTTTCAATTCAACATTTTGATATTCACTTCTTGATTTTACAACTCCATCAATTAAGTTTAAAAGATTTTCACTTGTCATATCATCACCTCGTTATTATTATATACCAAACAAATAAAAAAATCAACAACTTTTCAAAAAAATCAGAAACAAGTTAAATTAATTACGCAACAAATGAAATATCGAAGAACTAAAATACAACAATTAAAGAAACAACTCAAATTTCATTTCTTTTATAGTTCTTTATTAAAACCAGCACTACGGAGCGCGCGAGACTAACTAAAAAGAAAAATCCGAAAGCAAATACTCTCGGATTTATGTGTAAGGACTATAAA
>SVSP01000018.1 GCA_015064255.1 Oscillospiraceae bacterium
TGAGGGAAGGGAAAAAACTTCGGCGTTTGAGATGGTTTTTCCATTCCCTCAGTTAATCTCTATCTCTTTGTCTATACATTGAAAGAAAACGCAAGGTTTTCTCTTTAAAATATAAACAAATTAGCTTTTCTAAAAAACAACTCAAGGGACTTCGTCCCTTAAGAAATCCTGCGAGCTTTTGAAAAAGCTCGAGCAAAACTTTTTTTGAAAAAGTATTTTTCTTTTCAGTAAAGTTTTTGAAGTTCTTAGAAACTTTTTCCAAAAAGTTTCTAAGCGGGGTCCAAGGGCAGAGCCTAAACCGATGCTTGCGGCATCGCTTGGCAGTTTCTCTGTCGGATAGCCGTCCGACTTTTCACTTCGTGAAAACCGCAAACTGAATCCTTCGATTTTTGTTTTCCTTTTTCAGTAAAGTTTTTGAAGATTGTTAAGAAACTTTTTTCAAAAAGTTTCTTAACCGGGTTCCAAGGGCAGCGCCCTTGGCGGGTTCTTGGGGCAGAGCCCTAAGCAAGGGCAGCGCCCTTGGCGTTTAATACTGTCTTCCCCAAACGACCATATGCTTGGCTTTCTTGCCGCAGCATACGCAGGTATCAGAAACAGCTTCTTCCTCAAAAGGAATACATCTCGACTTAACGCCGCCCGTGATGTCCTTGAGTTTGTCCTCGCATTCGGAGTCGCCGCACCACATAGCACGGATAAATCCGGGCTTGTTTTCGGCGATATCGAGGAATTCGTCATAGCTGTGCGCTGTGTTAAGCTTTGTCTGAAGGTTTTCAAGTGCTCTGTTGTAAAGCTCTTCGTGTACCTTTTCAAGCATAGCTCCGACCTCTTCAACGATATTGTCAAGAGAAACGAAGGTCTTTTCACCCGTAACACGGGAAACGAGCACGCAAGAATTGTTTTCAATATCTCTCGGACCGATCTCAAGACGAACGGGAACGCCCTTCATTTCGTATTCGCTGAACTTCCAACCTGCGGAGTTGTCAGAATCGTCAAGCTTTACTCTGAAGTTCTTTGCAAGAAGTCGCTTAATTTCGTCTGCCTTTTCAAGAACGCCCGGCTTATGCTGTGCAACGGGGATCATAACGACCTGAACGGGTGCAACCTTCGGAGGAAGGATAAGTCCGTTATCGTCACCGTGAGTCATAATGATGGCGCCGATCATTCTTGTGGAAACGCCCCAAGAGGTCTGATGCGGATAGCGGATCTTGTTTTCGCGGTCGGTAAAGGTTATGTCAAACGCCTTTGCAAAGCCGTCGCCGAAGTAGTGCGAAGTTCCGCCCTGAAGAGCAACACCGTTGTGCATCATAGGCTCGATAGTATATGTTTCAACAGCGCCCGCGAACTTCTCTTTTTCTGTCTTTTTACCGCAGATAGCGGGAATAGCGAGAGTTTCTCTGTAAAAGTCCTCGTAGCACTTAAGCATCTTAAGCGTTTCTTCTCTTGCCTCTGCCTCAGTCTCGTGCATTGTATGACCTTCCTGCCAGAGGAATTCAGACGTACGGAGGAAAGGACGGGTAGTTTTTTCCCATCTTACAACGCTGCACCACTGGTTATACAGCTTGGGAAGGTCACGGTAAGAGTGAATTATATTCTTATAGTGATCGCAGAAAAGAGTTTCGGACGTAGGACGAACTATAAGTCTTTCGGAAAGAGTATTCTGTCCGCCTATCGTAACGATAGCACATTCGGGTGCAAATCCGTTAACGTGATCCTTTTCCTTCTGAAGCAGACTTTCGGGAATAAACATCGGCATATATACGTTCTCGTGACCGAGTTCCTTAAAGCGTCTGTCAAGATCGCTCTGAATATTTTCCCATATTGCATATCCGTAAGGGCGGATTATCATACAACCCTTAACGCCCGAATAATCTACAAGCTCTGCCTTTTTAACTACGTCAGTGTACCACTGCGCAAAATCAACGTCCATCGCGGTAATTTCGGATACCGCCTTCTTATTATCCTTTGCCATTTCAAATGCCTTTCTTAAACCAAATCTTTAATAACTTTATAATTATACAGTTTTTTTGCCGTTTTGTCAACAATTTTATCGTACTTATTACGATTTTCTCAAAGTATTTCCCATTCCTGCCCTTCAAAAGCTACGTCTTTAATGTCCGCAGAAAATTTATCGCCGTATTCCTTCTTGAATTTTCCTACAACGCTGTAATCGCCCCACATATGCATCGGGAAAACGTTTTTTATCCTGCAGTTTTCAAGCAGTGCCTTCATACCTCTGAAATAATCGTCTTCCTGTCTGCCGTCGAGAACGGCAAACGCAACGTCAATATTACACTTTGAGAGCTTTGATATTTCTTTGAGATAAGCGTTTTCCATTTCTCTGTTCTGAAACTCAGGTGCGCCATCCCAGACCCACATATGAAGGTCACCCGAATGATATATGACCTTTCCGCAGTAATCGATAAGATATGCAACTCCGCAATCTGTTGATTTCAGCGTTTTGATTTTTAAAAGCTCGCCTCCCGCGACGGTTGTATATTCTTTATCGGGAAGAACGTTCAGAACGTCGTTTGAGAGAAGCATACCTATATCGTACGAAAGAACGTACGAGGTCGCGCTGTGAAATTCCTTGATTTGAAATATCTTCTGACTGTAATGGTCGGAGTGCTTATGACTTGCAAACACTATAAGCTCCTTTTGGTCGGGAATATCCGGAAGAACACCCTCTGCATAGTCAAAAAGCATACAGAGCTTATCGAATTCTATCATAAAGCTGCTGTGAGAAATATAATTTATTTTCATTTCGTTTTGTCCGTTATTTTATCCGTCTATTTTTACATTCCAGCCTGCAAGGTATCTGCTGAAAAGTATCTCGTCCCAGTCGTTGACATTGCCGTTACCGTCAAAATCAAGTGCTGAAAGATAAACGTCAACGTCCCAACCTGCAAGATATCTTCCGAGAAGTATGCAGTCCCAGTCTGTCGCAAGTCCGTTTCCGTCCGCGTCACCGTTTATTATAAAGGTGTACGTAAGGAGCCGCTTGCTTCCTTCATACAAAATGAGCTGCATTCCCGTTCCGACGTAGCTGTTACCCGTTACGGCTTTTGAGTTTTTGTCTATTACTCTGACACCCTGCGTGTTCTTTATCTGTGCAAGGATTTCTGCAGCCGTTGTACCCGGAGCAACACCTATGACCTGCTTCGTTTTGGAAACGAGATTCAAGGTATCTGTGACGATCTCACTCTTGAGCTTGGCAATACTCTTCGTTTCATAAGACTGACATACCGAGCAGTCCCTTCTGTTTATACCTGTTTTCAGATATGACGGTTGTCTGCTCACGTACCAATCACCGTACGTATGACCGTGCGCCTCTATTACCTTGTTTTTTATATGAGTTCCGCAAACGTTGCAAAGTACCGCGCTTGCGCCCGCTTCCGTACAGGTCGGCTTAACGACCGTTACCCATTTATTTATATCGTAAACGTGGTATGCGGGAGTGACCTTTGATTCAAGCACTTCGCCGCAGTGCGTACATTTTTTTACGTCAACGCCGTCGGTCGTACACGACGCTTTCGAAACGCTTTCCCAAGCACCCGTGCTGTGTCCGGTCGCCTTCTCTATAATACGAATATCCTTGGCATGTCCGCAATTCTTACAAACGATGCCTTCGGCGTGGTCTGTCGTACAGGAAAGCGTGCTGACGGTTTTAAAGACGCCTTCCTCGTACGTATGTCCGTACGCCGTGTCTATAAGCTTTGTTTCGCTTATATATCCGCAAACGTCACAACACTTTCCTTCAAGTCCGTCCTGCGTACAGGATACCTGTCTGAGCACCTTCCACGAAGCATTCGAGTACGTATGACCGTCACGGCATTCATATTCCATACATACGAGTCCGTGTTCGGCTCCGTATTCGTGGGCATACGAATCTGTCGTGCAGTAAACGGTATTAAGTCCCGAACCTGTGAAGGAATTTTTGCCTATCTTTTCCACACTAAGCGGAATATATATCGTTTTCAGCTTGGAATTTCCGTAAAACGCCTTATCGGCTATCTGTGTAAGGCAGTAGACGTAATCTCCCACCCTTATGTATCTGTTAAGATATACGTTTCCGTCGCCGAGACCGTTGTATTGAGCGTTACCGTTCGAGCCACCCGGAACACCCGCTATTATCGTCTTGTAATCGGTGCCGAGCGTATATTTTATTCCGTACGTATCGCGCATATTACTGTCAAGAGTCGGAACCTCATCGAGAGGCTGGATATAATCGGTGCTTACCCATCCGAAATATGCACCGTACGGTGTATATGCCCATTTTCCGTCCGCACTGAACTCTGTTACGGGAATTATGATCGTATTTTTTATCGAGCCGATAAACGACGCATTGGTTGCAGGCTTGTTACGGATATTAAGCTGGTCGCTTCTGACCGTAACGTAATAATATTTCACGGATGGATCCTGTATATTTATATCACTGTTAAAAAGCGCCGCTTCTCTTGTTCTGCGGCGAACAAGTCCCTGAAGAACCGAGCCTCCCGCTTTTACCCACATAAGAAAAGCGTTTGTAATATCTTTTTCTTTCCAGTTGCCCTCTATTAAAAGTCTTTTGAGAGTAAAATTACTCTCGTTCATATTCCAAACGTATTTTCCGCAGTTGTACGAAAAGCTTACGAGAGCATCAAACTGATTCTGATTCAGCTTAACGTCGTAAGTTTCCATAAAGTTATTCACCGCATCCACATATGTCGGCATAGCTTTTTTCATCAGCTCTGTCGCTTCATACTCTGTAATTCCGTTCGGATATTCGTTTTCCTCGCACTTACAGCCATATCCTATCGACCACTGATTGTAGTCCCACTGAGCTTTACTGCTAAAGCCTTCAAAGGATTTGATAAGCTCAAGCCCGAAGTCGCTCAGTTCCATCGGAACAAACACTTCTTCAATTATTTCATCTTCTGTTACGTCGCTTCCCTCACCGGGTATTTCTTCGGTATAGTCGGGTGTTTCCGCACTGTCAGGCGTTTCCGTGCCGTCAGGCGTTTCCGTGCCGTCAGGCGTTTCCGTGCCATCGGGCGTAGTCGTTTCCTCGGTCGGCGCAGCATCTTCAGTTTCAGCCGTTGCCGTAAGATAAAACGGCACACAGGTCTGAATTACGAGAAGCAAAGTCACAATTATGGAAAGAAATCTTTTCATAAAATCTCCGGTTATATTTAATATCACATTTAATGCGTTCGGTAGAGGCACTTTTTTGTGCTTACGGTAAAGTATATCACGGCAAAGCTCTTTTGTCAAACGGTTTTGAATGTGATTTTTCCGTTTTTTTCGTTTTTATATGATAAATTTACAGAAACATTCTGCTTTTTGCATCAAAAAAGGCATAGTATGTCTTTTTGACGCGACAGCAGAGTACATTATCCGATAAAATATTTTTACGGAACAAAGCTGTCAAAAATGACGCACGCACCCGCCTCTTCGGCTTTTTTCAGCGCTTCGGCGTCCTTTAAAGTCCACGAAATTTCGGTCGGCTTATAGAGCTTTCTGCAAAGAGTAAACGTAAACTCTTCTCTGTCATCGTAGCAATACGCGATAAAATCTGGCTTTGTCAGAAAATTCGTTACAAGATTTTTCAGAATAAAATTAGCGACGATCGAAAACTTTTTATTTTCTCTTCGTATATCGCAGGCAAGCTGACCGCGCATCATATCGGGTGCCAGCTTTTTGAGAGCATATACGACGTCGGGCGCAAAGGACTCCACGCAGTATATCCCGCTGTAATTTTCAAGTGTTTCTGCCACCTTTGTAACAAGCTCTTTTGCATTTCCGTCCGATTTAAGCTCTATTATCATAGGCACTTTTCCGCCGTTGAGCTTAAGCACGTCATCGAAAAGAGGGACTTTTTCATCTGTGCCCTCAAGTCCGTGTGCGAAAATCTCTTCGTACGTGACCTCTGATACGTTTATATCGACACCTGCCGTTCTTTTCATACTTGAGTCGTGTATAACGACAAGCTTTTTATCTGCAGTCAGATGCACGTCAAGCTCAAATCCGTTACCGTTTTCTATTGCCTTTTCAAAGGCTTTAATAGAATTTTCGGGCACTCCGTTTTCGTGCGAGAAAAGTCCTCTGTGAGCATATCTGTACTTGATGATTTCGTCCGTCCACTTATGCTTTTTCATTTTCGGCATAATGGCAAGGAGAAAGAGCGAGGCTGAAGCAACAAGCAAAACTGCCAAAGCTGCAAAAAGATTCAGCCAGAGCATCAGTCATCTCCTCCCGAAAGTGCATCAAGCGCTACCTGCTTTGCGTCCGGTCGGCTGTCACCGTGCTTTACGAAGAGCATAGTAACAAATGAGAGCATAACGCATACGGTTGCATACGGGAAGAGGAATTTATAGCTGATATTGAGAAATACGCCCGAAAGCACGGGAGTTATAACCTGTGCAGCCATAGAGAACGCGTAGTAATATCCTGTATATTTACCGATATCGCTTCCGCGGCTCATTTCAACGACCATAGGGAAGGAGTTTACGTTTATTGCCGCCCACGCTATACCGACGAGAGCGAAAAGAAGATTTATATACCAATCGAATTTGCAGAATCCCGCAGCAAAGAATGAAAGAGCAAGGAGCAAAACACCGCCGATGATAGTCTTTTTACGTCCTATCTTACTCGATATTATTCCTATCGGCACGAAAGCAACGAGTGCAACGCCCATAGCGACCATAAGGCATTTCGACGTTGTAGAGTCTGTAAGCTTCCAGACCTCAACGGAATATCTTGAAAATGCAGACGTGACCGCGTTATATCCCATATACCAGAAAGCAACCGAAAGAAGCATACATATAAGACTCTTCGCAACGTCCTTGGGCATTTTTTTGCCTGCGTTCTCGTCTGTTTCCTTTTCGTCCGATATACCGTTTGCACGTTCAAATTCTTCTCTTTCGGCAACGAACTTGTTTTCGCGCACAAACACAAGAAGAACAACAACCGAAAGTATCATAATAAGTCCGAGAATGAGGAAAACCATCGTATAGTCGGGATTTACACGTGAAAGCTGCTGATTTATTCCCGTGTAATTTTTTCCGCAGGCTTCACACATTACAGCCTGTATTCCGCTTCCGAGATTATCCGTAAGATGTCCTTCGGGGCAGGTGTAGGTATATTTTGATGTATCGAATATCATTATCAGAACGAGAATGATAAGTCCGCCTATCGATCCGAGAAGATTTATTATCGCGTTTCCCTTTGAACGAAGAGGCTTCGGAGTAACGTCGGGCATAAGAGATACCGCGGGAGAACGGAAGGTACTCATAGCGAGAAGCGCAAGGAAGAGTGCCGCGATAAAGAGAGTAAGATTCTTATGATTTGCGGCAAACGGCATAAACATCATAACGATAACGGCAGAAACCGTTCCGAAAACAATGTACGGCATACGCTTTCCTATCTTTGTGTGTGTCTTATCCGAAAGCGCACCGAACACAGGAAGCATAAAAAGGGCAAAAATATTATCAAGTGCCATAATTCCGCCTGATATTATCTCGTTATGTATTCCGAATGTGTACTTAAGCACAAGCGGTACGACAGTATCGTAAAGTTGCCAAAACGCACATATCGCCATAAAGGCAACACCTATTATTACCGTTCTTTTAGTATTGAGTTTCATTTTGAAGCCTGCCTTTCCTTATCGGTATCTTTTATTCTTATTTTCCGGCAAATTCTTTATAAATTTCTTTTACGTTTTCACAAATTCTGCTCGGGATAATATCACTCTTTGCAGCTTCTTCTGCGGTAGTTTCTCCCGAAAGAACGAGTACCGTATCTATTCCCGCGTTTACTCCGCAAGCAATATCGGTATAGATTCGGTCGCCTATCATAACGGCTTCTTCGCTCTTAAATCCGCTTACCTCAAGTGCCGCATAAACCATTTCGGGCTTCGGCTTGCCTATAACAAGCGGCTTTTTGCCTGTCGCGATAGTGAGCATCTGACATACGGATCCGCAATCGGGCACAGAGCCGTATTCGGTCGGGCAGACCCAGTCGGGATGTGTTGCTATAAACTCGACGCCGTCGAAAAGGAGTCTTGAAGCATCGTCAAGCTTTTCAAAGGTCAGCTCGGTATCAAATCCGCAGAGCAAAACGTCAATATCCTTTGCATATTTATCGGTGATATCAAGTCCCGCGTCGGCAAGCTGCTTTCTGAAAGACCTTGTTCCGAACGCATATATTTTTTTATTCTCGTATCCGTTTTTCAGAAGATATCTTATCGTAGCCTCAGTAGATGAGAAAAAATCCTTCGGCTCTGCTTTTATTCCGAGTCTGCCGAGCTTTTCGACGTAAGCATCCGCGCTTTTCGACGAATTGTTCGTAAGAAACATATATCTTCCGCCTTTTTCCTTTATAAGCGCAAGAAAATCGGTAACACTTTCAAAAAGCTGATTTCCGAGATAGAGCGTGCCGTCCATATCAAGCAAAAAAAGTTTTTTATTCTTTATATCCATCTTTATGTCCTCTTTTGGTTTTTATTCTGCGTTTTCTGCATTTTGCGCTTTTCGGTAAACCGTCGGGGTACAGCCCTTGTATTTTCTGAAGATACGGTTGAAATACGTGACCGACGAAAATCCTACGTCAAGCGATATTTCCATAATGCTTTTGTCGTTTGTCTTGAAGAATTTCTCCGACTTGCTTATACGAACGAAATTAAGATACTCGCAGAAGCTTGAGCCTGTTGCGCTTTTGAAAAGACGGCAGAAATAATAGGGATTTATATTCAGAACTCCGCTTATTTCATCAAGCGATATCTCTCTGAAGTAATTCTGGTCTATGTATTCAAGCACGGGCATTATTCTTATGATAGCCGAGCTTTCAAGAAGCTTGTTGTGGTTTTCTATAACGTGGTGTCGGCTGAGATAGCCTATGATACTGTATATCGCCGCTTTGATATATTCCTCATATCCGTCCTCTTTTGAAAAGAACTCTTTTTGAATAATGTCAATATAACCGCAAAGCTCGGGGCAGTCGTTTATTACGTATCCCTGCCTGTCGGTGTATTCGGAAAACCTTGCAAGTACCGTACCTATCTTACTCACGGGGTCGTCAATAAAGTTATCAATTCTGAACTGAAGAAAGATCTGCTCTGTGTTGCCTTCAACAGGCGTGGTATAGTGCGGCACACGCGAATTGATGAAAAGCACCTGACCCTGCGAAAGAACGTATTCTTCCTCTCCGACGACGCATTTCAGCCTACCCGTTGACACTTTAAGCAGTTCTATCTCATCGTGAACGTGCATTCTGCAAATATCGCCCGGGCTGAATTTCTGCCATTCTATGTGCGCAAGAGTGTTGGGCAAACTTGCTGATACTATTTCATTTTTCATCGGCTCAGCCCCTTTCAAACAGGCGTTAAAATACGGTCAATGTCAATTTCGTGCAAAAACAGGTCAAAATTATTATAGAAGTCATTTTTCGTGTGGCTTATAATGTAAATAGTACTATATTGACATTTCGGATTATATCCGATTATAGCAGAAGATGTTATAAATGTCAATATCGTAACAAAGCTTTATTTGTATTTTAAGTAAGGAGATTTTAATTATGGCAGAAAAGAAACCCGCAGGTCTTGACGCGTTCAAGGAAGACCAGAGTGTTAAAACCATCGACACAAGCAAGAAAATAAAGGTCGGTATCATCGGTACGGGATGGATCGCAGAGGCTCACGCCATTGAGTACAAGAAGATGCCCGACGTAGAACTCGTTGCTCTCGCTGACCTTATTCCCGGCAAGGCAGAAAAGTTCAAGGAAACTTGGGGTCTTGAGGGCGCAAGATGCTATCTCAGCGGTCACGAAATGCTCGAAAACGAAGAACTCGATGCTGTAAGCATCTGTACCTATAACCGTCAGCACGCTCCCTGTGCTATTGACGCTCTCGAACACGGCGTAAACGTTATGCTCGAAAAGCCTTTCTGCGTTACAACAGAAGAAGCTGTTGACGTTATCCGTGCCGAGAAGAAGAGCGGAAAGATCCTCTCCATCGGCTTCCAGCCCAGATTCAACCCCAATATGCGACTCATCAAGCAGATCGTTCAGTCCGGTCAGCTCGGTAAGATATACTACATTCAGACAGGCGGAGGACGCCGCCGCGGTATCCCCACACCCTTCGGTACAACCTTTATCGAAGACGCAACCGCAGGTATCGGTGCTATGGCAGACATCGGATGCTATTCTCTCGATATGGTTCTCAACGCCCTCGGTTATCCGAAGCCTCTTACGGTTTCCGGTTTCACTACCGACTATTTCGGAAAGAATCCCGAATACTGGACAGTTGAAGGCAAGCCCGCAAACTACGCTGACATCTTCGGCGTTGACGACTTTGCAGGCGGTCTTATCCGTCTTGAAGGCGGCATAATCCTCGACTTCCGTATTGCTTGGGCTATGAACCTCGATACATCGGGCGACACGATCATTATGGGTACAAAGGGCTCTCTCCGTATTCCTTCCACAGAATGCTGGAACGGATCTATCGGCGGACCTCTTAAGATCTATCACGACGTTGAAAGTACAAGAATCGGCGTAGCTACCGAAATTCCTATGCAGAAATCTCTCCCCGAAGGCGAATTCTATCACAAGCTTCGTTCCTTCCTCGACGCTGTTAAGGAAGGCGGAAAAGCTCCTGTTCCTTCAAGCGAGATACTTTACAACCAGGCTATTATCGACCATATCGTTAAGTCGAGCAAGCTCGGACGCGAAGTAGAAGTTGTAATTCCCGAAATCTGAACCTTATAGTCGGTTTTCAGAATTAACTTAATTTGCGAGACCTTTGCCTCGGAGCGAGTCTATTTCTCGCTCCGAGGCAATTTTTTTAACAAAGTGACGTTTGCTACTTGTTTTTTTCTCGCTAAAGTTTTATAATAAGCTTAAACGGAAGATGATAATTTATCGTTTTTTCATACCGTTTTTGTCTTAATCAAAAAACACCTATGACAAATTTTTGATATTTTTGAACAAAACTGTTATAGCATAAGATTTTGAAAAATGCTACCATTATTTTAGAGATTTATCTTATGATAATGTGGTTATTTTTATCTGTATCTGTATATACAAAATCGCTTTTATCCGCATATCCGTCGATTTTATCCTTGATATGAACGTGAAAAAATATATAATGAAAGCATAAACGATATATGGACACAAAACTCATTAAAGAAAGAAGGTAATCGTTTTGAAAAATTACAAAATAGGCTTACAGCTTTACAGCGTACGCGACGAAATGGCCAAGGACGTTAAAGCAACTCTTCAGAAGGTCAAGGATATCGGATACGACTACGTTGAATTCGCAGGATATTTCGATTATTCTGCAGAAGACCTCC
Organism: Oscillospiraceae bacterium; assembly: GCA_015064255.1. Classification (GTDB taxonomy): domain Bacteria; phylum Bacillota; class Clostridia; order Oscillospirales; family CAG-272; genus SIG672. The sequence goes on from SVSP01000018.1 coordinate 11,322, forward strand.
GCGCTATGCTCGATGAAATAGGACTTACGGCAATATCCGTACACCAGAAGGTCGATCTTTACCTCGAAAAAGGTCAGGAAGCCGCAGATTATATGAAGACTCTCGGAGTAAAATTCTCGGCTGTGCCGTGGTATGAAAGATCGAAGCTCGCAGGAACACCCGATTGGGACAACACCGTAAAGGAATTCTCTCAGGTTTCGAAGCTCCTCAGCGAAAACGGTATTCAGATGTGCTACCACAACCACGATTTTGAATTCAATACACACGACGGAAAATATCTCCTCGATATCCTTTACGAAGTTTTCGGCAAGGGCGAAATAGATCCCGAGCTTGACCTCTGCTGGGTACACTACGCAGGCGTCAATCCCGCTGAGTATCTCCTCAAGTATGCCGACAGAATGGGAATTATCCACTTCAAGGATTTCACGTGCAAGGCTCTCGGCGGCGGTCCCGTTTACGCACTCGTTGACAACAGCGGCAAGCCTCAGGGCGGCAAGTCAAGAGAAGAAACAGGATTTGAATTCCGTCCCCTCGGCGAAGGTCTTCAGAACTTCCCCGAAATTCTCGAGGCTCTTGAAAAAACAAACGTTGAATATATCATAGTTGAGCAGGATCAGTCTTACGACACACCTTCGCTTGAAGCTGCCGCAAGAAGCCGCGCTTACCTTAAATCACTTGGTCTTTAATTTAAAATAACATCAAAACAACCGTTTTTGAAAGGAATTAAAATATGAAACTCGGAGTAATGAATCCCGTTCTCGCTCAGTTTGATTTCGAGGACGCTCTCAAATATCTCGCATCTCTCGACGTACATACCATCGAAATAGGTGCGGGCGGATATCCCGGAAACGCACATCTCAACGCACCTGAGCTTCTCGGCGATCCCGCAAAGCTTGAAGCTTACAAGGCCCTGCTTGCAAAATACGATATGCATATTTCGGCTATCAGCTGCCACGGAAACCCCCTCCACCCGCAGAAGGATATCGCTGAAAAGTTCGACAGCGAATTCAAAAACGCTATCCTCGTTGCAGAGGCTCTCGGCGTAGATACCGTTATCGGTTTCTCGGGATGCCCCGGTGACTGCGAAAACTCGCTTTACCCCAACTGGGTAGTTTGCGCTTGGCCGGACGACAACCTCAAGATCGTTGAATGGCAGTGGAAGGAAAAGGTTATTCCCTACTGGAAAAAGACCGCCGCTTTCGCAAAAGAACACAACATCACAAAGATCGCATTTGAAATGCACCCCTCGTTCGTTGTTTACAACCCCGAAACTCTTCTCCGCCTCCGCGCTGAAGTAGGCGATATCATCGGTGCAAACTTCGACCCCAGCCACCTCTTCTGGCAGGGTATCGATCCCGTTGCGGCTATCAAGGAGCTCAAAGGGGCAATACACCACTTCCACGCAAAGGATACGGTTATCGACAAGAGAAACACCGAAGTAAACGGCGTTCTCGATTACAAGTCTTACGGCGACATTCTCAACCGTTCTTGGGTGTTCTGCACGGTAGGATACGGTCACGGACAACTCGAGTGGAACCGCATAATCAGCGCACTCAAGGCTGTCGGATATGACGGTGCTATCAGTATTGAGCACGAAGACGCTCTTATGTCACCGAAAGAAGGACTCGAAAAGGCAATCTCCTTCCTCAAGAACGTTTTGATCCTTGAGACAGCAGGAGAAATGTGGTGGGCATAAGTATTTCGTTATAACACAAAAATTATAGAAGAAGCACTTTAGTCCTGTTACCTACAAGAAAGGCACGGATAATAACTATGGAAAACACAAGAATTTATAAACTCGGAATAATCGGATTCGGCGGAATGGCAGGTCACCATTTCACACAGCTTTCAAAGGGCAACACACGCGTTCGCATCAAGGGTATATATGACCTTCTTGAAGAAAGACGCGAGGCTGCACGCGAAAAGGGACTTTACGTATATTCTTCCTCCGAAGAAATATTCGCAGATCCCGAGATCGATATCGTTCTCGTTGCCGCAACAAACGAGGTTCACAAGGAACTCTGTATCCGCGCTCTCAGAGCAGGAAAGCACGTTCTCTGTGAAAAGCCCGTAACTCTTTCTTCTGCTGACCTCGAAGATGTTATGGCAGTAGCAAAGGAAGTCGGAAAGGTATTCACGATAGATCAGAACCGCCGTGTAAACCGCGACTACGTTCTTATGCGCCGTACTGTTGACAGCGGAGTTATCGGAAAGCCTTATATCATCGAAACAAGAGTCGAAGGCTCGCGCGGTATGCCTGAAGGATGGCGCCGTACAAAGGCTCTCGGCGGCGGTATGATGTACGACTGGGGCGTTCACCTTATCGACCAGCTCCTTTATATGACAGATGCAAAGGTAGTAAACGTATTCTGCAAGATGTATTCTATCCTTTACGATGAAGTTGACGACAACTTCCATCTCGTTATAACCTTTGAAGACGGTCTCACCGCATACGTTGAAGTTTCTACAAACAACTTCATCCAGCACCCCCGTTGGTACGTGCTCGGAACAGAGGGTACTCTCCAGATAGACGACTGGTCATGCGAGGGCCGTGTTGTGAAATGCAAGGTTCGCGAAGACAAATGGGGTGCAGATATATCGGTAACCAAGGCAGGTCCGTCAAAAACTATGGCAAAGCGCGACCCTGCTACCGTTGACGTTATTGAGCTTGAAGCTCCTACCGACGTTGAAGACAATCTCGATCCTACATACTATCAGCTTGTTGATGCTATCGAAGGCAAGCCGCTTAAGATAACACCCGCACAGGCACTCCGTGTTATGAAGGTTATGGAAGCCGCATTTGAGTCTGCCGGAACAGGAAACGCTGTTCAGACAAATATTTAAGTATTATAAATACAAACAAAAACAGAGCCAACACGATTAGTGTTGACTCTGTTTTACGTTTGTCTGCAGACGGCAAATTATTTTACAAGTGTCAAAAGAAATTCGAATTCTCCGTCAAGTGCTACCCTTTCACAGCCCATCGGGAAAAGCACACTGCTTCCCGCCTTCACGTCAAGCGCGCCTACTCTTCCCTTGCCCGAAATGACAAGCAAATGAATAAACTTATCCGATCTTCCTTCGATAAATTCGCAGTTTTTTGAATTTTTCTTTTCGACTCTGAAGATTTCGCAATCGGCAAGAAGGTCATCGTCTGTTTTATGCGCGCACGAATATCTGATTTTGTTAATTTCATTTTCTCCGCGAAGCTCTATAACGTCGAGCGCCTTTTTTATATGAAGCTCTCTGCCGCGGTCGTAGTCGTAAACGCGGTAGGTCACGTTTGACGACTGCTGTATCTCGGCGATAAGTATTCCGCCACCTATCGCGTGAACGCATCCCGCGGGAATAAAGAAAACGTCACCTTTATGCACGTCAACGTATTTAAGACACTCGCCTATTTTGTTTTCCTCGACCGCTTTTCTGAAATCATCCTTGCTCACTCCGTCACTAAGTCCGTAAACGAGCCGTGCACCCGGAAGAGCATCCACAACGTACCACATTTCGGTCTTTCCGAGATCGCCTTCGTATTTGCGCGCATATTCATCGTCCGGATGCACCTGCACGGAGAGATTTTCTTTAGCGTCAATGAACTTTATAAGCACAGGGAAATCTTCTGTCCCGTAAAGCTCTGACAGCGGCTTGCCTGCAAGAATGCCGCTTTGAACCGTGCTTACAGCATCATCTCTGACGGTAAGCTCCCAAGTTTCGGCGATACGATCCATTTTCCCGTCGCCCTTTTCAAATTCACGTGCAAGCCTTTCTCCGCCCCAAATTATGTCCTTGCACACCGGCGAAAGCAGTACAGGCTCATTAACATTTGTTTTCATACAGTATTTCCTTTCGATAAACGGTCAGATAAACAATAAAGTCGGGAAAAACATCCCGACTTTATATTTTTAAGATTTCTTATTTTCCGAGAAGGTCGCAGTGAGCAAATGCATCAGCAGCAACATCCTTTGCGCTTGCGGGAAGGTCTGCCTTTGTAAGAGCTGTACACCACTTGAATGCGCCTGCACCGATCGTTGTAAGAGAGGTGCCGAGGTTAACCGTCTTAAGAGCTGTACAGAAAGCAAACGCGTTTTCGCCGATAGATGTAACCTTATTTCCGAAGGTCAGTTTTTCAAGTGCTGTGCACTCTATGCAAAGACCTGCGGGAATCTCTGTAACGCTTGCGGGAACATCAAGAGCTGTGAGTGCGGGGCAGTAAGCAAATACTCTCTCGCCGAGAAGAGTGAGGGAAGCGGGAAGCTTAACGCTTGTAAGAGAAGTGCTGAACCAGAAAGCTTCTGCAGCGATTTCGGTAACGCCTGCGGGAACTGTAACAGAAGCAAGAACATTATTCTTTTCGAACGCGCCCTTCGCGATCTTCTTAACCGGTACGCCGTCTATTGTTGCGGGAATGGTAAGATCGATAGTTTCGATAACTTCTTCGTCTTCTGCAGCTGTAGCAGCATCTCCTGCAGCTTCTTCGTCTGTACCGAAGTCATACTTTGTTATTACGATATAGTTGTCATCGACGTAAAGGTCATATGTATAGTTTTCATATACACAGTCATATTTAACACTAACGTTAGGTTTTTCTTCATTTCCTTCTTCATCTTTGTTTTCAAGGAGATCTTCAATCTTAAGGTCGGTGTCATCATTAGGCTTGCCGGCGCCACATGATGCAAGTGCCATAGTAACAAGTGCAAAAACAAGTATCAAAGCGATTTTTTTCATATGAATTTAAGTTCCTTTCTTTCGCAAACAATGCCATCGGCGACGCTGTATATTTATCAAGCATCCCGATACAAGGCTTTTCGCATATATATACACTGATTATATCATTTATTATTATTTTTGTCAACAACATTTTTATTATTTTTCTCGGATTTATTTTGTTTAAAATCGTTTTGAAGTTATTTACCGTATATTAACGCAAAAATGTACACAAATTTACAAAAAATTTATCTACAAGCCAACTTATATATGATATAATAGTTTACTATTATCTTTACTGAAGAAATTCAAGGGAGGATGCCGTTTATGTTCGGATACGTAAAAGCGCTTACGCCAGAGCTCAGAGTAAAAGAGTTCGAGCTGTACAGAAGCGTTTACTGCGGACTCTGCCATCACATAAAAAAGCGAAGCACTTTTATGACGTTCTCGCTCAGCTACGATTTCGTTTTGCCCGCGCTTTTTGCCCTTGCATTTACCGACATCGGAGATATATCCTTTAAAAAGAAGCGCTGTCTTGTTCATCCGATGAGAAAACGAAAGGTCATCGACGGCGGTGAAAATATGCAGGCTGTCGCTGATGCCGCTATTTTGCTCGTCTATTACAAGCTTCTCGACGACAAGACCGACAAAGACGAAAAATTCTTCAAAAGAGCAGCTTCCTCGTACGCCCTGCCCTTCGCCGCACGGGCACGGAAAAAGGTAATGAATATCGGATATACCCATATAGACAACGTAATAAAAGAAAAGATCGCTTCGCTTTCTCTCTGTGAAAAAGAAAAAAACGAAAGCGTTTACGAATGTGCAAGTATTTTCGGAGAGCTTCTCGCAGAGGTCTTCTCAGCGTCCGTAAAAAGAGATTCCGACCGCCGTTGTATGTATCAAATAGGCTACCGCGTCGGACGTTGGATATATATTGCCGATGCACTTGACGACATCGAAAAGGACAGAAAAAACGGAAGCTACAACCCGTTCATTCTTTCCGGAGAAGATACCTCGTCCGAGTCTTTTAAGGAAAACATTGAAATGGCGCTCCGCCTTGAGCTTTCGGAAAGCGAAAAAGCTCTCGATCTGCTCGAAATCAGCGATCCCGGGATATATAATATAATACAAAACATATTATATATCGGTATGCCCGAGGTCATACACAATATTTTATACAAAAAAGACTGCAAAGACTGCGCGAAAGCGTAATTTATCCATATAACTCAAATCAGAAAGGTTATTTCCAAAATGAACGATCCCTACAAGGTTCTCGGTGTGTCGCGAGATGCAAGCGATGAAGAGATCAAAAAAGCATACCGCGAGCTTGCGCGAAAATATCACCCTGACAACTACGTAAACAATCCTCTCGCCGATCTTGTGGAAGAGAAAATGAAAGAAATAAACGAAGCATACGAGGAAATAAGACGCTCGCGCTCAAACTCCCACGCTTCCGGTTCTTCTTCAAGTTATTCAAGCGGTGCAGATTATTCCGATGCTTCATACGATTCCGCGCTCAAGGACATAAGAATACTTATAAATTCGGGGCAATACAACGAGGCAAATATAAAGCTCGATGCACTTCCGAAAGCGGCGCGAAATGCGGAATGGCACTTTTTAAAGGGCTGTCTTCTTATGCAGAGAGGATATTTTTACGATGCCACCCGTCTTTTTGAAACGGCTTGCTATCTTGACCCGAACAACGAGGAATACAGAAACGCGCTCAACGAGCTGAAAAGCAGAAGCACCGCTTACGGACAGCAGTACCGCAGAGCAAACACAACGTCGTCCGACGATGCGCTCTGCAATATGTGCACAGGTCTTATCTGTGCCGACTGTATGTGCGAAATGTGCGGCGGCGACCTCATCGGCTGTCTGTAATCATCGGCGTAATTTTCTAAAACAATAACAGAACAATAACAGGAAGGTTTTTATGAAAAAAACGAAAGTTATCGTACTTAACGCGCTCCTTTCGGCTATGGGAAGCGCACTGCTCTGCCTCGGATCTGTTCTCGGCGACCTCGACCTCACGTTTGCCGCGGCGGCATCCATAACAGTATTTTGGGCGGCTCTCGAGCTCGGTCTTAAATCGGCAAGTGCCGTCTGGCTCGTGACCTCGCTTCTTTCCATGATGATCGCTCCCGCGAAATTCGCGCCCGCCATATTTATGGTCTTTGTGGGAATCTATCCGATAATCAAGCTCGTTTCCGAACGGTTCCGTCCTCTTATTTCGTGGACGATAAAGATAGCTGCGACAAATGTTGCCGTGGTTATCCTCACGCTTGTCTGGAAATTTATACTTTTTCCTTCTCTTGATCCCGCGTGGTGGATATACGTAGCGGTGCTTGTCCTTTCAAACGTCACGATCATCATTTTCGACTATCTTCTCGGTATGCTTGCCGTGCTCTATTTCTCAAAGCTCAAAAGGAAATTCAAAATATTCAATGTAAGCGGTAAAAAATAAAAATTCTCACCTCGCGGATAATTTGCAAATTTTGGTGCAATACTATTCCCGAGGTGATTTTTATGCAACTTACGCAAAAAGAAAAAGATTTACTGAAGGATATGAAGGACGAGGAGCAGCTTTGTATTGACAAATACACGCGTCATTCCGAAACAGCTCACGATGCACAGCTTAAAAATCTTTTCTCCTGTATCGCACAGGTGGAAAGAGAGCATCTCAACACTCTGAATTCTATCGAATCGGGCAGCAGCTCACAGAGCTCGGGCGGAGGAACAAGCTGTCCGACAACGTTCACGGCAACCTACAACACTACCGAAACACCCGAAAAGAAGGACGACTGCTTCCTTTGCAGCGACCTTCTCGCCGGAGAAAAGCACGCTTCTCATCTCTATGATACCTGCGTCTTTGAATTTGGCGACAAAAACGTGAGAGATACCATCAATCACATTCAGAAGGAAGAACAAAATCACGGAAAAATGATCTACGACTATATGAAGACAAATTCAATGTATTCGTAAGAAAAAATCGGCAGAGGAGCATTTCTTCTGCCGATTTTTGCTGTAGGGACAGGCGTCCTCGACTGTCCGCCTTTGCACGAACAACTTTGTATAAACAGGAGGAGCAAGCCCCTCCCCTACCAAATGTACGAAGACAAATTCAATGTATTCGTAAGAAAAACACATTTTTCAAAAAGAAATCTGTCCAAAGCAAAGGTAAAATCCTTTTAAAATCGGAGAAAGGGGAAAACCATCTCAAATGCCGAAGTTTTTCCCCTTTCTCGTAAGCTCTCTTTCTTCGTGCGTATCCATTTCGGCACATTCGGCTGATAAATATTCGTCCCATAACTTTTCAAGTGTTTGTTTCATTTTTTGCGCCTTTCTTTGTAGTTTTAGAGTGAACTTTAATATACATTCGTTTTTCACGAAAATTATAACAGAAACTAACTAAAAAGTGTTGAAATTAGTTCGCATTCGGACTATAATATCAACAGTTGAACATACAAGCGGGAGAATCAAGCCCCTCCCCTGCCAATTCATTGGTGCACGAAAAACAGAAATAAGACGTATTACAAGTCACAATTTGAAAGGTTTTTATTATGTTTGCCTATAACGAAGAAATATCGACCAAAATCGAAAAGCTTTGCCAAAAGCGCAAGCAGGAAATACTCTGCAGCGAAACAAATATTGAAATAAAAGGAAACGCTTACTACGTCAGCAGCGCTGGAAATGACGAAAACGACGGTCTTTCTCCGCAGACTGCGTGGAAAACTCTGTCAAAGGTATCGTCTGCCGATCTTAAGGACGGAGATGCCGTACTTTTTAAAAGAGGCGATCTTTTCCGCGGAAAGGTTTCCGCACGACAAGGAGTGACGTACAGCGCATACGGAATTGGCGACAAGCCGAAATTCTACGGTTGGGACAGATCTCTTGCCGATCCTTCGCTTTGGACAGAGTACGACAAAGTGCATCACATCTGGAAGCTGAGCGAAAAAATACTCGATCCGGGCACTCTCGTTTTCAACGGCGGTGAAAAGCACTCGATAAAACTTATTCCATCGTACATAAGAGGAAAATTCGTTTGCAGAAACGATGAAGCAAAGCTCTTCGATATGAGAAACGAGATGATCCGCGACCTCGATATCTATTGGCATTTTGAGGACATTATGACAGAAGAGCCGTCAAAGGGAGAAAATTTTCCCGTACCGAAAATGTGCGACAGCAGTCTCGGCGACCTCTATTTAAGGTGCGACAAGGGCAATCCGGGCGAAATATTCAACTCTATCGAAGCACTCGTGCGCCGAATAATGTTCTTCGTCGGATCAAATGAAAACGTGCACATCGACAATCTTTGCCTTAAATACATCGGATTTCACGCTATCGCGTCGGGTGGAAGGGTCACAAGGGGTCTTAAGGTCACAAACTGCGAGATCGGTTGGATAGGCGGAACCATTCAGCATTATCTCGGTACCGACCCCAACTATCCTCAGGGCGGCAGAGGCACGGTCACACGTTTCGGAAACGGTGTGGAGATATACGGAAGCTGTGAAAACTACACGGTAGAAAACTGCTACATCTATCAGTGTTACGATGCGGCTATGACTCACCAAGTGACAACATTCGGCAAAAAACACACTATGAAAAACGTGCTTTACAAGGACAATCTCGTTGAAAACTGCGTTTATTCTATCGAATATTTCCTTGAAATGAACAACGGCGACAGCGAAAGCTATATGGAGAACATCGTAATGTGCGGAAACTTTTTGCGCCTTTCCGGTTACGGTTGGGGACAGCAGCGACACAACGTCGATACACCCGCGCACATCAAGGGCTGGAGCTATACGAACAAGGCAAGCGCTTTCAGAATCCATCACAATATTTTTGACCGTTCTGCATACAGAATGCTCCACCTTGTTGCCGAAAAGCCCGAAAGCTGCCCCGAAATGTTTAAAAACACCTATATTCAGCACTTCGGCGGTATGATAGGTCAATACGGAGCAAACGAGGAAAAGGAACCCGATGTTCTCATTTTCGATGAAAACGCTGAGGAAAAGATAAACAATATTCTCGGCGATAAAACAGCAGAAGTGTATGTTCATAAGGAAAACTTTTAAATGTAATTCAAACTTATTATCGTATTTATCTTGACAACAGACTTTTTTTGTGATACATTACTTGTATAGCATACAAACTATGTTAAATTTCTAATATGAAAGAAGGATTTTTTATGGATTGGGACAATTTTTTTCCATCACTTCTCAATTGGTTGACTACAGAAGGACTTAAAATTCTTTTCGCTCTTATCGTTATTTTTGTAGGATTCTGTATCATCTCCAAACTCAGCAAAAAGCTTAAGGTCTCTCTTGAAAAGAAGAACACCGACAAGATAATCGCAAAAATACTTGTTTCCGTCTTCAACTATGGTCTTAAAGCACTTGTAGTTATCTGTATGCTCGGATATCTCGGTATCGAGACCTCCGGAATTGCTGCTGTTATCTCTTCTATCGGTATAGCTATCGGTCTTGCAGTTCAGGGCGCACTCTCCAACTTTGCCGGCGGTATTCTCATTATCATCACTCGCCCCTTTAAAGTTGATGATTTTATCGAAACGCAGGGAATACTCGGTACTGTTGAGGATATAAGCATCATTCACACTACCATAAGAACAGGCGACAATAAAACCGCTATACTCCCCAACGGTGCTCTTGCAAATTCTAATATTATCAATTACAGCAGAAAAGACATTCGCCGTGTAGATTTTACATTTTCTATTGGTTATACCGCAGACTTCGCACTTGCGCAGAAGATAATTCTCAGTATATTTGCAAAACACGAAAAGGTTCTTGATAATCCCGAATCAATGGTTCGTATGACCGCCCATGGCGCAAGTTCTATTGACATTGTTTCGCGTTGTTGGGTAAATTCAGCAGATTATTGGGACGTATATTTCGACGTAATGGAAACTGTTAAGTCTGAGTTTGACAGATACGGAATCGAAATTCCTTTCAATCAGCTCGATGTTCATGTCGACAACAAAAAGTAATATCAAAAAACAACAAATCAATTAAAATAACCCTGACAGATTTCTCTGTCAGGGTTATTCTCTATTTAAAAGCTCCGAAAATCAAGTTGTCGACTATAAAAAGGTCATCTGACATTCTTTTTCCACGAACTGGGAGAGAAGAAGACTATTATCGGGAATATCTCAAGACGGCCGAGAAGCATATTGAATGAAAGCACCATTTTGGAAAGAGGCGAATACGCCGAGAAATTGCCCATAGGTCCGACCATTCCAAGCCCGGGTCCGACATTATTGAAGCAAGTTATTTCCGCCGTCAGATTCGTCGTAAAATCAAATCCGTCAATCGATATTATCACCGTCGATACGATCATAATAAAAACATACATAACGAAATAGACAAGTGTACTGCGCACGATCGTGTTTTCGACAGGCGCGCCCTCAAGTCTTACCGTAGTTACCGCACGCGGATGAAGAAGATGCTTCATTTCCTGCGCGAACGTCTTGAAAAGAAGCATAACTCGACTGAGCTTCAATCCGCCCGCAGTTGAACCCGCACAGCCTCCCGTTATTGTAATCAAAACTATAAGTATCTGCGCAAAAGACGGCCACAGCAGTGCGTAATCTACCGTTCCGTATCCTGTCGTCGTAATTATCGCCGCCGTATGGAAAAATGCGTGGCGGAGCGATTCGGAGACGCTTCCGTAAATACTGTAAATATTTCCTGCAATAAGCAAAGTGACCGTCACAACAAGCACAAGGTAAACTTTAAGCTCTTCGCTTTTGAAAAACTCCTTGAATCTCTTTATTAAAATGAGATAGAAAAGGTTGAAATTGATACCGAAAAGTATCATAAATACGGCAAGCACCATTTCTATGTACGCGCTGTTATAATAAGCTATTCCTTCGGTACGTACCGAAAATCCGCCCGTACCCGCCGTTCCGAACGCACTGCAAACAGCATCGAAAACAGGCATTCCGCCGCACAGAAGAAAAATCGCAAGAATTGCCGTCATTACGGCATAAAGCGCATAGAGAATTATTGCTGTCTGACGCATTTTCGGCACAAGCTTACCTACTACCGGACCGGGTACTTCCGCACGCATTATATGCAGAGAGTCTGACATCGGCATTATCGCGAGAACGAAAACAAGCACTCCCATTCCGCCTACCCAATGCGAAAAGCTTCTCCAAAAGAGAATACATTTCGGCAATGCTCCGGGGTCGCCCAGCACGGTTGCTCCCGTTGTGGTAAATCCCGATACCATCTCGAAAATACAGTCCCATACCGACTCAAAATGTCCGCAGAGATAAAACGGTATAGCCCCCGCAAGCGCCATAAAAATCCATGCAGCCGCAACGATAAAAAATCCGTCGCGAACGTATATAACCGTATTTTGAGGCTTTTTCATACCGAATATCAGTCCCGCGACAACAAGTATCGCCATCGGAAGTGCAAAAGACAGCGCCTCGCTTTCTTTATACACAAGACCGACTATCACAGCGGGTATCATCAGGAAAAATTCAGCAAGAAAAACGCGTCCCAAAATATACGCTATCATCTTTCTGTTCATATTACATCTCTTCTTTTTGAAAAATATTTATTGTTCGAAAATCGCGGAATTTACTCTTCAAGTATATCTCCGAGATTCATAAGGCGTTGATTTGCGGTTACAACGAGAACGCTGTCTCCCGGCATTATGCAGTCCGAGCCTTTCGGCGCACGTGCTTTTCCCTCTCTCACTATGCAGGCGATAAGAACGTTTTTCTTAAGCTTCAGCACGCTCAGAGGGGTATTTACAAGCTCATTCATATCTTCATCGGCTTCAAATTCAAGCACTTCTACTTTTCCGCCGACTATTTTATACAGCGAAAGCACGTTTCCGTCCGATTCGCTCGCCGCAAGCGCACGCACGTATCTGAGTATTTCATTTATCGTAACGAGCTTCGGAGAAACGATAGTTTCAAGCTCTTTTCCCTTGAACATTGAGAAAAGATTGTCGCTTGTAACCTTTACTATCACCTTATGTACGTCTTTTCTTTCGGCGTAAAGCGCGGAAAGAATATTTCCTTCATCGAGTCCGGTAAGAGCCACAAAAGCGTCTGTTTTATCTATTCCCTCTTCGGAAAGAAGCTCATGGTCAGATGCATCTCCGTGAAGCACGACCGCTTTGGGAAGTATTTTTGCCATCGCTTCTGCGCGTTTTTTATCCTTTTCGATGATTTTTATATCAATATTATATCCGCTGAGTTCTTCCGCAAGATAATGTGTTATAGTACCTGCGCCCGTTATCATTACGCTCTTTACGGGGTTAGAGTAAAGCCCCGCTTTCTTGAAAGCTTTTGCAATATCCTTCGGTGCGCCCGTAATATAAAGATTATCTCCCTCGTTTATCTCAAAATTACCGCCCGGTATAAAGACCTCACCGTCGCGCTCTACCGTACAAACGAGCATAGTAATACCAAGCTTTGCCGAAAGCTCGCTAAGACGCTTACCTACCAGAATATTTCCTTCGGGAATACGGCAAGAAACAAGCTCCGCGTTTCCTCTTGCGAAAATTTCAATGCTTGTTGCCGACGGAAATCTCAGCACCCGTGCGATCTCTGCCGCCGCCGCACGCTCCGGATTTATCGTCATCGAAAGTCCGAAATCATTCTTCAGCTCGTAAAGCTGTCCCGCATATTCGGGATTTCTCACTCTCGCTATCGTGTTCTTCGCTCCGAGCTTATGCGCCGCAAGACAGCACAAAAGGTTGAGCTCATCCGAATCCGCCGTAGCTATGAGAAGATCGCAGTTTTCTACCGAAACAGATCGAAGCACGTCAAAGGTCGCACCGTTTCCTACGTAGCCTATCACGTCATAGGTGTTGCTTATCTGCTCTATAACACGTGAGCTTTTGTCTATTACCGTAATATCGTGTCCTTCGTTTTGCAGTTGTCCTACCAGCGAAATTCCTACCGAACCTCCGCCTACTATAATTATTTTCATTTTTTCCTCCTTGAAAACCCTTTTTGTAAAAAGGGTTTTCAAACTTTCCCAAAAACTTTACTGAAATTGGAATACGGGTTATTTTTATTTATACCAACTATTTTTATTTGAATTTTACCGTTTGTCACACAGCCTTTTTGTAAAAAGGGTTTTCAAACTTTCTCAAAAACTTTACTGAAATTGGAATACGGGTTGTTTTTATTTGTTTTTCGCCGCGGCGAGGGCGGTCCGTTAATTCCGCACATAACATTCAAGTTAGTGTTAACGCACGGAAACTGAAATACTGTTTTTTCTTCCTTTTTAAGAAAAGTTTTTGAAAAGAGTGCATACCTACAGCTCCGCTGTCGCTTAGAGGAAACTTTTTTCAAAAAGTTCCTTTGCGAATATTTATTCTTATCCCTTAATCAGCTTCAAAACGAGCTTCCAGAAGCGTTCAAGACTTGCGAGGTCGAGGCGCTCGTCGGGTGAATGAATGTCGTACACGTTAGGTCCGATAGCGATAGTATCGCAACCGCCAAGACGGGAAATTATAGTTCCGCACTCAAGTCCTGCGTGAATAGCCGCGGTTTTCGGCTCAATGCCCGAATCGGGGAAAAGCTCCTTGAACGTTTCAACGAACTGAGTTGCAATTTCGGAATCCTTGCAGAAATCCCAGGATTCGTACATTCCGCCTATTTCGCAAGATACATCGATTGCTTTTCCGAGGCGTGTGAGTACTCTGAGAAGCACTTCGTGCTCCGAATTGCAGGAAGATCTTGTCTTTATCCACACCTTGATCTCATTTTCGTCGCCCTCAACAACGCCGCAGTTACACGACGTACGTACGAGTCCTTCAAAATCGCTCGACATAGCGTAAACACCGTTAGGTGCAAGTGTGAGAAGATTTATTATCTTGGACGTATCCTTGTATGTGAGCATATTTTCGCAAATTTTGCCTTTATCAAGGTAAATTTTAAGTCCGCTATCATCGGTGCAAATTTCGCCTGCAAGCTCCTTGCGGATTATTTCAAGCTCGTTTTCAACCTCGTTTTTGTCAAGCACAACGATCTCACAAACACATTCACGCGCGATAGCGTTTTTCATATTTCCGCCCTTTATTGTAACGAGATTAAAGGGTGTTTTTTCATAAAGACGCGCAAGTATTCTTCCCATTACGCGGTTTGCGTTCATTCTGCAGGTAGAGATATCAGTTCCCGAATGTCCGCCCGCAAGTCCCGTGACCGTTATCTTTATCGGGCGCTCGGTGCATTTTACGCGGTCTGTCGAAACCGTAAAGCAAGCATCTGCACCGCCTGCCGAGGAAACTACCGCGATTCCTTCGCCTTCAGAGTCCATATTTATCATTTTTTTTGCTTTGACCACAGAATAGTCAAACGCTTCCGCGCCGAGAAGAGACGTTTCTTCGCTGACGGTGAAGAGGCACTCTATTTCGGGAAGATCATCTTCAAGCTCAAGAATAGCGAGCATCATAGCAACAGCCACGCCGTCATCAGCACCGAGTGTTGTTCCGTCAGCGGAAAGAAAGCCGTTTTCCACGCGAAGCTTCAGAGGGTCTTTTGTGAAATCGTGAACAGTCGATGCATTTTTCTCGCAGACCATATCGGTATGTCCCTGAAGAAGGACTGCAGGAGCATTTTCGTAACCTTTTCCTGCATTTTTACGAACGAAAACGTTATTAACTTCGTCGCGAACACAGTAAAGTCCGAGTTTTTCGGCGTACGCGCAAATATAGTCAGCTATTCCCTTTTCATTTCCCGAGCCGCGCGGAATTGCGCTTATCTCTTCAAATATCTCAAAAAGTCTTTTAGGCTCGTAACCGTTTATAATATATTCCATAAAATCTACATACCTTTCCAAAAATCAAATATTAAAATATATAATTATCCCGAAACGGGGAATTTTCAAAAATCAAAGCGAAGATATTCCGCATCCAAGAGCTATAAGAAGTATCGAGCCTACTCCCGACAGAAAACCTATTATTTTACCGTTATTACCGAGTTTTCCGAATACTCCGAACGCTCCTGTCACCGCAGGTAGAGCGATACCGAGGAAAATCACCGAAAGTCCGGTAACCTGAAGTACGCCCATAGAATTTCCCAAAAGTTCTGACGAGGTTGCCGAAACGTTTGTCATCGCCATAACAAACGAAACCTCAAAAAGTCTTATAATAAATGCAAGTGAGAGGCTGTCGCTTACTTTTCTGAGCGCAAACGCCGCAAGTGACATAAGAAACACCGTCGCAAGTGCGTAAATGTCAAGCTTAAGAAGCGAAGCCATAAACGATATTACAACAGCTCTTGCAAACACATTTTTTACACCCTTGAAGCGCGAATAAATATATCCGTCGAAAAGAATATTCTCAAGCACCGCAAGAAGTATAACAAGCAAAATAACGAGAAAAGTTCCGCCCTTTTCATCTACCACCGCATATATGTTGAAAGAAGTCACCGCAAGATTCGGTGCTATAAGATGTGAAAAAAGTATAAAGGGCATTGAAAGCATAAAGGAAGCCGCGAGAGTCAGCGCACAGCCGACTATCTCTCTTTTTTTCGGAGAAGCAAACTTACACACCGAAGAAAATTTAAGTCCCGTCACCTTAGTAAGAGCCGCTACCGCCCCGAGTGACAGAAAGGCCGCCGCATAAAGTGCCCAGATACCTATATGCTCTGTTCCCCACACGTATGCAAATGCAAAAAGAACGAGAGATATTACGTACGCCGTCATTCCGTCAAGTATCTTCAGCTTACTGAGTTCCTTTTTCTCTTTTTCACTTTTTTGTGTAGTAATTATCTCGTTTTTCTTTTTCGGCATTGTAAAAAATACGACCTTTCCGCGAAATTATCCGAACGTTTATAATACTTCGTAATAATAAGCATAGGGGGTTACAGAAAAACGTAACCCCCTTTAACTTATTTAAATTAACCGAGCTTGGAATAGTTAACCTTTACTCCGGGGCCCATTGTAGATGCAAGAACACAGCTCTTGATGTACTGACCCTTAGCTGCTGCGGGCTTAGCCTTGATGATTGCTCCGAGAAGAGTATCGAAGTTTTCACCGAGCTTTTCTGCTCCGAAGGAAGCCTTACCGATAGGGCAGTGGATAATATTTGTCTTGTCAAGACGGTATTCGATCTTACCTGCCTTAGCATCGTTTACTGCACGTGCAATATCCATTGTAACTGTACCGGACTTCGGGTTAGGCATAAGGCCCTTAGGACCGAGCACACGACCGAGACGACCGATAGCACCCATCATATTGGGAGTTGTGATAATGATATCGAAGTCAAACCAGTTTTCCTTCTGGATCTTTTCAATGTATTCGTCCGAACCAACGTAGTCAGCGCCTGCTGCCTTTGCTGTTTCTTCCATTTCGGGCTTAACAAGTGCAAGAACGCGAACTGTCTTACCTGTTCCGTGAGGAAGTACAACAGCGCCTCTAACCTGCTGGTCTGCGTGACGGGAGTCAACGCCGAGACGAACGTGAACTTCTATTGTTTCATCAAACTTAGCCTTTGCGGTCTGACAAACGAGCTCAATAGCATCTGTCTTGTCGTAAAGCTTAGATTTTTCATACAGCTTAGAGCTGTCCTGATACTTTTTACCTTTTGTAGCCATCGTTAATTTCCTCCTTCTCAGTCAACAACTACAACGCCCATGCTGCGCGCTGTTCCTGCTATCATGCTCATAGCAGCTTCTACGGATGCCGCGTTAAGGTCGGGCATCTTGAGCTCTGCGATTTCTCTGAGCTGTGCCTTGGTTATGTTGCCAACCTTTGTCTTGTTGGGAACACCGGATCCCGATTCAAGACCTACAGCCTTCTTGATAAGAACTGCTGCGGGCGGAGTCTTTGTGATGAATGTGAAGGTACGGTCTGCATATACTGTAATAACTACAGGGATAATGAGACCTGCCTGTGCCTTTGTGCGCTCGTTGAATTCCTTTGTGAAGTTAGGAATAGAAACACTATACTGACCGAGTGCGGGTCCTACGGGCGGACCGGGCATTGCCTTGCCGGCGGGAAGCTGAAGTTTGATGTAACCTGCTATTTTCTTTGCCATAGTAATAACACCTCCGATGTGGTTATACGACGGAAGAATTGAGAAAAAATTTTCTTCCTCCCACATTTTGCGCCACGGACTTTTTGTCCGACTCTGCGCTGAAAATTAATGTTTTTTTGTTTTTTACTCAGAATGTCAAAAGCTCAAGAGAATCGGCATCTATTTCTGCTGCCGTTTCACGTCCGAACATATTAAGCATAACCATAATACGTGCTTTATCGTCAGATATCGAGCTTACAGTTCCAATAAAGCCGCTGAACGAGCCTGCAGTTACCTTTACGCTGTCGCCAACGTTGTAGGGAAGCTCCTTAACAAAGCCTACGTTTACAGTCTCGGATACCTCAATACCCATTGAAGCGACCTCTTCGTTTGAAAGCGGAACCGGTTTCGATCCGGGACCGACGAATCCTGTAACACCGTTTATGTTACGTACGACGTGCCAAGTAAGATCTGTCATTATCATTTTGACAAGAACGTAGCAAGGATATATCTTTACTTCTACTTCTTTTGTCGTTTCACCGTCGTTTTCGATTATCTTTTCAACAGGAATACAGATATCAGTTATCATTTCCTGAAGTCCGCGGTTTTCGACTATTTTTTCGAGATTGCTTTTTACTTTGTTTTCATATCCCGAATATGTGTGGATGACATACCATCTCATCTCACTGAGTTCATCAATATATCCGCTCTCTGCCATAATGTATGATTCACTTACCCTTTTCTCCGACGAATTTCATTTTTCACCGCCGTATGCAGCGTCGGTCTGCACAGACGTGTTTTCATATTATCGACGAACCTATCAGAAAAGTTCGGGAATTCTGGAGATCAGGTCGATTCCCTGACCGAGTGCCCAGTCAACTCCACCGATAATAGCAGCAATAACGACCATTGTTACGAGAACTGCGAGAGTAGAGCTAACGCTCTGCTTTCCGCCGTACCAAGTGATCTTTTTTCTTTCAGCGATAACGCTGCGAAGGAATCCGGCCGAATTCGCCTTCTTTGCCTTCTTTTCGGCTTTTGCCTTAGCCTTTTCCGCTTTTCTGAGCTCTTTTTCGCTCTTGGCAGCGGCTGCCTTTTTAGCCTTTTCGGCGGTTTCGGCTTCTTTACCGAGCATCTGCTCTTTCTTCTTGTCTGCCATAATAACCTCCTACTTAGATTCCTTATGCAAAGTGTGCTTTCTGCAGAAGCGGCAATACTTATTCATTTCGAGTCTGTCCGGGTCATTCTTCTTGTTCTTCATAGTATTGTAGTTTCTCTGCTTGCATTCACTGCATACCAATGTGATCTTTACTCTCAAGTCGGCACCTCCTAGTTAATTTTGAACTCAATCTGCACCGATCCGCTTACCGGCACAGCGCAAAAGCGTTTTTTGCTGAGTTCGTAGATTTTACCTCCCTCAAACGGAGCTCATCTGACCTCGCGTGTGCTTCCCGGAAACGCACAATTTTATGCGCAAAAAACCAAGCCCTCTCCGCAGAGGTACAACGAGTTTACCACATTTCGGTCGATTTGTCAAGAGTTTTTTCAGATTTTTTTATCTTTTTTCGCAATTTTTAAGTGATATTTATCCCCTTTTCTCTTTTGTTCACCGAACGAGGGATTTTTATGCACCGATATACAAAAAACAGTTCCGATTTACTTCAATATTTGATAAATATTTTTTAAAATTCTGTTGACACGGTGAGTATAATATTATATAATATTATTTATAAAAGAATGGGTACTTTTGGGGAGATGATGTTTTATGCCTTGGACACTTATAATTCCATCGTTTTTGCTTTTTGCGGGCTGTATAACGGTTGTCGTTTTTTCAAAGCGAGAAGGCTACCGTCTTCTGCTCAAAAAAGCCGACGAATCTGCCGAAGACATCGTCAACCTGACCTGCAGTCACGTTGATATATACGAGCGTCTTTATGCGCTTATCTTCTTTTTCGCAAACGATCTGTCGGGAGAAAAGCAAAAATTCGCCGTCGATAAGAGCCGCGATATGCAAGACGTTTTTGATACGAATATACTTGTGGACCTCGAGATCTCCCGTCTCTTCGAAAAAGCGCACGCAAGCGAAAAGCTGATCGCAGAGCGTTCCGTATCGCTGAAAAATCTCACAGAAGAGCTTGAGGAATACGAAAAGAACTATGCTCCCGCGGTAGTACTCTTCAATCAACGTGTAAGCGACGCGCACAGAAGATCGAAAAGTGCGATCTCAAAAAAGATATTAAGCGGTTTGGGCACCTGCTCCTATCAGCCTATCGTATTCCCAAGATAAAATGACAAAGCCGCAAAACATTCGCGTAACATTTACCGGAGAACTGATATGAAAGAATTTTTTAGCTCATATTTACAGATAATAATGGCAATGGAAATAAAAGACTTCTTTGATATTGCCATCGTGACGATACTGCTTTACGTTGCGATCGACTTTTTGCGTGAGCGAAGAGCCGGAAAGCTTGCCGTAGGCGTCGGAATGCTCGTAATATTCCAGTTTATGTGCAATCTTTTCAATCTTACAGCTGTCACCTTCCTGCTTGAGAACCTGTTTCAGTTCGGATTCATCGCCATTTTCATCGTTTTCCAGCCCGAGCTCAGATCGGCACTCGAAAAGGTGGGCGGCGAACCTATGAAGGGCTTTAAAAACATCACCGATTCGAGAAATCAGACCATTATAACCGAAGCTATAAAAGAAATATGCGACGCCGCACTCAAAATGTCCGAGGACAAAACGGGAGCTCTCATAGTTATAGAGCGTTCAACAAAGCTCGGTGAGCACATAAAAAGCGGAACGGTGATCGATGCAGAGCTCTCCGATTACGCTATAAGAAACATATTCTTCAAGGGTGCTCCCCTTCACGACGGAGCAGCTATCATACGCGACGGACGTCTTTACGCCGCAGGCTGCTTCCTTCCCCTTTCTCACCGCGATGACATCGTAAAGGACCTCGGCACACGGCACCGCGCCGCGCTCGGTATAAGCGAAAACAGCGATGCACTTGTAATAATAGTGAGTGAAGAAACCGGTCTTATTTCCACCGCACTCGAAGGAAAGCTCAAGCGCGGATACGATTACGCTTCCCTTAAAAACGAGCTGAACCGCGTACTTATTCACTCTTTCTCCGATGACAGCGCAAAAAGCAAAACCAAAAAGTCTTTACGTAACAGATAAAACTCGAATATCGGAAATTTCCGCATTCGGAGGTGGCACACTTGAAATTTTCAATTAAAGCAAATAAAAAAAGCAAACGTCTTATACTTTGGGTCATTTCTTTCCTGCTCGCTTTTGTACTTTGGCTTTATGCCGCAGGTGCAAACGAGACCGCAGTAGAACAGTCATACGACCTTATATCGATAAAATACGACAGCACACCGATAAAGCCCTATAACCTCGTTGTGCAGTCTATAAGCATAGACACCGTGAACGTTACTATTATGGGAAGTCCGAGAGATCTGAAAAACGTAAGCGTTTCTGATATTTCGGCAAAGATATCGCTCGACTCGATAACAAAGCCGGGCGAATACAAGCTCTCGGTTATGATAACAACACCCGACAAGACCACGCTCACCTCACAGACGGTCGAAACGGTAATCGTCAAGGTTGACAGCCCGAGCGAAAAGAGCTATCCCATCGGCTCGGATTCTATCGAGCTCGTCGGTTGGTCACTTGAATCGGGTTGCCATTTCGGTACGCACACCGTAAATGCCACAAGAGTAACCGTTTACGGACCTACGCTCGAAATAGACACCGTAGATAAAGTTAAAATAAGAACCGCAAGCATCGGAAACGCTTCCGATCAGATGACAGTTGCGGCTGAGGTCGTTCTTCTCAACAAATACGGCGACGAAATAAACAGTCCTAATCTCAGTATCACTATGAACACCGAGGTACTTACGGTAAAGCTTTCGGTATTTATGAAAAAGACAGTGCCGCTCACGGTAAACTGTAAATACGGCTATTTCGGAAGCGAAAACATCATTATTTCTCCCTCAAAGGTGGTAATAACAGGATCGCCCGATGCCGTAAAAGCAGTTTCTTCGATAAACCTCGCAGACATTGACGAAACAAAAGAGCTCACCGACCGCACGTTTTCCGTAAATATCATCCCGCCGAACGGAATTTATAAAATAACGACCGAAGACGGAAAAGATATATCAAGCGCGGAAGTAAGCATAAAGGTTTCCGAAATAGAAGAGCTTTCGATTTCTCTTCTCCCCGAAAATATAGTCGTATATTCTTCGGATTCCAAGGTAGCTTTAACGGGTGCAGACATAAAGATCCGCCTTGCAAACAGTGCAAGTACGGACATTTTAGCATATTTTACTCCTGCCGATATTATAGCCTCGGTCAACGCTTCTTCGGCAAGCGTAGGCGATGCTCTGCCTCTCGTGCTAACAGTTTCGGAAAAATTCAGAGATTCTGTTTACATACTCGGTCTTGAATATAAGGTCACCGTCGGAAAAGCTCCCGAGATAAGCACTCCGATAGATAATCCCAATGGGGACACGACAGGTGAAGATAACCCTCTCGAAAACGGCAATGCGGATATAAGTCTTAATCCTCAGACAATGCCCTAAAACACGTACATCTCTTTTAAAAAGACGCCCGTAAATTCGGTATGGGCGTCTTTTACCAATAGCAAAAGCTTTAGCGATACACTATACGGAGGACAAATGTCAAACACAAACGAAAGCATAAGATCGACCGAAAAAAAGTGGGAGCTTCGCTCTGAAAGAACTGTTGAAGATCCCGATATAAAAAATATTGCCGAAAAGCTCGGTATCTCTCCGCTGACTGCGCTTCTCGTATATAACAGAGGACAGAAAACTCCCGAAAAAGCAGCAGCATTTATCTCTGCCGCATCGGAAAATTATTACGACCCTTTTTGTATGCCCGATATGGAAAAAGCGGTCGAAAGAATACTGCGCGCCATCGAAAACAAGGAAAAGACGGTAATATACGGCGACTACGACGTTGACGGTGTAACCTCTGTCAGCATACTATATATGTATCTCTGTGAGCTCGGACTTTCCCCCGAATACTATATTCCGAGCAGAAGCACTGAGGGCTACGGTGTAAACAACGAAGCAATAAAACAGTTTGCCGAGAAGAACATTACCCTTATGATAACCGTCGATACCGGCGTTACGGCTCTCGAAGAGGTAAAATTCGCTCAAGAGCTCGGAATAGACGTTGTAATTACCGACCATCACGAATGTCTTGCAGAGCTCCCCGAAGCAACGGCGGTTGTAAATCCGCGGCGTGACGACAGCGAGTATCCTTTCTGCGAGCTTGCGGGTGTCGGAGTTGTTTACAAGCTTCTCTGTGCAATAGAAAAAAGACTTGTCGGAAATTCCGACAAAGTGAAAAAATATATCGACCTCGTTGCGATCGGTACGGTTGCTGACGTAATGCCCCTCATTGACGAAAACAGACTTCTCGTAACACAAGGTCTTGAAATGCTCAATACAGCCCCCCGTACGGGGATCGCCTCTCTGCTCAAGGCATCAAGTCAGAACGACAAAAAGAGCAAAGCGGGGCAGAAAATAACCTCGTCGCTGGTCAGCTTTACCATCGCACCGAGAATAAATGCGGCAGGACGTATCGAAAGCGCCGAAAAGGCTGTTCAGCTCTTCCTCGGAAATTCGGTCAGCGATGCCGACACGATGGCTGAAGAGCTATGCGAAATAAACCGTCGCCGTCAAGCCGAGGAGAACAGAATAATCGACGAAGCGGCGCAAAAAATAAAAGACAGCTTCGATTTTGAAAATGACAGAGTTATCGTGCTTGCCGAAGAAAACTGGCATCACGGTGTTATCGGAATAGTTGCTTCGAGAATAACCGAACGCTTTGCCATCCCGTCCATACTTATCTCGTTTGACGAGAACAACATCGGAAAAGGCTCGGGACGAAGCGTTAAAGGCGTAAATCTCGTAGATGCCCTTACATACTGCAGTGACCTGCTTATAAAATACGGCGGTCACGAGCTTGCCGCGGGTCTTACGGTTGACAGAGAGCATTTTGAAGCCTTTAAAGCGCGTATAAATCAGTTTGTGCGCGAAAACGTGAGCGAAAAATCGCCCTCTATAGTTATAGAAGCCGACGCTTATATTTCTCCGAATGACGTGAGCCTTACACAGGCAAATGAGCTTCTCCTTCTTGAGCCCTACGGAGTGGCAAACCCGAGTCCCGTATTCTTTATGGATTCTCTCACCGTGCGTGACGTGGTTTCACTCGCCGACAAACACTCAAAGCTCATTCTCGAAAAGGACGGAGTTCAGCTTACGGCTCTCTATTTCGGTCACTCCCGCGCTTCCCTCCCCATTTACAAGGGTGACGTTATAGATATTGCCTTTACGATGGGAATAAACGAGTTCAGAGGCGTTACCGACGTCCAGATCATTCTCAAGGATCTCAAAAGACAGAAAAATGCGGACAGATTCGAGATAAACGAAGAAAGCAAAAAGAAATATCAGAGCGTTATGGCAGGTGTTCCTTATCCTCGTTCTGACGACGGTATCCTCCCCTCAAGAGAAGATTTTGCACAGGTTTATCTCTATCTTAAGCGCCGTCCCGGTCAGTACCGCGACGACTGCCTCGGTATGAGAGAGATAATAAACGCGTCGGGCGGAAAGATAAACTACTGCAAGCTCAGAATCATTCTCGACGTGCTTGAAGAAACAGGTCTTATAAACATCACATATTCTCCCGAATGTGACGAAAATTTCCACTTCGGAGTAAACTTTGTTAAAAACAAGATAGACATAGAAAAATCATCTCTTTACGTGAAAATACGCTCGCTTGCAGAAAAGCAGTGAGAAATATCTTACTCGGTCTTGTTTTGATAATATCTTGAAAGGAAAATCTGTATTATGGATAATAATTTCAATACAATGGAGCAATCGGGCGCAAATTTCGACAGCCTGAAGGCTCTCCTTAATGAAAATCCTACCAAATATGATATTCCCAAAATTGAAAAAGCATATATTTTTGCGGAGAAACTCCATTCCGGACAGTACAGAGTAAGCGGCGAGCCGTATATTATCCACCCCGTTGCCGTTGCACAGATAGTTTATTCGCTCGGTCTTGACACCGACTCTATCTGCGCGGCTCTTCTCCACGACACCGTCGAGGACTGCTCCGTTTCGCTTGAAACTATCAGAAAAGAATTCGGACCGACTATCGAAATGCTCGTTGACGGTCTTACAAAGCTCGTAAAGATTCCTTTCGACGACAAAGAAGAGGAGCATATGGAAAACCTCCGTAAAATGTTCCTCGCTATGTCAAAGGATATCAGGGTAATATTCATAAAGCTCTGCGACCGCCTTCATAATATGCGTACGCTCAACGTCAGACGCGATCAGAAGCGCCGTAACGTTGCTCACGAAACTATGCAGGTATACGCCCCTCTCGCTCACCGCCTCGGTATGCAGAGAATAAAGCAGGAGCTTGAAAATCTCTCCCTTTCTTACCTCGATCCGATCGGATACGCCGAGGTCAAAGCCGATATAGACGAAAAATACGGTCAGAACAGAGATTTTATCATCCGCACAAAGGAAATGCTCTCCGAAAAGCTCGACGAACACCACATAGAATATTCGCTCGAAGGACGTGTAAAAAGTGTTTACAGCATCTACCGCAAAATGTTCAATCAGAACAAGAGCTTTGACGAGATATACGACTTTTACGCTGTCAGAATAATCACCGAAACCGAGCTTGACTGCTACACCGTCCTCGGTCTTATCCACGATGCTTACAAGTCCGTGCCCGGAAGATTCAAGGACTACATTTCTACTCCCAAGCCGAATATGTATCAGTCGCTCCACACCACCGTTATAGGACGCGACGGTATCCCGTTTGAGGTTCAGATAAGAACGCGCAAGATGCATCAGACCGCAGAATACGGTATCGCCGCGCACTGGAAATACAAGTCAGGCGACAAGAAAAGCACCGAAGAAATCGACTCGAAGCTTGAATGGATATCTAAGCTCATCGAAACAGAAAACAATACTCACGACCCCGATGAATTTTTGCACGCGCTCAAGGTGGATATATTCCACGACGAGGTATTTGTATTCACGCCCAAAGGCGACGTTGTTGCTCTTCCGCAAGGTGCGACCCTCATTGACTTTGCATATGCTATCCACTCGGGTGTCGGAAACAGTATGATAGGTGCAAAGGTCAACGGTATCATCACTCAGATAGACAAGAGTCCTTCAAACGGCGACATCGTCGAAATACTTACGTCATCCTCCTCCAAGGGACCCAAGAGAAACTGGCTTAATATAGTAAAGACGGGAGAAGCACGAAACAAGATCCGTCAGTGGTTCAAGAAAGAACAGCGTCCCGAAAACATCATCGTCGGACGCGCCGAGGTTGATCGCGAGCTCAAAAAGCTCGGAAGACCCTACACCGCCGCACAGCGTGACGAAATACTCACGAAAATTTCCTGCCGTATGGGCATACAGACAGTTGACGATCTCCTCAACACCATCGGTTACGGCGGTCTTAACATCAGCAAGATACTCACCAAGCTCAAGGACGAGTTTGACAAGATAGTAAAGCCGCTTGAACCTACCGCCGCTTCGCCCGCTGTAGTTGTTCCAGAGATCAAGCCCGCCGCAGTTAAGCGCAGAACAAGCACGGGCGGTGTTATCGTTGACGGACTTGAGGGCTGCGAGGTCAAATTCGCAAAATGCTGCAATCCTCTTCCCGGCGATAAGATCATCGGATTTATCACTCGCGGATCCGGCGTTTCCGTCCACAAGCGCGACTGTCCAAACGTCATTTCAGGATTCAAAAAGCCTGACAAGATGGACAGATTTATCAGTATTTTCTGGGAAGAAGCTCCCGAAGACAAGAAGGTTGGCGGTCTTTACGAATCCTTCATTCAGGTCTTTGCCGAAAACGACATCCAGCTTCTTGCTAACATCACCTCTGTTATTGCCGAGATGCGCGTGATGCTCTATCAGATCAACACGCACAGCCGCGACAATGACATTACTGTAAACCTTGTTGTCGGCTGCAAGAACATTGACCATTTCCAGTCTATTATGGCACGTCTTCGCACTATCGAGCACGTGTTTGACGTTCGCCGCGGATATATGTAAAAATCAACGGCGGAGCCGTTGATTAACAGTTTTTTATTTTAGCAGAGCTAAAACAAAAAACTTCACACTTCGGATGAAGTTAAATCAACGGCGGAGCCGTTGATTAACAGTTTTTTATTTTAGCAGAGCTAAAACAAAAAACTTCACACTTCGGATGAAGTTAAATCAACGTAGGAGCCGTCACTTGACCGACTCCGATGGAGTCGCATCTTGATAATTCTTGCAACTTAAACGAACTCCGCAGAGAGAAATCTCTGCGGAGTTTTGCTTTAACATCGATTTATTCATTTTCTTCCATAAGATGCACACCGACGGCGTTCACCTCGTAAAGCGGATCTTCCTCGCCCGGAGCACCGTCCGGATAATCGAGATTGCGGAAAAGATTGACAAACACGTAATAATCTTGAGCGTCTATGACGTCATTTCCCTCATAATATATTCTGCATACGTCACCGTCCGTGTCGTAGCCGTAGTAGCAGTTTTCTTCGGTTTCGCTCTTTCGCAAACTGTAGAAAAGCATAGTTTCTTCCGCATCCTGCGATGGGTTGTGATATTGAGCTTGCTTTTCAAAATATTCATCGATTCCGTCTATGTCGAGCGCAAGAACATATGTCACCGCATAGTCGTGCATTCCATTCGGTCGGTATGACATCTTATCTATGTTTTCATAGAAAGCGTAGAATGGCAGAAGTATTCCATTTTTACCCTTTCTGTAAACGATAGTTACGTAGTCATAATTGGTAAAATCCACACCGATTTGCATTTGTGCGCACAGCCGGCAAGAGTGAAATCCGAAAACGTAACCCTTTTCCAGCATTTCTTCGGCTTCATCAAGTGTCAAAAGATCGTATTCTCCGCACTCACGGTAATATTCATCGTAATCAACAATAGACTCACGATACGATATACTTCTTAAGTAAGCTTTATCGTCGGGCACAACTCCGTCTCTGTCATAATGCGATTTCACAAATTTAAGAACCATATATTCAGAAGATATTGAAATATCGGAAAATATTGAAGGGAGTGCTATATCTTCTTCGTTGTAAAGATAAACAGTTACGTATTCCTCAAAACCCACCACCATCTCATATCTTTTTTCGACTAAAACGTTCTGATATGTTTTTCCGAAGGTTTTACAAACATACGAAATCACATCCGAAAGCTGTAAAGCTATTTCTTCTTTACTGTCAGATGTGGAAACACCAACATATGATCCGTTCAGTAATATCTTTTTATTAAGTCCTGTGTATCCGTGAAATGCATTATTTCTGTCATATATTTGCATCTCCATAGTATTCGAATTTGAATAGCAAAAAACGTTTAATTGATTTTCCAATTTTTCAATAATCGAATAAAATGACTCTTCTTTTATTTGGTCTGCTTTGATTTCTTTGTCATAGCTCAAACCCATCACACTCGTAAGTGAATTAATGTTTGCATTGATAAAATCAAGGAAAATTTTTTTATCCGTTGATGATTGTGCGATTTGATAAATCGGCAATCTCTCGAAGTCGGGCAAATCAGTTCCGATTTTAATATCCGAAGTATGGACTATATTATAATTACTTGTAATTGATTCCGCAGTGGATGATTTTGAATACATCTTCCCGATCAGTTCGGGTGTAAGCTCGATAAACTCTTGCTCGGAAATATAATCGTCTGGCGGTAGAGGATCTTCTGTTTCTTGATTGTCGGGCTTAATATGTTTTTCGCCAACCATAGGCACAACAACCGACAAACAGAGCGCAATCACAAGTACAGCCGCCACAAGAGCGGTCAGCTTGCGACTCAGAAGCTTTTTCACATTTGACGATGCGCGGTCTTCTCTTGCAAGAAGTTCATCGTCAATATCATTCATCATGTCAAAAAACTCTTCTTTTTTCATATTATGTAGCCCTCCTTATCAAGAATTTCACGGAATTTCTTTCGTGTGCGCGAGAGTATCATAAGAACGTTACCCTCTTTCAGATTGTAAAGCTTGGCAATATCTGCTGTGGACGCCATATAAAAGTAGCGCCTTATGAAAATATTGCACTCACGCGGAGAAAGTGAAGAGAGAAAATCATTCAGCAGCTTGAGAAATTCTTTTCTTTCGAGTTCCTCGGTCAGGTCGCGTGTGTCCGAAAGAAATTCTTCCACCTCTTCAAACGCCGTAACGCTATCCCCGTCCGCGCGCTTTTCGCTGTTTTTCTCTCTTAACTTATCAAACGAGAGATTTCTTGTGATCTTCGCAAGGAAAAGCTTGAAATAATTCGGTCTTTGAGGCGGAATCGTGTTCCACGTTCTGAGCCAAGTATCGTTTACACATTCTTCGCTGTCGAGCTTGTCGCAAAGAATATTATAGGCGATACTGTAGCAGTAACTTCCGTATTTCAAGCTGCTTTCCTCAATAGCCTTTTCATTACGTGAAAAATAAAGCTCTATAATTTGCTTATCATCCATAGCGTACGCCTCCTTTCATAAGTATAAGACGAAATAAAAAGAGAATTCTAACATGTTTTTTATAAATTTATCATATTTTTTTAATTTTGTCAATTGCAACAAAAAGCACGGAGAACTGTTAAAAATTCTCCGTGTTTTCATATTTTACTTTTATCTGACCTCAAGCTTTCTCGATTTCGGTGCTTCGGGAAGCTTTTTGGGCAAGGTGAGTGTCAAAACTCCGTTTTTGAATTCGGCGTCGATGTTTTCCGCATCAATATCCGAAATATTGAAGCTTCTTTCAAAGGAGCCGTACGCTCTTTCTCTGCGGAGATATCTTCCGTTGTTTTCCTCCGAATTTTCGTATTTGCGCTCTGCCTTGACCGTAAGGATTCCGTCGCCGATATTTATATCGATATCTTCCTTATTTATACCGGGCAGGTCCGACTCTACGATATACGCATCTCCGTTATCGCTGATATCCGTTCTGAACACAGCCGGCTGTGTACTGTCACCGAATAAGGCTTTTTCGAGTCTTTCCATTTCGTAAAAGGGGTTATACGCGTTTATATTTCTTGAATAAAAGGGTGTAAGTTTGATCATAGTTAATTCCTCCGTAAAAAATTCAGTATTTTTATTTTGTCCCGACTTTTTCGTTATATACCGAAGATCGGCAAGCACCAGAAACCGTGGATCCTTTTGGTTATCTGCTTTCTCGCTTCTCTCCTTTGGACATTTTCATTTTACTCCGGAATTGTTAACTGTTAAAGTACATTCTGTTGCCTAAATGTAAATAGTTAGCACTCTTGCATCGTGAGTGCTAACTATTTTTTGTTTTAATATCGTTTTCAAGTTTTACGCGCGACAAATCTATGTAATTTCAATCACAATATCACTCATCGCATTAGAGTGATATCAAACATCAGCTTCTTCGTCTTCGGGAGATTCGTCCTCGTCGTAAAATTCGTCTGTTTCTCCGTCGAGAGGGTTGCCGTTTTCGTCAACTCCGCGGCGCATAAGATACACCTCGTACTCAACGGCTTCTATGATCTTCTTGTCCGTTACGAAATCGATAAAGTATTCTCCGCCCCTGTCTTCAAAGAGGACAACAGCGGGAAAATCTGTTGTCTGTTCGCCGTTTGCGTCTATTTCGTAAAGGCAGGCATAATTTTTCCCTTCAAGTTCGATGGTTGCCACCTGTTCGAAAATAAGCTTTTCGCCTCTGTGGTTTTCAAACTCAATAGGATCCCAATCCTCTTCGTCGGCAAGTCTTTTGTATATCTCGTCAATATTTACTATCATTTTTATTTCCTTCCTTTTAATTATTATTTCTCTTTGCTGTCAATTATACCACTAAAATCCGATATTTGCAACATTCAAAGAGTAGAAAATGCGTTTTTTACAAAAAAATTAAAGAAATCGGCAAAAAAATATTTATTATCGGTTGTAATTGAGAAAATAATGTGATAAAATAACTGTTATAGTAGGATAGTGGGGGATAGTCTGTCTATGAGCTCAAAGAATGTTCTTATAACCGGTGCTTCGCGCGGAATAGGTGCGGCTTGTGCAAAAAAATTCGCGTCACACGGATTTTCGGAGGTTATCAATTTCTATTCTTCCGCAGAAAGCGCCGAGCTCGTAAAAAAGCAGTGCCTTTCTCTCGGCGCGCCAAAAGCGATAACACTCAAGGCAGACGTTTCAAAATCCTCCGACGTTGATGCTCTCTACTTACAGGCAACCGAGCAACTCGGATTTATCGACACTCTCGTATTAAACGCAGGTGTCGCATCGTACGGACTCTTTCAGGACGTGAGCGAAGAAGAATTTGACCGCGTAATGAACACGAACGTCAAGGGCGCATTTCTCGTCGCAAAAAAATTCATACCTAAAATGATATCCGAGCGCCGCGGAAATATTATTATCCTTTCTTCGGTCTGGGGACAGGTCGGAGGCTCTTGCGAGGTAATATATTCAGCCTCAAAAGCAGCTCTCATCGGAATGACCAAGGCACTCGCAAAGGAACTCGGCCCGTCGGGAATAAGAGTAAACTGCGTTTCGCCCGGTGTTGTCGAAACCGATATGGTAGCCTCTCTCGGCAGCGAAACCCTCGCGTCTCTCGCAGAAGACACCCCGCTTTGCCGCAACGCTTCTCCCGAAGAGATAGCAAACGCCGTATATTTTCTCGCTTCAAACGAAGCTTCTTTCATCACAGGACAAGTTCTCGCTGTAAACGGAGGAACGTATTGAGGATACGGCTACCAAGGGCTCTGCCCTTGGAACCCGGTTAAGAAACTTTTTGAAAAATGTTTCTTAACAATCTTCAAAAACTTTACTAAAGAAAAAACAAATAAAAACATTTTTCTGTGTGTTCGCACCACCAAAAAAATAACGTACAGCACAATCAATTTCGTTCGCCGCGTCTTCTCGCGGCGCAAGCAAAACCGACCATCGAGGTCGGGAGGTTTTGCGGTGAGAGGGATGGGATTCTTAGGGAAGGGACACTTCCCTTCCCATAAGTCGTTCTTTGGTTCATTTCTGTCGACACAGAAATGAACGGAAAAACCAACTCCGTTTTTTCGGTGTGTTCGCACCGCACTAAAACAAATTACATAAATCAGGCTTCCCAATTTCAGCAAAGTTTTAGAAAGTTTGAAAACTATGAAAATTATCGACTTTGGAAATTATATAAAAATCGAAGACGAAAGTTTTTTCGACATATATCAGACCTTCGACTGCGGACAGACATTCCGCTTTGAAAACACGAGTGAAAACACGGTCGAAGGAGTAGCGCTCGGAAAGCTCCTGCGGCTTTCGCAAACAGCGGACGGCAGTATAGAAATAAACTGTACGCTCGAAGAGTTTGAAAGCATTTGGAAGCACTATCTTGCACTCGACCGCAACTACGGCGAAATAAACGCATATTTTTCCGAAGGCAGCGACGAAGTTCTGAAAAAAGCATCTCTTTACGGAAAAGGCATACACATTCTGCGCCAAGACCCGTGGGAAGCACTTTGCTCGTTTATAATATCGCAAAACAACAATATTCCGCGAATAAAGAAGATAATAAACGCGCTGTCCGAGAAATTCGGAGAACCTTTTGAATACGAAGGAAAGACCTACTACTCTTTCCCGACAGCGAAGGCTCTTGCAGATGCAGGCGAAGCCGAAATTTTCGCTCTGAAAACAGGATTTCGCGCAAAATACATATGCGATGCCGCAGAAAAAGTGGTATCGGGAGAAATCGATCTCAAAAAGATCCTCACGCTTTCAACGGCAGACGCTCAGACAGAGCTTCTGCGAATAAAGGGCGTCGGTCCGAAGGTGGCAGCCTGTTCGCTCCTTTTCGGATTTGACAAGACCGACGCTTTTCCCATAGACGTTTGGGTAAAAAGAGTTTTCTCAAAATATTATCCGAACGGATTTGACATTCTTTCATTCGGAGAAAACGCAGGCATAGCACAACAGTATCTTTTCTACTATGAACGTTGGCAAAATACAAATCTCGGCAAAGGAAGAGAGTAAATGGACTGTATAAACAAAAATGAATATACCTGCACGGTCGAGATTTACGACTCTACTCTCCGTGACGGCGCGCAAAGCGAGGGAATTTCATTCTCGGTAAGCGACAAAAAGAAAATAATTTCTCTGCTCGACGATTTCGGTGTGAAGTACATAGAAGCGGGAAATCCCTTTTCAAATCCCAAGGACCTTCGTCTTTTTGAGGAAATGAAGAACGTAAAGCTGAAAAATGCACGCCTTTGCGCATTTGGAAGCACGGCAAAAAGCGAGAATCCCGAAAAAGATGCAGGTATCGCCTCTTTGCTTGCCGCAGAAACAGACGCTGTCGCAATAGTGGCAAAATGCCGCGAAAAACAGGTCATCGAGATACTCGGCATATCTCCTTCCGACAATCTTATTTTCATAGAAAAAAGCGTGGCATATCTTAAAAGCCGCGGCAAAGAGGTCATCCTCGACGCAGAGCATTTCTTCGACGGATATCTTGAAAATCCCGACTATTCGCTCGAAGCCCTTCGCGCTTCTCTTCGCGGCGGTGCAGATACGCTTACTCTCTGCGACACAAACGGCGGAACGCTTCCGCACGATATTGAACGCATAGTTGCCGAGGTCAAAAAAATCCTCCCCGAGGCAAAGCTCTCAATTCACTGTCACGACGACTGCGGCTGCGCGGTTGCGAATTCGATTGCGGCAGTACGCGTAGGTGCGTCACAGGTACAGGGTACCTTTATCGGATACGGCGAGAGATGCGGAAACGCCGACCTTTCATCCGTTATGCCGAGTCTTATGCTCAAATGCTCCATAAACTGCGAGGTCGAGCTAAAAAAGCTTCGCTTCACGGCAAAACAGATCGCAGAAATATCAAATATACGTCTGCGCCACAATCATCCCTACATCGGCAAATGCGCCTTTGCCCACAAAGGCGGTATGCATATCGACGCGGTACAGAAATGTCCGTCGTCATTTGAACACGTTCCGCCCGAAACTGTCGGAAACGGACGAAAATACCTCGTAAGCGAGGTATCGGGAAGAAGCACCATACTTGCAGAGCTTCAGAGATTTATCCCCGGACTCACAAAGACCGCACCCGAGGTCGAGCATATAACCTCAACGCTGAAGGAACGCGAATTTGACGGATATCAGTATGAAAGCGCAAACGCAAGCTTTGAGCTTCTCGTCAAAAAAGAGCTCGGT
This sequence comes from Oscillospiraceae bacterium, assembly GCA_015064255.1. GTDB lineage: Bacteria > Bacillota > Clostridia > Oscillospirales > CAG-272 > SIG672. The sequence continues at coordinate 45,279 of SVSP01000018.1, forward strand.
CTTTGGAAAGCACCTTTTAGAGTAATAATGTACAAGTCAAACGACGACTTCCCTGCTCCCGACGGAGAACAGCAAGCAAGTGCGATGATAAAGATCGAGGTCGAAGGTAAAACAGAGCTTTCGTGCGCCGACGGAAACGGTCCTGTCAACGCGCTTGACGGAGCGCTCAGAAAGGCTCTCCTTGCCTTTTATCCGCAGGTTGACAGTATGCGCCTTAACGACTATAAGGTTCGCGTTGTTGACCTCGGCAAAAACACCGACTCCAAGGTACGTGTTCTTATAGATTCGTCAGACCAAAACACTTCTTTTTCGACTATCGGAGTTTCGTACGACATTATCGAAGCCAGCTTTATTGCCCTTGTTGACTCGTACGAATATTTCCTTTCGAAAGACAGCACGGAAAATTAAAAATCCGCTTACGAAACGATGGGGATTTTTCCGACTATCAGAGATTCGGCAAGTATAACACTGCTCACCCGTCTGAACGCAACAGACTCTGACATACATATAACCTGAACATCGGACGTAACCGTCATACTTATACGGTGAAGAGTCTGGTTTATTCCCGCTTCCCGCATCTCGGAGGATATTTCAGCCGACACCGAAATGTACGGAACGGCACGCACCTTTATGCGAAATCCCTTCCCCGACAGATATTTCGGAGCAACTATACTTCCTATCGGTACGGGGATACTGATATGCTTTTTCTGCTCGATATTTCTGTTTATACGGGCAACCACGTCGGCACACATCATACTTATGTTTGCGGTATTCGCAGTCAGCGCGGCAATACTTCCGTCCTGTGTGACTATCTTCGTGCAAAAATCGTCCCAGCCGTACTTCTTTTCTTCAAGCTCGCATTTCACCGCATTTATCACGGTCTCTTCAAGCCAGCCTGCGACGGTATTCTCAAGTGCGCTGATCGCTATCGGCTCTGCCTTGCGGTAAATTTTCATCGTACCCGTACATATCAGGCACAGGCACAATATAAACGTGAAAATATGCAGTAAAAATTTCGGTTGAGAGCGCTTCTGCCTTACAGTTCTTTCGAAAGATCTGCGAAGCTTCAACAGATTTTCCCTGACCGTTACAGAAAAACTACTTATAAGAATCACCCTTTTCCTTTTATTTATATATTTATATTCGGAAAGGCTTGGCTTCTTTATCATTTTTATCAATTAAAAAATCCGAGACACTACGCAATATTTTTCGCGTACATTCCCGATTTTAAATAAAATCTATTTTTAAATCCGACACATTCGGAAAGAAAGGACATAAAAATATGCAACAAGATATGATTCTTATCATCGACCTCGGAAGCGAAGAAAACGCTATGCTCGCACGTGAGATCCGCGCACTCGGCGTTTACAGCGAGATCCACCCCCACGATATTACAAGGAAAGAGCTTGAAGCTCTCCCCAACGTAAAGGGTATAATCTTAAACGGCGGAGTAAACCGCGTCGTTGACGGTGTGGAGATCGACGCATCCGAAGCAGTATATTCCTCGGGAATTCCCACAGTCGCTTTTGATCACAAGGGCGCTCCCGCTTTTCCCGCAAACGAGGACGAAAGAAAGGCTTTTCTTTCCGATTTCGTATTCAACACCTGCAAGGCAGAAGCCAACTGGAATATGGAAAACTTCATTAACGACCAGGTAGAGCTTATCCGCAGACAGGTTGGTGACGGCAAGGTTCTTCTCGCTCTTTCGGGCGGTGTTGACTCGTCCGTTGTTGCCGCACTTCTCATCAAGGCTATCGGCGACAAGCTCACCTGCGTACACGTAAACCACGGTCTTCTCCGTCAAGGTGAGCCCGAGCAGGTAGTTCAGGTATTCGGCAAGGAGCTTGGCGCAAACCTCGTTTACGTCGACGCTACCGACCGCTTCCTTGACAAGCTCGCAGGCGTTGCAGATTCCGAGCAGAAGAGAAAGATAATCGGCGCAGAATTTATCCGCGTATTCGAAGAAGAAGCAAGAAAGCTTGACGGAATTTCCTTCCTCGCACAGGGAACGATCTATCCCGACATCATCGAAAGCGGAACAAAGACCGCAAAGGCAGTTAAAGCGCACCACAACGTTGGCGGACTTCCCGATGACCTTAAGTTTGAGCTCGTTGAGCCTCTCAAGATGCTCTTCAAGGACGAAGTACGCGCTTGCGGTGCAGCTCTCGGACTCCCCGACAATATGGTTTACCGTCAGCCCTTCCCCGGCCCCGGACTCGGAGTACGCTGCCTCGGTGCTATCACACGCGACCGTCTTGAAGCCGTACGTCTGTCCGATGCCATTCTCCGCGACGAATTCGCAAAGAACGGACTCGCAGGCAAGGTATGGCAGTACTTCACAGCTATTCCCGACTTCCGTTCTGTCGGTGTAAGAGATAACGCAAGATGCTACGACTGGCCTGTAATCATCCGTGCCGTTAACACCATCGATGCGATGACAGCTTCTATTGAAGAGATCGACTACGCTATCCTTCACAAGATCACAAACAGAATACTTAACGAAGTTCCCGGTGTAAACCGCGTGCTTTACGATCTTTCGCCGAAACCTGTGGCTACGATCGAGTGGGAGTGACCTTTATAACACGAAATCTGTAAGGGAAAGGGAATTACATTATGAAGAAAATATTCATCATTACATTAGCTTTGGCGATGTTACTCTCTTGCTGTGCTTGTTCTAATGT
>SVSP01000019.1 GCA_015064255.1 Oscillospiraceae bacterium
TAGGGAGTCTGAGGGAAGGAAAAAAACTTCGGCGTTTGAGATGGTTTTTTCCTTCCCTCAGTTTAGTTAATTGCTTTTGTCTGCACTTTGACCGCAGAAACTCTGCGGTTTTGTATTTTAATATTGACTGTACGGTTTATCAGTCGAGAAGATTTATGAAAAGTCCTCCGACAACCGATCTGTTTCTGAACGCGCGGAATGCCGCTGTGCTGGTAAAATACCAGTCGGTAAGCGGAATTCTGTCAACTGTTTCGCTTATCATTCTGATCATACTCTCGCAGACCATATCGAAGAATTCCTTATCCTTGTGTATGCAGGTTGCCCACATAAGCCAGTCTATCTTTGTAAAATCAGCTCTACTGTCAAGCGGAACACCGTAACGGTTGCACTTTGTCTTGTAAAGTTCGATCTCTGCCTTCTTCAGATCGTCCGAGAAGAGATTATATCCGAGAAGATCATCCCATACGATATTGTACTTAAGGCTCCACGTGTCCTCACCGTCAAAGGTAAGACGTGTTGCTCCGTGAGATGCCTTTGCATCTGTTTCCCACTTCTTTGCATATTCTTTTGCGATATCCATATAAGATTCATCGCCAGAGAGAGATGCATACGCCGCAATACCGAGTATAGCTTTAATACTGAGGTTGCAGTTTCTTGCAAGATGTCCCGCAAAGTCGTCTGTGCAAAGCTGATTTTCGGGATCGTAGCCGTATTTTACAAGATAATCGGTCCACTTCTTCATAAGATCCTTATCTGCATCGAAAAGGCTCTGATCTCCTCCCGAATACTTCTTTACAGCCGCAAGGCAGAGGAGCATATTGCCCGCTTCTTCGATAGGCATCTGCTTTTCGAACGCAAGATCGCCGTAGATTCTGTAAGAATCGATATCCCATATCTTAAAGGGATAAGTTCCGTATACCTGTCCGTTTGCAAGCGGATACTGACCTACGTCGTGGGGTGTGAAGTCATATGTCCATACGTCCGACTTAGCATACTTTATGATAGGTCTGAGCATTCCCTTTACAAGCTCGGGATTATACTTCAGGAAGAGAGGAATAGAGGGATACGTAACGTCAAGTGTACCTATACAGCCGTTGGAGTCGTCTTCCTTGGAGAGGAATACGATATTACCTTCCGTATCTTCTACGAGCTTATGTGCGGCTATTGCCTGACGGTATGCAAGAGAGGTGATCTTTTCATAATCCTCGCTGAGTGCAGACGTTTCTGCTGTAAGAGAAGCGTCAAGCTCATCGCAAAGAGCCTTTACCTCGGGATACTGATTATGCGCTGTAAGAAGCATATCCTCGAAGCTGTCAAAATACTTTGTATAATATTCGTCAAGCTGTTCTCCGAAATATTCGATAGGCTTTATCTCGTCATATCCGAGAGTAACAACGCCTTCCTGCTCATTCTTTATAACCATAAGATAAGGCTCATCAGCGAAAGCATCGTACGTGCGGTTTATCGGATACGCTTCAAGTCTGTTCTGTGCAACGATCCTTCCGGGCATAGCGGTCTTATCGCAGATATGGAGATATCCCCAGTCGATCATTACGTTATCACCCGACTGCGCGAGAGGTGTCTGGCTTGTATTTCCGCATCTTACCGAGCAAGACGTGCGGCTGAAGGATACTGTCTGTCCGATATTATCCACACAAGCGCGAGAGCTTACTCCGAACACGAATCTTATCGGTCTCTGCGACTTGCTTTCTATCTTATAAGCAACGTAGCTTACAGGACGTGTCATTATGTCAAGTCTGTTAAGAAGAAGGGGTGTCGTAAATGTAAGGGTAACTTTTGCGTGTTCATTTTCAAACTCATATATCGAACTTGTAGGAGTTATCTTAAGTCCTGTCTGATATACTCTGCGTTTGATCGCTCTTCCGTTGGGCTCAAAAGCTCCCATAGACATAAATTCTCCGCCAACGAGAATTCCTGCAGTTATCGGGCAGATTTTTCCCGACCAATGCTGTGTAGGGCTTCCGTAGAGAGCGTCATCACACGACCAAATTGAGAAAAACGGGTCAACTGTTACAAGCGGAACGGCAACGGGTCTGTATTTCATTATTTATCACCGTGCTTCAATTTTCCAAAATTGAAGCTATCCTTTCATATAGATTTAAGTATTTTTGCTTGCACTGTGATTATAACACATTTTTTCTCTTTTGTAAACAAGAAATACAAATTTTTCAAAATTATTAAACTATACAAAAGCAGAGCACGCTGACTGCTGTGCTCTGCCTTATTTTAAATTTATTACTGTTTCTTTTTCTTTCCCTTTGTACTGCGCTCTCTCGGAAGAAGATTTACCACTCTTACGAGTATAATATCCCCGCCTATCTGTTCCACACATTCCCACGGTATAACATAATCGTTACAACGCGAAAACCCGAGAAATTTAAGTTCACCGGGCACGATAAGAGAACATATCGAGCCGCATATCGTATCTATCTCCATATCGCATACGTACCCGAAACGTCTTCCGTCGCAAATGTTTACGACTTCCTTTTCACGAAGGTCATAGAAAGAACATTTTCCCATACTTACCTCGTCAAAGAATTATGCATATAAGACCGCCGCTGCCCTCGTTTACTATGCGGCTGAGTGTTTCGGAAAGCTTTTCACGCGCATTATCGGGCACGTTGGCAAGCTTCGCGAGAAGTCCTTCGTTTACAAGCTCGTGCAGAGTCTTTCCGAAAAGATTTGTTCCCCATATCTTTGTCGGATCCTCGTCAAATTCGCTGAGCAGATATTTTATCAGATCCTCGCTCTGCTGTTCGCTTCCGACGACCGGATTTATCTCTGTTTCGAGCGTAGCTTTTATCATATGTATCGAAGGTGCGCTCGCCTTGAGCCTTACTCCGTATCCGCTCGATTGCTTTACAAGCTTCGGCTCTTCGAGGTGCATATCCTCGATCTCGGGAACGATTATACCGTATCCCTTACTTTCGGCATCGCTGAGTGCCTGCGATATTCTGTCATACTTCGCCTTGACCGCTGCAAGCTCTTTGAAGGTATCTATAAGCGTTTCCTCGTCAGAAATATCAAGACCCGTCATTTCGCTTATGACCTTAAAATAAAGCTCGGGATCAAGAGTTACAGCCATCTGTGCTCTTCCGCTTCCGAAATCTATATCCTTTACTTCTGCCGAGAGAATATATTCGTTCTCCTTAAGAGTTGCAAAAGCGTTTTTGATCTGACCTATTTTACTTATTTTCCCAGCACATTCAAGTATATCGTTTCGCAGAGATTCAACGATAGGATGGTCGCTGTCAAGTGCAAGCGTCCATTCGGGAATATCAACAGAAATCTCCGAGATCGGAAATTCAAGCAGGACAAGCTCAAGTATATTGCGTATATCCTCGCTGTCGAGAGTCATACAGTTTACAAGTGCAACCGGAACTCCGTATCTCCCCTCTATTTCAAGAGCAAGAGCTTCGCTTTCGGGACTTTCTGGGTGCGCGGAATTGAGAATAATCGCAAAAGGTTTATTCATTTGGCGAAGCTCGCTCACCACTCTGCGCTCGGCATCCTCATACTGTGAGCGCGGAATATCGCACACGCTTCCGTCTGTTGTAACTACAAATCCTATCGTACTGTGGTCTGTTATGACCTTTTTCGTTCCTATTTCTGCGGCTTCTCCGAACGGAAGCGGCTTACTCGACCAAGGTGTGAGCACCATTCTCGGCTTACCGTCCTCTGTCTGACCGAGTGCATCCGAAACGATATATCCTACGCAGTCCACCATCTTCACGCTAAGCGAAGCAACGTCATCAAGCGATATTTTCACTGCCTCATCGGGAATAAATTTGGGCTCTGTCGTCATTACCGTTCTTCCCGCCGCCGATTGCGGCATTTCGTCCTTGGCACGCTCTTTGTCGTAGCTGTCCGATATATTCGGAAGCACGAGCGTTTCCATAAATCTTTTTATAAAAGTGGATTTTCCCGTACGTACAGGACCCACAACGCCAACGTAAATATCGCCTCCGGTGCGAGTAGCAATATCGCGATAAATATTTGTCATATTTTCCTCCATACAAGCAAGGCGTACACATACGCCACCGTGTTTATTTATTTGATACATAGATATGATAGAAAAAGAAATTATATGACAACCGGAATTACGGCAGAATGTATTATTTAAAGCAAAAACGCCCGTGATTCACGGGCGTTTCAAGGTTACTGAATTTATAGCTCAAAGCATCGGCTGAACTGTACTCTGAGTATCTTCTTTGCCCTTTATTGCCGAAGCAAGAGCAAAGTATGCAACCGCACTTGCACCTTGGCTTGCTATCATAATGATATCGAACGTCGCAAGCATAGATACCGTAGAAATTATCGCAAAAACTCCGATTACGATAAACCAGACTCTCACGCCGTTAAGGCTGAGCTCTGTATCGCTGCCTATTTCAAGTGCAGCTATTGCTTTTTTGAACTGTTTACTGAGCTTATGAATAAAGAACTCGTTTATGAATATCGAAACAGCCGCCGAGATTATAAAAATCACGCCGAAGATCACACAAATAATTCCCACAGCATTAGACAGTGTAAGTCCGAACATTTCCGCCGCCAAAGAGGAAAGCTCTTCTGCCGTGAAATAAACTGTTTCGTCACCGATAGTATAATGAAGATTAAGTCCTATATTTTCTTCAAGTGCCTTAACAGCATCAAAAACCTCGGTTTCCATATTCATTATCGCGGGTCCTACCATAAACAGTATAACACCTGCGATAATAAGAAACACAATGCCGATAACGGTAATCACATAGTAAGCCTTAAGCACACCCGAAAGAAATCTCATATCCTTAAGCGGTGCCGTACCCTTGGAAGCGGTCGTATATGCAAGCCACATCCCTATTGTAAAGAGAAGTGAAAATATATCAACAGATCCCCATACCAGTGTTGCTCCGGTAACAACCGTAAAAGCGATAGTTGCTGTCAAAAACGCAGATGATGCGAACATTTTTCTTATCTTTTCGGCAAATATCATACCTTTATCAGGAACTACAGCCTCAAAAGAATCGTTTGAAAAGAATTCGCTGTTTTCGTTTTTCTGTTCGTTTTCAAATCCGTTATTAAATCCGTTTGAATCCATAATCAAAAATCTTCCTTTCATTAATACAAAATTGATATAAATACAAAAATCAAAAAGCGAAGCGGCAGAAACCGCTTCGCTTATGGTTTTACTTTTATTCCGAAGCTTCCTTAGCTTCTGCGATTACTTTCTGTGCTATGTTGGAAGGAACTTCATCATAACGTGTTACGTTGTAAACAAAGCTTCCTCTACCCTGTGTGATTGCGAGAAGTGCAATAGCGTAGTCTGTCATTTCAGCCTTCGGAACTTCTGCTTCGATGGTCGTATAACCCGGTCTTTCCTGAGAAGGATTCATACCGAGCACCGAACCGCGGCGCTTACCGTTGATATCACCCATAACGTCACCAACCATCGCTTCGGGAATCGTTACCTTAAGTTCACCGATAGGCTCGAGAAGTACGGGCTTTGCAAGAGGAAGACCTGTCTTATATGCGATGGAAGCTGCCATCTTAAAAGAAAGTTCGTTCGAGTCAACGTCGTGGTAGGAACCGTCATAGAGGTCTGCCGCAAGGTTAACTACGGGATATCCTGCAAGAACACCCTTCTGCATTGCTTCCTGAAGTCCTTTTTCAATTGCGGGGAAGAAGTTCTTAGGAACCGATCCGCCTACAACGCTCGTTGTAAATGTAAGACCTTCGTCTTCACCCTGAGAGAATCTGATCTTTACGTCACCGTACTGACCGTGTCCGCCCGACTGCTTCTTATGTTTACCCTGAACGTCTGCTTTACCCTTGATAGTTTCTCTGTATGCGATCTTGGGAACGCCGAGCTCTGCTGCGGGACCTCCGCGAGCCTTGACCTTAGAAAGAATAACGTCAATCTGCATATCGCCCATTGCGCTGAGAAGGAGCTGACGTGTTTCGGGATCACTCTCGAAATGTACTGTCTTATCTTCGTCCATAATCTTCTGGATACCCTGAACGATCTTATCTTCATCGCCCTTAGCCTTAGGAGATACTGCAACCGTGTAAACGGGAACGGGGTATGCTGCGGGAGCATATGCCGTCTTTGCAGATACTGCGAGTGTATCGCAGGTATTTGTATTTACGAGCTTCGTGATAGCACCGATATCGCCGCACGCAAGAGCCTGCACCTCTGTCTGCTTCTTACCGTTAACTGTATAGAAGTGGAGGAATTTTTCATCTGTATCGGTAGCAAGGTTGTGAAGCGTATCACCGCTGTTAAGCTCACCGTTCATAACCTTGAAGTATGTTGTTCTGCCGAACTGGTCAACAGACGTCTTGAATACGTAGATAGAAGCAGCACCGTCTGCGCTGATTTCGATTTCGTCGCCGTCTGCAAGGGTTTCTGTTTCCTTTGCGGTATGTCTCGGGAAGGAGTCGGCGATAATATCCATAACGAGGTCGATACCCCAAAGCTTGATAGCACTTCCGCTGAATACGGGAACTATTTCACCGGAGATGATACCTTCGTGAAGTGCATTTGCAGCCTCTTCCTTGGTGATCTCTTCGCCTTCGAGATACTTCATCATAAGGTCTTCGTCCGTTACCGAAACAGCTTCCATAAGCTTGTCACGGTATGTGTCAACTCTCTTCTTATATTCGGGGTTGATCTCACCTTCGGTACGCTTACCTGTAGTGCCGTCATATACGTACTTCTTAAGGTCGAGAAGGTTGATAAAAGAACCCTTTTCATAAGCGGGGATAAGAACGGGGCAGATCGCCTTACCGAAGTTTTCAGCAAGGGAATCAAATACGTTATGGAAGTGTGCATCGGGATCGTCGTACTTATTTACGAAGAAAGCTGTAGGAAGCTTTGCAGCCTTAGCTCTTTCCCATGCAAGCTCTGTACCGACTTCTACACCTGCTTTTGCGTCAACTGCGATAATAGCAGCATCGGCAACGCGGAGTGCGCTGTGAACTTCGCCTTCGAAGTTAAGGAAGCCGGGGGTATCGAGAATATTTATCTTAGTATTTTTCCAAATTACGTTTTCGATAGATGTATATATCGAGAAGCCGCGCTTGATTTCTTCTGCATCAAAGTCGGATACGGTATTTCCGTCGGGAACCTTTCCAAGGCGATCTGAGGTGCCTGTAAAATAAAGCATTGCTTCAGCGATAGAAGTCTTACCGCTTCCGCCGTGACCCATAAAGCATACGTTTCTGATTTGTTTGGTTGTAAATTGTGCCATCTGTTAAGTTCTCCTTTAACGTGGATTAGATATATATTAAGCGGGAATAGTATCTCCGCAAGCTGCGATTTAACAGCATAATGTAATTATATACTATTTATTTTTCAGATGCAATAGTTTTTATTATATTTTTAACAAAAAATATAAAATTTTTTCAGTTCTTTTTCGCAGAAAGTCAAGTTTGGGGCAAAAATTTAGTTCCCTGCATACTGTTTCGCCTCAAAAGTTCCTTATCGATCTCATTCATAACGACAAATTTTTTCTTACTCCACAGCGGAGCAACAAGCGTATCGGGTGCTCCGTCGCCCGTAACTCTTGCTATAACGGTATCCTCAGGCAGTATTTCGAGTTGGTCGCAAACCGTCCGGACGTACTCTTCAAGCGTCGGAAGCTCGAATTCATGTGCGAGATACTGCTCTGCCATTTTCGTGCCCTCGATGATATGCAGAAGGTGTATCTTCACCATAAACGGTCTTAAGCGCGCAAGCTCTCTTGCGGTTTCCAGCATCATTTCGTGAGTTTCACCGGGAAGTCCGTTGATTATATGAATACACACGTTAAGGCCGCGCAGCTTTTCGTAACCGCGCAGAAATTCCTCGTACGTATGACAGCGGTTTATTTTTTCCGCCGTAACGTCGTGCACGGTCTGAAGTCCGAGCTCGACTGTCAGAAAGGTCCTCTCGTGAAGCTCGCGGAGATATTCTACCGTTTCATCCGAAAGGCAGTCTGCACGCGTTGCGATATCAAGACCGACAGCATCGGGAAGCTTCAGTGCCTGTTCAAACTTTTCTTTCAGAACGTGCGTAGGTGCATACGTATTGGTATGTGCCTGAAAATAAGGTATGCACAGACCGCCTTCCCACTTCTTGTCCATCACGGCTCTGACGATATTATACTGCTCGTCTATACCGAGAGTTGCCGAAGCGGCAAAATCTCCGCTTCCTCTCGAAGAGCAGTACGTGCATCCGCCGACGCCCTTACTGCCGTCAATATTCGGGCAGGTAAATCCCGCGTCAAGAGTAACCTTAAAAACCTTTTGTCCGAACTTTTTTCTCAGAAAATAGTCGTAAGTATAATATCTCTTATTCGAATCCGAATAAAGAAAGGGGCTTTTCATATAAAGTTATGCCTTTCTGAATTATTTGGTGTTCTTCACAGGCTTATCGGGTATTTCTTCCTGCTTTTTTGACGTGCGTACACTTCCGCCGAAGGGCGACTGTCTTGTGTACAGGTCGATAAACGGTGTAAGAATATTCATTATCACAACGCCGAAAGCTTCCGGTACGGGAAGGTTCGTATAAAATCTGAAAAGAAAAACGAGTGCAGCAAATCCTGCTCCGTATATAAGCTTGCCCATACCCGTAACAGGCGCGCCCATTCGGTCACCTGCCGCAAAAACAAGATAGAACAAAAATCCGCCGCCGATCACCTGATATATCATATTATCCGAAAAGGTCGTCCACTGCGGAACAACAGAAATAGCAAGTCCGCCCATAGCGACAAGTCCTGCTATTACGGTCTTTAAAGAAAGTGCTTTTCTGCATATCAGATATATTGCCGCAACTGTCACAAGCATTCCCGAAACAGCACCGAGTGCGCCCTCCGTGTTACCGAGAAAGACGTTCAGCATTCCGTCATCGGGATAAAGTGCGTTTCTGAGTCCTTCAACAAACAGGTTTTTATTTTCGGGATAGAGTCCGCAAACAAGCATACCGAGCGCGGCGGGAGAAAATAAGCTTCCGTACTTCGCAAAAACGACAAGCTGATATTTTGCAACAAATATCGCCGCGGCACAACCGACAACAGGAAGCCACACAGGCGAGTCGGGAGATACCGAAAGAGAAACGAGGAGCCCTGTGAGTATCGCATTCACAATATCGTTCCCGATATTTTTGTATAGTAGTATTTCCGCAACAAGCTCAAACACAACGCTTGAAATGACGCCGATGGTAATAAAAAGCATCGCATACTGTCCGTTCATAAACACAGCCCACGCGATAAGCGGAAGAGTTGCAATAATTACGTCGAGATCTCTTATATCGCCTCTTGACGCCGCAAAAGGCGGAGAATTTTTAAAAATCTTCCCTGTCACTTGTTATCACTCCCATCGCTTGTGTCTTTCGTATTTGTTTTTACTTCTTTTTCTGCATTATCTTCTCTTTTTTCGATGCTTTTTGCCTTTTTTATATTTTCAAGAAGCGGGATTCCCGCAGGGCAAACGTACTGACAAACGCCGCATTCCACGCAGGCGCTTATATCAAAAAGCTTACCGATATTTTTTAAACCGCCTGTACTCGCAAGGCTGAGATACATAGGCATAAGGAGCATAGGGCAAGCAGACGAGCATTCTCCGCATCTTATACATCTTATTCCTTCAAATTTCGGAACGCTTTTAGCTCTAAGTGCCACGATAGGTGACATTCCGCATTCGAAAACATCATCGCGCGAAGCTTCTCTGCCGCGCATAATACCGCCCGCAAATATTCTCACATCGTCTTCATTTTTAACAGAGCAGTAATCTGCAATTTCGGATATTTTTGTCCCGTACGGCACAAAAACGTTCATAGGATTTTCTACCGCATCCCCCGAAACGGTTACCGTTTCACCCGTTTCGCGTTCGCCGTAAACAAATGCTCTTGCAATCGAAGCTATTTCATGCGCATCGAAAACGATACATTTTACTCTTTCTGCGTTTCTCGTGCGTGAGATCTCTATTGTCGTAAGGGTATATATTATGGTATGCTCGTTATCCGCAGGGTAAGCAGGGTCGGAAAGAACGACCTTTATATTGTCGGTCTTCCCTATCATTCCCGAAATTTTATTTGCCGCCTGTGTATTTTGCGAGTCAACAAGTATGGCGCCCTCACCTATCTTCATAGCAGCCATAACTATCTTCATTCCGTTTAAAATATCTTCGGTATTATCGAGAAGAATACGTCCGACAGAAGTATCATACGGTTCGCCGCCTACGCAGTTTATAACTATCTGCTTTGCTTTTCCAAACGAATCGGAAATACGCTGAGAAACCGTGCGGTTACTTTCGGTTATCTGCTTTCCTCTTGTATTTACCGCGCTGTTTTCTATAACGCTTATCAGCATTTCGGAAGTTATGTCGGTAACCTTTATATTGTGCTCTTTTCCGAACGGAATAACAGTATCGCTGAGTGTCCTTGCAAAATCGTTTTCTATTCTTACTCTGTAATTATTATCGGAAATCTTAATTATTTCAGACACCTTGCCCGACACGCCCGAATATACAGCTTTTTTATCACAGTCACAGCCAAGCTTTTCTCCAACGCCTACCGTGGCACCGTCTGAAACAGCGACCTCACACAGCGTGAGATATATTTCCTTCGGTGCGAAATTAACGTCGGTCACAAGTCCCGAAGTTTTTTTGTCGGCTTTGCAAAATGCTTTGTTTTTTCTGAAAAGTTTTAACATTTCACTCGTTTCTCTTTCAAAAAATTAATTTTCTGCCGTACCTTTAAAGATACTCTATATTAAAATATAACCTATATTTATAAAAAAATCAAGTCAATTTTATTAAGTTTACAATATACTTTGTCATATCAAAAAAATTATCAAATATTTCGGTAAATAATTGACATTTATTTTTTATGTGATATACTAAAACTCAGAGTAGTACGTTTTGAAATATCTGTTACTTGGAGATAAAATTATGGACAAAAACAATTATCGGTATTTAAGGGAAAATATGCAATCGGAGGCTGTTTACGCACTCACGCACAAGCCGGTAGAAACGTATTCCTCCGAGCGTGTTCGCCTTTGGAGCGAAATATGCGAAGAAGTCAAAGATATTACAAATCAGCCCTTAAAGCTCGGAACCGCGCTCAAGAGCTTTCTTTCGAGAGTTTCTGTTCCCGTCAGCGAAAATGACATTCTCATCGGACGTATGGTCGAAGAATCCTTTACCGAGGAAGAAGAAAAAATATTCCGCGAAAAATATATAACCCCTCTTATGAGAAACGAGGGTATCCCGAAGTTTTTATTTGATGCGGGACATCAGTCCTTTCTTTGGAAGGATACGGTAGATAAAGGTCTGCCCGCACTGAAAGCCGAGGCAGAAGAATATCTGAAAAAGTACACCGACGAGGGCTGCACCGAAAAGTGTAATTTCCTGCGCGGTGCAATTATGATATACGAATCTATCATCTGCTTTATAAACCGCTGTGCGGACGCCGCAGAAGAAAAAGGACTTTCCGAGTCAGCCAAGGCTTGCCGCGAAGCGGCTTCGGGCGCACCGAAAACTCTCCACAGTGCGCTTCAGCTCGTATGGGCAATAGAATTCATATTCTGTGCTTATCTTTCGCCCAATCCTACGCTTGCGCTCGGAAGACTCGACCTTTTCCTTAACGGTATTTACGAGAAAGAGCTTGCCTCAGGCAGTATCGACAGAGATACCGCTTCGCTTCTTATTGACGAATTCTACGCAAAGAACAACCTCATAATGGGACGCGGCGAGCATCAGATATCGAGCCGTGAAAATTCTCCCAACTGCACGGGTTGGCACAGAATACTCTGTTACGACGCTCCGCAGTATCTTATTCTTGCGGGAACAGAACCCGATACGAAAGAAGCGGTCTGCAACGGTCTTACCGAAATTATGGTTGAACGTATCAACCCGAAATACAAAAACCCCGTCATAGTTTTCCGCTACACAAAGGATTTTGCAGAAAAACACTCAGACGTATGGAAAACTCTCGTCTCGAAGATGCGCGCAAGCGGCTCTATAATGATATACAACGATATCAGCGTCTGTGAAATGTACAAGAGCTTCGGCGAAAGCGAATACGATGCCCTTTCTCACGAGTATTACGGATGCAACTGGCCGACTATACCGGCAAAGGACGCACCAAACTACAATGTCTTCTTTTACGGCGTTGAGCGCTGTCTTATTCCGACTCTTATGGATGCTGTACGGGCAAGCTTTGAAAACGAACGCGAATTTTCGCGTGAGAGAATGCTGCAGTCTGTCTATGACACATTTTTCAGTAAATTCTCTGAGCTTATTGCAAAAAACACACGCAATGAGCCCTTCTTCGATCCTAATCAACTGAGATTCTGTTCCTGCTTCGCGTTTGAAAACATTTCAAGAGGCGGAACGTATTTCCAAAACATTAATCTTATCGTTCCGTTCGGCGGAATAGGCACAATGATCGACATCGTTTCCGCTATGGACTATCTTGTAAGCGAAAAGAATATTTCCGCCGAAAGAATATTTACCGCGTGCGACAGCAATTTCGAC
Organism: Oscillospiraceae bacterium; assembly: GCA_015064255.1. Lineage (GTDB taxonomy): Bacteria > Bacillota > Clostridia > Oscillospirales > CAG-272 > SIG672. The sequence goes on from SVSP01000019.1 coordinate 12,514, forward strand.
AACGATCCCGTCCTTCTTGCTATGTGCAAAAACGCACCCAAGATGGGCGACGGACACGAAACATCCTCTTACTATGCAAAAGAGCTTACACGCACTATAATAAACGCCTGCAAGAACGCATCAAAGGACAGACCTTCATTCCTGAAGCTCCGCTTCTGCACGGAAAATGACACTTGGCATATTCAGCGCGGTGATATAATCCCCGCAACTCCCGACGGCAGACGTATAGGAGATCCCATAACCCAAAACTGTCAGCCTTCCGTAGGCGCAGCAAAGAACGGGATCACGGCGATGCTCTCCTCTATTTCAAACATTCCCTTCGATCAGTTTGCATCGGGTGCTCTTAACATAACCATTCAGCCCAAAAATTTCGAGGGTGATACGGGACTTGAAAATCTTTCTCACATTCTGGCGGTCTATTTCGAAAAGGGCGGACTTCAGGTACAGCTCAGCTCGGTAGACAAGGAGCTTCTGCTCGACGCGCAGAAAAATCCCGATATGTACCGCGATCTTATGGTTCGCGTAACAGGCTACAGCGCAGTTTTCGTCGATATGTGCAAAAAAGCACAGGACGACCTTATATCAAGAAATACATTCTGAAAATAATCGAAAAGGCAGGTAAAAATCTATGAAAAAAGTAAAATTTGAACGTGCGGGACTTGAAGTGAGCAATATGTGTCTCGGAACTATGATGTACGGCACGACAACAAGCGAAAAGGATGCTTTTGAGCAGCTCGACCTTTTTGTTGATATGGGAGGAAATTTCCTTGACACCTCGAACAACTATGCACACTGGGTACCGGGTGCTTCGGGCGACGAGAGCGAAACTCTTCTCGGCAAATGGCTCAAGGAAAGAGGCGGACGTGACAAGCTCGTTATCGCTACAAAGGTCGGCTTTGACCGTCACGGCGAAGGCGCGGGACTTTCCGCAAAGCAGATCGAATATTGGTGCGACGAAAGTCTGCGCAAGCTCGGTACTGACTACATCGACCTTTACTACGCTCACAGCGACGATATGAATACTCCCATCGAAGAAACTATGGAAGCATTTGATAAGCTCGTCAAAAAGGGCAAGGTACGCGCTCTCGGTGCAAGCAACTATTACACGTGGCGTATGTGCGAAGCAAAGCATATTGCCGAAAAGAACGGATTTGCCGATTTCACCGTAAACCAGCCTTGCTACACGTATCTCTATACAAGAGGCGGCGCAAAGCTCAATTACACATATAACATCAATGCCACCGAAGAAAGACTTCACTATCTCGCAGATAACAATATGCCTCTCGTTCCCTACTCCTGCCTTGCAGGCGGCGGATACGACAATATTGCAAGAATGCCCGGAAAGTATCAGATAGACGAGCGTCTTAACGTTCTTCTCGACTGTGCAAAAGAACTTAGTCTTGCCCCCTCCGCACTCGTTCTCGCTTGGCTTATCGCATCTGACAGACTTCCCAATCGTCCTACAATCGTACCTCTCTTCTCTTCCTCCAAGACCGATCACCTTAAGGCAAATCTTCTTATGTCAGATTATGTTCTCGACGAAGAGATACTTAAGAAGCTCACATACGCAAACTTCTGATAAAAATTATGACCGGCAAAGTTTTTAATATCCAAAGATGCTCGCTCCACGACGGACCGGGCGTGCGCACAACAGTCTTTATGAAGGGTTGTCCCCTGAGATGCGCGTGGTGTCAAAATCCCGAAGGTCTTACTCACGAAACCTCGGTTATGTACGACCAAAGAAAATGTATCTCGTGCAAGACCTGTGCTGACAAAAGCAGAGTTGACGGAGCCGAGGTCTGCCCCGCGGGCGCGCTCGTTGCCTACGGAAAGGATTACACCTCCGACGATCTTGTAAAGCTGCTCCTTGCCGATGCCGACTTCTTCGGAAGTACGGGCGGAGTGACTTTTTCTGGAGGAGAATGTCTTCTCCAGAGCGATTTTGTTCTCGAATGTACAAAAATGCTTTCAGAGCACAATATTTCGGTCGCAATAGATACCTGCGGTGCGGTTGATTTTTCAAATATCGAAAAGCTCATTCCTTACGCCAAGCTTTTTCTCTATGACATAAAGACGGTAAACGAAGAACAGCACAAAAAATTCACCGGAATGTCAAACCGCACTATTCTTGAGAATTTTGAAAAGCTTTATGACAGCGGAGCAAAAATATGGGTCAGAATACCTATCGTGAATTCTTTTAACACAGACGAAAAGGACATTCAGGATATAAAGGCATTTCTTGACCGTTTTCCGAATATAGAAAAGATCGAAACGCTCAAATATCACGAGCTCGGACTTCACAAATACGAAATGCTCGGACGCGATTACACACTCGGTGACGAGGCGCTCGTAAGTGATGGCGATTTTGAAAAAATAAAAGCTCTGCTCAACAAAAATTAATTAATTGAGGTAAAGGAAAAAACATCTCAAGCATTGAAGTTTTTCCCAACCCATAGGTTTTCCCTCAAACTCCAGACCCTTTTCCTTGACTAAAAGCTCTTCTTTTATTATTTTGTGTTCAGTATAAATACCGTCATATCGACATTGATATGACGGTATTTTGATTATCGTTTGACTCACAGTTCACCGCACGCAATTTTCTTGCGCTTTTTCTTACGGCAAGCAAGCTTTAATGTACATATCACCACGCAAAAAATCGTTATCCCGATAAGCGCATAGAGTATCATCTTCATTTCCCTTTTCTCCATTACCTTTTTGATTTTTTCCATAATTACACACCTTTCAGATAAGCGGCAGTGCCGCGAAATATTCTCATATTTAAAATAGCCATTTATGGGTAATTTTATACGGTGTAAAATACATTTTGGCAAAATAAGCTTACAATCGGCATTTTCGACGCAAATTAACATTTTATCGGATTTTTATTCATTTTTCGTCAATAAATATTTAACGTAGATTTAACTGCAATTTGAGCACAGGTTAACATTTTTTTTATAGAATTGTAATGGATTATTTCAAATTCAAATTTATAGGTAGGATTTTTTATGGAAACTGTTATTTTTGCTATAATAGGCCTTCTCGGCGGCGTTGCATTCTTCCTTTACGGTATGACTATAATGTCCTCGGGACTCGAAAAAATGACCGGCGGCGGTCTTGAACGCGCTCTCGGTAAAATGACCTCTAATCCGTTCAAGGGACTTGCTCTCGGTGCAGGTATAACCATCGCTATACAGTCCTCCTCCGCTTTGACCGTTATGCTCGTCGGTCTTGTAAACTCGGGCGTAATGCAGTTCCAGCAGACTATCAGCGTTATTATGGGTTCAAACATCGGTACGACTCTTACGGCTTGGCTTCTCTCGCTCGTAGGTCTTGAGGGCGGAAATTTCTTTACTAACCTCTTAAAGCCTTCCACATTCGCTCCTATTGCCGCTTTTATAGGTATTCTTATGATAATGGCTTCCAAGAAGCAGAAATCGAAGGATATCGGTATGATACTCATAGGTTTCTCGGTACTTATGACAGGTATGTCCCTTATGAGCGACGCTATGGAGCCTCTTACCGAGCTTGATAATTTCGATCAGTTCCTCTCTGTTTTCAAGAATCCCATCGTTGCAGTTCTCATAAGCACGGCGTTCACGGGTATCATTCAGAGCTCTGCCGCTTCTGTCGGTATTCTTCAGACCTTGGCTCTTTCGGGCGGTGTTACCTACGGAATGGCAATTCCGATCATTCTCGGACAGAATATCGGTACCTGCGTAACATCTCTCATTTCGAGTATCGGCGTAAACAAAAACGCAAAGAGAGTTGCAGTTCTTCATATTTCCTTCAATATAATCGGTACTCTTATTTATCTTGTTGCCTTCTATATTATCGACCTTATCTTTAAGGCACCCTTCCTTGACAGTTCTATCGACGCTCTCGGAATTGCGATAGTTCACAGTGTGTTTAACGTATCAGTTACCGTCATTCTTCTTCCTTTCTCGAAATTCCTTATTAAGCTGGCCGAAAAAACAGTTCGCGGCGAAGCAAACGAAGAAGACGAAGTTCTTATCGACGAAAGACTTCTTGCTACTCCTTCCTTCGCACTTTCCGAATGTCAGAACGCAACAGGCAAAATGGCTGAGATCTCCGTTGAGTCACTTAACTCCGCTATAAAGCTCACAGATAAATATTCTGCAGAAGGTGCAAATGACGTTCTTGTGAAAGAAGACGCGCTCGATAAATACGAGGACAAGCTCGGATCTTACATCGTTAAGCTCTCCGGTAAGAGCATATCGGATAACGACAGCCGCCGTGCTGCTCAGCTTCTCCACTGCATCGGAGACTTCGAGCGTATAGGTGACCACGCTGTAAACCTTGCAGACGTTGCAAAAGAGATCCACGAAAAGAAGATCGATTTTTCTCCCACCGCAAAACGTGAGCTTGCAGTGCTTAAAGATGCTATTCAGGAAATACTTTCGCTTACGCTTAAAGCATTCACAGAAGACAGCGTTGAATATGCAACTCAGATAGAACCTCTTGAAGAAGTTATCGACGATATTATCGCAGAAGTACGTGCAAACCACATTATGCGTCTGCAGAAGGGTCAGTGTACAATAGAATACGGATTCGTCCTTGCCGACTTCCTTAACAATATTGAGCGTGTATCTGACCACTGCTCTAACGTCGCGGTTTCCATCATCGACGTTGCCGCTATGAACTTCGATTCTCACGAATATCTCCAGACCGTAAAATCGGGTGACAATAACTTCTTCAGAATCAAATATACAGAATACAGAAACAAGTATTCTATCAAAGAACAGGCTTAAACTGAAATTTCATACGGAAAGGAACAGCTATGATCTATTATGCGGAAGATGACAGAGGAATACGTGAACTTGTCATATATACCCTGAAAAACACAGGATTTGAAGCCGAAGGCTTTGCCGACGGAAAAGAGCTTCTTGATGCTGTGGCAAAGAGAATTCCCGAGCTTATTCTTCTCGACATAATGATGCCGGGAGAAGACGGTATTGAAATACTTAAAAAACTAAGAAATTCCTCTTCTACAAAAACTGTTCCGATAATAATGGTAACTGCCAAGGGCTCCGAATACGATAAGATAACCGGTCTTGACTGCGGTGCTGACGACTACATTTCCAAGCCGTTCGGTCTTATGGAAATGATTTCCCGCATAAAAGCCGTGCTCCGCCGCACATCAAGCTCCTCGGAAAACGACGAATATTCTCTTTCGGGAATAAGCATCAATCTGAAAAGCCATACCGTAAGTGTCAACTCTCAGAGCGTTTTACTTACCCTCAAGGAATTCGAGCTTCTCAAAATGCTTATAATGAGCAAAGGAACGGTCCTTACACGCGATCTTATTCTTGAAAAGATATGGGGTTACGATTTTGACGGTGAAACGCGTACGGTCGACGTGCATATCAGAACACTACGTTCAAAGCTCGGAGATGCAGGCGACCTTATCGAAACGGTACGCGGAGTCGGTTACCGTATAATAGACAAAAACTAATCTGTTAAACCACCGCCTGTCAGTCGGTGGTTTAACTGTATAAAAGGAGAATATCAAAATGCGCAAAAAAACATTTTGGAGCATACTTATTCCATCCCTTTCGACTCTTATATTATCGGCACTTATAATCACGGGAATAAGCTATTCCGATTACCGAAAGGATATGATATCGGAAATACAGTATCAAGCCGAATACATTTCAAAAGCAATAAATGAGATAGATTCATTCGGAGAAGATCCTCTTATTTTTCTTGCACGCATAGGAAAGCCGAGTGAACAACGAATAACGTTAATATCTCCTGACGGTTCGGTGCTTTACGATAACTTTACGGACAGTATTGATGCCGTAAACCATTCAGACCGCCCCGAAATACAGGAAGCTCTTGCAAATGGGCGCGGAGAAGCTACACGTTCATCTGATACGATAGGAAGCGAGAACTATTATTATGCCATCCGTCTTGACAGCGGAAACATACTTCGTTTTGCTTCGTCCGTAACAAGCGGACTCGGAGTTTTTGCAGGCTCTGCTATCGTGATTATACCGTTTGCCCTCGTTATCGCCCTTATTGCGTTTTTTATTGCAGTCATACTTTCAAAATCAATAAGCAAGCCTCTTAACAATTTGAATTTCGACAACCCTATGTCGAACAACACCTACGAAGAGCTCACACCTATGCTTATGAGTATTGAAAGAAAAAATGCGGAAATAGCAGACCGAATGGAAGACCTCACCCGTAAGCGTTCTGAATTTGACAGCATAACCGCAAATATGAGCGAAGGAATTGCTATTCTTTCTTCTCACGGCGTAATTCTTTCGGCAAACCGAAGCGCAAGAAATCTTCTTTCGGTCGAAAACGGAGATATTTACACCGAACTCAAGGAAAACGGCGACGTCATTGATATTCTTAAAAGCGCACTCGGCGGTAAAAGGACTATCGAAAAAATATCACGTGCGGGAAAGGTATATCAGCTTACTGCAACTCCCGTAACAAATCTTTACGGCGAATATTCGGTAGTATTACTTATTCTTGATATTACCTCTACCGAGCAATCCGAAAGTATGCGGCGTGAATTTTCCGCCAACGTTTCCCACGAACTTAAAACTCCGCTGACAACCATCCTCGGATATGCCGAGATAATTTCCAACGGACTTGCTCACAGCAGCGACATTCCGACCTTCGCAAATCAGATACACGCCGAGGCGTCACGTCTTCTCACTCTTATAGAAGACATAATAAAGCTTTCACGCCTCGACGAGAGAAATCTTATGGCTGAGTTTGAGAGAGTTGACCTGTACGAAATCTGCTCTGCCGTTACGGAAAGACTCAGCGCAAAAGCCGAAAAGCTTAGCATCTCGCTCATTTCCGACTGTACACACACCTACATAAGCGGTGTAAAGCCCGTGCTGTATGAAATAATATTCAATCTCACAGACAATGCCATAACGTACAACAAATCGGGCGGCAGCGTAAAAGTTTCTCTCTATGCAGACACCGAGCATACAGTTTTTTCTGTATCCGACACGGGCATAGGAATTCCCGAGGAAGATCAGCTTCGTATTTTTGAGCGTTTCTACCGTGTTGACAAGAGCCACTCCAAGGAAACAGGGGGTACAGGTCTCGGTCTGTCTATCGTAAAGCACGGTGTCCTTCTCCACAACGCCGAGATAACTCTTAACAGCAAGCTAGGCGAAGGAACTACGGTTACAATTACTTTTTAAACAAACAGACCTTCAAGCGTACGTTGTATTTTAAAAATACAGCGTGCTTCTTGAAGGTCTGTTAAATTTATTCGATTATTTCTATTCGTCTGAAAGCAATATATTCGTTTTCAGGACCGAAATTCGGATTGTTTACGTAGTAAAGCGTTCTTCCGTCCGACGAGAAGAAAAGTCCGGGGCTGTATCCGCAGCGGTTTGCACTCGTTATCGTATAATCTATAGGGTTATCTATTCCGATAAAGGTCTTTCCGTAATCGAAGCTGACAAACATATCGGGCGCGGTCTTATCATTCGTATCGTCAACACGGTGCTTTCCGACGACGATAAGCGTTCCGCACTCGCCGCCGACAGGACTCCACGCACACCAAGGTGACGATCCGAATACTACTCCGTCGGTCGATTCAACGAGCGTTCCGTAATCGGAAACGTCGCCCCAATCGTCAAGACGCTTTGTGCGCTTAGCGTACGTGGGATTCATTTTAAGGCCGACCATTTCGTAAGTCATTATATATTCTCCGTTGCCCATTTTGGCAATAGATATCATTCCCGGGCGAAGCTTGGGATCGTCGCAGGCAACCGCCTCGCAGGGATCTGCGTCAGCGCCCGTCTTGCCGTCGGCGCCTACCCAGTTTTTAAAGTCTGTCGTATATTTATAAACAAGCTTCTGATCGTGTTCGGGATCCGAATCGTCCGAATAGAAGCAGTATATGCGTTCTGTTTCCTCTTCGTAGATAAGGAAAGGCTCCCATATACCATCTCCGTTAGTACGTCCCTTTGCAAAATCTATGCTCTGATATGCCGTCCAGGTTTCTCCGAGGTCTGTGCTGTAATAAAGCACGATAGCCGTCTTTTCGGGATGAGTATCAAGCGCACTCGACGTACCCGCCAAAATTATAGTACCCTTTTTGAAGTCACCGATATCGGCGGGAAGCTCGTAAAGAGTTCCCATTCGGCCACCTCTGACACCTTTATTTATCTTGTCGTATATCTGTGTAACCTGTTTCCAATCGTCGCCGTTGTCATAGCTTCTGAAAAGTCTGTAGAAATGCTCGCTCGAATTGAGTATCGACAAAAGTATTCCGTTATTTTCTTCTTTTTCCTGATACTGAAGCTGGATGATCTTCGGATACTGAAAGGTTGTAGTTGACCACTGACTTTGCGGCTCATATACGGAAACTATATCGCTCATCTTGAACTGAACGAAATTGTCAAACATAATTACGTTCGTATCTGCGGAAGATATCTTGCTGTAATTTGCATCTATGAAAATCTTACCGTCTTCCTTTGACGTTCTCACGAAATTAATGAGAAAATATTTAAGTGCGTGAATGGTTATTTCATCTGTTTTTCCGAGTATGACTATCTTATTGCCGACTATTTCGATAATAAATGCGTTTTCGTCGTCACTTTCGTCAAGCTTCGCTTTCGCGTTTGCAGATGCCGTTCTGTTTGTATTACCTACAAGTATCTCGCTGCCCGACTCGTCAAGTGTTTCGTCACGCGGTACCCAGTCTTCTTTTACCGAAAGCTCTGTACCGACAGTTGTTTTTATCATATTTTTGAATGTGACGGTATGGGAAATAAGATCCTTTGATGCCCTGCTTGACCGTATTACCGTATATCCGTTTATATCAAAGCCTTCTGTTTTGACATTTTCACTTTCACAGCTTACACAGCAGGATGCCATTAAAATTACTGCACACAGCAATGTGAGTACAGACCTGATTTTTTTCATTTTCCTATTACTCTCCTTTACTCTATAATTTTTATACGTATCATAACTATTTTTTCTCTCGATGACTCTCCATCGGCAAGAGGATTGTTAAAGTAGTAGAGTGTTTTTCCGTCGGGCGAAAACATAAGCATAGGGCTGTATCCGCAACGGCAACTGTTATTAAACTGATATGATACGGGATTTGGTACCGACAGATAGCTTTCTCCGTAATCGAAGCTCACGAAAAGGTCGGGAGAACTTCTGTCCGATCCGAAATTATCTCTGTGCCTTGCCGTCACGAAGAGTGTTCCGCACTCGCCGCCAAGATGGCTCCAGGCATTCCAAGGTGACGTTCCGAAGGTTGTCGTGTCTGCAAGTTCAACAGGCTTTCCGAGGTCGGTGATATCTCCCCAATCGTCGAGTCTTCGCGTTTTTCTGTAATATATCGGCGAAAGTGTATTTATCTTTCTTATTTTCACTATTTCATATACCATATGATATTCGCCGTTGTTCATTTTTGAAATAGCTATCATTCCCGGACGAAGCACAGGATCTTCCAATGCAACAGCTTCAAACGGATCATCGGCAGGCAGACATCCATCCTTACCTATCCAAGTTTCAAGGTCTTCCGTATATTTGAAAACAAGCTTTTGGTCGTGCTCGGGATCCGAATCGTCCGAATAAAAGCAGTATATGCGTTTTGTTTCTTCTTCATAGATGAGAAAAGGTTCCCATACGCCGTCACCGTCAAGATAGCCACCTGCAAAATCTATGCTCATATGCGCCGTCCACGTTTTTCCGACGTCTGTACTGTAATATATTACTATTGCGGTTTTTTCGTGCATATCGAGATATGCACTTGATGTACCTGCGAGTATGATCGTTCCCTTTTTGAATTTTCCGAGATCTTCGGGAAGCTCAAAAAGCACGGGCATACGTCCGCCGCGAACTCCCGTATTTATCGTATCACAAGCCGCAGAAATTTCCGTCCAGCTTTCACCGTCGTCGCGGCTTTCCAAAATACGATAAAAATGCTCACTCGAATTAAGTGTAGCAATAATAGTACCGTTATCCTCTTCATTTGGCTGATTTTGAAGCAAAACCGCCTTCGGATATTGATTTGCCGAGCGTTTTTCTTTGTTTTCATACACCGTATACGGATCACTGATCTCAAGTTCAACGAGATTTTCGTTAAAAATAAAAGTGTCCGTATCGACTTCAAAAATAATATCTTCTGCATCGGCATTTTTCTCGGCAAAAATTCTGTCGATATTTGTGAGAAAATATTTCATTGCTCGAATGGTAAGATCTTCGCTCTTTCCGAGAATCGCAATCTTATTTTTACGAAAGCTTATAATACATTCGCTTTGCTTTTCTGTTTTGAAAAGAAAAACCTTCGCTTTTTGGGAAACAGTATCGGAAGTTTCTCCGACACATATTACACACTCTTCATACGCAGCCGAACCATATTCACAGAGTGTTATTTCGGAGTTTAAATTCTTTTCAAGTCTGTTTTTAAAAGCAGAAACGGCTTTAACAAAATCGTTTCCCGCATTTTTTGAATAGAGTATACTGATTTTTTCTTTATTTAGCACCATTTTATATTCCCACTACTAAACACTTATAACCGAACCGGAAAATTCCGGTTCGGTTAATATAATTTTATGCAAGTTTGATCGAAATACTCATAATTCCGGCTTTGGGAATGGTTATCGGCTTGGAAACGTCCACGTCGATCTCCTTTATCGTTACTCTTTCGGGATCTTCAAAGGTGTTGTGCGCGTGCATATCATCCTCTGCGAGAAGCATCGCCTTTGCATTTGCTTCAACGCTTGCTCCGAGAGATTCAAGGCTGATCTCAGCGTCGTCTGTACAGCTTCTGTTTGCAAGTGTAACGGTTACGTAGCCGTTCTTTTCGGAAGCAGAAACAGATATCGCACTTCTGCGGTCGCTGTTATTTTCGGTAACACATCTTACTGCGTCTGCGCCCTGATGTTCTTTATACATCTTGAAAACGTGATAAGTGGGCGTAGTTATACAGTGCTCACCGCCTGCAAGGAAGAGCGCGTGCAGGTTATTACAGAGCTGTGCAACGTTCGCCATCTTGATCTTTTCACAGTGATTATTGAAAATATTGAGAGTAATAGCCGAAACCATAGCGTCGCGCATAGTTGACTGCTGCTCAAAGAGATTATATCCCTTGCTCGGACCCGATCCGTCGGGATGCCAGCATCCCCACTCGTCGATTACGAGCTTAAGCTTGCCGTCCATTCTCTTTGCCTGCGCCCCTGCATAGTGGCGGACGATAAGGTCTTCCATAATCTCGGATTTATCGAGAAGCTGATACCATTCATCTTCGGTAAAGTTCAGAGGATCTCCCGCATTTCCGCAGTAATAGTGGAAGGACATTCCATGAACGGGCGCACCGCAGTTTTCAAGTCCCTTTACAAGTGCATCGGTCCATCTGATATCGCCGCCGTTAGCGCCGCCTGCGATAAGATCAACGTGCTGTCCGCGCGGAACGGTATTGTACATTATCGTCGAGAATTTACGGTATTCGAGAGCATAGTAATCGGGAGTCATATGACCGCCGCCGCCCCAGTTTTCGTTACCGACGCCCCAATACGGAATATCAAAAGGCTCCGGATGACCGTTTTTTTCACGCTCAAGCGCAAGAGTTGTGCTTCCCTTGGGGGAGAGGCAGTAATCCATCCAGTCGCGCGCATCCATCGGAGTTATTGAGGTAACGTTCATAGCAAAGTAAGGCTTTGCGCCGATAAGCTCACAGAAATCCATAAATTCGTGTGTTCCTACCTCGTTTGATTCATATCTTCCGTCATCTCTTGTCCACCAGCTCGGACGTGTCGGACGGTTTTCACCGATACCGTCGCGCCAACGGTAAACCTCTGCGTAGCATCCGCCCGGCCAACGAAGAACGGGAGGTTCGATATCTCTGAGTTTTTCGATAACATCCTTGCGGAATCCGCGTATATTCGGAACATCCGAGTCTTTTCCTACGTAAACTCCGTCATAAAATACTCCTCCGATATGTTCGGAAAAGTGTCCGTAAACTTCCGGTGCTATTCTGCCTATTTTTTCTGGCATTACAAGATAAACCTTTTTCATAAATTTCAAATCCTTTCTTTGATATCAGTTTGTATCGCTTTCGCTTATCTCAAGCGAATAAGTTCTGTCAAGATGCGGATATTTTGCACCCGCGAGCTCGTTGTACGGTATCTTTTCCCAATTAAAGCCTTCTGTAAACTCTTCGATCTTTTTAAGATTATCTTCCGTATCGGTAATATCCGGAATCATCGGTGTGCGGAACACGAATGGAATTCCGCGTTTTTTGAGAGTTTCCGCGTTTTTAAGAATGATCTCGTTCGGACATCCCGTGTAAAGCTTATGCTTTGCGCTATCCATTATTTTTATATCGTACATAACGTAGTCAACCTTTGAGAGAATTTCGGAAAACACCTTTTCTGGTGCAAATCCGCAGGTCTCAAGTGCGATATGTACGTTATTTTCTCTTAAAATATCGGCACACCTGCTGACAAATTCGTGCTGCATAAGAGGCTCGCCTCCGCTGAAGGTAACGCCTCCGCCGAGTGCCGAAAGGATCGGCTTATACGATATTATTTTTTCTGCAAGTTCTTCGGGCGAATAATCTTTCCCGACCACAGAAATAAGATTTTCCGGGCAAGCACCAACGTCTCTGCCGTATTTTTTAAAGGTTTCACTTTCCTTGTTTATTGTGCAAGCTCCGCAGCCCTTGCAAAATGACCTTTTGACCATAAGCTCCTTTTCAAGCAACTGTCCCTCGGGGTTATGGCACCACAGACATTTAAGAGGACATCCTTTAAGGAAAACTGTTATTCTGCCGCCCGGTCCATCGTGTACCGAAAACTCTTTTATATCGAATATTCTGCCGTTCACAGACTGTACTCCTTGCGCTTCATAACGTGATTTTGGAATTCGCGATCGAGCTCAACGAAATATGCGCTCCAACCCCAGATACGTACAACAAGCTGTCTGTGAAGCTCGGGATTTTCCTGTGCATCGCGGAGAACGTCAATATTTACCGTATTAAGCTGAATCTGATGTCCGCCCATAAGAATAAATGTCTTTACAAGCATAGCGACCTTCTTTACGCTCTCGCTGTCCGAGAACATCGAAGATGCAAATTCAACCGTCAGCGGTCCGCCGTTTATCGAATCCTTAAGCTCGGGCTTTGTGAATGACGATATCAGTGAAAACGGTCCGTCTATTCGTGCAAAAAGGCTTGGTGAGTAGTTAGTTCCGAAGGGTTCGCCCTTTCTTCTTCCGTCGGGAGATGCACCTATTTCGGCGGCGTGCCAGAGATAGAACATCGCAGAACCTGTTCCCGCGCGGAATATACCGCCTTCGCAGTTTTTCTTTCCTTTAAGGCTTTCCGAGAATTTTGCGAGAAGCTTTACAGCCTTTTCATCCGCTTCGGAGCGATTCTGTCCCATCTTAGGAGCATCGTATCTGAGCGTATGAAGAAGCTCGGGATCTCCCTCAAAATCGTTATCCACCGCATTTTTCATTTCTTCAAAGGTAAGCTTTTTTTCCTCGAAAACATATTTTTCGATAGCGGCAAGCGAGTCTGCTGCGGTTGCTATACCCGTTCCGTGAAGACCGAAATTGTGATATTTCGCTTCTATCATATTCGTGAGTATCGGTGACGGAATGAAATAGAGAGTCTTTATGCCGTCGCAGATACGGTCGCATTCTTCCTGTATCTTTTCAAAAACCGTATTCTCGAATTCTTCGTATGATGAAAATATTTTATCCTCGTGCAGAGCGATATCGACCACCTTCGGGAAAGACAGCGCGCCGATATTTGCAACGTCAAATCCGTATTTCGGGATTATAAACTCCCAGCAAGCCGCAACCGCGTAATCGCATGCGTCTTCAGGCGAATAACCGAGCTTTACGAGTCCGTCGATAACAACGTCATCGTTTGAATACTGAGGGAATCCAAGTCCTGCTTTGGTAAGCTCGCTTCCGAGTTCAAAAATCTCATCGGGAGTGTTTTTTGAAACGCGCAGATTGATCTTCGGGTCGATAAGCAGATTTTCACGGCTTGCTTCAAGGCAAAGCTTCGAGAGAAGATTGAAAGTTTCGTTACCTTCCACGTCTATTCCGCCGAGCACCATACTCTGTCCGTTATCGCCCTGCTGAACGCCGACGTAAGTGTCGCTGTCCTTATTGAACGACAGGAAAAAGTCAACTACAAGCTCGTACGCTTCCTTCTCATCGATTCTGCCCGCATCAAGATCGGCTTTAAGATACGGATACATATATTTATCAAAGCGTCCGCAGGTGTTATGGTAGTTTCCTTCAAGCCAAAGTGCGAAATGTATGATCCTGAAAAGCTGAAGCGCCTCTCTGAAGGTGCGTGCGCCGTATCTTGATACTCTCTCAAGAACCTTTGCCACGTCTTCGCGTCCTACTTTTATCGCTTCCTCGCGGTATCTGTCCGCAAGGCTTATGAGCGCGTCCATTTCTCTTGCAAGATACTCGTCCCCCTTTTCGCGCATCCAAAGAAGACCGTTCTTTATAACGCTCTCGTAATCGGGCGAAAAATTGGACATATATCCAAGCTCGTGAAGAAAATACTTTTCGCGCATTTCCGCAAACTCGTCTTCGGTAAAGCAGTTCGGGATATTTTCGACAGTTCTTATGAAAACTATCTTTTCCCCGTCGAGTATCACGGGAGTTTCTTCTCCTATAAGATACTCAAATCGGCGTGTCATACGCTCTTTTGCATCAAGACCTTCTTTTTTATACTCCTCGGCAAGAGTTTCGGGAACTCGCTTTCTGTAAGCGTGATGCTTCTTGTTTATTATGAATTCTCTGAGTTCAGACATAAAACACCTCATATCCGCACAAAAAGTGCATTCAAATCAAAATAAAAACCTTTTCACTTCAATTATAACAAAATTACAGTTAATTTCAATATAGTTCGTTAAATTCTCTTACAAATTTCTTGTTTTCACATTAATTTCCATTAACCGTTCCGTTAAATACATTATACAAAAACCGACTTGACAATTAAAGCAAAAAAATATATAATAATAGACAAAAATTATCTTTTTCGGGTGGATGCCGTGATTTTATACCAGACAGACAATTCGGGCGGAATTACAAACAACGATATACGCATATACAGCGATTTCAGCTACGTTATTCATTTTCACAGGGATATAGAGCTCGTTTACGTAGAGGAAGGCACTCTCAAACTGAATATAGAAAGCAAAGAATACAACTTAAATGGCGGTCAAATGGCTATCATACTGTCAAATATGATACACTCATACGAAAGTATCGGTCATACCCGCGTCATCGTACACGTTTTTTCACAGGACAACGTGCCTCTCTTTGCCAAGCTTATTTACGGAAAAACCACTGTGTGCCCTGTTTTTGACTGCGACGAAAACGTACGGAATTTTTATACTGAATACTGCATAAAAAAGGAAAAGCGTTCGCCGCTTGCGCTTAAAGCGGCGCTTTACGCCGTTTGCAGCGATTTTTATGAAAAAAGCGAGTTTGTTTCATCGAAAAAAGAAGGCTCGGAGCTTATACACAAAATGCTCGGATATATTTCTGAGCGATACACGGAAGAAATATCTCTTGTCAATATGGCGCAGGAGCTCGGATACGAGCCGCACTATCTGTCAAGAGTTTTCAGTATGAACGTAAAGATAAATATACGGAAATATATAAATCTATACCGCATAGACAATGCCAAGGAAAGGCTTATAAACACCCGTGACAGTATCGCGCTAATTGCTCTCGAAAGCGGTTTTCAAAGCATTCGTAATTTCAACCGAGTCTTCCTTGCATACACGGGTACAACGCCCGCCGATTACCGCAAGAATACACTTGAACAAAACTGAAAGCGGCAAAGTAACATCTCGCCAAAGGAGAATATTTATGGAAGAAAATTTCAAACCGTGCGATCTCGATCTCACTTTGAAGACCGTAGCACGCATACGCAACGATTTTCCCACAAAATTCGGGCTTCCGCGTCAAAGCGGACTTTCATCTTCGCTTATTTCAAAAATAGTTTTTGAACCCGAGTACAGGAATTCCGACCTTCTGCGCGGCATAGACGGGTACTCGCATCTCTGGCTGATATGGGGATTTTCAGAGGTTTTCGGTGAAAAATGGTCACCTACCGTGCGCCCACCACGCCTCGGCGGCAATACCCGTATGGGAGTTTTTGCCACACGCGCACCGTACAGGCCGAATCCGATCGCGCTCACCTGCGTAAAGCTTGAAGGGGTAGAAAAAGCCGGTAACGGCTACATTCTCGTCGTTTCGGGTGCGGACATTATGGACGGCAGTCCGATATACGACATCAAGCCTTATCTCCCTTACGTTGACATCTGCGAAGGTGCGTCCGACGGCTTTACCGCGCAGACGAAGGACTATTTTCTCGAGGTTGATTTTCCCGAAGAGCTGCGCTCTCTCATTCCCGAAGAAAAGCGAAGTGCCTTGATCGAAGCTCTCTCGGGCGACCCGCGTCCCGCATATCACAAGGATGCAAGCCGAATATACGGATTTGAATACAGTGATTTTGAGATAAAATTCAGAGTAGAAAACAGCGTTTTGCACGTTTGCGCGATAGATAAGCGAGAAAAATCAGATAAATAGTTTTATTTTTTTACAAAAACTGTTGAAAAGCAAGTTTTTTTCTGTTATAATAATATGAATACGTATTTGAACAGATATTTTTATTTCAGGTACATTTAATTTTCAATAACTTTACTATATAAACCGAAAGGACATCAAAAAATCCTATGATAAGAAAACAAAAAGGTACTCTTGATATTTTCCCCGATGCTACGGGAAAATGGCAGTACGTTGAAGCTGTTTGCAGAAAAACAGCCGCAGAGTACGGCTTCGGTGAGATACGCTTTCCTACCTTTGAAGCGACCGAGCTTTTCTCCCGCGGAGTCGGCAACACGACCGACGTTGTTCAAAAAGAAATGTATACCTTCACAGACAGAAGCGGCGAATCGCTCACACTTCGTCCCGAAGGTACTGCAGGCGTAGCACGCGCCCTCATTGAAAACAAAAAATTCTCGGACACTATGCCGATAAAGCTCTATTATATAATCAACTGCTTCAGACACGAGGCTCCTCAGGCAGGACGCTTCCGCGAATTCGAGCAGTTCGGTGTAGAACTTTTCGGAAGCTCATCTGCGGCGGCTGATGCAGATATAATCTCACTTGCAAACTCTATAATAAAAAATCTCGGCATCGAAAACGTATCGCTGAGAATAAACTCTATCGGCTGTCCGAACTGCCGAACAGGTCACAGAAATGCGCTTAAAGAGTACTTCTCTTCCTGCCGCGACGAGCTTTGCGACACCTGCAAAACACGTCTTGAAACAAACCCGATGAGAATTCTCGACTGCAAGAGCGAAATATGCAAGAAATTTGCGGAAAATGCGCCCAAGACGATCGACTATCTCTGCGACGACTGTAAGGCTCATATGGAGCTTCTCGAAAGTTGTCTTACCGAAAAGGGCATCGAATATACGGTAGATACCTCTATCGTCCGCGGTCTTGATTACTATTCGCGCACAGTATTTGAATTCGTTTGCGGCTCTATTGGGGCGCAGTCAACAATCTGCGGCGGCGGACGCTACGACGGACTTGTAAGTGAGCTTGACGGCCCCGCAACTCCCGCGTGCGGCTTCGGAATGGGAATTTCCCGTCTTCTCCCTGCGGCAAAGGTTCCCGAAGCAGATAACAGTCCTGCTGTTTACATCGCATCTATGGGACAGGCTGCTGCCGTTAAGGCATCGGGACTTGTATCCAAGCTCCGCGATAAGGGCGTTTATGCAGAATGCGATCTCGTAGGACGCTCTCTCAAGGCACAGATGAAATACGCCGACAAGATAGGCGCAAAATACACGGTAATAATCGGCGACAGCGAGCTTGAAAACGGATGCGCACAGCTCCGCAGTATGGCTGACAGCTCACAGAACGAAATCGAGATCGACAAGATCGTAGAATTTTTCAACTAAAAATAATTAAGTATTTGGAGTGATATATTTTGGCAGAATTTTTTACAAAAGAAGACAAAAGAACAGTATATTGCGGTCAGCTCCGCACATCTGACATCGGCAAGGAAGTTACAGTTTGCGGTTGGATACAGCGCCGCCGCGACCTCGGAAGCCTTATCTTTATCGACCTGCGTGACAAAAGCGGCGTAGTTCAGCTCGCATTTGACGACGCTACCGACAAGGAGGTTTTCGAAAAGGCATTTACTTGCCGCAGTGAGTACGTACTTTCCGCAAAAGGAAGCGTAAGAGCACGTTCCTCTGTGAACAAGAACATTCCCACGGGTGAGATCGAAATTTTCGTTACGTCAATGAAGGTACTTTCCGAAGCGGACACCCTTCCCTTCGAGATCGGCGAAAACTACAACGCAGGCGAAGAGATCGCGCTCAAGTACCGCTATCTCGATCTTCGCCGTCCCGCACTTCAGAAGAATATTTTTATGCGCAACGAGATCACACGCATCGCGCGTCAGTATTTCTATTCGAACAACTTTACCGAAATAGAAACACCTATGATGATAAAGGCAACTCCCGAAGGAGCGCGCGACTATCTCGTTCCCTCGCGTATCCATAAGGGATGTGTTTATGCGCTTCCGCAGTCCCCTCAGATCTACAAGCAGCTTCTTATGATCGCAGGATATGACAGATACATTCAAATCGCACGTTGCTTCCGCGACGAAGACCTCCGTGCTGACCGTCAGCCCGAATTCACACAGATCGACCTTGAAATGTCTTTCGCAACGCAGGAAGACGTAATGAACATCAACGAAGGTCTTATGGCAAGACTTTTCGACGAAATACTCGGCGTAAAGCTTGAGCTTCCTCTCCCCCGTATGACATATGCGGAAGCTATGTCGCGTTACGGATCTGACAAGCCCGACACACGTTTCGCTATGGAAATTCAGGATATTTCGGACATCGCATCCACCTCGGGATTCGGCGTATTTGAAGGTGCTGTCGCAAACGGCGGAAGCGTTCGCGCTATCGTTGTCAAGGGCGGTGCGGCTACTCTTTCGAGAAAAGAGATCGACAAGCTCACAGAGCACGCAAAAGGAATCGGTGCAAAGGGTCTTGCATACATCAGATTCGTTGACGAAGCTCCGAACTGCTCTTTCGCGAAGTTCATTTCTCCCGAAACTCTTGGTGCAATTATGGATAAGATCGACTGCCGCCGCGGCGACGTTGCTCTTATCGTTGCAGACGCTAACCGCGTTGTACTTCCCGTACTCGGTGCGCTCCGTCTTAAGATCGCAAAGCAACTTTCTATGATTCCCGACAAGTTCAACTTCGTATGGATCACAGAATTCCCCTTCTTCGAATGGAACGAAGAAACACAGCACTGGGATGCTATGCACCATCCCTTCACAATGCCTATGGAAGAATGTCTGCCCCTTCTCGAAAGCGATCCGGGTGCAGTACGCGCCAAGGCATATGACCTTGTACTCAACGGAATCGAGCTTCTTTCCGGTTCTATCAGAATTACCGACTGGAAGCTTCAGGAAAAGATGTTTGACGCTCTCGGACTTACCAAGGAAGAGATCGACGCAAAGTTCGGATTCCTCGTTGACGCTTACAAATACGGTGCTCCGCCTCACGGTGGTTCGGGTATGGGACTTGACCGTCTTACAATGGTAATGTCGGGCGCAGAAAGTCTTCGTGACGTCGTTGCCTTCCCGAAGGTACAGAACGCTTCCGAGCCTATGTCGCAGTGCCCTGCACCCGCAGACGAGCAGGCTTACCGTGACCTCGGTATTGCGGTCGTTAAGGAATAAAATACAAACTAAGGAAGGATTTAAAATCCTTCCTTTTTTGATGCGTTTTTTGATAAAATTTTATTTGATACAAAAAGCTAAACAGAGCAACGATATTGACAAGACGGTAAAATATGATATAATTATCTTATAATAATGTCATTTCCAGTCGATTTGTTGGAGTCTTTATGAATAACAGATTTTTAAAAATTCTAACTCTTGTTTTTGTTTTAGTTTGTATATTTCACTTCTCTGTTTTTGCCGAAATATACGGTTATACCACTATTTCGGGAACCTTTGAAAGTATCGAAGACGGTTTTTACACGGAATCGGCGCTTCCGTCTATGATAATAAAGGACGAGCTTTTGACAGAAGGAAAAATAAGCGCAGAATTTTCAACTAACATAAACAGTCTTCCGATGGGCGGTATAGTGTTTAGAGGAAACGGAATTCGTACTTACGGAAATATTGAAGGAAACAATATTTTTTATTACAGCGCATATATAGAAGGCAATACGCTGAAGCTGTCCGAACACCGAGGATTTGACGCGGAAAACTGTGCTTTTGCGGCTATTGATCCGTCGGTTTTCGAAGCACCTGCCGTAAAGCTTTCGGTGAGTTTTACATCTGACGGGTATGTAAAAGTTTTCATCAACGACACAGAAATGATAAGCACCGAAACAGATTCGGGAGAAGATTTCGGCGGAGAATTCGGATTTTATTTGTACGGTACGGGAGCACGTATCGAAATAAAAAATGTTACAGTATCAAATCCTTTTCACTTTGAACATACTGCCGGAGAAATTATCTCGGAAGTTCCTGCAAACTGTATGAATAGCGGTAAAAAAGAACATTCCGTATGTACGGTATGCGGCGAGCTTATATTCGAAAAAGACGGCGTATGGACACTCACAACAAATGCAGATCTCACTATTCCAAAAGATACAAAAAACCATATCGACAAGCAGGAAGATCTTTTGTGGACGCATAATGAAAGTACACACTCTAAAATCTGTAGGTGCGGAAAGGTATTTATATCGGGTAGTCACGATATAGCACCCGATGCTCTTGAAGGCAGGTGTACTGTCTGCGGGTATAATAAAATCCATCTGTGCGAATCCTTCATACGCCACTATGCTGAAAGCGGCAACTGCATTACAAAAGGCAAACGGGAGCATTATGAATGTACCGATTGCGGAAAGCTTTATATAAGAAGCGGTAACGTATATATCGAAAAAACCGTTTCGCAAATTGAAACAGAGCTTGACGCTGATAATCATATCGACTCCGCGCAGTCTTTGTCTTGGACTTATGATAACACAAGACATTATAAAATCTGTCGGTGCGGACAGGAGCTTTACTCGGCAAAGCACGATATTTCCGCAAATGCACTTGAAGGAAGTTGTTCTGTCTGTGATTACGTCAGAATACACACCTGCACGTACACACCTGTTCCCGAAGTACCGTCCAACTGTATGACGAAAGGCAAAACAGCTCACTACAAGTGCGAGGTTTGCAAAAAGTTATACATCAAAAACGGCGAAAATTATGTGCGAATATACACCGCCGACCTCGAAAAGCCTAAAGATAAATCAAATCATATTGACAATGCGAACGATCTGCCTTGGACGTGCGATTTTGACGGTCATAAGAAGGTCTGCCGTTGCGGTGTAATGCTAAAATCAGAAGCGCACGATATCGGGGCGGATATGCTTGAAGGTGTTTGTTCGGTGTGCGGATACGAGAAAATTCACACTTGCACCTATACTACAATCTCCGCTGTAGCTGCCGATTGTATGAACGAAGGCAGAAAACTGCATTATAAGTGCAACGCCTGCGGAAAACTGTACATCAAAACAGGTGCGGTATATACCGAAACAACAGAAAACGAGCTTAAAATCCCCAAAGATACTGAAAACCACGTTGATTCCGTGCGTGACCTTAGCTGGACCTATGACGATCACACGCATAAAAAGACCTGCCGTTGCGGCGCGGTCATAGCGTCGGGAAATCACAGTATATCCGAAAGTGCGCTCTCGGGAACGTGCAAGACTTGCGGATACGTCAGAATACACACCTGCACGTACACGCCTGTTCCCGAAGTGCCGTCAGACTGTATGACGAAAGGCAAGATGGCTCACTATAAATGCGAGGCTTGCAATAAACTATATATCAAAAACAGCGAAAGCTATGTGAGAATATACACCTCAGATCTTGAATTGCCCAAAGACAAGTCAAATCATATCGACACAGCAAACGATCTTCCTTGGACGTGCGATTCGGACGTTCACAAAAAAGTATGTCGTTGCGGCGCCGTGCTAAAATCGGAGACGCACGATATTGAATCGAATCTGCTCGATGGTGTTTGTTCGGTGTGCGGGTACGAAAAGGCGCACGTATGCACATATACGAGAGCGCCTATGACTTATGCCGACTGTATGAATGAAGGCAAAAACACTCACTATAAGTGCAACGCCTGCGGAAAACTGTATATCAAAACAGGCACGGTATATAACGAAACGACAGAAAATGAACTCCGAATTACCAAAGATCCAAACAATCACGTCGATTCCGTGCGCGACCTTAGCTGGACTTATGATGACCGCACGCATAAAAAGACCTGCCGCTGCGGCACGGTCATAGCATCGGGCAATCACAGTATATCCGAAAGCTCGCTCTCGGGGACATGCAAAACCTGCGGTTACGTGAGAACACACACCTGCACGTACACGCTTGTTCCCGAAGTTCCGTCAGACTGTATTACTAAAGGCAAAATTGCTCACTATAAATGCGACGATTGCAATAAACTATATATCAAAAACGGAGAAAATTACGTAAGAATATACACCGCAGATCTTGAATTGCCAAAAGACAGGACAAACCATATTGATTCGGAACAAAGCCTTGAATGGTCATACGATTCAAACGGACACAAAAAGACTTGTCGGTGCGGTGTAATCATAGCATCGGGCACACACGACATTCCAAAAGACTCGCTTTCCGGAATTTGTACGGTCTGCGGATATGAAAAATCTCACATATGTGAATATTCTCACATCAACGGAGAAGAGGGAAACTGTCTGACACTCGGTGTGAAAGAGCATTACAAGTGTTTGATATGCGGTAAAATATATCTTTTGGAAAACGATATTTATATCGAAGTAACTATGGAAGACATTACATACACAGTAGATCACAAGCTCAAAAAACACGATGCGGTTTTGGGAAACTGCGTAACCGAATCCACGGAAGCATATTGGCAATGTGAAGTTTGCGAAAAGATCTTTGCCGATGAAAATGCAAAAAACGAGATAGAAAATATTCCTAAAGGCGAAAAAGATACCGAAAATCATATCGACGCTGACAAAGACGGAATATGCGATCTCTGCACGTACTCGGAGCAAAAATCAGACGATAAACTCGTATATTATTTGTTCATCATTTCAGTAATTGTGATCTTAGTGCTATCTGTTCTTTTAGTTATCTTTATAATAAAAATCAAAAAGCTTTCGGCTAAGTAAACAGGTGTGACCAAAAAAATAATCGGGCAACTTTTCAAGAGCTGCCCGATTTTTTATTCTTATAAAATTCACAAAAAAGAACTCAAATTTCCTTTTGCCGTTATTGCAATAAGAAAAAAAGTGTGATATAATTTTAATAGTACTGAAAATGAAAGGAGCCGAGGACATCTTATGAAAGTAAAACAGCTTATCTGTTTTTCCTGGAATGAAGAAGATACTGTTAAGGGATTTCACGTTTTTGCTCAAAGCAACGGCATAGATGAGCGTGATATATATGCAGTAGCATCGCGTCTTGCGTATAAACCTTCGAACAAGCTTACATCCGCAGTCGTGAAAAACCTTTCGGAAACGGCAAGACTCCTCGGATATCCTAAAAAAGGTGAAAACGGACTTCACTTCGCCATTCAGCGTGAAATAGATAACACCTTCCCGACAGACTGTGCGTTTTTCGTACTGCCATCGGGACTGCTTTGCTGTGCAAAGGTAACATACTGCGGTGTCGATTACCGCCTTTCCGCGTGGGGAAACTATATTATACACGCTTATATTTTTTCTTATGATCCTAAAATATCACCTGCATCCATTCTTCTTTCGCAGAAATTCAAGACACAGCTCACCTCTGATGACTTAAAGGTGTCAAGAAAGCAGCCCTTTATACCCGAAATTGAGATAACAGAGCCTTTTTCTTCTCTTGAAACTCTCGCAAAGCTCGTTAAAACCAAGGGTACGGGTACGCTTTCACGTGTTCTCGACTGTGTTTTTGCCGCGATAAGAAGAGATATGGACATATACATAAACGGTACTGAAAAGGATATTCTTTTCTGGATGCTTGCCTGCGAAAGCTTGCTCCCGAGCGAAATAACTATGCTTCTTCCGTATTCCACCTGCCGTTTTTCTGAAGATGACGGTACGCCTTTCAGAATAAAGCATATAATCTCTAAGCTCGGAAGTCACTATGACTATAAACTCGCTTCGTCGGACAGCGGACATATCTCGATAGACACCAAAAACGGAATTTTCTCTGAAAGTGCAGGTAAGCTTCAGCTTTCGGGACTTATCACCTGTCTGCTTCTCACGGCACCCGAGGAAATTCACGTACTTCGCTCGCTTATTGCCACTTACGTAAAAACACACGGAGTTATCGATTCGGACAGAATATGCCTTATATACCGTCTTGCGCGCACGGATATTTACGACGGAATTTCCGAAATTGAGCTCTGCGAGGCACTTGGCGACCTTGCTCTGCGCTCGCTGGGAAGCGATACCGTCGATAAGGTTATAGAAAAATATCTTGCTTCTATTTCGGATAGCTTGTTCAAAATAAAGCTTTACGGACACCTTGCGTCTTATCATTCGCATCCCGAAGAGATAATGACAAATATGTTTTACCGCATTATGCGCGAGCTTTCAGACGGAAAAATGACCGCAACAGAGGCACTCGATAAGCTTTACGGCGAAAGCTTCGGTCAAAAAACGCTGAAATATATAATGCAGACACTCGACCGCCGATATGCTCTGTTTGAGTTCGGAATGTCTGAGGGAACGACAAGAAGCTTTATATACCGATTCCTTTTCTCGGGATTTTATGACCACAAAGAAGAAAAATCGGTAAATATGCTCATAAATCTCATTCCCGCCGCTATAAAATATGAAAGCGAACGTGAAAACAGCGTTCCCGCGTGTATCACAGAGCTTATCTCGGTAGTTGAATTTGATGAAAATATCTACCGCAGGGTGATCTACGGATATTACGATTACTGTACTACCGATTTCAAAGAATTTGTCGGTTGGTGCGGACTTATAGCCATTCTTTTCGAAGAGGGCAGAAAGCTCAATTCGGAAGCGGGCATCACTACCTTTATAATGCGTG
Source organism: Oscillospiraceae bacterium (assembly GCA_015064255.1). GTDB lineage: Bacteria > Bacillota > Clostridia > Oscillospirales > CAG-272 > SIG672. Next base: position 37,664 of record SVSP01000019.1, read on the forward strand.
AGCTTGAAAACGGTAAACTGCTCGAATATATGAAGACGGGCACAGAGGAAACGATAAACGTACTCTCACTTCTTGCGATGCTTCGCAAATGCGGTGCGATCTCCGAAAAAACGCACGCGAATTTTATATACGATAAATTCAGAGATTTTCTTATGTACAGCGAAGACCGCGATATAATAATTTACGTTATAGACGGTCTGAAAAGTGAAAACGAAAGACTTGTAGAAGCTCTTTCGAAATATTCTGCCGGTGATAAGGGCCTTGTACTTGAAATTTACAAGAACAACGTAAGCCGCATACGCTCGGCAGACAAGAAGCTTCTCAGTGCTATGCACGAAAGCTCTATAAGATACATCGGCGAGTCGATAGTTTCATCAAGAATAACCTCGTGGGAGAGCTTTATTTCCTACCTCAAGGATTGGTATATAAGCGAAAAATACGTCAAATGCTTCTCAAGAGCATTTGCAAGGTCTTTTGCAAGCTGTGTAGAAAACGAAAGCTGGTATTTTATCAACGAGGTCTTCTCTGTTTGCAAAGACAGATTTTTCTCGTCCGAGAAAAACGATCTTGATATTTTAATAAACACACTTGACTCAAATATAGCATCGTATATGGGAAAAGAAGCAAATCTTGTACAGCTTCTTTCCGATATAAAAAAAGTAGGCGGAAAGCTTACGACCGCACTTCAGACAGTGCTCGAAACAGAGCTTACTTTGGCGGACAGCAGCGACATTTCTCTGCCGCTGTCTATCAAATTCCTTCAAACCGCACCCGACAATACTAAAAACACCTATGCGCGCATATATTTTACGCGCCTTATAGACCTTTGTGTCGGCGCGACCGACAGCGAGACCATATCGTCTGCTATATGGCTTGTCGTGCTCGGATCGGACAGCGCCAATCTCGTGAGCGTTGTAAAATATATATCGAAGCTTTCGAGCGCCTCGGTACGCATAATACTCGGAAGAGTCATCTCGTCCGGAATTATGGATGAGGATAGAGAAAAGGTAAGTACAATGCTTTTCTCTCTTTCAAAAGCTATGAAAACGTCCGATTATCTTGCTCTCAAGAAAAATATTCTGTCCAAACATCCAAGCGGAAAATACGACACGATATTTGAAGAGATAGAAGAAAACTTCGGAATTATCGCAAAGCGCAGACTTGCGTTTGTAAATAAAAATATCAAATAAACCTCTCTGTGAAAGGAAGAAATATGGATATTTCTAAAATCAAGGTCATCGCGTTTGACCTTGACGGAACAATAACACAGCACAAGACTCCGCCGATTCCGGAAAATCGCGCGGCACTTGAACGTCTTGCAAAAAAATACAAGCTTTTAATGGTAGGCGCAGGTCAGGTAAGACGTATATTTAATCAGCTTGAAGGATTTCCTATCGACATAATCGGAAATTACGGTCTTCAGTACGGCAAGTACGATTACGAAACGGGGGATATAAAGATCATCCGAGATGAAAAATTCGACTGCGACCGCGAAAAAATCGATGCAAAGATAACTTTTTTGCGTGAAAAACACGGATTTACAGAATTTGCGGGAGAAAACACCGAATTTCATCCATCCGGTTGCATAACCTTTCCCATACTCGGTACAAAGGCAAATCCCGATGACAAGCTCGCGTTTGATCCCGACCGTACAAAGCGCCGCAAAATATACAGCGAGGTCTGCGAAATATTTTCAGATTACTGTGTTTTTGTAGGCGGTTCTTCGTCATTTGATATGGCGCCGAAGCCGTACAACAAATATTACGCGCTTGACCTTTACTGCAAAGAAAACGGCATTTCTCACGACGAAGTCGTTTTTGTCGGCGACGATTACGGTCTTGGCGGCAACGATGAATCTGTGTATCTTTCCGATTTTGAATTTTTGACTGTTGATGATTACAGAGATTTCGCTGAGATCGTTTCTGTTCTTTAATTTTTCATCAGGAAGGAAACAATAATGAAGCTTCATCAAAAAATATTAAAAATAGTTTTTTCTGCACTTTTTCTCGCGCTTGCATACGTTTTGCCTATGCTGACGGGACAAATTCCCGAAATAGGATCTATGCTTTGCCCGATGCACATTCCCGTACTGCTTTGCGGATTCATCTGCGGTTGGCAATCGGGGCTTGCTGTCGGATTTATCGCACCGCTTTTCCGTTCTCTTACACTCGGTATGCCGCCCTTTTTTCCGTCTGCGGTCTGTATGGCATTTGAGCTCGCCGCTTACGGAGCGTTATCCGGACTGATGCACAAAATTCTGCCAAAAAAGACTCCGTACATGTACGCTTCCCTTCTTACCGCAATGATAGTAGGGCGAATAATTTGGGGATGTGCAATGTTTGTTTGTCTTGCGACAAGCGGCGGAAGCTTTACCTTTGCGGCTTTTATAGCCGGTGCAGTTACAAATGCTGTTCCCGGAATTATCTTGCAGATAATTTTGGTTCCTGTTCTCGTTATGATATTCAACAGGTCAAAAATACTCAAATAGATATATCTAATTTACAAAAAAAGGTACGCGCTGCCGCAGATCTGAAGATCCGCGGCAGCGCGTACATATTTTATATTTAATTCACTATTTCAACTTTTACGGTGTTGGTATTTCCGAAAGATATTTTGATAACATTACTGCATATCTTTAAGCGAATATCTGCGAAGCTTGATCTGTCCCGATGGATGGCCCGTGCCTGTAATAGCATAGATATAATTCTCTGTTGTATAAAGTCCGTTCCACATAGACGTGTATCCTTCGGGTGTTGCAAAGGTATTTTCGGGCTCGGAGAAATTTTCTTCTGTCAAATATTTCAGCGGTGTTCCGTCAGAAATAACTGTTCTCATCTGTGTACATTCTTTATCCGGACAATCCTCTGCTGTCTGATAGGATACGACAAGCTGACCTGTCGGAAGCTCTGCAACTGCAGGCGCGCCCGCATTGATATTGTTTGCTCTGTAAACGTTTATCGGCTCCGACCACTCAACTCCGTCTTCGGAATAGATAAGCTTTATCATAAGCTGATATGTATTCGGAATCCAACCCTCAAATGCACAAACGTATTCACCCGTGCTAAGCTGAATAACAAAGGGCATACCGTCTCTCGACTTATGATCCATACCGTTTGCCATTATCGTTCTGTTTGTCCACTCGCCGTTTATAAGCTGCTTATATTCGAGGTGCTGATAAGGAGCTGTAACGTACTCTGCATCGTCGTTTGCATAAGCAACGGTAAGAACTCCGTCTATGAGGAAGAAATGAGGCTCCCAAACTCCGCCGTCGTCATCGTTGTTTGTTACGATAACGTCAGGCTCTTTCTGCCACGTCTTTCCGTTATCCTTACTTGAGGAAACGTGTATTCCTCTGTAATATTTATCTCCGTCCATACCGACAGCGCGGTAAGCAACGAATATTTCGCCGTCTTCCATCTGGAATATAGCAGGGTTAGCACAAGCGTAGCTCGGGAAAAAGCTGAGCTTCGTTCCCTTTCCCTGATCTCTCCAGGTAAGACCGTCATCTCTGCTGTAGCAAGCGTATATGCCGTCCCTTGCGCACATAAGGCGTCCGTCCTGAAGCTTATAAAGTCTGGGATAAGAGCCGCCGTTGCATATTTTTACGGTTTCGCCGTCTTCCCAAGAGAAGTACACCAGCTTCGACGTATCGTATTTTTCCGCATCTGCTTCGACTTCAATTATCGTTTTTCCTTTGATATAGGTATCAATAAAGTAAGCAACAGCATCGCTGAGCGCTTTATTTCCGTTTCCTGCGATGATAAGCTTATTGTTTGCTACCGTAACAGCCCACTGATTTTCTTCAAGCTTTTCGTAAACAGCCACGGATTCGGCTCTTGACGTTTCACCGACGAGAATCTCCTTTTCGGGTGCGACGGCATCGGGTCTGAGCCAGTCTGTACCGACTGTCAGATTTGTTCCCGACTCATTCTTGATAGCTTCCTTAATTTCCTTTGCAAGATTTTTCTCAAGGTCAGTAGCGCTGTCAGGTCTTGTGACAACATAGTCTTTAGATATCGTAAGTTTGTCTATGCTTCCGCTATCAGGAGTTTTATTATCATTTTCTTTTTCGCACGAAGCGAGAACAAGCATAGAAATCAGCATACATACAGCTACCGAAAAAGTAGCAAATCTTTTCAAAAGGTTAAACATATTCTTTATTTCCTTTCTTAAAACTGTATATAAAGTTCCTTGATCTTTATTATCAGTTGCCCGCACCCTTAAGCTTTGCCTGTGCCTTGAGTCTGTTCGCGGTATTAAGAATACTCTTTCTTATTCTTATTGTGCTCGGCGTAACCTCGATAAGCTCGTCTGCGTTGATAAACTCGATAGCTTCTTCAAGGCTCATAATTCTGGGCGGTGTAAGGATGAGCTTTTCATCCGCGCCCTTTGAACGCACTGCTGTAAGGTGTTTTTCCTTGCAGGGATTTATAGTGATATCTCCGACCTTCGGGTTTTCACCGATTACCATACCCTCGTAAACGGGAGTCTGAACGCCTATAAAGAGCTGACCTCTGTCCTGCGTATTATAAAGTCCGTAAGACGTAGTTACTCCATTTTCCGATGCAACGAGTGAGCCTGTAAATCTTGCGGTAATTTCACCCTTGTACGGCTGATATCCGTCGAATATCGTATTTAAAATTCCTTCTCCGCGTGTATCCGTCATAAATTTACTTCTGTAGCCAAACAGGCAGCGTGCAGGGATAACGTATTCAAGCTTGGTACGTGTGCCGTTTGCATTTACGGACATATCAACGAACTCACCGCGGCGCGCACCGAGCTTTTCCATAACCGCGCCCGAAAATTCGCTTCCGACGTCGACATAAACTCTTTCCATAGGCTCGCACTTAACGCCGTCGATATACTTATATATTACTCTCGGAGCAGATACGGCAACCTCGAAGCCTTCTCTTCTCATATTTTCAATAAGTATCGAGAGGTGCATTTCTCCTCTTCCCGATACCTTGAAGCTGTCCGTCGTTTCACCGTCTGTAACTCTGAGCGAAACGTCTTTTAAAAGCTCGTCGTAAAGGCGCTTACGGATCTGGCGCGATGTAACGAACTTACCTTCTCTTCCCGCAAACGGGCTGTCGTTTACCGAAATTGTCATTTCGAGCGTGGGTTCGCTTATCTTAACGAAAGGAAGGGGTGTCGGGTCTTCTACCGAGCAAATAGTATCGCCTATCGTAAGCTCTTCCGCACCCGAGAAGCATACGATATCTCCGGGATAAGCCTTTTCAACAGAAACTCTGCCAAGACCGTCAAACTGCTGAAGCGAAACGACTCTCGTCTTGGAGTGGGATTCGGGATTATGGTAGTTGCAGATAGCAACCTCGTCACCTACGTTTATTACCCCGCGCTCTATTCTGCCTATGCCGATTCTGCCCACGTATTCGTTATAGTCTATCGAAGAAACGAGAAGCTGTAGCTCGTCCTCTTCATCACCTTCCGGCGGCTGAATATATTCAAGTATCGTATCGAAAAGGGGAACGAGATCTGTCCCCTTTTCTTCGGGGGAGAAAGACGCAGTTCCTGCTCTTCCCGAGCAGAACAGCATAGGAGAGTCAAGCTGTTCTTCTGTTGCTTCAAGGTCGAGAAGAAGCTCGAGAACCTCGTCAACTACCTCGTGAATTCTTGCATCGGGCTTGTCTATCTTATTTACTACTACGATAACCCTGTGGTTAAGCTCAAGTGCTCTCTGAAGAACGAATCTTGTCTGCGGCATAGGACCTTCCGCTGCATCTACGAGAAGAAGAACTCCGTTTACCATCTTGAGAATACGCTCAACCTCACCGCCGAAATCGGCGTGTCCGGGGGTGTCGATGATGTTTATTTTTGCGTCCTTATAGTGAACTGCCGTGTTCTTTGCGAGAATAGTAATTCCTCTTTCTCTTTCGAGGTCATTTGAGTCCATTACTCTCTCTGTTGTCGCCTGATTGTCACGGTAAATACCGCCCTGCTTAAGCATTTCGTCAACAAGCGTTGTCTTACCGTGGTCAACGTGTGCAATAATTGCTATGTTTCTTAAATCGTTACGTACCAAAATTAACTACCTCTTACCTTAAATTTCCTATCATAATTTATAATTAAACAATTTATTATATCACACCATGTGCGAAATTAAAATAGTTTTTGTTAATTTTTTTGAATTTTTTTATTATTTTGCAGATTTATGGCTTTTTTATGCCGAGTACACTTGAAATAGTATGAAAATAAATGTATAATAGATACTCAGAAGCACACTTTTTCAAATACACAGCGAAAGGAAATTAAAAGAGTGTCTATATTCAAACGCAAATTGCCGAAAAACGAAAACAGTACGGCATACAGAATACAGATGGCTAAAACGCTCGACGGACGAGCTATAAAATACTGCACCGAAAGAAAAGATGACGTTGACCTCGTTATCGGCCGTGCGGGCAGTCTTACCATACGTGACGGCGAATTTCTTGTTTTTTCTTCGGGTGACATAGTTATGCGCGCAAAAATAGAAGATCTTAAAGCATCCGAGCTTCTTTCGCTTGAGGGTGTTATACTCACAGCTCCCGACCTTGAACACGGATGTGCAGAACGCACGATAATCGCTTATTATACTTATTACAGGAAATAAAAAAGAAACCGTATGAAAAAGAACATGATAATTTGCAGATTTATATCTCTCACAATGACAATCTTATTTCTTCTGTCATTATATGCATGCAACAATAATAACAATCTTGATCAAATGTCGGAGAATCTTTCAAAATATGCTCTAGAAACTCCAGTCAATCTTTCAGCTACTCCAAAGGATTCTGCAGTTACTCTCACATGGGATGCGGTCGAAGGTGCTGACGGATATCGTATCTATGAATACCGAGAAGAAAAAGGTTATGTCGGAATAAAATTTTCAGGAACACCGTCAAAAACTTTTTCAAACCTCAAAAATGGTATAGAATATAAATTTGCAGTTGCTTCGTATGTTATTGTAAACGGCGTTGAGATATATAGTTCGTTATCCGAACCCGTGTGCGTAACTCCTGTAAATAACGTATTGACGATAAATAATACGACTATAGTAATAAAATCAGGCGAAACATTCGAGCTTTACTGCAGACTCTACGATATAAAACAAAATATGAAGTGGGTATCTAAGGATCCGTCAATTGCCAGCATAGACGAAAACGGTTTTGTACTTGGGATTTCGCAAGGTGTCACCAAAATAATTGCAACCTCGGAATCAGGAAAATGTTTTTACTGTACAGTTTATGTAGACCGTAAAGCTCCAGAAGCAACTGTAAGTACTTTATCCCGTTATTCAAAGAAAAATGACGGCACTTATACCAACGAAAAATCAACAAATTCAGCATCAATCATACTAACAGGCGACCTTATGGCAACCTCAACGCAACATTCATATGCAAAAAAAGGAAGTAATATATACGACTTTTCCCACTCTTTTTCTCTTGTAAGAGACATTTTTTCAAGTGCCGATCTTGTCATAGGAAATCTTGAGATGACACTTTCGCAATCTAACACATATGCCAACGAGGAAAGCAAAAAGCTCGGCGTATCCAACTGTAATTCGTCTCCGATGTATCTTGACGCGTTGAAATATGCAGGGTATGATGCGCTTGTGACAGCTAACAACCATACAGCTGATTCCGGTGCTATTGGAATTATTGAAACCATAGAAAATCTTGAAAGATATAATTTTATTCATACGGGCAGTAACATCGAACGTGATAGTAAAAGATATTCTATAATAGATGTAAATGGAATAAAAGTCGCTCTTTTCTCGTACAACAGCAAAACCTATAATGGTAAATTAGCCTTTCTTACCGAAGATGAACAGAGCTATATGCTCAACCATTATGACAAGAATCTAATAAAATCAGATATAGATAATGCAAAACTTTGCGGAGCAGAATTTATAATATTTTACATACATTTTGGCACACAAAATTCTGTAACCGTAACTAAAAATCAGCTTGAGATAGCTCAGTATCTCGCAGATTGCGGAGTTGATTTTATTGCAGGATCTCATCCTCATATTCTGCAAAAATATTCTACCGTTACTGCCAAAGACGGACGAGAAGTTCCTGTTATATATTCGCTTGGAAATTTCTGCTCGTCAATGGAAGAGCTTGAAACCAATAGAGATAGCATAATTTTTTGCCTTAATATAAAAAAAATAAATGGCAGAGTCGTTATAGAAAATATGTCATATATACCTTGTTATACAGCAACAACTGTAAATGGAAATCATTTTGTGATCGTTCCTATACAGTCTGATAACGGATATGTAGATACTCTCAAAATTTACGATGACCTTTATATAAAGATCAAAGAAAGCTTTGATCGCACAATAAAAACAATAGGAACGATTAAATAAACAATCTACACAAAACTATGTACGCACGTGTTTACGTGAAAT